>NZ_MQUR01000012.1 GCF_001953875.1 Streptomyces amritsarensis
CCCGCCGATCGGGCCGCGGCGGGCGGGTCTGTCGGGGCGGGCCCGGTCGACCTCGCGGTCGTCGGGGCCGGGCCGGCCGGGCTGGCGGCCGCCGTCACCGCCGCCGGGCTCGGGCTCCGGGTGGCCGTGCTCGACGCGGGCGAACGCCCCGGCGGGCAGTACTACCGCCACCCCGCGCCGGGCCTCGGCGCGGCCCGCCCCGAGGCCCTGCACCACGGCTGGGCCGAGTTCGCGGTCCGTGAAGCCGCCCTGCGCGAGCACGTCGAGGCCGGCCGGATCCGGTACCTGCCGCACCACCACGTGTGGACCGTCGTCCGGGCCGGGGCGGCCGAAGCCGGCCCCGGGTGTACCGGGTCCGGCCGAGCGGGCGGCGCCGTGCCCACCGCGGGGTGGGTCCTGCACGCCGTCGCCGGCTACGCCCCCGACGAGCGGGCCGCGGCCGTCACGGCACGTGCCGTGCTCATCGCCACCGGTGCCTACGAGCGCCACCTGCCCTTCCCGGGCTGGACCCTGCCCGGAGTGGTCGGGGCCGGCGGGGCGCAGGCCATGCTCAAGGGCGGACTGGTGCTGCCCGGCCGGCGCGTGGTCGTCGCCGGGAGCGGCCCGCTGCTGCTCGCGGTGGCCGGGTCGCTGGCCGCCGCCGGAGCCACCGTGCCCGCCGTGGTGGAGGCCGCCGCCTACACCGCGTACGCGGGGCAGGTGCCCGCCCTGCTGCGCAACCCCGGCAAGCTCCTCGAAGCCGCGTCCTACGGCGGTGCCCTGGCCCGCCACCACGTCCGGCTGCTGACCCGGCACGCCGTCACGGAGGCCCACGGCACCGGCCGGATCGAGGCCGTCACCGTGGCGCGCCTCGACCGCGACTGGCGCCCCCTGCCCGGCACCGCCCGCCGGATCCCCTGCGACGCGCTCGCCGTCGGCCACGGGCTGGTGCCGCAGCTCGAACTCGCCACCGCACTCGGCTGCGCCACCCGGCCCGGCCCCGACGGGACCGTGGCCCTCGTCCTCGACGCCGAACAGCGCACCAGCGTCCCCGGCGTCTGGTCCGCGGGGGAGACCGGCGGTGTCGGCGGGGCCCACCTGGCGCTGACGGAGGGCGAGCTGGCCGCGTACTCCGTCGCGGCCGCGCTGCGGCCCGCGGCGGACGCCCCCCGCACCGGCCGACCCGAACGCCTCGCCCGCCGCCGCGCCCGGCTGCGCGCCTTCGCCGACGCGATGGCCGCCGCCCACCGGCCCGGCGAGGGCTGGACCGGCTGGCTCCGGGACGACGCCGTCGTGTGCCGCTGCGAGGAGGTCCCGGCCGGCCGGATCCGCGAGGCGGCGGGGGACCTCGGGGCGCGGGACGCCCGTACGGTCAAACTCCTCACGCGGGCCGGCATGGGCTGGTGCCAGGGCCGCATGTGCGGACCCGCTGTCGCCGCCCTCGCCGGAGCGGAGCCCGCGGCGGACCGCCGCCCCTTCTCCTGCCCGGTCCCGCTGCGCGACCTCGCCGAACTTCCCGCCACCGACCGCTGATCAGGGGTGTCCCGGCCCTTGTGGCCGCACCACACCCACTAGTAAAATGTCACACACCACACTAGGGAGCCTCTCATGACCAACGCGCACACCCCCGCGCCCCGCACCCGTCCCTGGCACGGAATCATGGTCGCCACCGCGCTCCCCCTGCGCGAGGACCTCACCGTCGACTACGACGCCTACGCCGAGCACGTGGCCTGGCTGATCGAGAACGGCTGCGACGGCGTGGTCCCCAACGGCTCCCTCGGGGAGTACCAGACCCTCACCGACGAGGAGCGGGCCCGCGTCGTGCGTACCGCCGTCGAGGCCGCCGGCGACGGCGACCGCGTGATGCCCGGCGTCGCCGCCTACGGCAGCGCCGAGGCCCGCCGCTGGGCCGAGCAGGCCGCCGAGGCCGGCGCCGGCTCCGTGCTCCTGCTGCCGCCCAACGCCTTCCGCGCGGACGAGGAGACCGTACGCGCCCACTACGCCGAGGTCGCCCGCGCCGGGCTGCCCGTCGTGGCGTACAACAACCCCATCGACACCAAGGTGGACCTGGTCCCGTCCCTGCTCGCGCGGCTGCACGCCGACGGATCGGTCGTCGCCGTCAAGGAGTTCAGCGGGGACGTGCGACGCGCCTACGAGATCGCCGAGCTCGCCCCGGGCCTCGACCTGCTCATCGGCGCCGACGACGTCCTGCTGGAACTGGCCCTCGCCGGGGCCGTCGGCTGGATCGCCGGCTACCCCAACGCCCTCCCGAACGCCTGCGCGACCCTCTACCGGTCCGCCGTCGCCGGCGACCTGGAGACCGCCCTGCCGCTCTACAAGTCCCTGCACTCCCTGCTGCGCTGGGACTCCAAGACCGAGTTCGTCCAGGCCATCAAGCTGTCCATGGACCTGGCGGGCCGCCCCGGCGGCGCCACCCGCCCGCCGCGCTTCCCGCTCACCGGCGACACCGAGGCCGCCGTCCGCGCCGCCACCGAGAAGGCCCTGGCCGAGGGCCTCAACTAACCAGCTGGAGGGGACGCCTGATGCGCACGCGCCACGTCTACCACGCGGTGGACTCGCACACCGAGGGCATGCCGACCCGGGTCGTCACCGGGGGAGTCGGGGTGATCCCCGGCGCCACCATGGCCGAGAAGCGGCTCCACTTCATCGAGCACATGGACCACGTACGGACCCTGCTGATGTACGAGCCGCGCGGGCACTCCGCGATGAGCGGCGCCATCCTGCAGCCCCCGACCCGCCCCGACGCAGACTTCGGCGTCCTCTACATCGAGGTGTCGGGCCTGCTGCCGATGTGCGGGCACGGCACCATCGGGGTGGCCACCGTCCTGGTCGAGACGGGCATGGTGCCCGTCGTCGAGCCGGTCACCACCGTCCGGCTCGACACCCCGGCGGGGCTGGTGAGCGTCGACGTCAGGGTGGAGGACGGGGCGGCCACGGCCGTCACCCTCACCAACGTCCCCTCCTTCAGCGTCGGCCTCGACCTCAAGGCCGACGTGCCCGGCCACGGCACGGTCACCTACGACCTCGCCTACGGCGGCAACTTCTACGCCTTCGTCGAACTCGAAGCCCTCGGACTGCCCTTCGACCGGGCGCGCAAGGACGACCTGCTCGCCGCCGGACTGGCCGTCATGGACGCGGTCAACGCCGGCCCCGACCGGCCCGTCCACCCCGACAACCCCTCCATCGCCGGCGTCAAGCACGTCTACCTCGCCGCGCCCGGCTCCGACGCCCGCCGCTCCCGGCACGCCATGGCCATCCACCCCGGCTGGTTCGACCGCTCGCCCTGTGGTACGGGCACCAGCGCGCGGATGGCCCAGCTGCACGCCCGCGGCCTGCTCGAACTCGGCGCGGACTTCGTCAACGAGTCCTTCATCGGCACCGAGTTCACCGGCCGGCTGGTCGAGCGGACCACCGTCGGCGGCCTGCCCGCCGTGGTGCCCACCGTCACCGGCCGGGCCTGGATCACCGGCACCGCCCAGTACTTCCTCGACCCGTCCGACCCCTTCCCCGGAGGCTTCCTCCTGTGATCACCGTCCGAACGGTGGACTACCACACCGCCGGAGAGCCCTTCCGGATCGTCGACACCGCCGCCGCGGGCATGCCGCCCGTCCCGGGAGACACCGTCGCCGAGCGCTGTGCCACCGCCATCGGCCCCGGCGGATCGGGGACCGCGCCGCGCCGGGGCCCGCTGGACGACGTACGGCGCATGCTCGTGCAGGAGCCGCGCGGACACGCCGGGATGTACGGCGGCTTCGTGGTCCCCGCCGACGACGACGGGGCCCACTTCGGCGTCCTGTTCTGGCACAAGGACGGCTACTCCACGGCGTGCGGCCACGGCACCATGGCCCTCGGGGCCTGGGCCGTGGACAGCGGCCGGGTCCCCGCCCCGGACGACGGGGACGCCCCGGTGCGGATCGACGTACCGTCCGGGCGGGTCACCGCCACCGTCCACCGCGGCGGCGGCCGCACCACCGGGGTCACCTTCCGCAACGTGCCGGCCCGGGTGGGCGCCCGCAAGGTGCCCGTCGCCACCTCGCTCGGACTGGCCGAGGCGGACATCGCGCACGCCGGCGCCTGCTACGCCTCCGTCCGCGCCCGCGACCTCGGCCTGGAGGTCTCGCGCGCCGCACTGCCCGCACTGGTGCGCGCCGGCCAGGAGATCCGGGCCGCCCTCGCCACCCACCCCGCCACCTGGCACCCCGACGGCCCGCTCCTGTCCGGGGTCTACGGGGTGATCCTCCACGAGGACCTGCCCGACACCCCGTTCGGGCCGCACCAGCGCAACGTGACCGTCTTCGCCGACGGGCAGGTCGACCGCTCGCCCTGCGGCTCGGGCACCTCGACGCGGCTCGCGCTGCTCGCCGAGGACGGACGGCTCGGGCCGGGGGAGGACCTGCTGAGCGAGTCCGTCACCGGCACCGTGTTCACCGGCCGGATGCTGGACGGCGGGGTCACCGAGGTGACCGGCAGCGCCTACCGCACCGGTGAACACGCCTTCGCCGTGGACCCGTACGACGCCCTCGGCACCGGGTTCCTGCTGTGACGCCGGCCGCGACACCGGCCGCGACACCGGCCGCGACACCGGCCGCGACGCCTGCGGCGATACCCCAGCTCGGCGCGGCGGCCATGGCCGCCCTGCTCGGCCCGGCCGCGGCCGCCGACGCCCTGGCCGCCGCCCTGCGCGGCGGCCTCGACCCGGAGGCCTGCCCCCCGCGCTCCTCGATCGGGGTGCCCGGCGACGGCGAACTGCTGCTGATGCCGGCCGCGTCCGGCGCGTACGCCGGGGTGAAGATCGCCGGGGTCGCGCCCGGGAACCCGGCGCGCGGGCTGCCCCGGATCACCGGCTCCTACCTGCTGCTGGACGGGCCCACCCTGCGCCCGCTGGCCCTGCTCGACGGCGCGGCCCTGACCGCCCTGCGCACCCCGGCGGTCTCGGTCCTCGCGCTGCGCCACCTGGCGCCGGCCGGGCGGCCGTTGCGGATGGTGCTCTTCGGCTCCGGCCCGCAGGCGTACGGGCACCTCGAAGCGGTCGTCGCCGAGCGGGAGGTGGAGTCGGTGGCGGTGGTCGCCCGGAGCCGCGGGGGAGCCGGGCGCCTCGCCGCGCACGCCCGCACCCTGGGACCGGCCGCGCGGACCGGCACCCCTGCGGACGTGGCCGACGCCGATCTGGTCGTCTGCTGCACCACGGCCCGCGTACCGCTCTTCGACGGGCGGCTGGTCCGGCCGGACGCGGTGGTCGTGGCCGTCGGATCGCACGAGCCGACCGCCCGGGAGACGGACACCGCCCTCGTGCGACGGGCGGCGGTGTACGTGGAGTCGCGTGCGGCGGCGCTGCGGGAGGCCGGTGATCTGCTGGTCCCGGAGGCGGAGGGGGCCGTCGGGGCGGGGCACATCACGGGCACGCTCGCGGACCTGGTCGCCGGACGGCTGCCGGCGGGAGGCGAGCGTGGTTGTCCACAGCTCTTCAAGAGCGTGGGCATGGCCTGGGAAGATCTTGCCGTGGCGGTCGCGCTGTACGAGGCCGCTCAGATATGAGCAGCGCAACGTGACATTGTACGCTGGGCGTCTGCTCGTCGGCAGGTGAAAAGGGTCTCGGAGGAAACGCAATGGGTGACCTGAAGCAGCACAGTCTCATCAAGGCCCAGGAACGACTCCGCGACCAGGTCGGGCACGCCCTCCGAGCCGCTCTGATAGCGGGTGAGCTGCGCCCCGGCAGCGTCTACTCCGCCCCCGGCCTCGCGGCCGAACTCGGCGTCTCGGCAACCCCGGTGCGCGAGGCCATGCTCGACCTGGCTCGGGAGGGCCTGGTCGAGCCGGTCCGCAACAAGGGCTTCCGGATCACCGAGGTCAGCGAGCGCGACCTCGACCAGTACACCGAGCTGCGCACCATGATCGAGGTGCCGACCATCGGCCGGATCACGAAGACGGCCACGGCCGACCAGCTGGAGGAACTGCGCCCCATCGCGCAGGAGATCGTCACCAGTGCCCGCGAGCACAACCTCATCGGCTACCTGGAGGCCGACCGCCGCTTCCACCTCACGCTGCTGGGCCTCTCGGGCAACGAACGGCTCGTGGAGACCGTCGGCGACCTGCGCAAGCGCTCCCGTCTGTACGGCCTGACCGGCCTGGACGAGGCGGGCAAGCTGGTCTCCTCCGCCGAGGAGCACCTAGAGCTGCTGGACCTGATGATCAGCGGCGACGCGAAGGCGGCGGAAGCCTGCATGCAGCGCCACCTGGGCCACGTCCGCTCCCTCTGGGCCCAGGGCCGCGACGAACCGGTGGGCCGCACCGCCGGCGGCCTGGGCCCGGTCCGCTAGGCCGGTTCTCCCTCCCGGCGGACCTGCCGTGCCGGGCCGGACGGTCCTGCACGGCAGGCCGTGCACGGGAAGGCCCCCCGGCGCGGCGGCGGACAGGGCCCGGCAGCCCCGGCCGCAGCCCGGCGCGGCGGCCTCGGCGCGGCGCGCGAGGGATCCGCAGCCCGGCTTGACCTCGATGCGGGTCGAGGGGGGAGGCTGGGATCATGAGCATCCGGCCAGCCGACACCGGGGGCGTCCCGAGCGCCGCCCCCGCCACCGACCTCCCGACCCCCGCGGCGCGCGCCGCGGGCCGCCCCGCGGACTTCACGCCCGTGCCCGACCCGAGCCCGACCGACCACCGACCCGACCGGTGGTCCGGTGAACTCCTCGACCTCGACGCCTATCTGGCCCGGATCGGGTACGACGGCCCGCGCGAGCCGACCCTCGCCGTCCTGCGCGGGCTCCAGCGCGCCCACACCACCGGCATCCCCTTCGAGAACGTCCACGCCGTCCTCGGCCGGGACCTGCCGCTCGACCTGCCCTCCATCGAGGCCCGCCTCGTCCGCGACCGCCGCGGCGGCTACTGCTTCGAGCACGTCCTGCTCTTCGCCGCCGCCCTCGAACGCCTCGGGTTCCACGTCACCGGCATGATCGGACGGGTCAGCCTCGGCGCGCCCAAGGTCCTCCCCGCCACCCACGGCCTGCTCGCCGTGACCGCCCGCGACGACGACCGCGAGTGGCTGTGCGACGTCGGCTTCGGGGCCGGTCCGCTCGGGCCGATCGAACTCGCCGACGGAGCGCACGTCGCGTACGACGGCTGGCGGCACCTGCTGCAGCGGCGGCCCGGCGCCCACGGCATCGACCAGTGGTGGCTGTACCAGGCCTCACCCCGCCCGTCCGGACCGGACGGCGACCCCGGGCGGGCCCCGAGCCCGTGGATCGACCGGCACACCTTCACCCTCACCGCCCAATACCCCATCGACTACGTCGTCGGCAGCCACTTCGTGGGCACCCACGCCCGCTCCCCGTTCGTCCGCCGGCTCTTCGCCCAGCGGATGACCCCCGCAGCCCACCACAGCCTGGACGACCTGACGCTCGTCACCACCCTCCCGGACGGGACGAGCACCACCGGGCAGATCGCCCCGCAGGCCCTGGACGGGACCCTGCGCGAGGTGTTCGGCATCGCCCTCACCCAGGAGGAGCTCCACGAGATCGCCGCCCGCCGACCGGCCGGAACGGCGTAGAGGCCGCCGCCGCCCGCGCACCCCGCCGCAACCGGGAGGCGCGGGCGGCGGGCCGTTCCCGCCAACGGGGCCCGGGGCCAAGGGATTTGGACACGGCTGGATAACGGGGAACCCAAACCCTTGTCAGTGCAATTTCACATTACTATGTTACCGGTCACATCGTAGAGCCGCTGAGCGTGCCCTTCCCTGGAGTGACCCATGACCAAGCGCACCCAACTCGCCCTCGCCACCGCCCTGGTGGCCGCACTCGCACTCGGCGCCTCGGGCTGCTCCGGGACGACGAAGGGCCAGACCGGCGCCGGCGGCGAGAACCCGGCCGCCGCCAACGACGGCAAGATCCTCGGCGGCACCCCGGTCAAGGGCGGCACCCTCACCGTCCTGTCCAACCAGGACTTCGCGCACCTCGACCCCGCCCGCAACTGGGTCATGCCGACCATGGACTTCGGCACCCGCCTGCTCTACCGCACGCTCGTCACCTTCAAGGCCGAACCCGGCAAGGCCGGCAGCGAGCTGGTCCCCGACCTCGCCACCGACCTCGGCACCCCCTCCGACGGCGGCCGCACCTGGACCTTCACCCTCAAGGAGGGCGTCAAGTACGAGGACGGCAGCCCGGTCAGGGCCCAGGACATCAAGTACAACGTCGAGCGGTCCTTCGCCCCCGACCTCACCGGCGGCCCCGACTACGCCGCCCAGTACCTCGCCGGCACCGAGGGCTACAAGGGGCCCCTCCAGGGGCAGCACCTCGACTCGGTCAAGACCCCCGACGACCGCACGATCGTCTTCCAACTGAAGCGGCCCGTCGCCGAGTTCTCCGCCACCGCCACCCTGCCCACCTTCGCCCCCGTGCCCCAGTCCCAGGAGAAGGGCACCCAGTACGACGCCCGCCCGTTCTCCTCCGGCCCCTACAAGATCGAGTCGTACGACCGCGACAAGAAGCTCGTCCTCGTCCGCAACGAGCACTGGGACCCGGGCACCGACACCGTCCGCAAGGCCTACCCGGACAAGTTCGTGGTCGTCATGGGCCTCAAGGGCGGCCAGATCGACGACCGGATCATCGCCGGCGAGGGCGCCGACGCCTCCACGGTGCAGTACTCCGACATGCGCCCCGAAAGCGCCCCCAAGGTCCTGCCCAAGCCCGAGGTCAAGTCCCGGCTGCTCGCCGAGTCGCAGGGCTGCACCGAGATGCTCCACCTGAACAACTCACGCGCCCCCTTCGACGACCCCAAGGTCCGCCAGGCCATGCAGTACGCCGTCGACAAGGAGGCCGTCGTCACCGCGGGCGGCGGACCCGCCCTCAACGAGATCGCCACCGCCTACCTGCCCCCGGCCCTCTCCGGCGGCAAGCAGGCCGACACCCTGAAGATCCCCCCGGCGGGCGACCCCGCCAAGGCCAAGGAACTCCTCAAGGCCGCCGGCAAGGAGTCCCTGAAGGTCTCCCTCTCGGTCTCCACCGGCGACAAGGGCAAGGCCGAGGCCATCCAGCAGGGCCTGTCCCGCGCGGGCATCGAGGTCGTCATCGACACCGTCGACCCCGGCGCCTACTACGACGTCATCGGCGACCTGTCCACCACCCCCGACATGACCCTCACCGGCTGGTGCCCCGACTACCCCTCCGGCTCCACCTGGATCCCCTTCGTCTTCGACGGACGCACCATCAAGCCGAAGGGCAACCAGGGCAACTACAGCCAGTTCCGCGACGAGGAGGTCATCAAGCGCATCGACGAGATCAACGCCATGGCCGACGCCAAGCAGGCCAACCAGGCCTGGATCGACCTCGACGCGACCCTGATGGCCAAGTCGCCCAACGTTCCGATCCTGCTGGAGCGCAAGCCGCTCCTCGTCGGCACGAACATCGCGGGCGCCTTCGGCCACCCCGTGTGGACCGGCACCATCGACTACGCCACCGTCGGCCTCAAGGACCCCTCCAAGAGCCAGGGCTGAGGAACCCGGAGCCCTCGACGCCATGACCACCACAGCACCGGCCACCGACACGGCCGCCGACGCCGCCGCGGACCGGCCCGCGGCGGCACCCGGCAGCAGCCCCTGGCAGCTCGCCCGGCGGGAACTGCGCCGCCGCCCCGCCGTCCGCGTCAGCCTCGCCATCGTCGCCGTCTTCGTCCTGATGGCCGCCGGCGCCCCCTGGCTGGGCGCGCTCGGCGGCTGGTCCCCGCACGAGTTCGACAAGAGCGCCGTCGACCCGTACCTCGGCGGCCAGCCGCTCGGCGCCCTCGGCGGGATCAGCCCCGAGCACTGGCTCGGCGTCGAACCCGTCACGGGCCGCGACCTGTACGCCCGCGTCGTCCACGGCGCACAGGTCTCCCTCCTGATCGCCTTCGCCGCCACCGCCATCGTGGTCCTCGCCGGCACCGCCGCCGGGATCGCCGCCGGCTACTTCGGCGGCCGCACCGACACGGTCCTGTCCCGGCTCATGGACCTGACCATGTCCTTCCCCTCCCTCATCTTCATGATCGCGCTGTTGTCCGTGGCCAAGGACGTCAACCGGATCGTCCTCATGACCGCCGTCATCGGGATCTTCGGCTGGCCCGGCATCGCCCGCGTCGTCCGCGGCCAGACCCTCTCCCTCAAGCACCGCGAGTACGTCGACGCCGCCCGCGTCGGCGGCGCCGGCCCCTGGCGGATCCTCACCCGCGAGATCCTGCCGGGCGTGGCGGGCCCGGTCATCGCCTACACCACCCTGCTCATCCCCGGAATGATCAGCACCGAGGCCGCCCTCAGCTACCTCGGCGTGGGCGTCCGCCCGCCCACCCCCTCCTGGGGCCAGATGATCGCCGAGTCCGTCGCCTACTACGAGACCGACCCCATGTACTTCGTCATCCCCAGCGTCTTCCTCTTCCTCGCCGTCCTCGCCTTCACCCTGCTCGGCGACGCGCTGCGCGACATCCTCGACCCGAGGGGCGGCCGCACATGATCGTCTACCTCGCCCGCAGGCTCCTCGCCCTCGCCGGGGTGCTCCTCGCCATCGCGGCCGTCACCTTCCTCATCTTCTACGTCCTGCCCGCCGACCCGGCCGCCGCCGCGTGCGGCAAGACCTGCAGCGCCGAACGACTGGCCGACGTACGCATCCACCTGGGGCTCGACCAGCCCCTGTGGAAGCAGTTCGCCGACTTCCTGACCGGCATCTTCACCGGCCGCACCCTCGGCACCGGCCAGTACGCCGTCGCCTGCGACTTCCCCTGCCTGGGCTACTCCTACGAGAGCTCCCTGCCCGTGTGGGACCTGCTCATGGACCGCCTGCCGGTCTCCGCCTCCCTCGCCCTCGGCGCCGCCGTGCTGTGGCTGCTCCTCGGCCTCGGCGCCGGCGTCACCGCCGCCCTGCGCAAGGACACCGCCACCGACAAGGCCCTCATGGTCGGCGCCGTCGCCGCCGCCTCGCTGCCCGTGTACTTCACCTCGGTGATGCTCATCTACGGCGTCATCCGCATCGCCGGCCTGCTGCCCTACCCCACCTACCAGGCCTTCACCGACAACCCGCTCGGCTGGGCCTCGAACCTGCTCCTGCCCTGGACCGCCCTCGCGCTGCTCTACGCCGCCATGTACGCCCGCCAGAGCCGGGGCTCGATGATCGAGGCGATGGCCGAGCCCTACATCCGCACCGCCCGCGCCAAGGGCCTGCCCGAGCGGACGGTCGTCGTCAAACACGGCCTGCGCTCCGGGATGACGCCGATCCTGACCATCTTCGGCATCGACCTCGGCGGTCTGCTCGCCGGCGCCGTCATCACCGAGTCCATCTTCGGCCTCCCAGGCATCGGACGGCTCTTCTACGGCGCCCTCGTCAACTCCGACCAGCCCGTCGTCCTCGGCGTCACCCTCCTCGCGGCCTTCTTCATCGTCGTCGCCAACCTCGTCGTCGACCTCCTGTACGCCGTCATCGACCCGAGAGTGAGGTACTGATGGCCGCTCCGCTCCTCGAAGTACGCGACCTGCACGTCACCTTCACCACCCCTCGGGGCGCCGTCCGCGCCGTCGACTCCGTCGGCTTCACCGTCGAGTCCGGCCGCACCCTCGGCATCGTCGGCGAATCCGGCTCCGGCAAGTCCGTCACCTCGCTCGCCGTCATGGGCCTGCACCGCGGCGCCGTCGAGGTCGGCGGCTCCGTCGCGCTCGCCGGCCGACCGCTCATCGGTCTGAGCGAGCGCGAGCTCGGCACGGTCCGCGGCCGCCGGATGGCCATGATCTTCCAGGATCCGCTCTCCAGCCTGCACCCCTACTACACCGTCGGCGAGCAGATAGCCGAACACTTCCGCGTCCACTTCAAGGCCGGGCGGGCCGCCGCGCGCAGGCGCGCCGTCGACATGCTCGGCGAGGTCGGCATCCCGGAACCGGCCCGCCGGGCGGGGGAGTACCCGCACCAGTTCTCCGGAGGCATGCGCCAACGCGCGATGATCGCCATGGCCCTGGCCTGCGAACCCGACCTGCTGATCGCCGATGAACCGACCACCGCCCTGGACGTCACCGTGCAGGCGCAGATCCTCGAACTCATCGCGAGGCTCCAGCAGGAACGCGGCCTCGGCGTCGTGATGATCACCCACGACCTGGGTGTCGTGGCCCGCGTCGCCCACGAGGTCCTGGTCATGTACGGCGGCCGCGCCGCCGAACAGGCTCCCGTCGACGCGCTCTTCGCCGAACCCGCCCACCCCTACACCCGGGGGCTGCTCGACTCGCTGCCCCGCCTCGACACCGCCGACGACGAACCGCTCCCCTTCATCCCCGGCTCCCCGCCGTCCCTCCTCGCACCGGCCCCCGGCTGTGCCTTCGCACCGCGCTGCCCCCGGGCGGCCGAACGCTGCACCGCCGAGCGGCCCGAGCCGGCCGCGTACGGGGACGGCCCCGGGCGGACCGTCGCCTGCCACTTCGCCGGGGTCCCCGCCGTCGAGGAGGCGGCCCGATGACCGAGCCCACGACCGACACGGTCAAGCGCACCGGCGTACCACTGCTGTCCGTGAAGGACCTCACCATGACCTTCCCCGGCCGGCGGTCGGCGACCGGGCGCCGGGGGGCGCCCGTGCGCGCCGTCGACGGGGTCTCCTTCGACCTCGAGGCCGGCCGGACCCTCGGCCTCGTCGGGGAGTCGGGCTGCGGGAAGTCCACCACCGGACGGATGCTCGTACGGCTGCTGGAGCCCACCTCGGGCCGGATCGCCTTCGAGGGCCAGGACATCAGCCGCATGTCACAGGGAGCCCTGCGCCCGCTGCGCGGGAACATCCAGATGGTCTTCCAGGACCCGCACTCCTCGCTCAACCCCCGCCAGACCGTGGCCCGGATCATCTCCGAACCGCTGCTGGTACAGGGCCGCAGTGCGGGGGACGCCCGCCGCCGCGCCGCCGACCTGATGGAGCTCGTCGGTCTGATCCCCGAGCACATCGACCGCTACCCGCACGAGTTCTCCGGAGGCCAGGCCCAGCGCATCGGCATCGCGCGCTCGCTGGCCACCGAACCGCGGCTGATCGTCGCCGACGAACCGGTCTCCGCGCTCGACGTCTCCGTCCAGGCGCAGATCGTCAACCTGATGGAGCGGCTGCGCACGGAACTGGGCCTCGCGTACGTGTTCATCGCGCACGACCTGTCGGTGGTCAAACGGGTCAGCGACCGGGTCGCCGTCATGTACCTCGGCCGGATCGTGGAGATCGGGGACAAGGCGTCCCTCTACGAGAACCCCCAGCACCCCTACACCAGGGCGCTGTTGTCCGCCGTACCGCTGCCGGACCCGGCGGCGGAGCGGCGGCGGGAGCGGATCGTGCTGCTCGGCGACCCGCCGAGCCCGGTCGCCCCACCTCCGGGCTGCACCTTCCACCCGCGCTGCCCCAAGGCCCAGGAGGTCTGCCGCACGGAACGCCCGCTGCTGCGTCTTGCCGCCTCGCGAGAGGTGGCGTGCCACTTCCCGGGTGACTGACGGGGATCACGGGAAGAGGGGGACCCGGGGCCGACACGATCGGCCCCGGGTCCTTCCGCTGCCCGGTATCACCCCTGGTCCCGCGTAGCATCACCCCCCACACATGATCTAGGGGTGGACATGACATCGAGTAGCGGTGGTTTCGAGGCGAACGCCGCTTCCATCAACGGAAGTTCTCATCTTCTCGTGGAGCTGGCGGGCCTGTTGTACGCGGGGCGGCCCGACGGCGAGACGGCGGTCATGGCCAGGGTGCCCCGGTCCCACCAGGACGTGTCCGCCGCCCTGGACTCCTTCGCGCGGTTCGGCAACGACCAGTACCTGGACACGGTGTCGCTCCTGGCCGCGCTGGCCACCAAACTCAAGGTGGCGGGCGGCGACTACGCGCAGACCGACTCCGCCACGGAGGACGCCTTCCGTACCGTGCTCGAAAAGGGTCGGTTCATACCGGCCGAGGACCGGTGACCGGCATGGCCTACCGCACCGAGGTCGAGTTCCTCGAACTGTGCAGCCCTCCCCTCATCGAGCGCACCGCCCACGAGTACCGCCGGCTCCACCTGCTCCTGGACTCGGCGGACTCCGCCTTCCTGAAGGCGACGCGGACCCAGTGGGTGAGCGACGCCGAGGAGCTGTACGTCAAGCGCCTGGGCGAGGCGGAGAAGCTGGCCACCGCCCTGTCGGGCGCCTTCCGCAGCGTCCACGCGGCGCTCGTCGACTACGCCGAGGCGGTGGGCCGCGCCAAGGGGCGCTACGAGAGCGGCCTGTCGAGCGAGCGCGCCCTCTCCGGGGTCATGGCGCGGGTGGCGAGCCCGGTGACCGAGACCGCCCAGCGGGCCGAGCCGATGAGGCAGTGGGAGGACCTGCGCAAGCGCACCGGAGTCCTCGACTGGCTGGCGGAGATCACGATCGACGTCGATGAGATCCGCGAGGAGGCGGAGCGGCACTACAGCAGTGCCGAGCACGCCTTCGGCGACGCCGAGCGCATCGAACACGAGGCGCGCACCCTGTGCGTGGCCGAGCTCGGCAAGGCCCTCAAGAACCTGCCCGACTTCCGCGGCGACCTGCCCCACCCGTCGGTGCTCCTCGCCGGGATGCCCGCCCTGCGGCAGGAGGTGGGAGAGGCCGCGCACGATCCCCACGCCGTGCTGCCCGGCGGCGGCCCCCGCGTCGACGGCATCGCCGCGAACGTCGGCGACGACACCGTCTCCCCCAAGCTGCGGGAGATCCGGTCCCGGCTGGCCGGACTCCCGGACGCCATGGACCAGAACAAGTGGCTGCCGTCGGACTCGGACGAGGACCGGCGCGAGTGGATCCGCGCGAACCGCGCGCACATCAGGGACGCGGCCGCGTACACGGGCCTGCCGGCCGACATGATCGCGGGAATCGCCTGGAAGGAGGTCCAGGGCGACCCGAAGTGGGCCGACAACATCGCGGTGAACTACCGGCGGAGCCAGTACGAGGTCTGGCCGGAGTTCCAGTGGGCGGCGGACAAGGCCGGCCTGTCGGGCGAGGCGGACCAGACGTCCATGGGGCCGATCGCCATCCAGCTCCGCCGCTCCGCCGAAGTGCTCGGCTACGACCCGGAGAACCTCACGCGGGACCAGCGGGACGAGATCCAGAAGGCGACGCAGAATCCCTCGACGAACATCTACATCGCTTCCGAGTACCTCGCCCAGCTCAAGGCGGAGAGCTCGTTCGCGAACGTGCCCGCCGAGGAGATGACCCCCGCCCACTACCGGGAACTGGCCGCCAGGTACAACGGCGGACCGGGCTGGCGCACGGACGAGGCGCAGGCCTACGGTCGTGGCTTCGGAGCGAACATCGACAACGCGAGGCGGGCCCTGAATGACTGAGCGGCGGACAGCCCGGGCCGTGCGCGCCCACGCGGCCACGGCCGCATGGGCGGCCGCGCTGGTGGGACTGCACGCGCTGGCGGGGTTCTTCGTGCTGGGCGCGTGGCTCACCGCGTCCGAAGGCCCCTGGGACCGTACGGTGACGGGCACCGCGCGGCTGATGGCGGGGCTCGGGCTGGCGGTGGAGCTGATGGCCCTCGCGGGGACGGCGGCCGGTGTCAACACGGGCCGGCTGGGGCGTTGGTGGTACGCGCCGGCGGCGGTACTGGTCGCCGTCGCCGTGGTGCGCATGGTGTTCGCCCCGCAGCCCTGACCGCCCGCGGACGGACAGGACGGACACGGCGGATGGTCCTGTGCTCCAGCTGTAGTTCTTGATCACTGCGCGGAGCGGCCTGTCGTTGCCGCCGCCCGTCGTCGATCACGGGTGGCCTCATCCGTGCTGCTGCGCCGGGCGGACTGGAAGGCTGAGCTCGTGGCTTCGAGCATCGTCTCCAGTACACCGAGTATCTGCGGACTGGTGCGAGCGCCCTCTGGGTTCGGTTGCGGGAGCGCCTTCAGGACCAGGGGCTTGACCCTGAGGTGACGGTCGTCGTCGGGCCCTTGCAGGAGGGCCCCGATCACGAGGATGGCCAAGTCTCCGGCGACGGCAGCGTCTACAGGTCCAGCCTCTTCTCTTGCTCAGAAACGGCTCGGGTTCTCATCAACATGAGGGGTCTTCCCCGGGGCCGCCTGATCCGCCTCGATGGTCCTGGCCGCCTCGGCTGCTTCCCGGAAGGTGACGACCGCCTCGCCGTTCTCCCGCGCCCATGCGGTGAGCATCCTGATGGGCTCCTCCAGGGTTCGCCCGAGATCGGTCAGGCCGTATTCCACGCGCGGCGGCGCCTCGGCGTACGCGTGCCGCTCGACGAGCCCGTTGGCTTGGAGCCGACGCAACGTCTGGGTCAGTACCTTGCGCGAAATGCCACCGCTCAGCTCGACCAGCTCGCCGTGGCGCATCGGGCCGTCGGTCAGCGCGAAGAGCGTGACCATGGACCACTTGCTGGCGATGATCTCCATGGCCAGGAGAGCGGGACAGTCGGCGAGGAAGGCAATTCCGGGTCGCAGGCTCATGCCCCGAAGGTTACCTGGAGGTACCTGACGGCCGCCTATCGTCGTCGAGGTGCGCACGCCCCCTTACTCGCATCTCGCACGATTGAGGTTTCAGCCATGTTCGTCTCCCTTGCCGTCGTCACCGTGTTCATGTCGGCGCTTCTCCTGGTATCGGCCGGGGCCAAGTCTCTGCGGACGCGGCACATCACCGAGCAGATGTCCGCCCTCGGAGTGCCGCAGAGCATGATGGCTTTCCTGATCGGCGCTCAGATCGCGGGCGCGGCCGGTGTGATAGCCGGACTCCGGTGGGGACCCGTCGGAATCGCCGCCGCGATCGGCCTGACGCTCTACTTCGCCGGGGCGGTCGCCTTCCACCTGCGCGCCGGCGACCGCAAAGGCGCGTCTCCTGCGGTGGTCCTCACTATGGCCTCCGTCGCCCTGATCGTGCTGCGTGCTGCCACCCTCTGACAGCGGACAACCGGTCTGACGCGGGCCTGATGGGCAAGGTGGCGGGACGGTTCGCCCGGGTGAACCCCGCCGCCGAGCAGGGGCGTTCGTGCTGGGGCTGCTCGCGGACCTGCCAAGCCCGCCTTGGCCACCGAGATGATCGCCCAGGCCCTGGACGCCGGAGTCCGGGGAAGGTGGGTCACCGGTGGTGAGGTCTACGGCGGCGACCCGTACCTGAGCGCCGCGCGACGCAACCTACTCACCCCGCCCGTGCACGAGCCACTACCGGCGACAAGCCACCCAACAACCATGAAGATCCGATCTACAGCCGCTGTACTAGGCGAGTTCGCGGCGGAAGAAGTCGAGTTCCAGCGCCATGATCTTCTCGCGGGTGCCGCCCGGGGTCATGTGGGTGACGCCCGGCAGGGCCAGCAGCCGGTGGGGGCGGCCCGCGTCCGTCAGGGCCTGGGACAGGCGCAGGGTGTGCGAGGGGTGGACGTTGTCGTCGGCCAGTCCGGTGACCAGCAGCAGGGGCCGGGACAGCTTCGGGGCGTCGGGCAGCAGCGAGTCCCGTTCGTAGACGTCCGGGTGGTCCTGCGGCAGGCCGAGGTAGCGCTCGGTGTACGCGGTGTCGTAGTGCCGGAAGTCGGTCGGCGCGGCCCCGGCGGCCGCGGCGTGGAAGACGTCGGGGCGGCGCAGCACGGCCATCGCCGACAGGTAGCCGCCGTAGGACCAGCCGCGGATGCCGACCCGGCCGAGGTCGAGGTCGCCGGGGCGGGCGGCCAGCGCGTGCAGCGCCGCGACCTGGTCGTCCAGGGTGACGTCGGAGAAGCCGCGGTACATGGCGTGGGTGTGGGCGGGCGAGACGTACGCGGTGCCGCGGTTGTCGACGGTCACCACCGCGAAGCCCTGGTCGGCCCACCACTGGCGGTGCTGCCAGCGGCGCGGGTCGGCGGTGATGTCCTGGGCGCCGGGGCCGCCGTAGCTGTCCATCAGGACGGGCAGCTTCCGGCCGGGGACGTGCCCGCGGGGCAGCACGAGCGCGGTGGGGACGCCGTGCTCCGTGACCCGCTCCAGGACCGGGGCCACCCGGTACGGCAGCGGCTGCGACAGGTCGGCGGGGCTCAGCTCCCGCCCGTCGGGGGTGCGTACGACGCGTCGCACGCCGTCCGCGTCGGCGGAGGTCAGCAGCAGGAACCCGGCGGAGGCGGACACGCTGTGGACGCCGGGCCCGTCGGCGAGCGGGGTCGTCTCGCCGGTGGCGGTGTCCAGCAGCAGCACCTGCTGCTCGGCCGGGTCGCGCAGTCCGGCCTCGATCAGCAGCCGGCCCTCGTGGACCCCGGCCACCCCGCGGACCTGGACGCCGTCGCCGGTGAGGAGGACCCCGTCCACGGCGAGGGCCCGGGCGGCTGCGCCGGGGGTGTCGGCCGAGGTCAGCATCCGGCCGTCGGGCAGGCGGGCCGGGGTGCCGGGGACCAGGGGGTCCACCCACCGGGGGTGCGTGGTGCGGGACAGCTCGCGGGTGCGGCCGGTGGCCGGGTCGGCGGAGAGCAGCAGCACGGTCTGCTGGAGCCGGTCCTGGACCGTCAGCAGGATCTCCCCGGCCGACTCCCAGCCCGCGTCGGAGACGTACGGGAAGGCCTCGGCGTCCCAGCGGATCCGGGTACGGGGCCCGTCCGGGCCCAGCACCCACAGCTGCACGTCGGCGTTGGGGCCGCCCGCCTCCGGGTAGGCGAAGTCCTCGGCCGGCAGCTCGGGGTGGGCGGGGTCGGCGAACCACCGCCGCTGGAGGGCGGATTCGTCGACGCGGGCGGCGAGCAGCGTGATCTTGTCGGGGGACCACCAGTGGCCCCGGGAGCGGCCGAGCTCCTCGGCGGCGGCGAACTCGGCCAGGCCCCAGCGGGCGCCGTCGTCGGGGCTGATCCGGCCGCCGGGGGCGACGTACAGGACGTCGTCGGCGACGTAGGCGGTGCGCGAGCCGTCGGAGTTGGGCCGCGGGTCCAGCGCGGGGCCGGCGGCGGGGATCTCCCTGAGGGTGCCGGCGCCGTCGGCGGTGACCTCGTAGAGCCGTCCGTACAGCGCGAAGGCGGCACGGCGCCCGTCGCCGGAGAGGGCGTAGGAGCCGATCCCGGCCGCGACGAGCCGGGTCCGCTCGCGCAGCCGGCGCTCGGCGGCGGGGAGGGGGCCGGGCTCGGGGCACAGCTCGCGGGGATCGGCAAGCCGGATCTCTGCGCCGGTGGTGGTATCGAGCACCCAGAGGCTGTCGAAGGGGTCGGCGGGTCCGGTCGACCGGAGGAACCACAGCAGCCGGCCGTCGTCCCCGAAGGACAGTGCCCGCGGGGCGCCG
Organism: Streptomyces amritsarensis; assembly: GCF_001953875.1. Classification (GTDB taxonomy): domain Bacteria; phylum Actinomycetota; class Actinomycetes; order Streptomycetales; family Streptomycetaceae; genus Streptomyces; species Streptomyces amritsarensis. The sequence goes on from NZ_MQUR01000012.1 coordinate 19,185, forward strand.
TGGGTGAATCGGGCCGTGCGCGCGGAGAGCCTGAGGAAGTCATCCATGATCGTAGTGTGACATGTGAAATGTCACCGGCACTAGGCCGTTCGAGTGGTGACCCCCCGGGCACGGGCTTAGCGTCGGGAGGGTGGACCCGAACGCGACACCGAGCAGCAGACGGACCGACGGCAAGGACGGCGCGGTCCGGGGAGGCGGCAACGGACTCGCCCTGTTCGTCATCGCGTCCTGCCAGCTCATGGTGGTCCTCGACATCACGATCGTGAACATCGCCCTGCCGCACATCCAGACCGCGCTGGACTTCTCCACCGAGAGCCTCTCCTGGGTCGTCAACGCCTACACCCTCGCCTTCGGCGGCCTGCTGCTCCTCGGCGGCCGCACCGGTGACATCCTCGGCCGCAAACGGGTCTTCATCTTCGGCGTCCTGCTCTTCGGCCTCGCCTCGCTCCTCGGCGGACTCGCCCAGAACGAGGGCCAGTTGATGGCCGCGCGGGCCCTCCAAGGCGTCGGCGGCGCCATCGCCTCGCCGACCTCCCTCGCGCTGATCACCACGACCTTCCGCGAAGGCCCCGCCCGCAACCGGGCGTTCGGCGTGTTCGCGGGCGTCTCGGCGGCCGGCGGCGCGATCGGCCTCCTCGCGGGCGGCATCCTCGTCGAGTGGCTCGACTGGCGCTGGGTCCTCTTCGTCAACGTCCCCATCGCGCTGGTGATCGCCGTACTGGCCCGGAAGGTCCTGCGCGAGTCCGAACGCCACCCGGGACACTTCGACCTCGCGGGCGCGCTGCTGTCCACCGCGGGTATGGTCGCGCTCGTCTACGGCTTCATCCGGGCCTCCCAGGAAGGCTGGCGCGACCCGGTGACCCTCGGCTCCTTCGGCGCCGCCGTGGTGCTGCTGACGCTGTTCATCCTCAACGAGCGGCGATCGCCGCAGCCGATCACCCCGCTGCACATGTTCGCCGACCGCAACCGGGCCGGGACCTACGGGATCATGCTCATGCTCGCCTGCGCGATCTTCGGCATGTTCTTCTTCCTGACCCTCTTCGTGCAGATCGTGCTCGGCTTCACCCCCATCCAGGCCGGCCTGGCCTTCCTGCCCGTCAGCGCGGTGATCGCGGTGGGCGCCGGCCTCACCGCGAAACTCCTGCCGAAGCTCGGGCCCAAACCGTTCATGGTCTGCGGCGCCCTGTCCTCGGCGGTCGGGCTGGCCTGGCTGACCCGGATCGACGTCCACTCCACCTACCTCGGCAGCATCCTGGGCCCGATGCTGTTCTTCGCCCTCGGCATGGGCCTGCAGTTCGTCTCGCTGACGCTGATGGCCCTCTCCAACGTCCCCGACCGCGAGTCGGGAGCGGCGTCCGGACTGCTCAACACGATGCAGCAGGTGGGCGGCTCGCTCGGCCTGTCGATCCTGGTGACCGTCTACGGCACGGCCAGCCGCAACGAGGCCAAGGAGCAGGTGCCCGACTTCCTCGCCACGGCCGGCCCCGTGCAGAGGGCCCTCTTCGAACGCACCGGCCGGCTCCCCAAGCCCTGGAGCGACCAGGTGCTGACCTCGGGCATCAGCACCGCCTTCGTCGTCGCGGCCCTGTTCACCCTGGTCGGCGCCGTGATCGCGCTCTTCGTCATCCAGGTCCGCCCCTCCGACCTCGAACGCCTCCAAGGCAACCACAAACCCGCGGCCGACCGCATCTGAGCCGTCGGCCGCCGCGCACGGGTGACCCCGGCTCAGGCCACCGGGACCCCGGTGACACGGGACACGAAGCCGTTCAGGTTGGCCTCCATGCGCGCGAGGCGCTCGTCCACGGTCAGCGACTCCTCCTGCCGGCCGGCGCGCAGCTTCGGCTGCCGCTTGCCGCGCACGTACAGGGAGCAGGCCAGGTCCGCGCACACGTACGTGCCGACCGTGTTGCCCTCGCGGCCGCGGGCGCCCGCCAGCGGCGCGGCGAGCAGCGTGACTCCGGAGGAGGCGTGGCCCGTCAGGCAGATCTGGCACAGGCTGGACTTGACCGCGCTGGTGCGGCCCACGGACGGCACGCGCAGGGAGATCCCCAACGGGCCCTCTTCCCGGGGCACCACCAGATGCGCGCGCAGCGGCGCGCCGGGATCCACCCAGCCCAGGAAGGCGAGGTCCTGCCAGGGCAGGTCGGCGAAGTCGAGGGGCAGGCGCATGCGCGCGGCCTCGCCCTTGGTGCAGTTCACGAAGGACGCACGGATCTGTTTCTCACTGAGTGGTTCCACGGGCATCGACCCTATGGCGTGCCCCGGCCGGCCCGCACCCCGATATCCGGCCCGGGCCCGGGCGCCTGCCCGGGCGGGCAGCCCGGTGGCGGTGCCGATGCCGGTGCCGATGCCGGTGGCGGTGCCGATGCTGGTGCCGCGCCCGGCACGGCTGTGCTCCGCGCGGGCCCGAGCGCGGCACGCAGCCGCGCCGCGTCGGCCCGGGTGTCCATCCGCAGGGCCAGCCACGAGCCGTCGGCGAAGACCAGGTCCACCCGGGCCGGCCTGCGGCGCAGCCGGGGTACGCGGCGCAGGGCGCAGGCGGACGTGTGCGCCCCGCGCGCCGGGTCGCCGCGGCCCCACGGCGGCCGGGCGGTGACGGTGCCCGCCGCCCCCGGCCCGTCGCCGCGCCGCGCGGTGAACATGCCCCCGGGGCCCGCGGTCTCGGCCTGCCAGCGCGTCCAGTGGAAGCCGTGCAGGGCCAGCGCGAAGCGGCCGGCGCCACTGGACCAGGCGCCGCGCAGGGCCGGCCCGTGGAGAAGCCGCCCGGCCAGGCGGGCAGCCCGTTCGAAGGGGTCGAGCAGCGCGGCCACGGCGTCGGCGAGGTCGTCGGGCAGCGCGGCCAGGAACCGGAAGAGGAAGAAGCCGCCGATCCGGCGCCGCAGCGGCAGCGGGGCGGGCGAGCCGGGCAGCAACCCGCGCTCCGGCCTGCGTACGTACGGCGACAGACGGCCCGGAATCTCCTCGTCCATCCGGCCATGATGGCCGGGCGGCCGCTACCGGTCCACGCGACGGACCCGGCAGCGCGCCGGACCCTCCGTCCGCAGGGTGATACCCGCGCCGACCGGGATCTCCGCGTCCACCGCCTCGAACGCGTACGCCCGCAGGATCATCGCCAGCGCGACCACCGACTCCAGCATCGAGAAGTGCTGCCCGATGCAGGCGCGCGGACCGCCGCCGAAGGGGAACCACGCGTAGCGCGGCCTCCCGGCCTCCGCCTCCGGGGTGAAGCGCTCCGGATCAAAGCGGTCCGGGTCGGGCCAGTGCTCCGGATGGCGGTGCGTCACCCACGGGGCCAGGATCACGTCCGCGCCCGCCGGGATGGCGTGCTCCCCGATCCGGGTGGCGGCCACGGCCTTGCGGCCGATGACCGGAGCCGCCGGATACAGCCGCATGGCCTCCTTGACCACCTGCGAGAGGTACGGGAGCCGGTCCAGGTCGCAGGCCTGCGGCGTACGGTCGCCCAGGACGCGGGTGATCTCCTCGCGGGCCCGGTCCTGCTGCTCGGGGTGGCGGGACAGCAGGTGCAGGGCGAAGCAGAGGGAGGTGGCGGTCGTCTCGTGCCCGGCGAGCAGGAAGATCAGCACCTGGTCGCGGAGCTCGGCTGCGTCGAACTCCCCGTCGTCGGAACTGCGGGCGGCGGCCAGCAGCGTCAGCAGGTCCTCACTGGAGGCGTCTGCGGCGCGAGCGCCCTCGGCGGACGCGTCGTCGCCCGCGGCATCCTCGCCCGTGGCGTCCCCGCCCGGGCCCGCGGCGCTCGCACCGGCCTGCCGCCGACGGCCGATGATCTGGTCGCAGACCCCGTACAGCTCGTCCAGCGCGGCAGCCGCCCGCCGGTTGCCCGGGGTCGGCCAGTGGCGCGGGATGTTGGCGGGGGAGTAACCGCGGCGCAGCACGTAGTCCGTGATCACCGGGAAGCAGCGGGCCACGACGTCGGCGGTGGCCTCGACGTCGGTGCCGAAGAGGATCCGGGCGACCGCGCGCAGCGCGAGGTGTGTCATCTCGTCGGAGACGTCGACTACGCCGTCCAGGGCCTCCTCCCAGGCGGCGACGACGGAGGCGGTCTCGGCGGCGACAGCCCCGGCGTACCCGTCCACCCGGCGTCGCGTGAACAGCGGCTGCACGAGCCGGCGCTGGCGCAGGTAGTCCTCGTCCTGGCTGGTCAGCAGGCCGTTGCCGAAGGAGTCCCGGACCTCCTGGTAGAAGGCGTTGTCCTTGCGGAAGTTGGCCGCCTGGGAGGCGAGCACCTGCTGGACGCCCTCGGGGGAGAACACGCAGTACAGGTCGGCCCGCATCCCGGGCGGCCCGGCCGAGACCCGCACGACGTCACCGCGCCGCTGCTGCGCCCGCAGGTAGGTGCCGAGGGAGTCCGACTTCAGGTCGTGGAGCGATCCGAGCAGCGGTGCCCCGGGGAGCACCGGAACCTCCGTACCCGCCTCTGCGCCGCCTGCGTTCCTGCCGAATGCCATGCCGATGCCCGTCCCCTCGTTCCCCTGCCGGAGCCCGATTCTGCCGGTCCGCGTCCCCTCCTGGCGAGACCCGCGTGCCCCATCGGCCCGAATCGGCGGCCGACCTCGCCGAAGAGGTCCAGGACTTCGCGGTCTCGGTGGTCGCGGAAGCCGCCGACGCGGAGGAACAACTCGCCGCTCGTCCACCGGCAGGTCGAGCAGACCGGACCGGCGATCTCCGTGCTCCGGGCTGCGACGGTCCCGGGGACCCGCCCGTGGTAGTCGAACACGGCGTCAGAGCGCCCGCCGGTAGCGGAGCTCGGAGAGGGTGACCCCGGCGTAGACGTCGTCCTGCGTCGCACCGTCGGGGCCGTAGCCGGCCCGTTCGTAGAAGCGCCGGGCCCGGAGGTTGTCCTCGAGGACCCACAGGGCCGATCCTTTGAAGCCCCGGAGCCTCATCGCGGCGTGGGCCTCACCGAGGAGCCGGCGGCCGATGCCCGTGCCGATCAGGTCCGGCGCCACGTACAGGGCGTAGACCTCACCCACCGGCCCCGTCCCGCCGGACACCTCACCGCGGGAGGGCCCGCAGCAGACCCACCCCACCGGGCCGCGGTCGCCGACGGCCACGAGGTCCCAGGACTCCCGCCCGGGGTCGAGCAGCCGCTGCCGCCGCCGGTCGGCGTCGTCCTCGACCGTCATCGCGTCCAGGTAGGCCTGGGGAACGATGCCGGCGTACGCCGCCTGCCAGCCCCGGACCCGGACCGCCGAGACGGCCTCGACGTCCGCCGCGTCCATCTCACGTACGCGCACCATCGCGCCAACGTAGGCCACGCCCCGCGCACCGGACCACCGATTACCGGCGGAATGGTGGCGGCGGTGATCGGCGCCGGTGCCCAGACGCGGGCGAACGGGGCGAAGACGCAGGGCGGTGGTGCGCGCTACACCCCCTGGGCCGGTTCGACCGGGAGCCACAGCTCGCACGTCGCGGTGCTGAAGTCAGCCGCGCGTTCGAGGGTGGCCACGATCGACGGGCCCGGTCGCAGGCGCCACGGGTTGGAGGGGAACCAGTCGGTCGCGGTCGCCGCCCAGGCCGTCTGCAGGGCCTGCGGATGCGGTCCGCTGGTACGGAAGACCGCCCACATCCCGCCCGCCACCTCGATGGCGTCGAGGCCGTCCGGGGCCGGAGTGTCCCGGTCGAGTGCGACCCCGTGCAGGTAGGTCAGTTCGCTGCCCTCCGTGCCGTCGGGATCCACGCCGTCGGAGACCTGCAGCAGGCCGCCCGGTTCGGTGTCGCTCAAGGCCTTCAGCCGCAGGTGCTCCTCCTGCGGCAGCGCCGCGATGTGCTGCCGGATGTGCGGGTTGACGCCCCGGTGGATGAGTGGGACCCGGGCGGCGTGTCCGACGAGGCGGAAGGCGGGCCGGTTGACGAGGCGGGTGTCCATGGGGGTGTTCCCTTCGACGGTCAGGCGGAACCTGAGCTGTGGCTGTGTGCGCAAGGGGCCTCCGGCGCGGCGCACTTCACCGGGTCCGGCGCCGTGGACCGCGCGGAAGGCGCGTCCGAACGCTTCGCCCGAGCCGTATCCGTACCGGACCGCGATGCTCAGCAGATCCGCCTCGCCGCGGACGACGTCGGCGGCGGCGACGGTCATGCGCCGGCGCCGCACGTACTCCGACAGCGGCATGCCGGCCAAGGAAGAGAACATCCGGCGCAGGTGGTATTCGGTCGTGCCGAGCGTGCCCGCCAGCCCCCGGACGTCGGGCTCGTCGGCGAGGTGCTCCTCGACAAGGTCGACCAGCCGGTTGAGTGCAGAGATCACGAGGCCTCCTTTCGACTCCCACCCTGGCAGCGGACGCCCCTGCCGCACCCGACCGCTGCGAACCGGTCCGGTCAGTCGCCGCGTCGGCCGCGTCGTGTCGCAGGACGCGGAGGTGCGGTACTCCGGGAGCAGCGCGGCCACGGTGGGCGGTATCCAGCCGCCGTAGGTGCGGTGGCGCCGGTCGAGACCGGCGGCGTCCCTGCGTGCGCTCCCCCTAACGGGCCAGTGCGAACGTGCCGGCCGCGACGGCCCCGCCGACCGCGGCACCCGCGAGGACCTGCGCGAGGGTGTGGTCGCGGAGCCGGACCCGGGACCAGCCGACGACGGCGACGACGGGGCAGGCCAGGAGCACCCACGCCCCGTACGTCATGGCGAGCAGGGCCACGCTCCCGCAGGACACCCCCGCGTGCACGCTGATCTTCCATGCGGGGGTCACGGCGAGGAGGGCCGCCAGGGTGGCCAGCATCGCCGCGATCAGCGCGATCATCGTCCGGGGAGCGCCGAAGGCCCACATCAGCAGGGTGCCGGTGGCCACGGAGGCGCTGGCGAAGGCCATCACGAGGATGCGCTGCGGCCGTGCCCCGACGTGCCGGTCGGCCCAACGGCCCCGGCGGATCCCGTACGTGATGAAGGCGAGCGGAATGCCCGCGGCGAACAGGCAGCCGAGCAGCCCCCATCCGACGCCCGCGAGGCGGCCGGTGTGCCAGCCGATCAGCACGGTGTCGGCGATGATCCAGGTCTTGGGATCGAGCCCGTCGGTGACCAGCCGCGCGGCCCGGAAGGCGCGGGCCGGGGTGATCGTGAGGGTCACGCCGTGTCCTCCGGGCGGTCCGTGCCGGGCAACCGCGCCACCCCTGTGGGCAGGCGAGCAGATCTTCCGAGCATAGTGTTCCCGCCTCGGTGCCCGATGGGCCACCGTGCGTCCGGCGCCTGCGGCGGCAGCGGCTGAGCCGCGCGGCGTGCCGCCCGGCTCGCCCGCCCATCCGGCCGTGGCGCGGAGGGCCTCAGGCGCTGTCGAGGATGCTGCCGATCGTTTCCGTGATCCGGTGTCGCCACTTGTGCCGGCGGTTGCAGTACCGGCGTGGGAACCAGCGCCGTTCCTGCGGAATCTGCCGGTTGCACCATGCGCACAGGACTGTGCGGCCCCTGCTCGCGAAATCCCCCATGGGGCGAGTCTAACGGCGGTGACCTGCTCCTTCTCCGGACGGGGCCCGGCAGTTGACCGGGCCCCGAGCCACGGGCCGACTCAGATGTCGCGGAAGATCTCGATCTGGGCGCCCACCGAGTTGAGGCGTTCGGCCAGTTCCTCGTAGCCGCGGTTGATCACGTAGACGTTGCGCAGCACCGAGGTGCCCTCGGCCGCCATCATCGCCAGGAGGACGACCACCGCCGGGCGGAGGGCCGGCGGGCACATCATCTCCGCGGCGCGCCAGCGGGTGGGGCCCTCGACCAGGACGCGGTGGGGGTCCAGCAGCTGGAGGCGGCCGCCCAGGCGGTTCAGGTCCGTCAGGTAGATCGCGCGGTTGTCGTACACCCAGTCGTGGATGAGGGTCTGGCCCTGGGCGACGGCGGCGATGGCCGCGAAGAAGGGCACGTTGTCGATGTTCAGCCCGGGGAAGGGCATCGGGTGGATCTTGTCGATCGGCGCTTCGAGCTTCGAGGGGCGGACCGTGAGGTCGACCAGCCGGGTGCGGCCGTTGTCCGCCGAGTACTCCGCCGAGCGGTCGTGGTCGAGGCCCATCTCCTCCAGCACCGCGAGTTCGATCTCCATGAACTCGATCGGGACCCGGCGGATCGTCAGCTCCGACTCCGTGACGACCGCCGCGGCCAGCAGGCTCATCGCCTCGACCGGGTCCTCGGAGGGGGAGTAGTCCACGTCCACGTCGATGTTCGGGACGCCGTGGACGGTGAGCGTGGTGGTACCGACGCCCTCGACCTTGACGCCCAGCGCCTCCAGGAAGAAGCACAGGTCCTGGACCATGTAGTTCGAGGAGGCGTTGCGGATGACGGTGACGCCGTCGTGCCGGGCGGCCGCCAGCAGCGCGTTCTCGGTGACCGTGTCCCCGCGTTCGGTCAGCACGATCGGGCGGTCGGGGGAAACGCCGACCGCGACCTTCGCGTGGTAGATGCCCTCGGTCGCGGTGATGTCCAGGCCGAAGCGGCGCAGGGCGATCATGTGCGGCTCGATGGTGCGGGTACCGAGGTCGCAGCCGCCGGCGTAGGGGAGGCGGAAGGTCTCCATGCGGTGCAGCAGGGGGCCCAGGAACATGATGATGCTCCGGGTCCGGCGGGCCGCGTCCGCGTCCATGGCCTCCATGTCGAGGCGGGCCGGCGGGACCAGCTCCAGGTCGACGCCGTCGTTGATCCAGCGGCTGCGGACGCCGATGGAGTTCAGGACCTCCAGGAGGCGGTAGACCTCCTCGATACGGGCCACACGGCGCAGGACCGTGCGGCCCTTGTTGAGCAGCGAGGCGCAGAGCAGTGCGACGCACGCGTTCTTGCTCGTCTTGACGTCGATGGCGCCCGACAGCCGGCGGCCGCCGACCACGCGCAGGTGCATCGGGCCGGCGTAGCCCAGAGAGACGATCTCGCTGTCGAGAGCTTCACCGATTCGGGCGATCATCTCAAGGCTGATGTTCTGATTGCCGCGCTCGATCCGGTTCACTGCGCTCTGGCTGGTGCCGAGGGCTTCGGCGAGCTGACTCTGTGTCCAGCCCCGATGCTGCCGGGCGTCACGGATGAGCTTGCCGATGCGTACGAGGTAGTCGTCTGCCATGGGGGCACCGTATCTCAGATATGAGATGACTCCTGCGTCGGGTGGGGCAGGCGGGTGTGTCGACCGGCGTGTCGACCGGCGTGTCGGGCGCGTCCCGCCGCGCCCTCACGCGCGTTACTGGCCGTCAGGTCCCATGGCGGAGGCGCCGTACGCGTGGTGCTCGACGATCCGGCCCAGCAGGCGGGTCAGCTGTGCGCGCTCCGCCGCCGACAGCGGGCTCAGGAGTTCGTCCTGGGCCGTGTCGAGGATCTGCTCCAGTCGGCGCAGCCGGCGCCGGCCGAGCGGGGTGAGGGTGATGACGTTGCGTCTGCGGTCGTCGGGATCGGGGGCCCGCTCGACGAGTTCGCGCTCGGCGAGTTCGTTGATGACGGCGACCAGGTCGCTGCGGTGGATGCCGGTGCGGTCGCTGAGCGCGGCCTGGCTCACCGGTCCGGACTCCTCCAGGGCGACCATGGCTGCATAGTGCCATTTATGCGCATCTGCCCGGCCGAGGGCCTCGGTCACCAGGCGCTGTGCGTGGGTGGACGCCTGGCCCAGTAGCCGGCTGGGCAGTTCGCGCAGTCGCGCGGGGACGGCCGCGCCCCCGTTCTCTCCCGTGGTCATGGGGGGATGCTACCGCTTGCGTTGGTGTCACTAACGATATAGCTTCATTGGTGTCACGAACGTTAGTTGCACCAATGACTCTGGGAGGGGCCTGGAATGCCCGCGATCGACGTGCTCGACTCGACGATGTACTACGAGGACCGCGGCGAGGGCGTGCCCTTCGTCTTCCTGCACGGCAACCCCACCTCCTCCCACCTCTGGCGCGGCGTACTGCCCCGTGTCGAGGGCCCGGTCCGCACCCTGGCCCCCGACCTCATCGGCATGGGCCGCTCCGGAAAGCCGGGCGGGGAGTACCGCTTCGCCGACCACGCGCGCTACCTGGACGCCTGGTTCGACGCCCTCGGACTCGACGAGGTGGTCCTGGTCGGTCAGGACTGGGGCGGTGCGCTCGCCTTCGATCGGGCCGCCCGCCACCCCGGGCGGGTCCGCGGGATCGCCTTCATGGAGACGATCGTGCGCCCGATGGGCTGGGACGAGTATCCGCCCGCCGCGCGTGCCCGGTTCGAGGCGATACGCACCCCGGGAACGGGGGAGGAGATGGTCCTCGACCGGAACATCTTCATCGAGGACAGCATCCTGAAGACCGTGCTCGCCCCCATCGCCGAGGCCGACCGCGCCGTCTACGGCGCCCCCTACCCCACCCGCGAGAGCAGGCTGCCCATGCTCCGGTGGGCCCGCTCGCTGCCGATCGGCGGGGAACCGGCCGACGTCGTCGCCGTCGTCGAGCGGTACGACGCCTGGCTGGCCGAAAGCCCCGAGGTGCCCAAGCTCCTGCTCACCTTCGACGGCTCGCCCACCCTGATGATCGGCCCCGAGGCGGCCGCCTGGTGCGAGCGGAACATCTCGGCGCTGGAGCGCATGTACTGCGGGCCCGCGGCCCACCTCTGCCCGGAGGACCGGCCCGAGGAGATCGCCGCGGCCGTCAACGCCTGGGCCGCCCGCCACGCCCTGGCCGAATGACCGCCTCGCGCCTCGGGCCCCGCCTCGCTCCGCCCTCTCGACAGGCCCTCCCCCCGAGGGCTCCGTCCGCCGTCCCGCGGGCCGGATCGGCGTATGCGGAAACGGCCTCCCCGCCCTTCGCCCCTCCGGGCGCGGGTGCGTGCCTCGTCGTCGCACCCGGACATGTACTAGAGTTATCTCGACATCGAGATATCTGCCGAAGGCGTACCGCAGCCGCCCCCGCTGGTAAGGGTTACCTAACTTAGCCTTACCTTAGCGGATTGGCCAAGGGGCGTGGCGGCAGGATGCGGTAAACGCGCGAATTCATGCATGAAGGAGACTGTCGTGTCGGCGAACAGCTTCGACGCCCGCAGCACGCTGCAGGTGGGCGACGAGTCGTACGAGATCTTCCGGCTGGACAAGGTCGAGGGCTCCGCCCGCCTGCCCTACAGCCTGAAGGTGCTGCTGGAGAACCTGCTCCGCACCGAGGACGGCGCGAACATCACCGCCGACCACATCCGGGCGCTCGGCGGCTGGGACTCCCAGGCCCAGCCCAGCCAGGAGATCCAGTTCACGCCGGCCCGCGTGATCATGCAGGACTTCACCGGCGTCCCCTGCGTCGTGGACCTCGCCACCATGCGTGAGGCCGTGAAGGCCCTCGGCGGCGACCCGGCGAAGATCAACCCGCTCTCGCCCGCCGAGATGGTCATCGACCACTCGGTCATCGCCGACAAGTTCGGCACGAAGGACGCCTTCGCGCAGAACGTCGAGCTGGAGTACGGCCGCAACAAGGAGCGCTACCAGTTCCTGCGCTGGGGCCAGACCGCCTTCGACGACTTCAAGGTCGTCCCGCCGGGCACCGGCATCGTCCACCAGGTCAACATCGAGCACCTGGCCCGCACGGTCATGGTCCGTAACGGCCAGGCCTACCCCGACACCCTCGTCGGCACCGACTCGCACACCACCATGGTCAACGGCCTCGGCGTGCTGGGCTGGGGCGTCGGCGGCATCGAGGCCGAGGCCGCGATGCTCGGCCAGCCGGTCTCCATGCTGATCCCGCGCGTCGTCGGCTTCAAGCTGACCGGCGAGCTGCCCACCGGCACCACCGCCACCGACCTGGTGCTGACCATCACCGAGATGCTGCGCAAGCACGGTGTCGTCGGCAAGTTCGTCGAGTTCTACGGTGAGGGCGTCGCCGCCACCTCCCTCGCGAACCGCGCCACCATCGGCAACATGTCGCCGGAGTTCGGCTCCACCGCCGCCACCTTCCCGATCGACGGCGAGACCCTGAAGTACCTGCGCCTGACCGGCCGCTCCGAGCAGCAGGTCGCGCTCGTCGAGGCGTACGCCAAGGAGCAGGGCCTGTGGCTGGACCCGGCCGCCGAGCCGGACTTCTCCGAGAAGCTGGAGCTCGACCTCTCCACGGTCGTCCCCTCCATCGCCGGCCCGAAGCGCCCGCAGGACCGCATCGTCCTCGCGAACGCCGCCCAGCAGTTCGCCCAGGACGTGCGCAACTACGTCGACGACGTGGACGAGGCGGGCAAGGAGTCCTTCCCGGCCTCCGACGCCCCGGCGAACCACCCGAACGGCAGCCCCTCGAAGCCCACCCTGGTCACCCTGGCCGACGGCACCTCCTTCGAGATCGACCACGGCGCCGTCACCGTCGCCGCGATCACCTCCTGCACCAACACCTCGAACCCCTACGTCATGGTCGCCGCGGCGCTCGTGGCGAAGAAGGCGGTCGAGAAGGGCCTGACCCGCAAGCCGTGGGTCAAGACCACCCTGGCCCCCGGCTCGAAGGTCGTCACCGACTACTTCGACAAGGCCGGCCTGACCCCGTACCTCGACAAGATGGGCTTCAACCTCGTCGGGTACGGCTGCACCACCTGCATCGGCAACTCCGGTCCGCTGGACGAGGAGATCTCGAAGGCGATCAACGAGCACGACCTCGCGGTCACCTCGGTGCTCTCCGGCAACCGCAACTTCGAGGGCCGGATCAACCCCGACGTCAAGATGAACTACCTGGCCTCCCCGCCGCTGGTCGTCGCGTACGCCATCGCGGGCTCCATGAAGGTGGACATCACCACCGAGGCCATCGGCATCGACACCGAGGGCAACCCGGTCTTCCTGAAGGACATCTGGCCCTCCGAGGCCGAGGTCAACGACGTCGTGGCGAACGCCATCGGCGAGGACATGTTCAGCAAGTCCTACAGCGACGTCTTCGCGGGCGACGCCCAGTGGCAGGCGCTGTCCATCCCGACCGGCAACACCTTCGAGTGGGACCCGCAGTCCACCTACGTCCGCAAGCCCCCCTACTTCGAGGGCATGACGATGGAGACCACCCCGGTCTCCGACATCGCCGGCGCCCGCGTGCTGGCGAAGCTGGGCGACTCGGTCACCACCGACCACATCTCCCCGGCCGGTGCGATCAAGGCCGACACCCCGGCCGGCAAGTACCTCACCGAGCACGGCGTCGAGCGCCGCGACTTCAACTCGTACGGTTCCCGCCGCGGCAACCACGAGGTGATGATCCGCGGTACCTTCGCCAACATCCGCCTGCGCAACCAGATCGCGCCGGGCACCGAGGGCGGCTTCACCCGCGACTTCACCGTCGAGGGCGGCCCGGTCTCCTTCATCTACGACGCCTCGCAGAACTACCAGGCCGCCGGCATCCCGCTGGTCATCCTGGCCGGCAAGGAGTACGGCTCCGGCTCGTCCCGCGACTGGGCGGCCAAGGGCACCGCGCTGCTCGGCGTCAAGGCCGTCATCGCCGAGTCCTACGAGCGCATCCACCGCTCCAACCTGATCGGCATGGGCGTCCTGCCCCTGCAGTTCCCCGAGGGCGCCACCGCGGCCTCGCTGGGCCTCACCGGCGAGGAGACCTTCTCCTTCACCGGTGTGGAGGAGCTGAACAACGGCACCACCCCGCGCACGGTCAAGGTCACCACGGACACCGGTGTGGAGTTCGACGCGGTCGTCCGCATCGACACGCCGGGTGAGGCCGACTACTACCGCAACGGCGGCATCATGCAGTACGTCCTGCGGAACCTCATCCGCGGCTAAGGGCGCGCCAGGCGGAGCGATCCGCCGTCTGTCGGCACCATAGGGCCGTACCCCCGACGAGGGGGTGCGGCCCTTGTCGCTTCGTGCGGCGGCGGTCCCAGGTGACGGACAGGTCTCAACTCGGAAAAGCCGGGGACGATCCTTGTGCACGATCTTGCTCAGCCGAGCGGAAGTGGACTATACCTGTGCCCGTCCGGGCCGCTGCGTGAACGAGCGGTCCCGGGCCGGGGGATGCCGGGGGGACCTGCGGTCATGCCCGCGTGCACGGCAACTGCCGCGATTTCCGGCCTCCTTCACACTCCTGACGAAGGCGAGGACATGAGCATGGGATCCACCGGTGAGGGCCTCGGCCGCCGTGATCTGATCAAGCGTTCCGCAGCGCTCGGACTGATCAGCGTGCCGACGATGAGCTTCCTGTCCGCCTGCGCCTCCGGCGGTGGGGACACGACGAAGGGCCCCGACAAGGCCGCCGTCTCCAAGGAGAACCCCTTCGGCGTCTCGAAGGGCGGCAAGATGGACGTCGTCGTCTTCAAGGGCGGCTTCGGCGACGACTACGCGAAGGCCTGGGAGGCCGCTTTCGACAAGAAGTGGGGCACGACCAGCTCCCACCTGGGCACCCAGGAGATCACCGGCAAGCTCCAGACCCGGTTCAACGGCGGCAACCCGCCGGACGTCGTCGACAACTCCGGCGCCCAGAGGATCAAGCTGGACGTGCTCTTCAAGAGCAACCAGCTCGCCGACCTCACCCCCGTGCTCGACGCCCCCTCCCTCGACGACCCGAGCAAGAAGGTCCGTGACACGCTCATCGCGGGCACCATCGAACAGGGCACGCAGGGCGGCAAGTTCGTGTCGCTGAACTACGTCTACACCGTCTACGGCTTCTGGTATTCCGGGAAGCTCTTCAAGGAGAAGGGCTGGACGCCGCCCAAGACCTGGGACGAGTTCCTCGCGATCTGCGCCAAGGCCAAGGAGGCCGGCCTCGGCGGCCTCGCCCACCAGGGCAAGTACCCGTACTACATCAACGTCGTCATCATGGACCTGATCGCCAAGAAGGGCGGTCTGGAGGCCATGAAGGCCATCGACAACCTGGAGCCGAACGCCTTCGAGGGCAGCGCGGCCGCCCTCGCCGCCGTCGAGGCGGTCTACGAGGTGGTCGAGAAGGACCTGCTCCTGCCGGGCACGAACGGCCTGACCCACACCGAGTCCCAGACCGCCTGGAACCAGTACAAGGCGGCCTTCATCCCGTCCGGCTCCTGGCTGGAGAACGAGCAGCTCAAGCAGACACCCGACGACTTCGACATGCAGTTCCTGCCGGTCCCGGTGCTCGCGGACAGCAAGCTGCCCTTCGAGGCCATCCGGGCCGGCGCCGGCGAGCCCTTCATCGTCCCGGAGAAGGCCGCCAACAAGCCCGGCGGCCTGGAGTTCATCCGTTCGATGCTGTCCCGCGAATGGTCGACCATCTTCGCCCAGCAGGCCAACTCGCTCACCGTGGTCAAGGACGGCGTGGACCCGGGCGTGAAACTGCGTCCCGGCACCCAGTCGGCGGTGACCGCCCTCAAGGCGGCGGGAACGAACACCTTCAATTACCTTTACCCCGACTGGTACAGCGAGATGGACACGGCGATCCAGGACGCGTCCAACGAGCTCATGGCCAAGCGGATTCAGCCGAAGGAGTGGATCAAGCGGGCCCAGGCGGCGGTCAACAAGGCGGCGCAGGACCCCAACGCCAAGAACAACCGTCGCAGCTGAAGCACGCCCCACCGGTCACCGGCACACCAGGGACGGACACCATGAGCCAAGTAGTCCAGGGCAGGGGACGGGCCGGCTTCATCGCCGGCTTCCTCCTCGCACCCCTCGCGCTGTATCTGACCTTCGTCATCTGGCCGTACGTACAGACGTTCGGCTACTCCTTCACCAACTGGACGGGACAGTCCCCGACGTTCGACTTCGTCGGCGTGGACAACTACTCCGCCCTGATGAAGGACGAGGTCTTCCGCGGGGCCCTCTGGAACAACCTGCTGCTCCTGGTGTTCGTCCCGGCCGTCACCATCCTGCTCGCCCTCTTCTTCGCCTTCATGGTGAACGCGGGCGGGCGGGGCGGGGCCGGCGGCGTGCAGGGCGTGGCGGGCTCACGCCTCTACAAGGTCGTCTACTTCTTCCCGCAGGTGCTCTCCCTCGCCATCCTCGCGGTGCTCTTCGGCGCCGTGTACCGCACCGACGAGGGCGGCCTGCTCAACGGCGTCCTCATCCGGCTCGGCATCGTCGACCGGATGCACCCGATCGAATGGCTGAACGAGCCGAGGCTCGTCCTGTGGTGCCTCCTCCTCGTGGTGGTCTGGCACGGTGTGGGCTTCTACCTCGTCCTCTTCTCCGCGGCCATGCAGTCCATCCCCAAGGACATCTACGAGGCGGCCCTCCTCGACGGGGCGGGCCGCGCCCAGACCTTCTTCCGGGTCACCCTGCCCCTGCTGTGGGACTCCGTACAGACCTCCGCGGTCTACCTGGGCATCGCCGCCATGGACATGTTCGTCCTGGTGTCGACCATGACCTCCGGTCAGTTCGGCGGCGGCCCCGACCACCACAGCGAGGTCATGGCCACGGTGCTGATGAGGAACTTCCTCTACTTCGGCAAGAGCGGCTACGCCTGCGCCATGGGCGTGGTCATGCTCGTCCTCACCATGATCCTTTCCGTCATCACGCTGCGCGCCACCCGCCGCGAGCGCATCGAGTTCTGAGCCGGAGACCGTCATGACCACAGTGATCAAGGCTCCGGGTGAATCCGCCGCGGAGCGGTCCGGCGGAGCCGGCACCGGCGGGGAACGGGGCGCGGGACGCTCCGAGGGCATGGTCCTCAACGTCTTCTCCCACGGCTTCCTCGTCCTCTGGGCGGTGCTGATCGTGCTGCCGCTGATCTGGCTGGCACTCGGCTCCTTCAAGACCGACGCGCAGATCGGCGGCTCGGCCCTCAGCTGGCCCTCCAACTGGAACTTCGACGCCTTCGGGCGGGCCTGGGACAAGGGCACCGGCGACTACTTCGCCAACACCCTCATCGTGATGGTGTTCTCGGTCCCGCTGACCATGCTGCTCGGCTCGATGGCGGCGTACGTCCTGGCCCGCTACCCCTTCCCGGGCAACCGCTTCCTCTACTACTTCTTCGTCAGCGGGGCGATGTTCCCCGTCTTCCTCGCGCTCGTCCCGCTGTTCTTCATGGTCAAGCGGTTCGACATGCTGAACACCTACCAGGGCCTGATCCTCGTGTACGTGGCGTACTCGATGCCGTTCACCGTCTTCTTCATGCACTCGTTCTTCCGCACGCTGCCGACGGCGGTGCACGAGGCCGCGGTGATCGACGGCGCCTCCGACACCCGGATCTTCTTCCAGGTGATGGTGCCGATGGCCCGGCCCGGCCTGATCAGCGTCGGGATCTTCAACGTCCTGGGCCAGTGGAACCAGTACATCCTGCCGTCGGTGCTGATGCAGCCCCAGACCGGATCGGACCCCGAGCGCTACCTGCTCACCCAGGGCCTGATCCAACTCCAGCAGCAGCAGGGCTACGAGACCGACCTGCCCGTGCTCTTCGCCGGTGTGACCATCGCGATGATCCCGATGCTGGTGGTCTACCTCTCCTTCCAGCGGCAGATCCAGGCGGGGCTGACCTCCGCGACGCTGAAGTAGCGGCCTCCCGGTCAGGGGCGGTCCGAGGCCTTCCGCAGCCTGTACAGCTGACCGGACCCCGGGTCGCCGACGGCCTGGCTGATCCGGGGCTCCTGCCCGGTGCCGTCGACGCCCCAGGCCTGCCAGGGGCACTCGGGGATCTCCACGCGGACCTCCTGCGACCACACGTCCCGCCCCGGCTCGTACGCCCAGGTGCCGGAGCCCGAGCAGCGCCGTGAGGGGTCGTCGGGGTGGTCGCCGGGGCGGTGCACGCCCACGCCGGAGGCCTCGACGCGGCCGTCGGCGGTGAAGACCAGCGTTCCGCTCGTGTGGTCGGTCCAGGTGCCGGTCATGGTCTCGGGCCCGATCCTCGGCGGCTCGTACGGGGGCAGCAGGCCGACGGCGAGTCCGAGCGCGCCGAACACGGCGGTCCCCGCCACCACCGCCGCGCCCCACAGCGCCACCCGCCGCAGCAGGCCCTCGCCGCGCGGGAGGGCGATCAGCGCCCCCAGGGAGAGCGAGGCCGTGGCCGAGGCCCAGAAGGCCAGCGTGGAACCGGTCTCCGTGTCGTTGTACGTGGCGAAGATCAGGACGGGCGGCGCCAGCAGGGCCGCCACCACCGGCGGGGCCGCCAGCGCCGCCCACCGGGCCGCGCGGTTGCGGAGCCCGCGGACGATCAGGTCGGCCAGCGCGACGGCCGGCAGCACGAAGACCAGCGACAGCAGGAAGGAGACGAGGCCGACGAGGGGCGTGAGCGCGACCAGGCTCCCCGCGATGGCGGCCCAGTCGGGGGGCGTGTCCGGCGGCGGCTGCGTCTGCACGTACAGCAGGACCACCACGGCCGTGAGCGCGACCTCCAGGCACCCCACCAGCGTCGAGACCACCAGCACGCGGCCGTAGGAACGTTTCTGATGCATGCTCAACCCCCCTCGCGGCCGGGCGGACCGACGGGTCCGCCCGGCCGGCGAATCCTGGATCCATAGTGCCAGCCGGGCTGAACGCGTTCAATTCATTCATCGGGTCCGCTTCCCGAGGGGGTCGCCGAACAGCCGGATCCGCCGACAGCCGGCGGATCCGGCGAGAGGCCGCCGACCGCCACCTCGGGCGCCCGGCCCCGGCTCCTACAGCCAGGTGCCGAAGCGGCGGATGTACCAGGTCTTCACGAGCTGGGTGAGCGTGCAGTATGCGAGCAGCACGCCGATCAGCCACGGGAAGTAGCCCGCGGGCAGGGCGACGAAGCCCAGCGAGGGGGCCAGCGGCGAGAACGGCAGCCAGAGGCCGGTCAGTACCGCGAGGACGGTCATGGCCATCACCGGCCAGGAGGCGCGGGACTGGAGGAACGGGATCTTCCGGGTGCGGATCATGTGGACGACCAGGGTCTGCGAGAGCAGGCCCTCGACGAACCAGCCCGACTGGAAGAGGGACTGGCTCGCCTCGCTGTTCGCGGCGAAGACGTGCCACATGATCAGGAACATCGCGATGTCGAAGATCGAGCTGATCGGGCCGATGGTGAGCATGAAGCGGCCGATGCCCTTGGCGTCCCAGTTGCGGGGCTTGCGCAGGTACTCCTCGTCCATCCGGTCCCAGGGGGTCGCCAGCTGGGCGATGTCGTAGACCAGGTTCTGGACCAGCAGCATGATGGCGAGCATCGGCTGGAAGGGGATGAAGGCGCTCGCGACCAGGACCGAGAAGACGTTGCCGAAGTTCGAGGACGCCGTCATCTTGATGTACTTGATCGTGTTGCCGAAGGTGGTCCGGCCCTGGAGGACGCCCTGCTCCAGGACGGTGAGGTCCTTCTCCAGCAGGATGACGTCCGCGGACTCCTTGGCGATGTCGACGGCGGTGTCCACGGAGATGCCGACGTCGGCGTCGCGCAGCGCGGCCGCGTCGTTGATGCCGTCGCCGAGGAAGCCGACGGTGTGCCCGTCGGCCTGGAGGGCCCGGACGATCCTGGCCTTCTGGACCGGGTTGACCTTGGCGAAGACCGTCGTACGGGCGGCCAGCGCGCGCAGCTCGGTGTCGTCGAGGGCGTCGGTGTCGGGGCCGAGGACCACGGTGGCCACGTCGATGCCGACGTCCGCGCAGACCCGGGCGGCGACGAGGTCGTTGTCGCCGGTGACGACCTTCACCGCGATGCCCTTGTCGGCGAGGCCCTCCAGGGCCCGGGCGGCGTCGGCCTTCGGCGGGTCGAGGAAGGCGAGGAAGCCGACCAGGGTCAGCCCGTCCTCGTCGGCCACGGAGTAGGTCTCGCGCGGGGAGTCGAGCGTGCGGGTGGCGACGGCGAGGACCCGCAGGCCCTTCCGGTTGTTGTCCTCGGCGATCCGGGTGGCGTGCCGGCGCAGCTGCCCGGTCAGCTCCACCCTCTCGCCGCGGTCGGCCATGTGCGTGCAGAGGGCCAGGACCTCTTCGACCGCGCCCTTGGTGACCATGACGTGTTCGCCGGGTGCGGAGCCGTCCGCGAGCGGGTTGCGGGCCAGTACCACGGACATCCGGCGCCGGGCGAAGTCGAAGGGGATCTCGTCGACCATCGAGAACCGTGCGTCGACGACAACCTCCTCGGCCTCGCCCACACGGTCGATGACCGCCTGGTCCATCAGGTTGCGCAGGCCGGTCTGGAAGTGCGCGTTGAGGTAGCCGTACTCCAGGACCTCGCCGTCCTCGTCGCCGTGCACGTCCAGGTAGCGGTCCAGGACGATGCGGTCCTCGGTGAGGGTGCCGGTCTTGTCGGTGCAGAGCACGTCCATCGCGCCCAGGTCCTGGATCGCGCCCAGCCGCTTGACGACCACCTTGTGCCGGGACATCGCGACCGCGCCGCGCGCCAGGTTGGCGGAGACCACCATCGGGAGCATCTCGGGGGTCAGGCCGACGGCGACGGCGATGCCGAAGAGGAAGGCCTCGTCCCAGTCGCCCTTCGTCAGCCCGTTGATCATGAAGACGACGGGGACCATGACCAGCATGAAGCGGATCAGCAGGAAGCTGACCCTGCGCACACCGGTGTCGAAGCTGGTCTGCGGGCGCTCGCCGACCAGCGAGCCGGCCATCGAGCCGAAATAGCTGTCGGAGCCGGTGGCGACGACGACCCCGGTGGCGGTGCCGGAGGTGACCGAGGTCCCCATCAGGGCCAGGTTGTCGGCCTCGACCGGGTCGGTGGTGGCCTGCTGGCCGAGATCCTGCGTGCGGGTGTCGGCCTTGGCCACCGGCAGGGACTCGCCGGAGAGCGCGGCCTGGCTGATCATCAGGTCCTTGGCGGTGAGCAGCCGCAGGTCGGCCGGGATCAGGTCGCCGGCGGCCAGCTTGACCACGTCGCCGGGGACCACCTGGTCCATGGGCACCTCGAAGGTGGTGGGGGCGCAGCCGCTGCCGGCCCGGCGCTGGACCGCGCAGGTGGTGGTGACCAGCTGCTTCAGGGCCTCGGCGGCGCGGCCGGAGCGGTACTCCTGCCAGAACCGCAGCAGCCCGCTGATCCCCACCATCACGGAGAGGATGACGACGCCCGGGTCGGCGGGGTCCTGCCAGTACATGACGGCGGCGAGGAAGACCAGAACGGCGATGAAGGGGTTCCGGAAGGCTTTCGCGAGCTGGACGTACCAGCGCGGGGCGCGCTCCTGGGCGACGGCGTTGGCGCCGTGGCGCTCCAGGCGCAGCGCGGCCTCGGCGTGGGTGAGGCCGCTCGGGGACGCGTCCACGGACTGCAGGGCCCGCACGCCGGGGGCGGCGCTGATGCCGGCGAGGCGCTCGCCGGCGAGCCGGGTGCGGGATGCGAGCTCGGCGGCCTTGCGCTCGCGGCGGGACCGGCCCGGCGGCGCGAGCGTGGTCGGAGTGCGCGGGGTGAGCATGGTCATGGCACATACCTCCTTCCACGTTTCCGGGCAGCACGAAGCCGAACGGTCACGTGGAGTGATCAGGAGTCGGCGTGCGGCGGCCGCGCGGGCCGTCGCCGATACCGACGGACAGGGATGGCGCACGCCGGACGGAGCCGTCCGGTCGTACCAGAAGAAGGGAACGCGAGAGGCGCGCAGCAGCGCACGGGAACAGCGGGGCACCGCTGCCGTGCGCACTCATGGAGAGGTCGGCCGATCAGCCGTTCGGCGGGTCAGCCGCGAAGAGCGCTGCGAGGACTTCGATCGGGACTCATCCCGAACACCTCCTCGCGTCGCGCTGACATGGCTGGCGCCCGGTCCGGCCGGAAAGGCCGCAGAGGACCGGCGCCTCAGCGACCGTAACACGATCCGGTGGGCCGCTCCCTCCCCCTTTCGGCCGATAGGCCCGTTTCATGTCGTGTCAGCCTCTTGACGTGCGGATGCGCAAAGGCTCGACTTAAGGTTCACAAGTTGGAGAGACGCCGGGGTCTCGGAGCGCGAAGCCGAGATGTGTCCCGGCCGGGGGGCGACGGCTGGCCGTCGCTAATGGGCAGGAGTGGATGAGTCGTGCAGACTCCCGGATCGCAGTCGTCACTGCACCGCGCGAATCTCGAACGGGTCGTACGGGCGGTGCGGCTCGCGGGGTCGCTGACCCAGGCGGAGATCGCCCGTACCACCGGACTGTCGGCGGCCACGGTCTCCAACATCGTCCGGGAGCTGAAGGACGGCGGGACGGTCGAGGTCACCGACACCTCGGCCGGCGGCCGGCGGGCACGGAGCGTGTCGCTCAGCGGTGACGCGGGCATCGTGATCGGCGTCGACTTCGGCCACACCCACCTGCGGGTGGCCGTCGGCAACCTCGCCCACCAGGTGCTGGCCGAGGAGTCCGAACCGCTGGACGTCGACGCCTCCTGGGCGGACGGCTTCGACCGGGCGGAAGCGCTGGTCGGGCGCCTGATCGCGGGCATAGAAGTCGGGCTCGACAAGGTCATCGGCGTCGGTCTCGGCGTCCCCGGCCCGATCGACGTGGAGTCCGGGACCCTGGGCTCGACCGCGATCCTGCCGGGCTGGGCGGGGATCAATCCGCGCCAGGAGCTCTCGCAGCGCCTCGGCGTGCCCGTCTACGTGGACAACGACGCCAACCTCGGCGCCCTCGGTGAACTCGTTTGGGGCAGTGGCCGGGGAGTGAAGGACCTGGCCTACATCAAGGTGGCCAGCGGTGTCGGCGCCGGCCTGGTGATCAACGGCCAGATCTACCGCGGCCCGGGCGGCACGGCGGGCGAGATCGGGCACATCACCCTGGACGAGTCGGGCCCGGTCTGCCGCTGCGGCAACCGCGGCTGCCTGGAGACCTTCGCCGCGGCCCGGTACGTCCTGCCGCTGCTCCAGGGCACGCACGGGCCGGAGCTGACGATGGAGCGGGTGGTGGAGCTGGCCCGCGACGGGGACCCCGGCTGCCGCCGGGTGATCACCGACGTCGGCCGCCACATCGGCAGCGGGGTGGCCAGCCTGTGCAACCTGCTGAACCCCAGCCGGGTGGTGCTGGGCGGCTCACTGGCGGAGGCGGGTGAACTGGTCCTCGCCCCCATCCGTGAATCAGTGGGGAGGTATGCGATTCCCAGCGCGGCGCGGCAGTTGTCGGTGCTGACGGGGTCCCTGGGCGGCCGGGCCGAGGTGCTGGGCGCACTGGCCCTCGTGCTGAGCGAGATGGGCGATTCGACACTTTTGTCAGATCATGGAAGTGGAGTGCGCGCTCCAGTCGTCTTGCCTTCAGGTAGATAACGAATGGCACCGTTGTCATCTCGTTAAGAATTCACTCCTTGACGGCAAAACGCGGCCGGGGTTGACTCACATCCACCTCGGCCGCGGCGTAGCGGCCTCGTCAGGGAGGTTCAAGTAATGAACACGCGTATGCGCAGAGCCGCCGTAGCCGTTGCCGCCGGCGCCATGGCCGTTTCCCTTGCCGCTTGTGGCAGCGCCAAGGAGGCCGGCGACAAGACGAAGGAGTCCTCCGGCGCGGCCAAGGGCGACGCGATCAAGGTCGGTCTGCTCCTGCCGGAGAACCAGACCGCGCGGTACGAGAAGTTCGACAAGCCGCTCATCGAGAAGAAGGTCGCCGAGCTCACCGGCGGCAAGGGCGAGGTCGTCTACGCCAACGCCAAGCAGGACGCGACCACGCAGAACTCCCAGGTCGACACGATGATCACCAACAAGGTGGACGTCCTGATCATCGACGCGGTGGACTCCAAGGCCATCGCCGGCTCGGTCAAGAAGGCCAAGGACGCCGGCATCCCGGTCGTGGCCTACGACCGCCTGGCCGAGGGCCCGATCGACGCCTACACCTCCTTCGACAACGAAGAGGTCGGCAAGGTCCAGGGCAAGGCCCTGCTCGAGGCGCTGGGCGACAAGGCCAAGGACGGCCAGATCGTCATGATGAACGGTTCGGTCACCGACCCGAACGCCAAGCTCTTCAAGGCCGGCGCCCACTCCGAGCTCGACGGCAAGGTGAACATCGGCAAGGAGTACGACACCGTCGAGTGGAAGCCGGAGAACGCCAACACCAACATGGCGGCCGCGCTCTCCGCGCTCGGCAAGGACAAGGTCGTCGGCGTCTACTCCGCCAACGACGGCATGGCCGGCGGCATCATCACCGCCCTCAAGGCCGCCGGCGTCTCCCCGCTGCCCCCGGTCACCGGCCAGGACGCCGAACTCGCCGGCGTGCAGCGCATCGTCGCGGGCGAGCAGTTCATGAGCGTCTACAAGCCGTACGCCCCCGAGGCCGAGGCCGCCGCGAAGATGGCCGTCGCCCTCGCCAAGGGCGGGAAGGCCGAAGGCAGCACCTCCACGGTCGACAGCCCCACCACCAAGGGCGTCGCAGCCGTCCTGATCCCGGTCGTCTCGCTGACCAAGGCCAACATCAAGGACACCGTCGTCAAGGACGGCGTCTACACGGTCGACGAGATCTGCACCGAGAAGTACGCGGCCGCCTGCGCCGCCATCGGCCTGAAGTAGCGGCCCCCACCGCCTCCCCGAGAGGCGGCCCCCGTGCCTGACCGGCGCCCCTCCCCTCCATCCCCGCCACCGGGCGGGGCGCCGGGCAGAAACGTTCCTCCCCTATTCGTCCCGCTCCTGCTCTTTTGCACGACATCCCCGCCGGTCAGGCGGCGAAGGAGATGGTTCATGTGTCCGCTGCGCCCGTGCTGGCGTTGCGAGGGGTCTCGAAGCGGTTCGGCGCCGTTCAGGCCCTCACCGACGTAGAACTCGAGATCCACTCCGGTGAAGTGGTCGCCCTCGTGGGCGACAACGGTGCCGGTAAGTCCACGCTGGTCAAGACGATCGCCGGCGTGCACCCCATCGATGAAGGCGTCATCGAGTGGGAGGGGCGCCCGGTCTCCATCGGCAAGCCCCACGACGCCCAGAACCTGGGCATCGCGACGGTCTACCAGGACCTGGCGCTGTGCGACAACATCGATGTCGTCGGCAACCTCTTCCTCGGCCGAGAGCTCAAGAAGTTCGGCGTCCTCGACGAGGTGGAGATGGAGCGGCGCGCCCGCGAGCTCCTGACCACCCTGTCCATCCGGATCCCCAGCGTCCGGATCCCCATCGCCTCGCTGTCGGGCGGTCAGCGCCAGACCGTGGCGATCGCCCGTTCCATGCTGGGCGAGCCCCAGCTCGTCATCCTCGACGAGCCCACCGCAGCCCTCGGCGTCGAGCAGACCGCACAGGTGCTCGACCTGGTGGAGCGGCTGCGCGAGCGCGGCCACGCCGTCATCCTCATCAGCCACAACATGGCCGATGTGAAGGCCGTCGCCGACAAGGTGGCGGTCCTGCGGCTGGGCCGCAACAACGGTGTCTTCAACGTCGCCGACACCTCGCAGGAAGAGATCATCTCCGCCATCACCGGTGCCACGGACAACGCCGTGACCCGCCGGGCGGCCCGCACCTCGGAGGCCGGCAAGTGAGCACCCAGAACCCTGCCACCGATCCACTGGACAAGGGCGCCGCCGCGCACGAGCACATCGACCCGGTCAACCCGGCGGCCGCGCACGACGCGATCCCGGCCGTGGACCCCCGCCTGCTCGTCCGCGAGGAAGGCCTCGCCGGCTACGTGGGCGAGTTCAAGCGCAAGATGAAGGCCGGCGACCTGGGCTCCCTCCCGGTCGTCATCGGTCTCATCGTCATCTGGTCCATCTTCCAGGGGTTGAACTCGAACTTCCTCTCCCCGGAGAACCTCAGCAACATCGCGATCACGATGACCGGCACCGGCATGATCGCCATCGGCATCATCTTCGTGCTGCTCCTCGGTGAGATCGACCTCTCGGTCGGCTCGGTCAGCGGTGTCTCGGGCGCCATCGTCGCCGTCCTCGCCGTCACCCACGGCGTGAACGAGTGGCTGGCCATCCTCGCGGCCATCGTCGGCGGCGCCCTGATCGGCTCCATCCACGGCTTCTTCTTCGCCAAGGTGGGCGCCCCGGCCTTCGCGGTCACCCTGTCGGGCCTGCTCTTCTGGCTGGGCGCGATGCTGCAGATCCTCGGCAGCAACGGCACGATCAACATCGACTCCGACGGCGTGGTCGGCCAGCTGACCACGTACTTCTTCTCGGACGTGGCCGTCGCCTACGGGCTGGCGGCGCTCGCGGTGGCCGGCTACTTCCTCGCGGCCTTCCTCGACGCCAGGCGCCGCGAGGCCGCCGGGATGCCCTCCCGGCCGCTCGCCGAGATCCTGCTGCGCACCGGCCTGCTCGCGCTGTGCACCTTCGGCCCCGCCGTGCTGTTCAACCAGTACAAGGGCCTGCCGCTCGCGGTGGTGCTCTTCCTGCTGGCCCTGGTCGTCACGGACTTCCTGCTGCGCCGCACGACCTTCGGGCGAAACGTTTTCGCACTGGGTGGCAGCGTCGAGGCCTCCCGCCGTGCGGGCATCAACGTCACCCGGATCCGGATCACGGTCTTCGCGATCTCCAGCACCTTCGCCGCCATCGGCGGCCTGTTCTGGGCCTCCAAGATCGCGGCGGCCAACCAGAGCGCCGGCGCCGGCGACCTGCTGATGAACGTGATCGCGGCGGCCGTCATCGGCGGCACCAGCCTCTTCGGCGGCCGCGGCCGGACCTGGAACGCCCTCCTCGGCGTCATGGTCATCGTCTCGATCCAGTACGGTCTGGCCCTGGAGGGCATCGCGACGCCGATCCAGTACATGATCACCGGCGCGGTCCTGCTGGCCACCGTGGTGATCGACTCGGTCACCCGCAAGACCCAGAAGACGGCCGGACGCGCCTGACCGCGCGTCCGACCGCCCGCCGGAGCGCATCGCGGCGGTAAGAACGGTCACAGTGCCCGGCGCCACCTCGTGTGGCGCCGGGCATCCGTGCGTACAAAGGCGGGTACTCCTGTGCGGGTATACGCCCGTATGTGATGTGTGGCCGGGCGGCGGCGTGCACATGTATGACAAAGCTGTGACTCCGCCGGGGCGGCCCGATGACCGCGCCCGCGAGCGGAACATTAGACTCGACAGACCAGCAAGCAACTGCAAGGAGGCACGGGTGCTGCTGACCCGCATCAAGGGACCGCGCGATCTGGACCGGCTCAGCCAGGAGGAGCTGATCCAGCTCGCCGCAGAGATCAGGTCCTTCCTCGTCGACGCCGTCTCCAAGACCGGCGGGCACCTCGGCCCCAACCTCGGCGTGGTCGAACTGACGATCGCCCTGCACCGGGTCTTCGAATCGCCCAAGGACAAGGTCCTCTTCGACACCGGCCACCAGGCCTACGTCCACAAGCTGCTCACGGGCCGCCAGGACTTCGCCGGCCTGCGCACCAAGAACGGCCTGTCCGGCTACCCCTCGCGCGCCGAGTCCGAGCACGACGTGATCGAGAACTCGCACGCCTCCACCGTGCTCGGCTGGGCCGACGGCCTGGCCAAGGCCAACGAGGTGCTGGGCCGCGAGGACCACCACGTCGCCGCCGTCATCGGCGACGGCGCGCTGACCGGCGGCATGGCCTGGGAGGCGCTCAACAACATCGCCGCCGCCAAGGACCGCCCGCTCGTCATCGTCGTCAACGACAACGAGCGCTCCTACGGCCCCACCATCGGCGGCCTCGCCAACCACCTGGCGACCCTGCGCACCACGGACGGCTACGAGCGCTTCCTCGCCCGCGGCAAGGAGCTCCTGGAGCGCACCCCGGTCGTCGGCAAGCCGCTCTTCGAGACCCTGCACGGCGCCAAGAAGGGCCTGAAGGACTTCATCGCCCCGCAGGGCATGTTCGAGGACCTCGGCCTGAAGTACATCGGCCCCATCGACGGCCACGACATCGAGGCCCTGGAGTCCGCCCTGCAGCGCGCCAAGCGCTTCAGCGGCCCGGTCATCGTCCACTGCCTCACCCAGAAGGGCCGCGGCTACACCCCGGCCCTCGAACACGAGGCGGACCGCTTCCACGCGGTCGGCGTGATCCACCCGGACACCGGCCTGCCGGTCAAGACCGCGGCCGCCAGCTGGACCTCCGTCTTCGCCGACGAGATGGTCAAGATCGGCCACGAGCGCGAGGACATCGTCGGCATCACCGCCGCCATGCTCCACCCGGTCGGCCTGAACAAGTTCGCCGAGGCCTTCCCGGACCGCATCTACGACGTCGGCATCGCCGAGCAGCACGGCGCCACCTCGGCGGCGGGCCTGGCCACCGGCGGCGTCCACCCCGTCTTCGCGGTGTACGCCACCTTCCTCAACCGCGCCTTCGACCAGGTCCTGATGGACGTCGCCCTGCACAAGTGCGGTGTCACCTTCGTCCTGGACCGGGCCGGCGTGACTGGCGACGACGGCGCCTCCCACAACGGCATGTGGGACATGTCCATCCTCCAGGTCGTCCCCGGCCTGCGCCTCGCCGCACCCCGCGACGCCGAGCAACTGCGCGCCCAGCTCCGCGAGGCCGTCGAGGTCAAGGACGCCCCGACCGTGGTCCGGTTCTCCAAGGGCGTCGTCGGCCCGGCCGTACCGGCCGTCGGCCGCATCGGCGGCATGGACGTCCTGCGCGCCCCGCGCGCCGAGGTCACCCGGCCGGACGTACTGCTCGTCTCGGTCGGCGCACTCGCCCCGATGTGCCTGGACATCGCCGACCTGCTCGACAAGCAGGGCATCTCCACGACCGTCGTCGACCCCCGCTGGGTCAAGCCCGTGGACGAGGCCCTGGCCCCGCTCGCGGACCGGCACCGCGTCGTCGTCACCGTCGAGGACAACGGCCGCGCCGGCGGCGTGGGCTCCGCCGTCTCGCAGGCCCTGCGGGACGCGGGCGTCGACGTACCCCTGCGCGACTTCGGCATCCCGCAGCGCTTCCTCGACCACGCCCTCCGCAAGGAGATCCTGGCCGAGATCGGTCTGACCGCACCGGACATCGCCCGGCAGGTCACCGGCCTGGTCGCCAAGCTGGACGGCCGCTACGACAGCGAGCCGGCCGCCACCGTCGACTGACGCTGGGTCGTCGCGCGGTTGCACGTCACGGGCCGGGAGATCACTCTTGAGAAGTGGGCCTCCCGGCCCGTTCGCGTGCGTCGACACCTGTTCGGAGGTGCGTCGGTGAGTAGGGATATGAACAGCCCCTTCCGCACCAAGACGGTGGAGCAGTCCATCCGCGACACGGAGGAGCCGGAACACGCGCTCCGCAAGTCGCTCTCCGCCTGGGACCTGACGGTGTTCGGTGTGGGTGTCATCATCGGCACCGGCATCTTCGTCCTGACGGGCATCGCGGCCCGGAACAACGCCGGACCCGCCACCGCCCTCGCCTTCGTGGCAGCGGGCATCGTCTGCGCCCTCGCGGCGCTCTGCTACGCCGAGTTCGCGTCCACCGTGCCGGTGGCCGGATCGGCGTACACCTTCAGCTACGCCTCCATCGGCGAGCTGCCCGCCTGGATCATCGGCTGGGACCTGGTGCTCGAGTTCGCGCTCGGCACCGCGGTGGTCGCCGTCGGCTGGTCCGGCTACGTGCGCCACCTCATGGACACCAACCTGGGCTGGACCCTGCCGACCTCCCTGTCCGGCCCCGATGCCGGCGGCCACTTCGACCTGCTGGCCTTCCTGCTGGTCCTGGTGCTGACGTGGATCCTGGTCGTCGGGACGAAGCTCTCCGCGCGCATCACCGCGGTCGTCGTCGCCATCAAGGTGACCGTCGTGCTGCTGGTCATCATCGCCGGCCTGTTCTTCATCAAGGCCGACAACTACTCGCCCTTCATCCCGCCGGCCCAGCCCCAGGCCGAGGGCGTCAGCGGCTGGCACGCGCCACTGGTCCAGCTGCTGTTCGGCTACGAGCCCACCAACTTCGGCGTGATGGGCATCTTCACGGCGGCCTCGCTCATCTTCTTCGCCTTCATCGGCTTCGACGTCGTGGCGACGGCTGCCGAGGAGACCAAGAACCCCCAGCGGGACATGCCGCGCGGCATCCTGGGCTCGCTGCTCATCTGCACCGTGCTCTACGTCGCGGTGACCCTCGTGGTCACCGGCATGCAGAAGTACTCGGAGATGTCGCCGACCGCGCCGCTCGCCGAGGCCTTCAAATCGGTCAACCAGCCGTTCTTCTCGGGCGCCATCAGTCTCGGAGCGTCCGTCGGCCTGATCACGGTCTGCATGATCCTGCTGCTCGGCCAGACCCGCGTGTTCTTCGCCATGAGCCGTGACGGACTGCTGCCCCGGGTCTTCTCCGTGACCCACCCGAAGTACCGCACCCCCTACCGGGCGACCGTCCTGCTCGGCGGGATCATCGCGATCGTCGCGGGCTTCACCAGCCTGGAGAGCCTCGCGGAACTGGTCAACATCGGCACCCTGTTCGCCTTCGTGGTGGTCGCGCTCGGCGTGATCGTCCTGCGCCGGACCCGCCCCGACCTGCACCGGTCCTTCCGGACCCCGTGGGTGCCGTTCATCCCGATCCTGTCGATCGCGGCCTCGCTGTGGCTGATGCTCAACCTGCCGGCCGAGACCTGGCTGCGCTTCGGCATCTGGATGGCCATCGGCGTCGTCGTCTACTTCCTCTACGGACGCCAGCACAGCCGTCTCGGGAAGGTCGGCGCGGACGCCACGTACTGACCGCGCGGTTACGCCATACGGCGCGGACGCGCGAACGCCGGAGCCGGCCGTACGGGTTCACCCGTACAGCCGGCTCCGTGTCCGCCCAGGGGTCCCGTCAGCCCTTGGCGGGGGACTCCTTCGCGGAGGCGGGAACCTTCTCGTCCTTGCGCAGGGCGTCCCACAGCTGGGTGGCCTGCGGCTCGGCCACCACCACACGGTTGGGATCCACCTTGTCGTAGGCGACCGGCAGCATGATGGTCTCCATCGTCTCCGGGTCGACGCCCTTCATGCTCTGCGCGAAGTCCGACAGCGCGGTCAGCGAGGCCAGATCGGAGTCGGTGGTCAGCGACTTGGTGCCGGCGTCCGCGAGCTTGTAGAGCCGCGCCGGGTTGCCGAGCGCGTCCTGCTTCTTGATCTCCGCCAGCATCGCCAGCATGAACTGCTGCTGCAGGCCTATGCGTCCGAGGTCGCTGCCGTCGCCGTAGCCGTACCGGGTACGGACGAACTTCAGCGAGTCGGTGCCGTTCAGCCGGTGCGTACCGGCGTCGAGCTTCAGACCGCCCTTGGCGCCGCTCATCGGCTTGTCCAGGGTGACGGTGACCCCGCCCAGGGCGTCCACCAGGCCCTTGAAGCCGGCGAAGTCCACCTCGACGAAGTGGTCCACACGCACACCGGACATCTGCTCGACGGTGTTGACCACGCAGGCCGGGCCGGCCAGCGCGTAGACGGAGTTGAACATGACCCGCTTCGCGGACGGCACCGACTTGCCGTCGCGGTCCTTGCACTCGGGCCGGGTGATCAGGGTGTCGCGGGGGATGCTCACCGCGGTGGCCCTGGCCCGGCCCTCGGGTATGTGCACCAGCATCGCGGTGTCCGAGCGGGCCCCGCTGACCGATCCGTGGTCGAGGTCGCCGTTGGCCCCGGCCCGCGAGTCGGAGCCGAGCACCAGGATGTTCTGCGCGTTCGCGGCCACCTTGGCGGGCCGGTTGTCCCCGATCGCCTGGTCCAGGTCGACGCTGTCGATGTTGCCGTTGAGGTGGCTGTAGGTCCACCAGCCGGCTCCGGCCGCGCCCAGGATCAGCACGGCGACCAGCAGCAGGGTGATCCGCAGAATGCGGCGTCGGCGGCGCCCGGGCCGCGCGTGCGTTTCCGTCATGGGGGTGAATCTTAGACAGGTATTCGAACGGCCGAGGCCCGCTCCCCGGAGGGAGCGGGCCCCGGCTGTCGAACAGCCGCCTGCGGTCCGGACTAGGCCGGGACGCTCGCGATGCCGGGGGCGAGGAACTTCTTGCCGTTCACCCGCTCCGAGACGCCCTCACGGTCCAGGTACGGCGTGATGCCGCCCAGGTGGAAGGGCCAGCCGGCGCCGGTGATGAGGCAGAGGTCGATGTCCTGGGCCTCGGCCACGACACCCTCCTCCAGCATCAGGCCGATCTCCTGCGCCACCGCGTCCAGGACACGGATCCGGACCTGCTCCTCGGTCAGGACGGAGTCGCCCTGGACCAGGAGCGCGGCGACCTCGGGGTCCAGCTCCGGCTTGCCGGAATCGTAGACGTAGAAGCCGCGCTTGCCCGCCTCGACCACGCGCTTGAGGTTCGGCGAGACGGTGAAGCGCTCCGGGAAGGAGCGGTTCAGGGTCTCCGAGACGTGCAGGCCGATCGCCGGGCCCACGAGCTCCAGCAGCACCAGCGGGGACATCGGCAGGCCGAGCGGCTCGATGGCCTTCTCCGCCGTGGCGACCGGGGTGCCCTCTTCGATGACGTTCTGGATCTCGCCCATGAAGCGGGTCAGGATGCGGTTCACGACGAACGCCGGGGCGTCCTTGGTGAGCACCGCGGTCTTCTTCAGCTTCTTGGCGACACCGAAGGCCGTGGCCAGCGAGGCGTCGTCGGTCTGCTCGCCGCGCACGATCTCCAGCAGCGGGAGGATCGCGACCGGGTTGAAGAAGTGGAAGCCGACCACGCGCTCCGGGTTGCGGAGCTTGGAGGCCATCTCCGACACCGACAGCGAGGAGGTGTTGGTGGCGAGGATCGCGTGCGCCGGGGCGACCGCCTCGACCTCGGCGAACACCTTCTGCTTGACGGACATCTCCTCGAACACGGCCTCGATGATGAAGTCCGCGTCCGCGAAGCCCTCGGCCTTGTCCAGGACACCGCTCACCAGGGCGGTCAGGCGGTTGGCCTTGTCCTGGTTGATGCGGCCCTTGCCGAGCAGCTTCTGGATCTCGGCGTGGACGTAGCCGACGCCCTTGTCCACGCGCTCCTGGTCGATGTCGGTGAGGACCACCGGCACCTCCAGGCGGCGCAGGAACAGCAGCGCCAGCTGCGAGGCCATCAGGCCCGCGCCGACGACGCCGACCTTGGTGACCGGGCGGGCCAGGGACTTGTCCGGGGCGCCGGCCGGGCGCTTGGCGCGCTTCTGGACCAGGTTGAAGGCGTAGATGCCCGAGCGCAGTTCGCCGCCCATGATGAGGTCGGCCAGGGCCGTGTCCTCGGCGTCGAAGCCGGCCTGGAGGTCACCGTCCTTGGCAGCGGCGATGATGTCCAGCGCGCGGTAGGCGGCCGGGGCGGCGCCGTGCACCTTGGAGTCCGCGATGAAGCGGCCCTTGGCGACGGCCGCGTCCCAGGCCTCGCCGCGGTCGATCTCGGCGCGGACGACCTCGGTGGTGCCGTTCAGGACGTTCGCGGTCCACAGGAGCGACTGCTCCAGGAAGTCCGCGCCCTCGAAGATCGCGTCGGCGATACCGAGCTCGAAGACCTGCTTGCCCCCCAGCTGCCGGTTCTGGTTCAGCGAGTTCTCGATGATGACCGAGACCGCGCGCTCGGCGCCGATCAGGTTCGGCAGGATGGCGCAGCCGCCCCAGCCGGGAACCAGGCCGAGGAAGACCTCGGGCAGCGAGAAGGCCGGGATGGCCTTGGACACGGTGCGGTAGCTGCAGTGCAGACCGACCTCGACGCCGCCGCCCATCGCCGCGCCGTTGTAGTACGCGAAGGTCGGGACGGCCAGCGCCGAGAGGCGCTTGAAGACGTCGTGGCCGCCCTTGCCGATGGCGAGCGCCTCGTCGTGCTTCTTCAGCAGCTCGACGCCCTTGAGGTCGGCGCCGACCGCGAAGATGAACGGCTTGCCGGTGATGCCCGCACCGACGATGGTGCCGGCGGCGGCCTCCTGCTCGACCTGGTCGATCGCCGCGTTCAGGTTGGCGAGGGACTGCGGGCCGAAGGTGGTCGGCTTGGTGTGGTCGAAGCCGTTGTCCAGCGTGATGAGCGCGAAGCGCCCGGCGCCGAACGGCAGGTCCAGGTGGCGGACGTGCGCGGACGTGACGACCTCGTCCGGGAACAGCTCGGCCGCGCCCTTCAGGAGCTCAGCGGTGGTGCTCACTTGGAGTCTCCCTCGGCGTTGAAGTTCGGGTTCTCCCAGATGACCGTGGCGCCCATGCCGAAGCCCACGCACATGGTGGTCAGGCCGTAGCGGACGTGCGGCTGCTCCTCGAACTGGCGGGCCAGCTGCGTCATCAGGCGCACGCCGGAGGAGGCCAGCGGGTGGCCGAAGGCGATGGCGCCGCCGTACTGGTTCACGCGGGCGTCGTCGTCGGCGATGCCGTAGTGCTCCAGGAAGGCCAGCACCTGCACGGCGAAGGCCTCGTTGATCTCGAACAGACCGATGTCGTCGATCGTCAGACCGGCCTGGGCCAGGGCCTTCTCGGTGGCCGGGATCGGGCCGTAGCCCATGACCTCCGGCTCGACACCCGCGAAGGAGTAGGAGACGAGGCGCATCTTGACCGGGAGGTTGTTCTCGCGGGCGAAGTCCTCGGACGCGATGATCGCGGCGGTGGCACCGTCGTTGAGACCGGCGGCGTTGCCCGCGGTGACCCGGCCGTGCGTACGGAACGGGGTCTTCAGGTTCGCCAGGTTCTCCAGCGTGGTGCCCGGGCGCATCGGCTCGTCGGTGGTGACCAGGCCCCAGCCCGTCTCGCCCGCCGCCTCGTTGGTGTTGCGCACCGAGATCGGGACCAGGTCCTGCTGGATCTTGCCGTCGGCGTACGCCTTGGCGGCCTTCTCCTGCGAGCGCACGGCGTACTCGTCGGCGCGGAGCTTGGTGATCGTCGGGTACCGGTCGTGCAGGTTCTCGGCGGTCATGCCCATGAACAGGGCGGACTCGTCGACCAGCTTCTCCGAGACGAAGCGCGGGTTCGGGTCCACGCCCTCGCCCATGGGGTGGCGGCCCATGTGCTCGACACCGCCGGCGAGGGCGACGTCGTACGCACCGAAGGCCACACCGCCCGCGACGGCGGTCACGGCGGTCAGCGCGCCGGCGCACATGCGGTCGATGGAGTAGCCCGGGACGGACTGCGGGAGGCCCGCGAGGATGCCGGCCGTGCGGCCCAGGGTCAGGCCCTGGTCGCCGATCTGCGTGGTCGCGGCGATGGCGACCTCGTCGATCTTCTTGGGGTCCAGATCCGGGTTGCGGCGCAGCAGCTCCCGGATCGCCTTCACGACGAGATCGTCGGCGCGGGTCTCGTTGTAGATGCCCTTCGGGCC
The DNA here is from genome assembly GCF_001953875.1 of Streptomyces amritsarensis. Classification (GTDB taxonomy): domain Bacteria; phylum Actinomycetota; class Actinomycetes; order Streptomycetales; family Streptomycetaceae; genus Streptomyces; species Streptomyces amritsarensis. Next base: position 53,921 of record NZ_MQUR01000012.1, read on the forward strand.
CGCCTTGCCGAACGGGGTGCGGACGCCGTCGACGAAGACGACGTCCCTGACGGTACGAGGCACGTTGGCTCTCCTCCAGGTGCGGGATGGCACTGCTGCGCGGGGGCGCGTTCGGCATACGTTGCTGAGCGCCCGCTCACCCGACCATGCTACTTGCGGGTAACCAATGTGCACACCCCCTCCCCGAGGAGCGGCGAAGGTCACACCGCCGGACGATCCCGTGAGCCCCTCGCGCCCCCGTAGTGCGCCCGGCCGATCGGCATGCGGGGCGCACTCGTACGGGTCGCCGGCCGCGCCGGCCCGGTCACGTCGGTGGCGTCGGGCCCGGGCCCGGGCGAACGCTGGGGCGGCCCGGGCGCCCGCCCGGGACCCACCGGCGAAAACGGAGCCATCGATGGCGTTCCAGACAACCTCCAAGGACCATTACGTCGACCACAGGTCGAGCATCCCGGTCAACGACGGGCAGATCGTCAAGCTCTTCGTACGGGAGCGCAGGCCCGTGAGCGGCCCGCGCAAGCCCGTCCTGATGCTGCACGGCCGCAGCGTCCCGGCCGTGGCGGGCTTCGACCCCCCGAACAAGAACTACAGCTGGGCCGAGCAACTCGCCAGGGCGGGCTACGACGTCTTCGTGATGGAGCTCCAGGGGTCCGGCCTGTCGGCCCATCCGGCGGTGATGGACGAACCGCTCAACGTCAGCCCCGTGCAGCGCCCGCTGCTCTCGCCCAACCCGATCCCCCCGGCCGACCTGCCGACCCCGGACACCCCCGCGAAGTACCCCCACCAGCTGAACAACTCCCAGAGCGACTGGGACGAGGTCGACACGGTCGTCGAGTACATCCGCAAGGAGATCGGCGATCCCACGGCCAAGATCGACCTGATCGGCTGGTCCGCGGCCGCGCAGCAGCTCGGGCCGTACACGATCCAGCACGCCGACAAGGTCAAGAGCCTCTTTCTGGCGGCGCCGATCTTCCCGCCCAACGGAAGGGCCAGCAAGGAGAACACCGACTTCGGCGCGCCGGTGGACATGCCGGTGGGCACCCCGGCGGCGGCCTTCGGCTACCCGATGTCCGTCACCTCGAAGAACGGGCTCGCGGCGTCGTGGGCCAGGGACCTGAAGTGTCCGGACCAGCGTGAGAACGGTGTGCTCGACGAGGTGTGGAAGGCGATCCAGGACGTCGACGCGCTCGGTGCCACGTGGGGCGGTCCGACGCCCGGAGCACCGACAGGGTTCGTCAGGGTGCGGAACTCGTACTGGTGGGGGTGGAACTCCACGACCGTGCCGCTGCACAACGTCCTCGGCCAGACGGTGCCCGTCTGCCTCGTGTACGGGGAGCACGACTCCATCGTGAACACGGCGCCGGACCTGGGGCTGCTGTACTTCTCGGTGCCCGAGCTGTACCGGTTGATCCCAGGGAAGAAGAAGCTGATGTTCCGGCTCGCCTGCGCGGGTCACCAGATCGTCTGGGAGCGGGCGGCGACCCACCTCCACGCCATGTCGGAGCAATGGCTCAAGAACGGCAAGGTGTTCGGCGAGAAGGGCGGGAGCTTCTACCGGGACGAGGACGGGGTCCTCACTTCGCAGGAGTGAGGACCCCGCCGGTCCGGCTCGGCGTCGGCCGCGGCCCGGTCAGGCCGTCGCGGCCAGGGCCGTGACCAGGACCGGGGTCACCTGCTCGATCTGCCACGGCCGGGCGCCGTGCAGGGCCAGGGCCTGGGCCACCGCGTCGGCCTCCAGCCGCTGCGGGGGCTCCCAGCACAGGCGGCGGACCGTGTCCGGGGTGATCAGGTTCTCCTGGGGCAGGTTCAGCTGCTCCGCCAGCGCCGAGACCGCGGTGCGGGCCGCGGCCAGCCGGGCCGCGGCGGCCGGGTCCTTGTCGGCCCAGGAGCGCGGCGGGGGCGGTCCGGCCGGGGTCGCGCCCGGCTGCGGCAGCTCGTTCTCGGGCAGCGCCTTCGCCCGGTCCACGGCGGCCATCCACTGGTCGAGCTGGCGGCGGCCCATCCGCTGCCCGTAGCCGGGCAGGGCCGAGAGGGTGTGCACGTTCGCGGGCAGCGCGAGCGCGGCCTCGACGATCGCGGCGTCGCCCAGCACCTTGCCCGGCGACACGTCGCGCCGCTGCGCGATCCGGTCCCGGGACTCCCACAGCTCCCGTACGACGGCCATCTGCCGGCGGCGGCGCACCTTGTGCATCCCGGACGTACGGCGCCACGGATCCTTGCGGGGCGGCGCCGGGGGAGCGGCGGCGATGGCGTCGAACTCCTGCCGGGCCCACTCCAGCTTGCCCTGCCGGTCCAGCTCCTTCTCCAGGGCGTCCCGCAGGTCCACCAGCAGCTCCACGTCCAGGGCGGCGTAGCGCAGCCACGGCTCGGGCAGCGGGCGGGTGGACCAGTCGACGGCGGAGTGGCCCTTCTCCAGGGCGTAGCCGAGAACGCTCTCGACCATCGCGCCGAGTCCGACGCGCGGGAAGCCGGCGAGCCGGCCCGCCAGCTCGGTGTCGAACAGCGAGGTGGGAACCATGCCTATTTCGCGCAGGCACGGCAGGTCCTGGGTGGCGGCGTGCAGGATCCACTCGGTGCCGGAGAGGGCCTCGCCCAGCGCGGACAGGTCGGGGCAGCCCACCGGGTCGATCAGGGCGGACCCGGCACCCTCGCGGCGCAGCTGCACGAGGTAGGCGCGCTGGCCGTAGCGGTATCCGGAGGCGCGTTCGGCGTCGACGGCCACGGGGCCGGTGCCGGCGGCGAAGGCGGCGACCACCTCGGCGAGGGCGTCCGCGTCGGCGACCACCGGCGGAATCCCCTCACGGGGCTCCAGCAAAGGAATCGGCACCCCACCGGGCGGAACAACGACGTCGTCCGGGGGGCCGCCCCCGGTGGTGGTGCGCAGGTCTGCTGCGGTCTCTTGGGCGTCGGTCACCGGTCAAGGGTATCCGTGTATACGACGCGCCCGTCGCCGGAACGTTCCGTCGACGGGCGCGGTGAGTACGCGGGAAGTTTTCCGTGGGTATTGCCGGACGTGTATTCGTGCGCTCCGGCCCGCGTTCAGTGGATGATCCCGGTCCGCAGGGCCACGGCGACCATTCCGGCGCGGTCACCGGTGCCCAGCTTGCGGGCGATGCGGGCGAGGTGGGACTTGACGGTCAGGGCGGACAGGCCCATCGAGACGCCGATGGCCTTGTTGGACTGGCCCTCCGCGACGAGGCGCAGGACCTCGACCTCGCGGCCGGAGAGCTCCCGGTAGCCGCCCGGGTGGCTCGGGGCACCCGGGGGGCGGCGGTGCATGCGGGCGGCGGCAGCGCCGATGGGGGCGGCGCCGGGCCGGGTGGGGAGCCCGATGTTGGTCCGGGTACCGGTGACGACGTAGCCCTTCACGCCGCCCGCGAGGGCGTTGCGCACGGCGCCGATGTCGTCGGCGGCGGACAGGGCCAGGCCGTTCGGCCAGCCTGCGGCGCGGGTCTCGGAGAGCAGGGTGAGACCGGAACCGTCGGGCAGGTGTACGTCGGCCACGCAGATGTCGCGCGGGCTGCCGACGCGGGGGCGGGCCTCCGCGATGGACGACGCCTCGATCACATCACGGACTCCGAGGGCCCACAGATGGCGGGTCACGGTGGAACGGACGCGCGGGTCGGCCACGACGACCATGGCCGTCGGCTTGTTCGGGCGGTAGGCGACCAGGCTTGCGGGCTGCTCGAGAAGAACGGACACCTAGGCCTCCTGGGGGAGTGGCGGGACGGCCGGCTCGGGGAAGGAAGCCGGTGCGAACCGTGCGGATGGTCACTGACTCCTTCGGCACGTCACCCGCCCGGCTTTAGAGAATGATCACGATTTGGTGAGTAACAATTCGGGCAATTCGGACGCACGATCGATCATCGGGTGATCAGAAGCCCACAACGGAGGCCGGGTTGTGACACTCGCTCGCGGGCTTCGGCCGGGCGTTCCCCGCCCGTGGCGGCCGGACGGCCCCGTGCCTACGGGTGGTGCGGACCGCGGCGCTGTGGCAGGGAGACCACACCCGTCGCCGTGTCCGTCGGACCCACCGGCGGCAGCCCCGCGATCTGGCAGATCAGTTCGCACCACGCCGACAGGTGCGCCGAGGTGTCCGGCACCCCGCCCACCCCTTCGCGCGGCGTCCAGGAGGCCCTGATCTCGATCTGCGTCGCCGGCCGCCGCTCCGCGAGCCCGCCGAAGTAGTGCGAGCTCGCCATGGTCACCGTCCCGCTCGCCTCCCCGTAGGCCAGCCCGCGCGCCTGAAGCGCCCCCGTCAGCCAGGACCAGCACACCTCCGGCAGCAGCGGGTCCGCGGCCATCTCGGGCTCCAGCTCCGCCCGCACGAGCGTCACCAGCCGGAAGGTGCCGTGCCAGGCGTCGTGGCCGGCCGGATCGTGGAGCAGGATGAGCCGGCCGTCGGCGAGGTCGTCCTCCCCGTCCACCACCGCGGCCTCCAGCGCGTAGGCGTACGGGGCCAGCCGCTGGGGCGGCTTCGTCGGATCGATCTCGACCCCCGGGCGCAGCCGGGCCTTCTTCAACCCTTCGACCGCCCGGCGGAACGGGAGTGGGACGGAGTTCTCCTTCGCACTGTCCGTACCGTCGGCGCCATCTGAAAATCGTCCCTGAGCCGCAGCCATGCGGGGAAGACTAGGCGGTATGTGCGGCCGTACGGCGCAGGGACACCCGCGCCGGGGCGGGCACTTCTTCATACGTGCGAAGATTTGGGTCGTGAGCGCCAACGACAGCCCCAAGGGCCAGCCGAGCCAGACGTACGATTCCGCCTTCCTCAAGGCGTGCCGGCGGGAACCGGTGCCGCACACGCCGGTGTGGTTCATGCGGCAGGCCGGGCGCTCCCTCCCCGAATACCGCAAGGTCCGCGAGGGCACCGCGATGCTCGAGTCCTGCATGCGGCCCGACCTGGTCACCGAGATCACCATGCAGCCGGTGCGGCGCCACAACGTCGACGCGGCGATCTTCTTCTCCGACATCGTGGTCCCGCTCAAGGCCATCGGTGTCGACCTGGACATCAAGCCGGGCGTCGGCCCCGTCGTCGCCCAGCCGATCCGCCGCCGCGAGGACCTCGCACAGCTGCGCGACCTCACCCCTGAGGACGTCTCGTACGTCACCGAGGCGATCGGCATGCTCACGAGTGAACTGGGCTCCACGCCGTTGATCGGTTTCGCGGGCGCGCCCTTCACCCTCGCGAGCTACCTGGTCGAAGGCGGCCCGTCGAAGAACCACGAGCACACCAAGGCCCTCATGTACGGGGACCCGCAGCTCTGGGCGGACCTGCTCGACCGCCTCGCGGAGATCACCTCCGCCTTCCTGAAGGTCCAGATCGAGGCCGGCGCCTCCGCCGTCCAGCTCTTCGACTCCTGGGTCGGCGCGCTCGCCCCGGCGGACTACCGCCGCTCCGTCATGCCCGCCTCGGCGAAGGTCCTGCAGTCCGTCGCCTCCTACGGGGTCCCGCGGATCCACTTCGGCGTGGGCACGGGCGAGCTCCTCGGCCTGATGGGCGAGGCCGGCGCGGACGTCGTGGGCGTCGACTACCGCGTCGCGCTCGACGAGGCGGCCCGCCGGGTCGGCCCGGGCAAGGCCCTCCAGGGCAACCTGGACCCGGCCGTGCTCTTCTCCACCACGGAGGCGGTCGAGGCCAAGACGGACGAGGTCCTCGCGGCGGCCGCCGGCCTGGAGGGCCACGTCTTCAACCTCGGCCACGGCGTCCTCCCGACGACCGACCCCGAGGCCCTGACCCGCCTGGTGGACTACGTCCACACCAAGACGCAGCGCTAGTGCTGTGACCGGGCCCCGGGGAGCAGGCGCCCGCGGCACCTGCCCCCCGGCCCCGGACGGCTACACCCCCGCCGCGCGGACCGCGGAGACCGCCTTGCGGGCCGCCACCAGCACCGGGTCCCAGACCGGGGAGAACGGCGGGGCGTAGCCGAGGTCGAGCGAGACCATCCGGTCCACCGTCATACCTGCCGTGAGGGCCACCGCCGCGACGTCCACCCGCTTCGCGGAACCGGCGCCGCCGACGATCTGCACGCCCAGGAGCCGGCCCGTCCGGCGTTCCGCCAGCATCTTCACCGTCATCTCCGCCGCCCGCGGGTAGTAGCCCGCCGTGTTGGTGGAGGTGATGGTGGCCGTCACGAAGCGCAGGCCCGCCTCCAGCGCGTCCCGCTCGCGCAGCCCCGTACGGGCGATCTCCAGGTCGCAGACCTTGCTGACCGCCGTGCCGACCACGCCGGGGAAGGTCGCGTAGCCGCCGCCCACGCCCGAGCCGATGACCTGGCCGTGCTTGTTGGCGTGGGTGCCGAGCGGGATGTGCCGGGTGCGGCCCGCGACCAGGTCGAGGACCTCCACGCAGTCGCCGCCCGCCCAGATGTTCCCGTGGCCCCGCACGCGCATCGACAGGTCCGTGAGGATGCCGCCCGAGGGGCCGAGCGGGAGGCCGGCGGCGCGGGCCAGCGCCGTGCGCGGCTCCACGCCGATGCCGAGCACGACCACGTCCGCCGGATACTCCTCGCCGGCCGCCGTGACCACCGCGCGGGCCCGGCCCTCCTCGTCCGTGAGGACCTCGGTGACCTCCGCGCGCGCCACCGTGACGATCCCCATGCGGTTCATCGCGGTGTGCACCAGCCCGCCCATGTCCGGGTCCAGCGTGGCCATCGGCTGCTCGCCCCGGTGCAGGACGGTCACCTCGTAGCCGCGCAGCACCAGGGCCTCGGCCATCTCCACGCCGATGTACCCCGCGCCGACCACCACCGCCCGCCGGCCCGGCGTGCGCTCCAGCGCGTCCATGAGGCGCTGGCCGTCGTCCAGGGTCTGGATGCCGTGCACCCCGTGCGCCCCGATGCCGGGCAGGCGGGGGCGCACCGGCCGGGCGCCGGTGGCCAGGACGAGCTTGTCGTAGGGCGTCCACGACTCGGATCCGCCGTCCAGATCGCGGGCGCGGACCCGGCACCCGGCCAGATCGAGCTCCACCACCTCCGTGCGGGTCCGCAGGTCGATGTCGCGGGCCCGGTGCTCCTCGGGGGTTCGGGCGATCAGGTCGTCGCGCTCGGCGACCAGACCGCCGACCCAGTACGGGATGCCGCACGCCGAATAGGAGGTGAAACGGCCGCGCTCGAAGGCGACGATCTCCAGCTCCCCGGCGCCCTTGAGCCTGCGGGCCTGCGACGCGGCGGACATCCCCGCCGCGTCGCCCCCGACCACCACCAGTCGTTCCGTCGCCATCGCCGTACCGCCCCTTCACCACCGTCGAATGGTGAACACGCTACGTGCGAACGCGCGTTCAGTCCTGCACGTCGGCCCCGGTGTCCTTGGCCGGGGCCTCGGCCGGCGGTGCCTTCCGCGCCGCCGGCAGCGGCACCCGCTTCGCGGTCAGGCCCGTCTTCGGACGCGCCGGCCGCCACCGCCGGTACAGCCGTACCAGGGCCGCCACCAGCGCGGCCGTCAGCAGGAACGGCAGGAGCGCCCCCAACGCCGCCAGCAGGTAGCGCAGGACCTTCGTGAAGACCTCCCAGCCGCCGCCCAGCGCACCGAGGAAGGTGGGCTCCTTCTCCTTCTCCTCCACCGCCGCGGGGGCGGGTTCGGAGACCGTCAGCGTGATCGTGCCCATCGAGGTCTGGTCCTTCAGCGCCGTCCGCTGCGCCAGCAGCGACTCCAGGTCCGACTGGCGCCGGCTCAGCTCGCTCTCCAGCATCACCACCTCGCTCAGCGCCGAGGCCTTGCCCATCATCTCCCGCACCCGCGCCACGCTCGCCTGCTGCGAGGAGACACGGCTGTCGACGTCGGCGACCTTCTCCGTGACGTCCTGCGCGTCGACCTTGCGGTGCAGCAGCTTCCCGCTGCCCTCCATGGCGCCGAGCACGGCGTCGTAGCGCTCCCCGGGCACCCGCAGGGTCACCGTCGAGGTCATCCGGCCGTCCTTGCCGCGCTGGGTCGACTCGTTGCCGACGTAGCCGCCCGCGCCGTCGGCCGCGGTGCGGGCGGCCGCGAGGGTCTTCTGGACGTCGGCCGTCTCGATGCCGAGCGTCGCCGTGCGGATGACGTTCGGGCGGACCGCGACCGGCGCCCCGTCGTTCTTGGCGGCCGACCCCGCGGACCCCGCCGGGGCCGGGGCCGCCGCGGCGCCCGCCGCCCCCTCGCCGGCCTTCCCGTCCGCCGCGGGCGGTGCGACCGCCGCCTTGTCGCTCGCCGAGCCCTGGCCGTCCGCCCCGCAGCCGGTGAGCGCGAGGACCCCGGTGAGGGAGAGGGCGGCCAGGGCCGCCGCGGAACGGTGTCTGCTGATGCTGCGCACGCTGTGAACCCCCGATGATCGGCTGGTGTTGCCGTTTCGACGTACAGGGTGCCGCCGCGGGTTTCGCACACGCGGTTCCGGGCCGGTCCCGATGAGGTCACGGTCCGGCCTCGGTGATCGGTCTGAGACGATGTGGCCATGCACGAAGCGGACATGCGTACGGATCGGCCGGGGACGCCCACCCGGCCCGCCGGCTCCCCCGGCCACGTCGTCGTCGTCGGCGGCGGGATCGCGGGCCTCGCGGCGGCCCACCGGCTGCTCGCCGAAGGCGCCCGCGTCACGCTGCTGGAGGCCGGAGCCAGGCTCGGCGGCAAGCTGTACTCCGGCGAGCTGGCGGGTGCCCGGGTGGACCTCGGCGCCGAGTCCATGCTCGCCCGCCGCCCCGAGGCCGTCGCCCTCGCCGAGGCCGTGGGCCTCGCCGACGCCGTGCAGCCGCCCGCCACCGCCACCGCCCACCTGTGGACCCGCGGCGCGCTGCGGCCGATGCCGCGCGGCCACGTCATGGGCGTCCCCGGCGACCTCGGACCCCTCGCCGCCTCCGGCGTCCTCTCCGCCGAGGGCCTGGCCCGTATCGAGGCCGAGCGGACGCTGCCGCCCGCCGAGATCGGCGAGGACGTCGCCGTCGGCGCCTACGTGGCCGCCCGCCTCGGCCGCGAGGTCGTCGACCGGCTCGTGGAACCGCTGCTCGGCGGGGTCTACGCGGGCGACGCCTACCGCATCTCCATGCGGGCCGCGGTGCCCCAGCTCTTCGAAGTCGCCCGCACGCACGCCCTGCTGGGCGACGGCGTACGCGAACTGCAGCGCAGGGCGCAGGGCGGACCCCAGCAGGCCGGCCCGGTCTTCGCCGGCATCGACGGCGGCATCGGACGCCTCCCGCTCGCCGTGGCCGACGCCTGCCGCAAGGCCGGCGCGCGGATCGTCACCGGCGCCCCCGTGCGCGAGCTCCTCCGTACGGCTGAAGGCTGGCGGGTCGTTTCCGCCGCGGAGACCCTCGCAGCGGACGGCGTCGTCCTGGCCGTCCCGGCCGGGCCCGCCGCCCGACTGCTGGACACCCTCGCGCCGGCCGCCGCGGCCGAGCTGGACCAGGTCGAATACGCCTCGATGGCGCTGGTCACGATGGCCTTCCGGCGCACCGACCTGCCGGCGGCCGTCTCCGGCGGCGGCGCCAGCGGCTTCCTCGTGCCGCCCGTCGACGGCCGGACCATCAAGGCGTCCACCTTCTCCAGCAGCAAGTGGGCCTGGGCCGGCCGGGACCCCGACCTCTTCCTGCTGCGCACCTCCGTCGGCCGGTACGGCGACGAGCGCGACCTCGAGCGCGAGGACGGCGAACTCGTCGAGGTGTCCCTCGCCGACCTCGGCGAGGCCGTGGGACTGACGGCCCGTCCCGTCGCCTCCACCGTCACCCGCTGGGACGGCGGGCTGCCCCAGTACCCCGTCGGCCACCTCGCCCGGGTCGCCCGGATCCGCGGCGCGGTCGAGGCCCTGCCCGGCCTCGCGGTGTGCGGCGCGCTCTACGACGGGGTGGGCATTCCGGCCTGCGTCGCGAGCGCCGGACGGGCCGCGGACGCGGTGATCGCCTCGCTCGCCGCGCGTACGGCACCCCTGGCTCCGACCACTGATCAGCGCACGGGACAATAGGCACATGACTGCACCAGAGAAGATTCCCAACGCGGGGAAGAAGGCGAAGGACCTCAACGAGGTCATCCGCTACACCCTGTGGTCCGTCTTCAAGCTGAAGGACGTCCTGCCCGAGGACCGCACCGGCTTCGCCGACGAGGTCCAGGAGCTGTTCGACCAGCTGGCCGCCAAGGACATCACCGTCCGCGGCACCTATGACGTCTCCGGCCTGCGCGCCGACGCCGACATCATGATCTGGTGGCACGCGGAGACCGCGGACGAGCTGCAGACCGCGTACAACCTGTTCCGCCGTACCAAGCTGGGCCGCGCGATGGAGCCGGTGTGGTCGAACATGGCCCTGCACCGCCCGGCCGAGTTCAACAAGTCGCACATCCCGGCCTTCCTGGCCGACGAGGTCGCCCGCGACTACGTCAGCGTCTACCCCTTCGTGCGCAGCTACGACTGGTACCTGCTGCCCGACGAGGACCGCCGCCGCATGCTCGCCGACCACGGCAAGATGGCCCGCGGCTACCCGGACGTGCGCGCCAACACCGTCGCCTCCTTCTCCCTCGGCGACTACGAGTGGCTGCTGGCCTTCGAGGCCGACGAGCTGTACCGCATCGTCGACCTCATGCGTCACCTGCGCGCCTCCGAGGCCCGCATGCACGTCCGTGAAGAGGTGCCCTTCTACACCGGGCGCCGCAAGTCCGTCGCCGACCTGGTGGCCGGGCTCGCCTGATACCTCCCCTGGGGGGAAGGACCGGAGGACGACCACACCGTCAGGTGAGTGCCTCCGGTGGATCGGGAGGCACAGCCCCCGAAACGACGCAGCCGGAGACCCCGCCCGGAAGTTCAGACGACCGGCGGCAGCAGCGCCCTCCGGGCGCCCGCCGCCCCGTCGTCCAGCGACACCGGTGCGGGCTCCGGATGCGGCGCGCACCGCACGCGCCACCCCGGGGTGGCGCCCGTCAGCAGATACCGCTCCACGTGCCGGTCCACGCAGCCGTTGCGTCCGCCGACCACTCCGTGGGAGCCCGCCCCCCTCTCCGTCACCAGTGACGACCCGGCGCCGAGCCGCCGCTGCAGTTCCAGTGCGCCCGAATACGGGGTCGCGCCGTCGCGTTCCGCCGCGACCACGAGGGTCCGCGGCAGGCGCTCGGGCTGGGCCCCGACCGCCACCGGCGACTGCCGTCCGCGCACCGGCCAGGACGCGCACGGCAGGTTGAGGAAGGCGTTGGCCCACGTCTCGAACGGGGCCGTACGCGCCAGCTCGGTGTTGTCGCGGTCCCAGGTCTCCCAGTCGGCGGGCCAGGGGGCGTCGTTGCACAGCACCGCCGTGTAGACGGCCGTCGCGTTCTCGGCGCCGGCCGCCGCCGCCGGGTCGGGCGCGGCCTGGGCGGCCAGCAGCGAGGGATCGCCGCGCAGGAACGCGGCCAGGGCGGCCGCCCGGTCCGGCCACACGTCGTCGTAGTACGCGGCCTGGAGGAAGGCGGCCCGCAGCTCGCCGGTCCCGACCCTCCCGCCCGCCGGGGTACGGGCCACCGCGTCCCGGACCCGCTCGTAGCCGGCCTGCACGGCCGCCGGGGTGGTGCCGAGCCCGTACGTGCCGTGGTGGCGGGCCACCCAGGCGCGGAAGTCGTGCCAGCGGCCCTCGAACCCGCGTGCCTGGTCGAGGTTGTTGCGGTACCAGACGCGGCGCGGGTCGGGGTCGACCGCCGAGTCGAGGACCATCCGGCGGACGTGGCCCGGGTACAGGGTGGCGTAGACGGCGCCGAGGTAGGTGCCGTACGAGGCGCCCATGAAGGTCAGCTTCTCCTCGCCGAGCGCGGCGCGCAGGACGTGCAGGTCACGGGCGTTGTTCAGGGTGGTGTAGTACGGCAGGGCCGCGCCGGCCCGGCGCGCGCAGCCGTTGGCGTACTCCCGGGCCTGCGCGCGCCGTTCCTCCTTGTACGCGGGGGAGGGCCGGACCGGCTCCTGGACGGGGCCCCCGGCCCGGGCCGCCGGGTCCGTGCAGGACAGCGGGGCCGAGCGCCCGACCCCGCGGGGGGCGTAGCCGACGAGGTCGTAGGCGGCGGCGATCCGCTCCCAGCCGGGGAGGTCGGCGACGAGCGGGAAGTACATCCCGGAGGCCCCGGGGCCGCCCGGGTTCTGGACGAGCGCGCCCTGGCGGGCGGCGCCGCCGGCCCCGGTGGCGGCCGCCCGGCTGACGGTGAGGGAGATCTGCGGGCCGTCGGGGCGGGCGTAGTCGAGCGGTACGCGCAGGGTGGCGCACCGGACGCGGGACGGCAGGCCCTCGACGGCCGGGCAGGCACGGAAGTCGAGCCCGGCGGCGCCGCCGCCACGGGAGGCGGCTGCGAGGGCCGCCCGGCGGGCGGCGAGCGCGGCTCCGGCGCTCTCGGCCGCGGCGACGGCGGTCTCCGGGGTCTGCGGGGCGGGTGCGGCCACGGCGGCGGGCGCGCCCATGGCGAGGAGGAGCGAGGCCACGACGGATCCGTGGCGTGCGGTTCTCGTGCGCATGACACCCCTGCCTCTCATCCGATGAACCGATGAGAGGCCTGGGTGCCGCACTTGTAAAGGATCACCGGCCGGTGTCGGCGGCCGTGACCCCCGGTTGCCGTATCAGGAACTGCTGGAACAGCTGGAACTGCTCGAACTCGAACAGCTGGAACTGCTGGAACAGCTGGAGCTGCTCGAACTCGAACAGCCGGAACCGGAGGAGCTGCCGCAGCTCGAACCGCCGCCGCCCGAGCAGCCGGAGGAGCCGCCGCCTCCGCAGCCGCTGCCGGACGAGCCGCAGCCCGAGCCGCTTCCGCCGCCCCCGTCGCTCGTCGCGCACCACATCACCGGCAGCAGCAGGTCGGACGAGGAGTCGGACGAGGACGGGTGCGGGTGCGTGTGCGGGCGGTGGGTGCGCGCACCCGCCTGGGCCGCCGCGAGCCGGGTGCCGCGCGCGGCGGGCACCAACTGCGCGCGCAGGAACGGGTCGCGCAGGCCGCGCAGGCCGAAGAGCGCGGTCTGCACGTGCGGGGTGCGGTCGTTCACGTACGCGGAGCGCAGGGCGCGCAGTGCCCGCAGTCCGGCCCGGGTGACCCGGTTGCGGGCGCGGGCCATGCACAGCAGCCCCAGGACGATGCCGGCCAGCAGTACGGGCGCCACCATCGCGACGAACGGCACGCCGGGGTCGGGATCGAGGGCGAAGCCGGCGACGGTCAGCGGGATCGACGCCACCAGCCAGACCACGCACGTGACGGCCTGGACCAGCCCCCAGCGGCGCCAGCGGCGGCCGCCGCCGGGTGGGGCGACGAGCCCGCGGGCGGCCAGGGCGTTGCCGATCTCCTGGACGGCCGGGTCGCGCATGGCGGCGTAGCGCACCTGGTAGAGCCAGCCCGAGGGGGCTCCGGCGTGGGCGTGGAGCACGGCGCGTTCGGCGGGATCCGCGGCCCGCGCCCCGGGCCGTACCTGGACGATGCCGGGACCGCCGACGACGAGCCGGCCGTCCCCGAGCATCGAGACGAGCGCGGTGTCCACGACGGTGCCGGGGCCGCCGACGAGGAACGCGGCCTCGGACAGGTCGTGGAGGGCGGCCGACGGGGCCGCGGCTGTGGACCCGGCGCGGCGCAGCCCGCGCACGAGCAGGACGGATGAGACGGCGACGGCGATCCAGATCGCGGCGGCGAGGATGTTCACGCGGCCCTCCCCGCGAGCGCCCGGGCCCAGCGCACGATGCGGCGCGGCGGCCTGGCCCCCGCCCGTTCCTGCCACCAGGCGGTGAGCCGGCGCCGGGCGGCCGGGTCGGCCGGCAGGTCCTGGATCAGCAGGTGCTCGGCGAAGTCCAGGGCGTCCCTGCGGTATCCGGCGGTCATGGGGCGGCCCTTGGCGTAGGCGAGGAAGGCCTTGCGGTACGGTTCGCGGCCGCCGAGGATCCCGGGCAGCTCCGGAGCCACCTTGGCGACCACGTCCGCCCGCTTGGCGGCCAGCGCCCGCACCTGCACCCGGATGCGCGCCCGGTCGAAGCCCTCGGGCACGGGCGTCCCGGCCACGAGCGCGGACAGCAGGGCGGCCTGCGCGAGCCCCACCCGAGTCCGCCCGCCCTCGTCCCCGGCCCCGGTCCGCGCCCATGTCGCGGCGGCCTGCCGGGCCTCGGTCTGCGCCCCTACCGCGTCCGCCGACCCCGGCGCGGCCGTGCGGCCGGCCGTGAGCACCTCGCGGATCGCGGCCAGTTCGCCCGCGAGCTCCGCCTCGGGCGGGAAGTCGTCGTCCCGCTCCAGCAGCACGCCCGCCGGCTCCACCCGCGAGCGCAGCTCGGCCAGCAGGTCGAGGACGACCGGCGGCACGGGGTGCGCGTGGGTGTCGTGCCAGACGCCGCCCCGTTCGACGCCGCCCGCCACGTGCACGTACGCCAGCGCCTCCAGCGGGATCGAGTCCAGGACGGCGGCGGGGTCCTCGCCCCGGTTGACCCGGTTGGTGTGCAGGTTGGCCACGTCGATGAGCAGCCGGACCCCGGTCCGCTCGACCAGCTCCGTGAGGAACCGCCCCTCCGTCATCTCCTCGCCCGGCCACGAGAACAGCGCGGCGATGTTCTCCAGCGCCAGCGGCACGGGCAGCGCGTCCTGCGCGATCCGGACGTTCTCGCACAGCACGTCCAGCGCGTCGCGGGTGCGCGGCACCGGCAGCAGGTGCCCGGCCTCCAGCACCGGCGAGGACGTCCGTACGAAGGCGATGTGCTCGGTGACGAGCGGCGCCCCCAGCGCCACCGCCCGCTCCCCGAGTGCCGCCAGCTTCTGCGGATCCGGGCGGTCGGCGCCGCCGAGGCCGAGCGAGACCCCGTGCGGCACGATGCGCGTGCCCCGCTCGCGCAGCCGCTCGAGAGCCTCGGGCAGGTGGCCCGGGCAGATGTTCTCGGCCACCACCTCGACCCAGTCCAGGCCGTCCAGCCGTTCGACGGCGTCCGCGATCTCCGGCCGCCAGCCGATGCCCACCCCCAGGTGTGCCATGGGCTTCATGTCCCCTCGCCCCCTCTCGAAGCACTGTGTGCGGATGTCATGCACCCGACGCGGTCGCGCCAATCCGCACGAGGGGACGTTCAGAGCAACATTTGAGGTTCCCGGCCGGTCGGAAGCGGCCGCCGGGCAGACGTCAGAGCCGGGCCCGCAGCGCCGGATGGTCGGCCACGACCGTCGCGCTGCCCGGGGCGATCTCGGTGAACCCGGCGTCGCGGACCACCGGGAGCCCGCTCCCGGTCAGCTCCGCCCACCGCTCGCGCGCCGCGGTCCGTACGGCCAGCCGGAAGCCCGACTCCTGCCAGGCGGCCCGCTCCGCCCGCGTCAGCTCCCACCACGCCAGCTGGGCCGCGTGCCCGGCCTGCGCCATCGCCTTGCCGGCCGACATCTCCAGGGCGGGGTTGAGCCACAGCACCGGCAGGGCGCGGCCGTCGGCCGCGGCGACCGGCTCCGGGTCGTCGAGGTCGGTGCCCGAGACCTGGAGCTTGGCCAGTTCCTTGGGCCAGCCGTCGAGGGGCACCGGAGGGAACACCCGGACCTGTGCGGCGTCGCCGCGGACCGTGATGCCCGGCAGGGTCTCCGCCTTGCGCCACTCCGCCCCGCGCGCCCGCCGGACCACCTTGCGGATCCGCGCGTCCTGCCAGTCCCGGACCGCCTGCGCCCACTCGCCCCCGCCGTGCGCCCGCTCGTCGGTGAGCAGCACCAGCACGGCGCGGGCCGCGGTCTCCAGGGCGTCGGTGCGGGCGGGCGGCTCCGCCTTCTCGATGCGGACGACCAGCGGCAGGACGAACTGCGGGGCCTCGTCGCGCAGTACGTGCTCCCGCCGGAAGGCGCTGTCGGCCCCGACCGCGGGTACGCCGGAGGTGTCGTTCGTGTGCTGGCTGCTCATCCCGCCAAGGATGCCAGGCTCCGCCTTGAGGAGGATGTCCCGGGTGGCGGGCCCGGGTGAGGATCGGGTCCATGAAGAGTGATCTTTTCGCGTCCGAGAACCTGGCCCAGGCCGCCGCCACCCCCGGCATGAGCCTGCAGAACGCCAAGTCCGTGAAGTACAACGTCAACGGGGAGATGCTGGCCCGTCAGGGATCGATGGTCGCCTTCCGCGGCGACCTGCAGTTCGAGCGCAAGGGGCAGGGCATAGGCGGCATGCTCAAGCGCGCCGTCACGGGCGAGGGCCTGGCGCTGATGTCCGTACGAGGCCAGGGCGAGGCGTGGTTCGCCCACCAGGCGGCCAACTGCTTCATCATCGACCTCGAACACGGAGACGCCCTCACCGTCAACGGGCGCAACGTCCTGTGCTTCGACCCCACGCTGTCCTACGAGATCAAGATGGTGAAGGGCGCCGGAATGACCGGCGGCGGCCTCTTCAACAGCGTCTTCACCGGCACCGGCAAGCTCGCCGTCGTCTGCGACGGGCACCCGATCATCATCCCGGTCACCGCCCAGGCCCCCGTCCACGTCGACACGGACGCGGTGGTCGGCTGGAGCGCCCAGCTGGAGACGGGTCTGCACCGATCCCAGTCGGTCGGCTCGATGATCCGGGGCGGATCCGGCGAGGCGGTCCAGCTGAAGCTGAGCGGCGAGGGCTTCGTCATCGTCCGCCCGAGCGAGCTCACCGAGCAGGCGGCGGGGCACTGAACCTCACCGGTGTGGGCGGGGCCCCTGCAGCAGTGGTGGGCGCTCGTCAGATCACGGGGGGTCGGCCGAGACGGGTCATCCGCCACACGGTCCGCCACCGCATGGGCCGCCGGGGCGGACAGGGCGTTCGTACTCCCTCGAGGAACCCGGCCCACCAGGCGGTCAGGCCCGACAGCGGGGGCCGTTGCGCGATCGTGTACGCGGCCCAGGCCGCCAGGTAGGCCGGCACGAGGACGGCGGGCAGATGCCTCTTGGCGAGCCAGACCCGGTTCCGGCCGGTGTTGCGGTAGTAGACCGCGTGCCGGGACGCCGCGGTGCGCGGGTGTTGCAAGACCATGTCGGCCCGGTAGTCGATGTCCCAGCCGGCGTCCAGGGCCCGCCAAGCGAAGTCGGTTTCCTCGTGGGCGTAGAAGAACCGGGCGGGAAAGTCGCCCACCTCGTCGATCACGCGCATACGGATGGCGTGGCCGCCGCCGAGGAACGTCGTCACGGGTCCGGACACCAGAGGGTTCTTGCCGCCCAGGCGGGGGACGTGCCGACGCTGACTCGCCCCGGTCTCGTCCGCGATCCGGAACCCCGCCACGCCCAGGTGGGGGTTGTCGGTGAAGGCTTCCCGGACCAGGCGGAAGGTGTCCTTGTGGGGCAACAGACCGTCGTCGTCCAGGACCACGACGATGTCCACGCCGCCGTTCTCGCGCAGCCACTGAACCCCGGCGTTCCGTCCCCCGGGGATCCCCAGGTTCTCGGGGAGCTCCACACGGGCCACCCCGTCCGGCAGCGTGGGCAGCGAGACGCCCTGGCCGAGGACCACGACCGTGGCGGGGTCGCCTTCCTGGGCGGCCACCGAGTCGAGCAGGGCCCGCAGTTCGGTGGGACGGTCGCCCATGGTCAGCACCACGGCCCCCAGCGTCGGCGTCCTGCTGCTCGTGCTGGTCACGCTTGGCCTTTCAGTAGTTCGGCGGCGCGCTGGTCCAGGTTCGCGGCTCCGGCCACGCCCCGCTTGCGGTAGCCGGCCGCCGCCGACTTGATCGTCTTGACGGCTTGCCTGTTGCGGTCCGAGACCACGCCGCCCATGAAGTCCAGGGAGCGGGCCCACAGGCCCACGGCTTCCTCGTGGCGGTGCTGGGCGGCCACCGATGTCCCCAAGGTGGCCATGGTCAGCCCGTGCTTGAGCTGGTAGGTGCCGGGGGTGCGGCCGGCCAGGGCCCGGCGGTAGTGCCGTTCGGCCGCCGGGTGGTCCTTCATCGCGGTCAGGGTCCTGCCCGTGTGGGAGGCGACGGTGGCCGCCACCGGGCCGGAGGCAGCGGCGTAGGCCGGCACCGGGTCGCGGGTGTCCGTCACCGCATCCTCGGCCGCCAGCAGGGCACGGGCCGCCTTGGCGCCCTGGCCCCGGGCACCGTACGCCCTGGCGGCCGTCACCAGCAACAGGGCCTCGGTCTGCCGGTCCACCTTTCCCGCCGCCCGGCCCAAGGCCGCTTCGGCCAGCTCGGGGCACGACGCGGGGTGACCCAGGTCAAGGGCCTGGTGCGTGAGCGCTCGCATCATCCACGCGGCGTGGCCGGTCGGGTCCGCCTCGCAGGCAAGCTGGTAGCCCAGCAGGTAGTAGCGCTGGGCGGCGCCCTCCCGGCCGAGGTCGTGGTGTTTCCAGCCGACCAGACAGGCAAGCTGGGCTGCAGCCCCGAAGGCCGCGGCGCGGACGGTGGCGGTGGCGAACCGGAAGCTGAGCATGGGGGCGACGGTGTCGGTCAGGTATGCGGTGATGGTGCTCAGGCCATGGCCGCCGCCCATCCGTTCGTCCACGCTGCGAAATGTCTCGGTCAGCTGCCGGACCGTCGTCACCTCCCTGAGGCCGATGGTGGCGCCACCCTCGGGGGCGCGGAGCGTCGCGGCAACCGCTTCGTGGTCGTAGGCCAGGGGCAGGCCGACGGCGGCGGTGGTGAAGGTGGCGCCGAGAAAGTCGCGGCGACGTTGCATGACGGATCTCCCGAGATCGGCGATGGCGGCCAGCGGGTCGTCGTCCAGGGCCACGCCGGTGAGAGCGGAGCCTAGACCGATCTCGGCCACCGTCACCTTGCGCTTCGTCCGTCTGGTCAGTGCCTCGGCGATGTAGAGCGGAGTCCGGCCCGACGGTGTACCGCCGGCAACCCAGTAGGCGACGGCCGAAGGGCCGGTGGCCAGCCGCTGCCCGGCCTCGGCCGCTACAGAGCGGATCTCCCTGGCCAGCGCGAAGTACGTGGCCCCGGACTCCTCGATGACGTCCGCCAACGCGCTGTTCGGCACCCGATCTCCTGCCAACGACGCCCCCCTTGCGAACGATCTTGAACGGGTTGAACGGGTTCCCACCCCGCACACCGTACTCACTTTCCGTGCCGGCGAGTTCACTGTTCGAGACGAGACCCGGGGCCTGCTCCACCGTTTCTTCCGGTGGAGCCCCGACTCCCTGCCCCGTGCAACGCCTCTCCGTTCGCCGAGTCCGAGGAGACCGCCATGCCGCTGACCGACGCCGACCTGTCCGCTGCCCTCGCCGGTTCCACCGTGGTGGTTACCGGAGGCGGGGGCCTGGTCGGCTCCCGCATCACTGCCCGCCTCCGCGCCGCCGGGGCCCGCGTGCTCGCCGTGGGCAAGCTGGATGCCTACCCCGCCACGGTCTACGCCGACCTGTTCGGCGTGCACATGACCGACCGGGACACCATCGTGGGCGACATTGCCGACGTGGCCCTGATGGACCACGTGGTCCGGAAAGCCGACTATGTGGTGCACGCCGCCGCCGTCGCCGATGTTGCCGCCTGCACCCGCAACCCCATGGCCGCGATCCGGACCAATGTCACCGGCACGCAAGTCCTGCTGGACGCGGTCCGCCGCTGCAACGCCCGCGTCCACCGGTTCGTCTTCGTGTCCTCGGCGGCCGTCTACGGCAGTGGCGACCCCAAGCGCCACGACGTGCAGACCTGGCGCGAAGACCTGCCCCTGGCCCCGCTGTCGGTGTACGCGAACAGCAAGGCGTGGGGCGAGGCGCAGACCGCGCTGGTGCTGGGCAAGGCCAACGTCTCCCACACGTCGGTGCGGTACTTCTCCGTCTACGGCGAGCCTCAGACCGTCAAGGAAGGCTCCCACTCCTGGGTGGTCGCCTGGATGGCGATGCGCGCGAAGCTCGGACTTCCCCTGCACCTGAACGGCGGCGGACGGCAGGTCCGGGACTTCGTCCACGTCGAAGACATCGCCGAGGCCACGATTCGCGCGATGCTCGCCCCCGGCGCCGACCGGCAGACCCTCAACATCGGCACCGGCCGGGCCACATCCATCCGTGACGTGGCCCAGCTCATCCGCCGTCACTACCCGGACGCCGAGTTCCAGGACCGGCCCCTTCCCGAGGGCGACCCGCTCGGCGGCACGGCCGGTACCGCCCGCATGACCGCCGCCCTGGAGTGGGAGCCCACCATCACGGTTGCCGAGGGTGTCGCCCGCTACGTGGCATGGCTCGACAACACCCCGGCCGCGCTGCCCGACTTCCTGCGGCGCGAAGCCGCCGAAGCGGCCTGATATCCCCCGACCGAAAGACGACTTGGAGGAGCATTCACGTGCCCGAGTCCATTCGTATCGGCGACTACGTCAGCAACCCGTACGCGTCCGGCCTGGAGGCCACCGGATACGGCAAGCTCGGAGAGTTCGAGCTGTCCGGCTTCCTCGCCCGCTGGGACAGCCTGCACGACGACGCCTTGCAGGTGCTGCCGGACCGGATCCACCCCACCGCGAAGATCCACCCCACCGCGATCATCGGCGAAGACGTGATCGTGGGGCCCGGCGTCCGAGTCCACGAGTTCTCAACCGTCCGCAAGGGCTCGGTCCTCGGCGCCGGCGTGTCCGTCGGCTTCGGGTGCGAGGTCACCCACTCCTTCGTCGGGGAGAGCACCGTTCTCGGCCACCAGGTGGGTATCGGGCACTCCGTCGTCGGCACCGACACCCACCTGTCCGCGCACCTGGTCATTGCGGCGATCAGCCTGTGGAACTACGACATGCGCGTGCCGGTCAAGGAGATCGTCCTTCACGGCCCCGGCGACGAATCGCCCTACCGGTGCACGACCGCCCGGTTCGGCGGGCTGATCGGGGACCACGTCCAGACGGGCAGCATGATCACCCTGGGCCCAGGGATCGCCGTGGGCCGGCACTCGGTGGTCGCTGCGAGCGTCTGCATGGGAAGCGCGATCGTTCCCGCCGCGAGCGTCGTACGCTCCTCGGCACCAGAGGTGACCATCGAGCCGCGCCGTATCTGAACGCCCGCGGCCGGCCCCCGCCGGCGACGGCCGACCGCTGGGGGCCTCGCCGGTCGGGCCGGGCTGACCGGCAGGGCGCACTCCTACGCCTACGTCCCGATCAGTTCGGAGACCTTCACGAAGCGGTAGCCGCGCTTGCGCAGTTCCGGGACGATCTTCCGGATGGCCTCCTCGGTGACCGGGGCGGCGCTGCGCGTGCAGTGCATCACCACCACCGAGCCGGGCTTCACCCCGGCGAGGACCTGCTCGGCCACCGCGTCGGGGTCCTTCGCGAAGGCGTCACCGCTGACCACGTCCCACTGCACCGCTGTCACCTTGGCCGTGGACAGGGCCCGCAGCGCAGGGTCGTCGTAGCAGCCGCCGGGGAAGCGGAAGTACGGGACGGTGTTGACGGCGCCGGCCTGGCGGAAGGCGGCGAAGGCCCGGTCCACGTCGGCCCGGGCGGCGGCGCCGTCCAGCGCGGGGAGGCCGTAGCAGGGGGACGTGAAGGCGTGGTGGCTGTAGGAGTGGTTGGCGATCTCGAAGTTCGGGTCGGTCCCGATGGACTTGGCCTGGTCCGGGTACTCCTCGGCCCAGCGGCCCGTCATGAAGATCGTCGAGGGCACCTTGAGGGTGCGCAGCGTCGAGATCAGCTGGGGGTTGTCGAAGCGCTCCCCGCCGGCGGCGCGCGGCCCCTGGTCGGAGGTCATGTCGGCGTCGAAGGTCAGCGCCACGGTCTTGTCCGTGTGCTGCCTGGCCCGTTCGAAGACGGGGGTGAGGCCGTCGGGGCCGGGTGCCAGGGTCGGCGCCTTGCCGGGCGCGCCGGCGAGCGGGGCGCCGGGGGCGCCGGACGAGGGGCTGGGGGAGGGGGCCGCGGAGCCGGGCGCGGACGCCGCGGGGGCGGGTGCCGCGGGCGTGCCCAGGCGGGCTTCGCGGCCGGCGTCCGGGGTGCCGGAGCCGCCGCAGCCGGCGAGGGAAGCGGTGAGGGCGGCACTGAGTGCGGCCGCGGCCGCAACCTTGCGCACAGAAATGGTCACGCAGGCAAAATATATGACTATGTGACAAGTGGGTGTCCGCGGCGCTCCTCCGCGTGCCGCGAGACCCCCGGTCAGCGCCGCCAGGGGCCCGTCACGGCGAAGGTGGTGCCCGGCGCGTAGGCGTTGACGTACAGGGTCCGCCCGTCGGGGGAGAAGGTGGCCCCGGCGAACTCCCCCCACTCCGGCGCGCCCGGCGCGCCGATGTCGTCGGCGTTGCGCGCCACCGGGTAGACCTCGCCGCCGGCCGTCACCCCGAACACGTACTGCGCCCCGCCGCCGTCCTCGCACACCATCAGCCCGCCGTCCGGGGCCAGGCAGATGTTGTCGGGGGAGTCCCCGGGCAGCTGTACGTCGGCGGCCGGCCCGAAGAGCACGTCGAGCCGGAGCCGGGCGCGGCGCGGATCGTAGAACCACACCTGTCCGTGGTGGTCGGCGGACGCGCCCTCGCCCCTGCGGGCGTAGCTGGACACGAAGTGGACGCCGTGGCCGCCCCAGTAGCAGCCCTCCAGCTTCTGCGCGTGGGTGATGCCGCCCGGCCCGAAGTCCTGGTGCCGGATCGGGGTGGCGGCCGCCGAGGGATCCGGTACGGGTAGCCACTCCACCGGGAACTCCGCCCCGGGCTCGTCCACCGCCGCCAGGTCCGCCAGGCCCGGGACCCGCAGGGCCTCCAGGGCGCCGCCGGCCCGCAGCGAACCGGTACCGCCGAGCGGCCGGTCCGGCAGGAACCGGTAGAACAGCCCGAACGGCCGGACGAAGGCGTCCTCGGTCTCGTAGACCACCCCCCGGTACGGGTCCACGGCGACGGCCTCGTGCGCGAAGCGGCCCATCGCGGTGAGCGGGACGGCCCCCGTGCGCCGCGGCCGGGCGGGGTCCACTTCGAAGACGTAGCCGTGGTCGCGGTCGTAGCCGGAGGTGCCCGCCCGGTCCTCGGTCTCCTCGCAGCTCAGCCAGGTGTTCCAGGGGGTGCGGCCGCCCGCGCAGTTGACGGCGGTGCCGGCGAGGGCGACGCGCTCGCCGGTGACCCGCCCGTCCGGGGCGAGGTCCAGCGCCGTGCAGCCGCCGAGCGCCCCCGGGTCGTACGTCAGCCCCGGCACGGCGGGGACGCGCAGGGCGGCGGTGGCCCGGTTCTCGTGGTTGCGTACCAGCCGGACCCGGCCGCCCCCGGCGTCGAAGGCGGCCATGCCGTCGCAGTTGGCGGGGACGGCACCCTCACCGGAGCGCAGCGGCTCGCCCGCCCGCGAGAGCACCCGGTAGGTGAACCCGGCGGGCAGATCGAGCAGCCCGCGCGGGTCGGGGAGCAGCGGCCCGTACCCGCCGGCGGCCCGGGCCGCCCGGGATGAGGCGGGGGAGCCGCCGGCGAACAGTGCGCCCAGCGCTCCGCTGAAGGCGATGGCGCCGGCGGCGAGCAGGCTGCGTCGGGTGACGGACATCGGCGGCTCCCGGAGGACGTCGGGCCCCGTGGGGGGTTGTCCGCCGATCATGCCGGGCCCGCAGCCGATTCCGGCCGACCGACAGGGGCCGGCGGGGGCCGAACGGCCCCGGACACGGCCCCGGAGGGCCCGGCGAGGGACGGCCTACGGCCGGGTGGTGCCGGGGAGGCAGGCCACCGCCGGGTTGAAGGTCTCGTGCAGGCCGCGGGGGTTCTTCTTCCACAGCCACAGGTGCAGGGCGTAGTGGACCGGCTGGCCGGGGAAGTTGCCGGGCTTGGGGCCCTTGAACGCGGTGCCGAACATCGTGGGGCGGTCCTCGTCCGTGGTCAGCTTCTGGTCGCGGTCGTAGACCAGCCACTGCACCCCGACGAGGCGCTTGCCGCCGCGCCCGTCGTCCTCGTAGTACAGCGCGGCGGGCTTCGTGGGGTCGACGGAGTTGTCGTACGCGTGGTTGAAGTGCGGGTAGCCGAGCGCGCCGGTCCGGCCCACCCTGTCGAAGACGCAGTACTTGTCCGGCACGTAGCCGTCCGCCACCGCGTTGGCGTGCACCTGGTACCGGGCGGTAGCGCCGTACGCGGTCGCCCGGTCGGCCAGGGCCCGGCCGGTGGCCGGACCGTGGTCGGCGGAGGCCGTCGGTGCGGCGACGGCCGCCAGGGCGAGGGACGCGGCTGCGATGAGGGCGGGGGTGAGACGTCGGGCCATGCGCGGGGCTCCTCGTGACGGACTGGCTGGTGGCACAGCAGCCCTTCCCGCCGGCCGCCGTACCCGCCCCGCGTCCGCCGCGGACACGGCACGGACGGACGACCGCCGATCGGCCGACGGCCGCCGGGCGGTCGCCGGGCGGCCGGGCGGGTGCTCACCGGGCGGCCGGGCGGGCGGCCGGCCCGCCGTCCCCCGGCCAACCGCCGGCCGGACCTCCGTACACCGGCGGCCCGGCCACCGGCGCCGGCGGCTCACCCGAACGGGAGCGGCGCCGTTTCGCGGCGCACCGGCACGGGGAACCGGTGAGTCCGCGGACGGCCGTTGCGACGGCCACGGCCACAGCCACGGCGGAGTGCGACGGAGGGTGCGGAACATGGCGCAGCGGGATGCGGCACCGAACGGCGACGGAGGACTGCACGACATCGTGTCGGCCGTCTCCAGGGGCGCGCCGGAGTACCGGCAGTGCCCCCACCCCATGTACGCGGCCCTGCGCGAGCAGGCCCCGGTGTGCCGGCTGACCCCGCCCCACGGCGTCGACACGTATCTGATCACCCGCCACGACGACGCCCGCGACGCGCTGTCGGACCCCCGGTTCAGCAAGGACATGCGCGGCGCCATCGACACCTACCACGCGGTGTACGGCAGCTTCTTCGACGCCCTCGACGACAACGTGCTCTTCTCCGACCCGCCCCGGCACACGCGGCTGCGCCGCATCCTGCGGAGCGCCTTCACCCCGCGGCGGGTGGAGCAGATGCGTCCGAGGATCACCGAGATCGCGCAGGCGATCCTCAGCGAGTGCCGCAGGGCCGGCACGGTCGACCTGATGGCCGCGTTCGCGTTCCCGCTGCCGATCGCGGTCCTGTGCGAACTGATGGGCATCCCCCAGGACGACCGCCCGGAGATCCTGGAGCAGTTCGCCGTGGTGACCCGCTCCCGGTTCGACCCCAGCCGCAGGGCGGAGCTGAAAGCGGCCGAGGAACGGCTCCAGCACCGGCTGGAACGGCTCATCTCGGACACCCGCGACCACCCGTCGGACACCTTCCTCAGCGACCTCCTCCAGGCGGAGGAACGGCTGGAAGACCCCGAACTGGTCGCGTCGCTGTGGGTCCTGTTCTTCGCCGGACACAAGACCACCGCCTACCAGATCGGCAACTCCGTCCTGAACCTGCTGCTCCACCCGGACCAGGCGGCCAGGCTCCGCGAAAACCCCGGGCTCATTCCGGGGGCGGTCGAGGAGATGCTGCGCTTCGAGGGGTCGGTGGAGACCTCCACCTTCCGGTACGCGGCCGAGGAAGCCCGGATCCGGGACACGGTGATCCCCAAGGGCTCCCTGGTGCAGATCGCGATCTCCTCGGCCAACCGGGACCCCGACAGATTCGACGCGCCCGACGAGCTGGACGTGACGCGCGAGGGACTCCAGGGCACACACCTCGGCTTCGGCCACGGCACCCACTACTGCCTGGGCGCCCCGCTGGCCCGGCTCGAACTGGAGATCGCGCTCTCCTGCCTGCTGCGGGAGTTCCCGGACATGGCGGCGGCGGACCTGGAGGAGACCCGCGGCGCGTGGCTCAAGGGACCGGTGGCGGCGTTCCGGGGGCTGGAGCACCTGCGGATCGTCCTGGAGCCCTCGCGCCCCGACGACGACCCCGACGACGACCCCGGCGAGCCGACCCTGGCCTGCGTGGCCTCCGGAAAGTGACCCAGACCCGATGGGCGGTGGATTGGCATGACGGATTCCGTGAGTACCCCCGTGCGGCTCCTGGGAACGCCGGCGGACGAACTGCGCATCGCCGCGGTGGGCACCAGCGAGGTCATCAGGATCGCCCGGGGCCCCTCCGCGCCCGGCCCGGACACGGCGGGCACGGTCCACTCGAAGATCGACATGCACCACCACTTCTGCGCACCGGAGTGGCGCGAGTGGGCCGTGCACCACGATCTGATCACGCCCGGGCAACTGCCGCCGTGGACCGGCCTGGACACGGAAGCGGCGATCCGCTTCATGGACGACGCGGGCATCACCACCGCCGTCCTCAAGCCGATGCTGCCGGCGCGCTACCGCTCGTCGGCCCAGCTGCGCGAGGCGATCAACATCACGCTGCAGTCGATGATCGAAGTGGCGACCTCGCACCCGGGACGGTTCTCGTACTACGTGCCGCTCTTCCTGGACGACCAGGAGGCGTCGTCCTGGGCGGTGCGCCGCGGCCTCGGGCAGCTCGGCGCCGTCGGCGTCAACGTGACCGCCAACTACGGCGGCGTCTACCTCGGGGACCCCTCCTACGACCGGCTGTTCCACGAGCTGAACGAACGCTCCGCGGTGGTCGACACCCACCCGCACAACCTCCCGGGGTGCGCGCCGGGCGCGTCGACGGTCCCCGGCATCCCGAACTTCATGTGCGACTTCCTCCTGGACACCACGCGGGCCGCGGTGAACATGATCAGCCGCAGGACGCTGGACCGCTTCCCGGACGTCTCGGTGGTCCTGCCGCACGCCGGCGGCTTCCTGCCCTACATCGCGACGCGCCTGCAGGCGCTGGGGCGGTTCTGCGAACCGAGCGTCGAGCCCGCCGCCGTCCGCGACCACCTGAGCCGCTTCTACTACGACACCGCGGGCCCCATGGCACCCGCGGCGACCCTGCTGGAGCACGTGCCGGCCGACCACGTCCTGTTCGGCACGGACTGGCCCGCCGCGCCCGCCGACACGGTGATGGACCTGGCGCTGCCCGCCCTCGACACGGACCCCGCCTTCACCCCAGAGCAACTGCGTGGGATCTACCACGACAACGCCATGCGGCTGATCCCGCAGCTGGCGACGGCCTGACGGACACGCCGGGGGTGCGGGCCGCGCCGTGCGGCCCGCACCCCGCCGGTGACCCGGACTCCCGGACGCCGGATGCCGGATGCCGGACGCCGGACGCCGGACGCCGGACGCCGAACCCCGGGCGCCGGACTCCCGGATCAGACGAGCTTGGCGCTCAGGGTGATCGTCGTACCCGTCAGGGCCTGGCTCACCGGGCAGTTCTTCTTGGCGTCCTCGGCGGCGGCGAGGAAGGCGGCCTCGTCCAGACCCGGGACCGTGCCCTCGACGGACAGGTGGATGCCGGTGATGCCCTCACCCGGCTGGAAGGTGACGTCGGCCTTGGTCTCCAGGCGGGTGGGCGGGTTGCCCGCACCCGCGAGGCCGTGCGAGAGCGCCATCGAGTAGCAGCTGGAATGGGCGGCCGCGATCAGCTCTTCCGGGCTGGTCTTGCCGTTCGCCGCCTCGGAGCGCGCGGGCCAGGAGACGTCGTACGAACCGATGCCCGACGAGTCGAGGCTGACGACGCCCTTGCCCTTGAGCAGGTCGCCTTCCCAGACGGTGTGCGCGTGACGCGTGGTGGCCATGGTGGTCCCTTCGCAGATGGTGGGAAACGGCCGGGCTCCCGACAGGGGGCCCGGCGCTCCCAAACCTACTGGGACACCAGGGGTTTCGCGTCGCGTGCCAGCGCGGTGAGCCGCGATATGGCGCGGAAGTACTTCTTGCGATAACCGCCGTTCAGCATGTCCTCACTGAACAGTTTGTCGAAGGGGACACCGGAGGCCAGGACGGGGACCTCGCGGTCGTACAGCCGGTCGGCGAGCACCACCAGCCGCAGCGCCGTCGACTGGTCCGGCACCGGGCCGACATCGGTCAGGCAGACGGCCGTGATCCCGTCGGTCAGCGCGCCGTACCGGCTCGGGTGCACCCGGGCCAGGTGCTCCAGCAGTCCGGGGAAGTCGTCCAGGCTCGCGCCCTCGGTCGCGTACGCGGCCTTGGCGACCTGCTCGTCGGAGAACGGAGCCGGGGCCTCCGGCAGGCCGCGGTGGCGGTAGTCCTGGCCGTCGATCCGCAGCGGCCGGAAGTGCGCCGACAGCCCCTGGATCTCCCGCAGGAAGTCGGCGGCGGCGAAGCGGCCCTCGCCGAGCTTGCCGGGCAGTGTGTTGGAGGTGGCGGCCAGCGCCACGCCCTGCTCGACCAGGCGGCTGAGCAGCGAGGACACCAGCACCGTGTCGCCCGGGTCGTCGAGCTCGAACTCGTCGATGCACAGCAGCCTGTGCCCGCCCAGGGTCTGCACGGTCTGCTGGAAGCCGAGCGCGCCCACCAGGTTCGTCAGCTCCACGAAGGTGCCGAAGGCCTTGAGCGCGGGCTCGGCCGGGGTGGCGTGCCACAGGGAGGCGAGCAGGTGGGTCTTGCCGACGCCGTAGCCGCCGTCGAGGTAGACCCCGCGGGGCGCGGTGGGGGCCGCCGGCTTCTTGGAGAACCACCGCTTCTTCCCGGCGCCGCTGGCGTGCGCCCCGCCCAGGCCCGCGGCGAAGCCGTTCAGCACGGTGACGGCCTCGGCCTGGCTCGGCTGGGCCGGGTCGGGGTTGTAGGTGTCGAAGCGGACGGAGTCGAACCGCGGCGGCGGCACCATCTCGGCCACCAGCCGCTCGGCGGGAACCCGCGGCTCGCGCGCGCACAGGGCCTGCGGCCCGGCGTCGGCTATCGGGGGCCGGCCGGAGGTGTAACCGGAGGTGGAGAGTGATGTCGACACAGCCCTTAACTCTACGGGGCGTGGCACACTGCACCGATGCGACGCCTGTTCCCTGTGACCGATCAGACACCAGCCCGCAGCCAGGACGGGACGGACCGGCAGTGGTCGCTCGACGAGCTCGCGGACGCCTACGCGTACCCAGCCCTGGCCGCGGACGCCCACTGGCTGCGCGCCAACATGGTCTCCACCCTGGACGGCGCGGCCCAGCACGAAGGCCGCTCGCAGCCCATCTCCGGCGAGAGCGACATGCGGATCTTCGGCACCCTGCGGGCGCTGGCCGATGTGGTCGTCGTCGGCGCGGAAACGGTTCGCCAGGAGGGCTACCGGCCGGCCCGCGCCCGGGAGGCCTTCGCCGCCCGCCGCGAGGCCGCCGGACAGGGCCCGGCCGCCGCCATCGCCGTGGTCACCGCGAGCATGGACCTGGACTTCTCGCTGCCCCTGTTCACCTCCCCGCTGGTGCCGACCCTGGTGGTCACCGGCGCCGCGGCGCCCTCCGACCGGGTGGCCGAGGCGCAGGCCGCCGGCGCCGAGGTCGTCGTGGCGGGCGAGGGCGCGGCCGTGGACGCGGCCCGGGCCGTACGGGAGCTCGCCGCGCGCGGGCTGCGCCGCCAGCTCACCGAGGGCGGACCCCGGCTGCTGGGCCAGTTCGTGGCCGCCGACGTGCTGGACGAGCTGTGCCTGACGATCTCCCCGACGCTCACGGCGGGCGGCGCCCAGCGCATCGCCGGAGGTCCTTCCGTCACGGTTCCGCACCGGCTGGCGCCCGCTTGCGTACTGGAGGAGGCCGGGTTCCTGTTCACGAGCTACCGTCGGATCTGACAAGGGGCGGAATTTCCCGTTCCGCTTTGCTTCCGCTGGGCACATATACCTGCGCAGGCCCCGTGCGAGAGCGGGGCAGGATGGTTTCCGCAGGGGCCGGCCGGCCGGCCTCGGCCCATGAAGGAGAGGGCGTCCGTGTTCACGAGCGTATTGATGATCGAGCAGCCGCTGACCACGGTGGACGTGGACTTCGTCACCAGCCTGCACGGAGACGACCCGGTCTCCTTCGTCGTCCTCATGCAGCCCCGGGGCGACCAGGACCGACTGCTGCGCGCCATCGACGACGTAGCGCTCGGTGAGCTCCCCGAGGCCATCCGCGAGGGCGACGAACCCGAGGGTGAGGACGCGCTCGGCCCCGCCGCGCACGCCCTCGCGCACTCCCTGAACGCCCTGCGCCAGAAGGGCGCCAAGGCCGTGGGGCAGATCGTCGAGAAGCACCCGCTCGACAAGCTGCAGGCCGTCGTGGACGAGACCGGCGCCGACGAGGTGATCGTCCTGACCTCCCCGCACTTCGTGGAGGAGTTCTTCCACCGGGACTGGGCCTCCCGGGCGCGCCACAAGGTCGGCGTTCCCGTGCTCAAGCTCTTCGCCCACAACGAATAGGCTTGGGCCCCAGAGCCCGACGCACACAAGCACCGCACTCGATCCTGGAGCGACCTGAATGAAGCCCGGCCTGCCGACCGCCATGGAACGGCCCCACTTCATCGGCATCGGCGGCGCCGGAATGTCCGGCATCGCGAAGATCCTGGCCCAGCGCGGAGGGAAGGTCGCCGGCAGCGACGCCCGCGGTGACTCCGAGACCGCCGAGGCGCTGCGCGCCCACGGCGTCACGGTCCACGGCGGGCACGCGGCCGACCACCTCGCCGCCGACTCCACCTGCGTGGTCGTCTCCAGCGCCATCCGCGCCGACAACCCCGAGCTGGCCCGCGCCGCCGAGCTCGGCATCCCCGTCGTGCACCGCTCCGACGCCCTCGCCGCGCTGATGGACGGACTGCGCCCGATCGCCGTCGCCGGTACGCACGGCAAGACCACCACCACCTCGATGCTGGCGGTGTCCCTCTCGGCCCTCGGCCTGGACCCCTCGTACGCCATCGGCGGCGACCTCGACGCCCCCGGCTCCAACGCCCACCACGGCGAGGGCGACATCTTCGTGGCCGAGGCCGACGAGAGCGACCGCACGTTCCACAAGTACACCCCGCAGGTCGCGATCATCCTCAACGCGGAGCTCGACCACCACGCGAACTACGCGTCGATCGAGGAGATCTACGAGTCCTTCGAGACCTTCGTCGGCAAGGTCGTGCCCGGCGGCACCCTGGTCGTCGCCCACGGCCAGGAGGGCGCCGCCGAGATCGCCCGCCGCGTCGCGGGCAGGGACGGCCTGACCGTCGTCACCTACGGCGAGGAGGAGGGCGCCGACATCCGGATCACCAAGATCACCCCGCGTGGCCTGACCAGCGAGGTCACCGTGGTCCTGGACGGCCGGATGCTCACCTTCACCGTCTCCGTGCCCGGCCGCCACTACGCCCACAACGCCGTCGCGGCCCTCGCCGCCGGCGTGGCCCTCGGCATCCCCGCGCACAACCTCGCCTCCGCGCTCGGCAAGTACACCGGCGTCAAGCGGCGCCTCCAGCTCAAGGGCGAGGCCGCCGGCGTACAGGTCATCGACTCCTACGCGCACCACCCCACCGAGATGAACGCCGACCTGGAGGCCATCCGCGGAGCCGCAGGCGACTCCCGCATCCTGGTCGTCTTCCAGCCGCACCTCTTCTCCCGCACCCAGGAGCTGGGCAAGGAGATGGGCCAGGCCCTGGCCCTCGCCGACGCCTCCGTCGTCCTGGACATCTACCCCGCCCGAGAAGACCCGATCCCCGGCGTGACCAGCGACATCATCATCGCTGCCGCCCGTTCCGCCGGCGCCGACGTCACCGCCGAGCACGACAAGGCGGCCGTCGCCGACGTCATCGCGGGAATGGCCAAGCCCGGCGATCTCGTTCTCACCATGGGCGCGGGAGACGTCACGGACCTCGGTCCGGCGATCCTCGCCCGCCTTTCCAGCTGACGGAACGAGGGAGCGCAAGAGTCATGTCGTACGAGGTCGAGAAGACGGACGAGCAGTGGCAGGCGGAGCTGACCCCGTCCGAGTACCAGGTGCTGCGCCTCGCAGGCACCGAGCCGGCCTTCCGCGGTGAGTACACCGACACCAAGACCGAGGGCGTCTACTCCTGTCGCGGCTGCGGGGCCGAGCTGTTCCGCTCCTCGGAGAAGTTCGACTCGCACTGCGGCTGGCCGTCCTTCTTCGACCCCAAGGACACCGACGCCGTCGAGCTGCTCGCCGACACCTCGCACGGCATGGTCCGCACCGAGGTCCGCTGCGCGAAGTGCGGCTCCCACCTGGGCCACGTCTTCGAGGGCGAGGGCTACCCGACGCCCACTGACCAGCGCTACTGCATCAACAGCATCTCGCTGCGCCTGACCCCTGCCGAGAGCTGACAGGTGCGGTCGCTTTAGAGGGCCGCGTCCCCCAAGACGCCTTGAGCCCCGGACATCGATGGATTCCGGGGCTCTCGCGCGCGCCGTCTGCGCAGTGCTCGTTCGTCGTGACAAGGAAACGGTCGTCCCTCATGATCACGAGGGCGACCGTTTCATTGTCGACTGACAGGGTCGGGGAAGCCGTCCGGCGGGGCGTTCCCGAGAACTCTGCAGGCCGCAGCATCTGAAACGAGAGTTCGAGGTGGGTGGGCTGGACTCGGCCGCTTTCATCGTCACGGGGACCGGATCACCTTCGTACGACGCCGAGGGGAGCCCCACACGCATCATCCATGGCGCCGGCTGCCGCCTGGAGCTTCAGTACACGCCCGAAGGCAGGCTCGCCCGCCGTACCGAGCCGGACGGCACTGAGGAAAGGTCGACATCACGAAGATGGCCCCGGACAAGATGGGTGAGTTCTTCGAGAAGCGCAGTCGCATCTACAGCGAGGCCGGGGCGCAGCCGCACAACTTCGACTGTGTCCGCTGCCCACCGGTATGGGGTCGAGAACTGATGCAGCCGTGGTGTCTTCCATCTCCTCAAGTTTGTGGACTGAGTAAATGATTCGAACTTTCAAATACCGACTCAGGAGCCCGTTCGGCGGATTGGCGGCCGACCTGTCGGCTCAGGCCGAGCCGCCTGGCAAGGCCTCGGCTCCATTCGTGCAGATCCATCGGGGCGTGCGCCTCCTGCTCCCTGAGTCGGGTGTGCATTGGGAGGATCTCGTTTGGCTCTGCTTCGCAGTCTCCATCAGGTCTGAGGAGTTGTGCACAAAAAAACCGGGAGGTGTGTGCATCGAGGTCGTCTCCCTCGACTACCCGTTGAGCGACTACCGGCCGGAGGTCGCCGCCGTCGCCATGGATGGGTGGCTGCGAGAGGAGTTCGACCTGCCTGATGTCGGGATCGCATGCTCGTACTCGGGCGGAGCGGACCCGTATGTCTTCGCATGGGGCACGGCGGAGCCGCCCTTCAGGGGGTCGCGGCTCCATTGATGGGCTGACCCTCAGGACGCCCCGTCAGGGCTGCTCGGCCGTGCAGGCCCGCGCAGGTCCGCGTAGGCCGGTCAGGACGTCGACGGGCCCTCCCGGCCCCCACACGGGCCGGGAGGGCCCGTTCGCGTGCCCGCTCAGCCGCTGCACCGGGTCAGTTCGCCGCCCTGGCGGACGGTGTACTGGCCGGGCGGCACGTTCATGACCTGGAAACCGCCGTTCTGGGCGATCTCGACCGTCCCGCCGAAGCCGGCCGACCCGTACACGTAGGCCGGCCCCGGGGTGAAGCCGCCGCCGGACAGGTGCACCCTGCCGTTCTCCAGGACCCCTGAGGTCGAGCACGTCGCGGCCGGGATGGCGGCCGCCGGGGCGTCCGGGACCGCGAGGGCGGCGGGGGCGGCGGCGAAGGAGGCGGCCACGAGGGGACCGAGTACGAGGAGCCGTGTGCGCCGGTTCATGGGTCTTCCTTACCGCGGGGAAAAGGCAGGCCGCGGACCGCAGGGCGCGAGCCGCGGGCACCGTCCCTCCATGGTCACCCCGCCCCCTGCCCGGTGCGACCGGAGCGGCAATCGGCCGGAACCGGACGGCCATGGTGTCGAGGACGTCGCGGTTCGATTCCGATCCGGTCTCTGGCCTGGGGTGATCCGGCGGGGATAGCACGGTCGGCCCGTGAAGACACCTCTCCGTTTCTTCCGTCTGTCTGGTTATGATCGCCCCCTCACATCCCGTCACGACCGCACCGGTTGTGGCCGTCCCCTCCGCAGTGCCGTGCCCGGTCCGGCCGTTCGGCCACCCATGACGTCCCCACGCCCCCGCTCCCGAGGACCGATGTCTCCCATAGAACCCGAAGGCGTAAGAGGGCGGTCGACGCCGCGTCGGTGGCGCAACGTGCGCCTGCGCACCCTCCTCATCTGGCTGGCAGTGGTCCCCACCGTGGCGATGGGCACGCAAGTCACGGTGTCCGCACAACGGTTGCTGGAGCAGTCGGCCCAGCTGCGGGCCGACGTGGAGGTCGCCGAGCGGATCGGCGCACCGCTCTACACGCTGATGGTCGACATGCAGGCGGAGCGGACCGCGACCGCCTCCCTGTGGGCGGGTACCGCCGGCTCCGAGGGCGAACTGCGCATCCGGCGCGCCGCCACGGACTCGGCCGCCGCCGAGTTCCGGGCGCTCGCCGACGACCCCTCGCGGTCCTTCACGGAAGTGACCCGGCAGCTCGAGAAACTGGCCGCGTACCGCCAGCGCGCCGACACCCGCAGCGGCGCCGCCGACAGCACCCTCGCCTACTACTCCGAGGTCATCGGCAAGGTCATCCAGGTCTACCAGCAGGAGTTCAGCCACGCGCAGGACGCCGAACTCGCCCAGGCGAGCCGCCCCGTCGTCTCGATGCTCCAGGCCACCGAGATGGTGGCGCGCGAGGACACCGTCCTGGCCCTCGCCGGGCCGTCCGGGGAACTGAGCTTCGTCGGCTACGACCAGTTCGTCAGCTCCCTGGGAGCCCAGCGCTACCTGCACGAAGCGCTGATCGTGCCGCATCTGACGGCGCGGGACGAGCGGTTCTACGAGCGGGTCGTCGGCTCCGAGGACTGGCAGGAGAAGACGCGCATCGAGAACGCCGTCCTCTCCGGGCACAAGGACTCCGTCTCGGGCATCAAACTCCCCGCCGAGGTGAGCGGCTGGTCGTCCGCGCACGCCAACTTCTCCGTGCAGATGACCACGCTCAACATCGACCTCGCGCGCTCGGTGCTCGCCCGCGGCGAGGCCAAGGCGGCCGAGCTGCAGGCCGAGGTGGCCTGGCTGATAGCCGGCAGCGGCGGCGGACTGCTCGCCGTCGTCGTCGTGGTCGTCTTCACGACCCGCTCGGTCCTGCGCCGCCTGCACGACCTGCACGAACGCACCGTGACCGTGGCCGAGGAGACCCTCCCGGACGTCGTCTCCCGCCTCCAGCGCGGCCAGAGCGTGGACCCGGCGGCCCTGCCGGCCGTGAGCGGGGACCGGGACGAGGTCGGGCGCATCAGCGACGCGTTCGCCCGGGCCGTCGCCGTGTCGGTGGACGGACACCGCCAGTTGGCCGCCGAGCGCCACGGCTTCGGCCTGTTCGCCTCGGGCATCGCCTCCCGCACCGGGAACCTCGTCAGCCGCCAGCTGAGCCTCACCGAGAACCTCCAGGACACCTTCGGCAACGACGAGGCGCTGCTCGCCCAGCTCATGCGGTCCGACCAGCTGACGGTCGGCATGCGGCGCCAGATCGAGAACCTCCTGATCCTGGCGGGCGGCGAGGTGCCCGACCCGCACACCGAGCCCATGCGCGTCGCCGACCTGCTGCGCGAAGCCGCCGCGGAGGTCGAGGACTTCCGGCGCATCGAGCGGCAGGCCCTGGACGAGACCAGCGTGGAACCGAGCGCCATCAGCCAGATCAGCCACCTGCTGGCCGAGCTGCTGGACAACGCCACCCGGTTCTCCCCGCCGAAGTCCAAGGTGGTCATCCGCGCCGAACTGGTCGCGGACGGCCTGTCGGTCGAGATCGAGGACCGCGGTCCGCGGGTCAGCCCCGAGCGGTACGAGGAGATGAACGGGCGCCTGCACCAGGCCCCGCCGTACTCCGTCCTCGCGCAGAACGCCCACCGGCTCGGCCTCTTCGTCGTGGGCCACCTCGCCGACCAGCTCGGCGCCACGGTCACCCTGCGCCGCTCGGTGTACGGGGGGACCTGCGCCGTGGTAGTCCTGCCCGCCGAACTGCTGCGGCCGAGCGGGGCGCAGACCCCTCACCGGCCCGCCCGCCGCGAAGGGGCCCCCGTGGCCGCCGTCCCGGCCTCTGCCGCGGCGCCGGCCGCCGAGTCCGCTCCGGCCCCCGCCGAGGAGCACGGGCCCAAGCCCCACCTCGTGCCCGAGCCCC
Organism: Streptomyces amritsarensis; assembly: GCF_001953875.1. Classification (GTDB taxonomy): domain Bacteria; phylum Actinomycetota; class Actinomycetes; order Streptomycetales; family Streptomycetaceae; genus Streptomyces; species Streptomyces amritsarensis. Next base: position 89,656 of record NZ_MQUR01000012.1, read on the forward strand.
ACCAGGGGACCGATCCGGAGCCGGAACCGGTGGCGGAGCCGGAGCCGGAGCCTGTGGCGCACACCAGCGCCGGACTGCCCAGCCGCCGTACCAAGACGCCCCGGCACGCGCCCGCCACCGCACTCGCGGCCCCGCCGGCCCCGGCCGCCGCCTCCGCGCGGCCGGCCCTCCCCGAGCGCGTCCCGCAGACCCACATAGCCGACCAACTGCGCGCGCCCCACGCGCCGGAAACACAGGTCCCCCAGGACACCGCGACACCGGAAGAGGTCGCCGACGCCTGGGCGGACTACGAACAGGGGACCCAGACAGTGGAAGAAGAGCTCCGACGGGATCAGCCATGACCACCTCATCGAACACCGCGGCATCCAACGACGCGATCTACAGCGTCCTCGACAACAACCTGAGCAGGATCGCCGGCATCCAGGGAGCCGTGCTCCTGTCCAACGACGGCATCCGGCTCAGCGACTACCTGCTGGACCAGCCCCAGGCCGAGCGCATGGCGGCCGCCGCCTCCGGCATCGCCTCCACGATGAAGGCGATATCCCGGGAGATCGACGGCGGCCGCGTCATCCGCCAGCTCGTCGAGATGGACGACAGGTACCTGTGCATCGTCGGCTGCGGTGAAGGCAGCACGCTCATCGTGGTGACCTCCCGCAAGGCCCGCCTCGGTGAACTGGGCGGCGAGGCCGTACGCACTGCGCAGGCGCTCGGCGAATGGCTGGGCACCCCCGAGCGCGGCCAGACGCCGAACTCCTGATGCCGCAGGACGATCCGCAGCCCGCAGGCCGCCGCCGTACGCGGCTGTACGCCCTCACCGACGGCCGTACAGCCGCTGAGCACACCGTCCTGACCATGGACACCACCATCACGGCGGCGGTCGCCGGCGACGCGCACGGGGGACTGCCCACCGAGTGGCAGGAGATCCTCGTCATGTGCGCGCCGCCGGGCGGCCGCGCGGTCGCGGAGATAGCGGCGCGGATGAACATCCGCCTCACACCGATGACGCTGCTCCTCGGTGAACTCGCCGACCGCGGGCTGATCGACCACCGGCCGCCCCTGGCGGCCTCCGACACCACCGACGTCAACCTGCTCATGAGAATCAGGGACAACCTTGCCCGGATATGACACGCCCGCCCCGCCCTCGTCCCGGGAACCGGCCCCGGTCAAGATCCTCATCGCCGGGGGATTCGGAGTCGGCAAGACCACCCTGGTGCAGACGATCTCCGAGATCGAACCGCTGCGCACGGAGGAGCGGCTGACGGCCGCGGGCGTCGGCGTCGACGACCTCGACGGCATCGAGTCCAAGACCCTCACCACCGTCGCGATGGACTTCGGCCGGATCACCCTCACCGACGCCGGAGTCGTCCTCTACCTGTTCGGCACACCCGGCCAGGAACGCTTCTGGTTCATGTGGGACGACCTCCTGGCCGGCGCCCTCGGCGCGATCGTCCTGGTCGACACCCGGCGCCTCGACCGCAGCTTCCCGGCCGTCGACTTCTTCGAGAGCCGCGGCCTGCCCTTCGTGGTCGGCGCGAACTGCTTCCACGGCGAACAGCCCTACACCGCCGAGGAGATCGGGGCCGCGCTGCACCTGCGCGACCCGGACACCCCCGTCCTCATGCTCGACGCCCGCTCGCGCACCGACGTCCGCGCGTCCCTGCTCTCCCTCCTCGACGTACTCATCGACAAGGCACAGCGCCCCCCGGCGGCCGGTACGGGTGCCTCTGACGGACACGCGACAGGCCCCGTCAAGTCGTAGCTTGACGTCCGGCTGCCGTCCCGGTAGATCACCGCCGCGCTGCGATCTCTCGGGTTGGTGCCAGCGGTGGTGAGAGTCGGTTGTGGCGTCCTGGGTTGGGGTTTTGCGGGGGCTGGTCAAGGGGGGCGACACCGCGGAGAGCTTCTCCGCCATCCTGAGAGCAGAGATCGGTACGCCCGTCCGGGAATCCCGGGCGGAGGCGCGGCAGGGCGCCCTGCGCTGACCCGGCCGGTTGCCGCTGGTTTGCGGCACCGCCGCCGCCGGATCAGGGCGAGAGGGAGCATTGGGGTGTGCGACGCCGGAGTGGCTCCCGTCGCGGCGACGGCACACGACCTCAGCTACTCGTCAGCGTTCTCGCACCCCGCGCCCTATACCATCGGCGCTATGGACAGCGGGCGGTACTCGATCGAGATCGAGCCGGAGGTACGGCTGTGGCTGGAGGACATTCCGGCCCAGCACTACAAGCAGGCCGAACGCGTCGCCGACCTGCTTGCCGAGCAGCCCACCATGCTCGATGAACCGCACTCCCGCCATTTGGGCGGCAAGCTGCGCGAGCTGCGCTTCCGCCTCGGCGATGCCCATCAGCGGATCACCTACTGGCTGGCGCCCGGCCGACGTGTCGTGCTACTCACCGTCTTCCGCAAGACCAAGATGCGCGAACAGGCCGAAGTGGACCGCGCCCACGCCGCACAGCGATTGTGCGAGGCGGAGCATGAAGCCGCCGCCGAGCACGACCTCTACAGCCGCAACCTCAAGGAGAACCGGTGAACCACAGCGAATGGAGGACCCGTCGCCACCGCCAGCTGCTGGGCGAACACCTGGACGCTGACCCCGAGTACGACCGGGTCTACGAAGAGGCCGGCCTCGCCATGACGTTGGGCAAGGCCGTCTACGACCGGCGTAAGCAACTGGGCCTGAGCGAGGCCGACCTCGCCGAGCGCATGCACGTCGACGTCGATGACATCGAGGGCATCGAGACGGCCACCGAGCTGCCGCCCATCGCCGTCATCATGCGTCTGGCCCGCGCACTGGACCTCACGGTTGACGTGCACCTCGCCGGCGGAGAAGAACCCACCGTCACCATCGTCGCCCCAGCGGCCTGAGGCGGGCTCGGGCTGTCCCGAGCAGAGGGGGCCGAGCGGTGCGGGATGCAGCAGCCGCAGATCTTCGAAGGCGGCTGACCGGCGAAGTTGCAGGTAACACCGGCCTGGCATGCACACGTACTGTGAGCTGGCGGGGGCTGCGCCGGTCCTTCGTTCACATGTTCCCGCTAAGCCCGCATAGTGGCTGGTTCATCTGAGTCCGGTACAAGTGCCGCCGATCCGATCAGGTGGTCCGCCAGGGTGCGGCGTGGAAGCCAGCCCCGGGAGCGGGCCCGGGTCAGGTCCAGGACCACCGGGTGGGCCAACTGGTCCACCGCGTAGCGGCTGAGGGCCGGCTCGGCGGTCGGCAGGGCCTCCGCGACCCGGGCCGCCGTACGGGCCAGCCCCAGCGGCAGGTGCCGGATCCGGGCCCGGACGCCGTGCGCGTCCAGGACCGCGCGGACCGCGGCGTCCCGCCCGTACGGCTGCCCGTCGGCCACGTTGTACGCCCCCGGCGGCCAGGCCGCGGCCGCGAGGCAGGCCTCCGCCAGGTTCTCCACCGCCGTCAGGCTCAGCCGCACGTCCGGGCCCGGCAGCAGCAGGATCCCGGCGCGGACCCGTGACAGCAGCCGCGGCAGCAGCGTGGTGTCGCCCGGGCCGTACACGGCACGCGGGCGCAGCACCACCGCCCCGGCCGCCAGCGCCAGGGCCTCGCCGGCTGCCTTCGTACGGCCGTAGGCGTTCAACTGGCCGGCGCGCGGATGGTCCTCGCCGACCAGGGAGCGGTCCAGCCGCGGATCGTAGACGCTGGCGCTGCTCACCCACACCACCGGCCGGCCCGCCGCGGCCCGCATCAGCCGCTCGGTGCCGACGACGTTGACCTCGTGCATCAGCGCCTCCGCCGCGGAACCGGGGGAGGGGTCGCCGACCGCCGCCGCGCAGTGCACCACCGCGTCCACGCCGGTGAGGTCCGGGTCGCCGGCGGTCGCGTCCCAGAAGCGGTGCCCGCCCACCGGGCCCGGGCTGCGCCCCAGGCCCACCACCCGCGCGCCGGCCGCCGCGGCGGCGCGCGCCACGTGCCCGCCGCAGAAGCCGCTCGCGCCCGTGACCGCGATCACGATGCCGCCCGTACGCGCAGCGTCCGCCAGCCCGGCAGCGCCGCGCCCCGGTCCACCCGGGCCCGCGTCACCACCGGCCGGTACGGGGCCAGCGCCGCCAGTACGTCGGCCAGTTGGACGGACGCCAGCCGGGCCCCGGGGCACGCGTGCGCCCCGGCCCCGAACACCAGCCGGGACAGGGCCGGCTGCGCGGGCCGGCGGGCGTCGGGGTCGCGCCGGTGCGCGTCCGCCGCGTGCCGGGCGACCAGCAGCAGCCGGTCGCCGGCCCGCACCGGGCAGCCGCCGACCGTGCCGTCCGCGGCGGCCACGCGCGGCAGCAGCGGCGAGGCCGCCGTCACCCGCAGCAGCTCGGCCGCCAAAGCCGGCCGCAGCGCCCCGTCGTTGGCCTGGTCCCACAGTCCGGCGTCGGCGCACCAGGCCACGGACCGCGGCAGCGCCGCGACCGTGGTGTTCACGGCGGCCACCGCCACCATCGCGGCCAGTGCGCCCTCGGCGCGGTCCGGGCCGTGCCCGCGCATGCCCGCCTGCGCGGCGGGGTCCGGCCCGCACCCGTGCCGTGCCGGTCCCCGCCGGTCCGTCGCACGGCCGTCTGCTCCCGCCTCGCCGGCGCACGCACCGGCCGCCGGCGAGCCCGGCCCCGGGGCCAGCAGGCCGCCCAACCGTCCGGCGGCCCGGGCCGCGGCGGCTTCGGCGCGGGGGCGGCGCGGGCCGGGCAGGTGGCTGCGTACGGAGGCGGCCGCGGCCTCGGCGGCGGCCCGCGCGACCTCGTACGGGTCGGCGCCGGAGCCCAGCAGTGCGCACACCACCGTCCCGGACAGCTCCCGGGCCAGCTCGACGAGGTCCACCTCCCCGCCCCCGGCGAGGGGCGCGAGACGGCGCACGAGCAGGGGCTGCCACAGGGCCCGCAGGTCCTCCACACCGGCGGCGCCGAGTCCGGCGGCCAGCTCCCGGCGGTCCGACCGGTGGCCGCTGCCCTCCTGGTCGAAGAGCACACCCCCGTCGCCCGCGAGTGCGGCGCGCGCCGCACCGCCCGTCGTACCGGCGGCCGTCCGGTCGAGCGGCAGCCGCGTCAGGGCCTGCCGGTAGGCCTCCGTGCCGTGCACCAGCAGGGTGGCGCCGATACGGCGGACGGGCCGGCCGCGCGTCGCGGCGAGCAACCCGAACAGCACCGGGTGTCCGCCGAGGTAGACCCGGCGGTCGCGGCGCCGGGCCCGGGCGTGGGACACGGGACTCATCAGTGCGGTACCTCCGTGGGACGGGTGGGGGAGAGACGGCGTCGCGGCCCTGGCCCGGCTGCGGGGTGCGGGTTTGGACCGGCGGTGGGGGACCGGGCCGGATGTGCGGTTGCTCGGCGGGGGTGGCTGCTGGGGTCACGGCGCCGGCAGGCGCACGCCGGGACCGGGCGTCACGGCCGGGCCCAGGCGTCGCGCCGCGAGGGCGGCCGTCGCCGCACGGTCCGGTTTGCGCGAGCGCCCCGACAGCGGGATCCGCGCCAGGAGCACCTCGTCGGGGCGGGCCGTGCCCATCCGGGCGACCGGCTCCGACAGGGCCGCGCGCAGGGCCGGTTCGTCCGTGCCGCGCTGCGGCTGCACGACGGCGACGAGACGTTCGTCGCCGTCGCCCGCCGGGATCCCGACGAGCACGGCCAGCTCCACCCCCGGCACGTGCAGGGCGGGCTCGTACAGGCCCGGGTAGATGTTCTCGGCCCGGCGCAGGACCATGTCCTTGCACCGGCCCTCCAGGACGATCCGGCCCGAGCCGTCCAGCCGCGCCCGGTCGCCCGTACGCACCCACGGGTCGGGCTCCTCCCCGAGGTAGCGGTGGCGGGCCGCCGGCCCGGACAGCAGCAGCTGCCCGTCCCCGTCCCGTTCGGCCCGTACGCCGGGCAGCGGGGCCCCGACCAGGTCTCCGGCCCCGTCGAAGGCGGACTTCTCCCGGGACTCGACCGCGGCGGCGGGGAACAGCTCGGTGAGCGCGTACACGCCCCACGCCTCGGCCGCGCCCGCCTCCCGTACCCGGTGCAGCAGGCCGGCGCCGGCCGGTGCGGAGCCCGTCCACACCCGGCCGTGGAAACGGGCGCCGGCGCCCAGCGCGTCCCGCAGCCGGGGCGGGGTCAGATAGGTGTCGCAGGGCCTGAGCCGGTGCAACTGCCGTGCCAGCAGCCGGTTGCCCGCGGCCGGAAGGGCCACGGGGGCGCCGCGCGTCAGCGAGGGCACGAGGACGAAGAAGGTGCCGCCGAGCACCGGCTCGTCCCCGCGGGCGTCGAAGAGGGACGACACCGTGGCCATGCCCGCCGACAGGCTCGCCCGGGTGTGCACCACCGCCCGGGGCCGGGAGGTGGTCCCGGAGGTGAACACGATCACCGCGTCTGCGTCCGCGTCCGCGCAGGCGTGCGCGGGGACGCCGAGCCGAGGCGCCCCCAGGTCCAGCGCGGGCGCGCACCCCGGCAGCCGCGGCCCGACCGTCGCCACCGGCCCCAGCCCGGCCAGCTCGGGCAGCGCGAGCCCGGCCCGGCGGGCCAGCGGCCGGGCCCAGCCCGCCACCGCCTGCGCGGCCGCGTCTGCCAGCACCAGGGCGGGCCGCGCCAGCGTAAGGCGGGCGCGCAGGACGTCGGGCCCGGCGCCCGGGTCCAGGACGGCCCCGCGCAGGCCGAGCCGCCACAGGGCGAGCAGGACGGCGAGGGCCCGCGGCCCGGGGCGGACGGCGACCCCGACGGTGTCCCCGGCGCGCAGCCCGCGGGCGTGCAGGGCGGCGGCGAACGCGTCCGCCAGCTCGGCGAGTTCACCGCGGGTGGCCCGCACGCGCGGTGCGCCGGTACGGGTGGCGGTCAGTACGGCGGGCCGCTCGGGGCGGCTGCGCAGCGCGTGGTCGAGTCGGTCCAGCATCAGCGGGGGTCGTCCGTTCCGTGCGTGCCGCTGCCCTGGTCCAGGTACCAGCGGGCGGTGCCGGCGAGCCCGTAGGCCCGCAGGCGCCGTGTCGAGTTCTCCACGACCATCTCCCGGCAGTGGACGATGCGATCGGTGTGGCGGCGTACGGCGTTGAGGAAGAGCCGGTCGGTCGGCGAGGGGCGCCGGGGCATGCCGCCGACGGCCAGGTACAGATCGGCGGTGATCGCCATGTTGTTCCCGGCGTGCATGCGGTACGGCGCCCGGAAGCCGTGCCGGCGGGCGTGCCGGGGCCGCAGCCGGCCGAAGAGCGCGGCGAGCGCCACCAGCACGGTGAAACCGGCCCGGCCCAGCGGGCCGTGCTCGTCGCGGCGGGCGGTGATCCGCCCGCACACCAGCCCGGGGCGGCGGGTCAGCGCGGTCCGTGCGGCCGCGGTCCAGCCGGGCCGCGGCAGGCAGTCGGCGTCGGTGCGGGCGAGCAGCCGCGCCCCGCGCGCGATCGCGTGGCGGAAGCCGGTGTCCACGGCGGAGCCGACGCCCTTCTCGGGCTCTTCGATCACCTCCACCGGGAAGGGCGCGTGCGCGGCGAACTCCCGGGCGACGGCCCCGGTGCGGTCCGCCGAGGCGTTGTCGACGACCAGCAGGGTGAAGTCCCGGTCGCGTTGCGCGGCGAGCGCCCGCAGGGTGTCCGCGAGCCGGGCCTCCTCCTCGTGCGCGGGCACCACCACCCACATGCGGCTCACGACTTCTCCCAGACCATCGTCATGATGCTGATGCCGCCGCCCAGGCCGACGAACAGCACCCGCTCCCCCGCGGCCAGTTCCGGGAACACCCGGTCCAACTGCACCCCGATGCTCGCGCTGGCCATGTTGCCGAGTTCCGGCACGGTCACCACCAGCTTCTCGGCAGGCACCCCGGTCAGTTCGGCGAACCGCTCCAGGTAGGGGACCGTCACCTGGTGCACCAGCACTTTGGCGAAGCCGGCCCAGTCCATTCCCGTGCGGTGCAGCGTCCGGTCGATGACGGCGGTGCCCACCTTCTCGAAGACGCCGCGCAGTTCGTGCCCGTCGCCCCGGAAGTAGGTGTACGCGTCCCCGCGCGGGTGCCGCGAACCACCGCCCGGTATGCCGCCGACCTCCCAGTGCTCCGAGTGGGTCTCGCAGTCCACGTGGAGGATGCCGCCGCGCTCCACGGCCTCCACCACGACGGCGGCGCCCGCGTCGCCGAAGGTGTAGCCGGCGAAGCCGTCGCGCAGCTCCGCCGGCCCGGACGGGTCCTTGCGCACGGCGCGGCTCGGGGTTTCGCCGGTGACCACCAGGGCCCGCCGGGCCCGCCCGGCGAGGATCATGGACCGGGCGAGGTCGATGCCGTTGACGAAGCTGTTGCAGGCGTTGGTGACGTCCAGGGCGTGGGCCCGCGAGCCCAGTTCCGCCTGCACGATGTGCGCGGTCGCCGGCTCGACCATGTCGCGGGAGGCGGAGGCGAACAGCAGCAGGTCGATGTCGAGCGGGGAGAGGGCGGCCGCGTCCAGGGCCCGGCGGGCGGCGGCCACGGCGAGCGTGGAGGCGTACACGCCCTCGCCCGCGACACGGCGGGAGCGGATCCCGGTGGCCTGCGTCAGCAGCCGGGGCGGCAGCGTCAGGCCACTGCGGCGCGCCACCTCCCCCTGGAGGGCTTCCGAGGACAGCACCTCGTCGGGCAGGAAGCTGCCGACGGCGGTCGGCCCGGCGCTGCGGGGCGGATCACACGGCTCGATGAACATGTGCCCACGATGGCAAGTCGGGTGCGCCCGGGGCCTGAGTACGGATGCTCAGGCGGCGGGGGTCCGGTGCCCGGTCCGGATGAGTACGAAGACGCCGTCGCGGCGCACGGCAACGCCGTCCGTTCTCCAGGTGTACGGCGCGCTGTCACGAAGGCATCTCCGTCCGGTACCCGGGGGCCGCTGTCCTTGGGGCGCCCCTCGACTCCCCCCGTCACCCCCAGAGGTCGTCAACCCATGGCAGAACTCGACCGCCGCAGGTTCCTGCAGATAGCGGGCGGCACGGCCGCCTTCGCGATGCTGAACGACAGCATCGCGCGGGCCGCCGCCATCCCGGCGCAGGGCACCACCGGAACCATTCAGGACATCGAGCACATCGTCGTCCTGATGCAGGAGAACCGGTCCTTCGACCACTACTTCGGCGCGATGAAGGGCGTCCGGGGCTTCGGCGACCCGCGGCCGGTGCTCCAGGACAACGGCAAGACGGTCTTCCACCAGTCGAACGGCACGAAGGACATCCTGCCCTTCCACCCGCAGGTGGAAGACCTCGGCATGCAGTTCCTGACCGGCCTGAACCACGACTGGGCCGGCGGCCACCAGGCCTACAACAACGGCAAGTACGACAAGTGGATCCCGGCCAAGACGGCCACGACCATGTCGTACATGACGCGGAACGACATCCCGTTCCACTACGCCCTCGCCGACGCCTTCACGGTGTGCGACGCCTACCACTGCTCCTTCATCGGCGCCACGGACCCGAACCGCTACTACATGTGGACGGGCCACACCGGCAACGACGGCGTGGGCGGCGGACCGGTCCTCGGCAACCAGGAGCTCGGCTACGGCTGGAAGACCTACCCCGAGCGCCTGGAGGCGGCCGGCATCTCCTGGAAGGTCTACCAGGACATCGGCGACGGCCTGAACGCCGCCGGCTCCTGGGGCTGGATCAACGACGCCTTCCGCGGCAACTACGGCGACAACTCCCTGCTCTACTTCAACACCTACCGCAATGCCCAGCCCGGAAGCCCCCTGTACGAGAAGGCCCGCACCGGCACCAACGCCAAGGCCGGCGAGGGCTACTTCGACCGGCTGCGCGCCGACGTGACGGCGGGCACGCTGCCCCAGGTGTCCTGGATCGCCGCCCCCGAGGCGTTCAGCGAGCACTCCAACTGGCCGACGAACTTCGGCGCCTGGTACATCGCGCAGGTCCTGGACGCGCTGACGGCGAACCCGGCGGTGTGGGCGAAGACCGCCCTGTTCCTCACCTACGACGAGAACGACGGCTTCTTCGACCACGTCGTCCCGCCGTACCCGCCGGCCTCCTCCGCGTGGGGCCTGTCCACCGCCGACGTGTCGAAGGACCTGTACGCGGGCGGCGGAGGCTATGCGGCCGGACCGTACGGCCTCGGCCCGCGCGTCCCGATGATCGTGGTCTCCCCGTGGAGCAAGGGCGGCTACGTCTGCTCCGAGACCTTCGACCACACCTCGGTGATCCGCTTCATGGAGAAGCGCTTCGGGGTGCACGAGCCGAACATCTCCCCGTGGCGGCGGGCCGTCTGCGGCGACCTCACCTCGGCGTTCGACTTCACCCGGGCCGACGCCGCCCCCGCCGCGCTGCCGTCCACGGCCGGCTACGTCCCGCCGGACAAGGACCGCCACCCCTCCTACTACCCGACGCCGCCCGCCACGGGCGCCCTGCCGCCGCAGGAGGCCGGGTCCAAGCCGACCCGCGCGCTCGGCTACGCCCCGTACGTGGACGGCGCCCGCACCGTCTCCACCGGCAGGTTCACCCTCACCTTCGCCTCCGGTCCGACCCTGGGCGCCCACTTCCACAGCACCTCGGGCAACCGCACGGACGGCCCGTGGCCCTACACGGTCGAGGCGGGCAAGACCCTGTCGGACACCTGGTCCACCAGCAGCTCCACCGGCAACCAGATCAACCTGACGGTGTGGGGGCCCAACGGCTTCCTGCGCACCTTCAAGGGCCCCGCGAAGAAGGCCGGGCCCGAGGTGACGGCCCGCCACGCGAGTGCCACCGGCAACCTGGACCTGACGATGACCAATTCGGGCACGGCCGCGGTCAACCTCACCGTGACCAACTCCTACGGCGGTGCGGCCCAGACCTTCCGGGTCGCGGCCGGAGGCACGGTCACCCACACCGTGAGCCTCGTCACCACGGGCCGCTGGTACGACGTCAAGGTCGTCTCCGACCTCGACACCACCTTCCTGCGGCGGTTCGCGGGGCACGTGGAGACCGGCGCCCCCGGCGTGTCCGACCCGGCGATCAGGACCGCCTGATCCGGTCCTCCGGTGCGCGCAGCAGCCGCCGTTCCAGGACCGCCAGGTCCCCGGGGCGGTGGCTGCGGGCGTGCCGGAGCAGCAGGTCCCGGGCGGTGTCCGGGACCCGGCGCCGCTTGGGGTGGCGGGTGGTGAACTCCTCGCCGGCGAAGAACCGCACGGCGCCCTCCAGCCCGGCGCGGTCCGACTCCCGCACCGCCCAGGCCAGTTCCGCGGTGGCCGCCCCGGCCAGCAGCCGCAGGGGAGCCCGCTCGGCGAGCAGCCACGCCGCGTCGCGCGGCTGCGGCCGTACGGCGCCCAGCCAGCCGAAGGCCACGCTCAGCGGCACGCCGCGCGGCGGCGCCGGATCCTCGGCGCCCGCGGCGAGGGCAGCGGCGTACTCGCGCAGCCCGAGCGGAGCCGCGGCCGCCCAGCGGGCGCGGTGGCGGGCCGGGATGCCGTCGGGGGACAGCGGGTCCAGGAGACGGTTCGACTCGGGGGTGGCGTGCCGGGTCCCGTCGTCGTCCCCGCAGGAGCAGCCGAACAGGTCGTCACCGGCCGCGGCGGCGAGCCGGCGGCCGAGCTCCCTGACGGCCCGGACCTCGCCGGCCTCGCCGGGGGCGGTGATCTCGTAGCTGCGCGGGTGGTGGGGGTGGCGTGCCCCGTCCGGCCGCGAGAAGTCCCCCATGACCAGCCGGTCCGTGCGCGATGTCGGGTCCACGGTGTGATGGTAGGCGCGGTGGGCATGACGTACGGCGTCGGTTGTCACCACCCCCGTCACCGAGGGAGAACGCATGGCCATCGCCCACCGCCGGATCGGCACCGGACCCGTCCGCGTCATCGTGCTGCACGACTGGTTCGGCACGTCCGCCAACTGGGGCTCCGTGCTGGACCACCTGGATCCGGAAGGGTTCAGTTACGCCTTCCTCGACTACCGCGGCTACGGCGAACGCCGGGACGTCGCAGGCCGCCACACCCTTCCCGAGATCGCCGACGACGTCCTCGAACTCGCCGACCAGCTGGGCTGGGACACCTTCTCCCTGCTCGGCCACTCGATGGGCGGCAAGGCCGCCCAGCAGGTCCTCGTCCGCGCACCCGAGCGGATCGAGAAGCTCGTCGGGATCAACCCGGTCCCCGCCGCGCCGTACGAGATGGACGACACCGCCCACGCGCTCTTCTTCGGCGCCGCCGAGAGCCCCGAGAACCGGCGGGCCATCCTCGACCTCGTCACCGGCAACCGGGCGAGCAGCCACTGGATCGACCGGATGGTCGCCCACTCCCTGGAGATCTCCCGCCCGGAGGCCTTCGCCGACTACCTCGCGAGCTGGCAGTCCCTGGACCTGTCCGCCGCCGTCAAGGGCAACACCGTCCCGGTGCTCGTCCTCGTCGGCGAATACGACCTCGCGCTCACCGCCGACGTGATGCGCGCCACCTGGCAGGTCTGGTACCCGAACTGCCGCATCCACACCCTCCCCGGCGCCGGGCACTACCCGCCGCACGAGACCCCCGTGGCCTTCGCCACCGAAGTGGAAGCCTTCCTCCGCGACTAGTGCTGTGGCCGGAAAGGTTTGCCGGGGCGCGGCGTCCGGTNNCTGGACCACAACCAGGTGCTCTACCAACTGAGCTACACCCACCACGAGGGGCGGAGGACCGCCCGTCGATGTGCATGCACAGCATAGCCGATCTGCGGGGTGGTCCTGCGACGCGTTATCCGGCCGACCGGCTCGCGGCCGGGGTGGCGGCGAGCCGGGCCGTCACCCCGCCGTCGCGGCGGGCGGCGTGCCGGGTGGCCGCCGCGGCGAGGGCCCTGATGATCGGGTGGGGCCTGCTCCCGTCGCCCTGGAGCTCCGGCTGGAAGAGCGTGGCCAGGAAGAAGGGGTGCCCGGGCAGCTCCGCGACGCGTACCTGCCCGTCCTCGTCGTGCCCCGACAGCCGCAGCCCGTGCGCGGTGAGGGCCGGCAGGTGCCGCGGAGCGGGCCCGTAGGCGCAGTGGTAGCGCTCCGTCGACCGCTCCGCTCCGAGCGCGGCCTCGGCGAGCGACCCCGGCTCGGCCCGTACGACGCCCTCGTGGCCGACGAGCGAACAGGCCAGCGGGGCGATCAGCGGGTCCGCCGCCCCGGGGTCGTTCTCGGCGTGCGCCACGCCCGCCAGCCCGCACACCGACCGGGCGTACTCCAGCAGCGTGTGCTGGAAGCCGCCGCAGGTCCCGAGGAAGGGGATGCCCTCCTCGCGGGCCACCCGGATCGCGGCCAGCGCCCCGGCCTCGCTGGCGTACGGGCTGCCCGGCAGCACCCACACCGCGTCGAAGCGGGCCAGGGTCCCGGAGGCGGCCTCGGCCGCGGCGTCGGCGGTGGGGATCCAGTAGGCGTCGAGGACGAGCCCGTCGCGGGCGGCGAGGGCGTCGAGGAGGAGCGGGATCCGGGTGTGGGACTTCACGTGCGGGGAGCGGTCGCCGACGAGCGCGATCCGCGCCACCCCCGGGCGCGCGGCGGGTGCGGTGGGAGTGACGGGTGCGGTGGGCGTGGTGGGGCCGGTGGGCGTGGCGGGTGCGGTGGTCATGCGGATCATCTTGTGACCGGCTCCTGCTTCAGCACCAACGATTGTTCGTGCACCTGCGATCAGTGATCCTGATGACCCATGGATCCGCACCTGCTCCGCACCTTCGTCGCCGTGGCCCGCCTCGCCTCCTTCTCCGGCGCCGCCCGCGAGCTGGGCTACACCCAGTCCGCCGTCTCCCAGCACATCGCCGCGCTGGAAGGGGACCTGCGGGCGGAGCTCCTCACCCGCCGGCCCGTCGCACCGACCCCGGCCGGGCTGCGGCTCCTGGAGCACGCCGGACCGCTGCTGCTGCGGCTCGACGCCGCGCGGGCCGACGTCTTGCGGCTGGCCGCCGCCCCACCCGGCCGCGTCACCCTCGCCGCGTCCCCGCTCGCCGTCGGCCCCCGACTGCTCGCCGCCCTGCCCGCCACCGGGCTCACCCTGCGCGTGCTGCCCCCGGCCGAGGTGCCCGCCGCCGTGGCCACCGGCGGCTGCGACCTCGGGCTCGTCGACGGCCCGGCCGCACCGAGCGACCCGCTGCGGCTGCCCGACGTGGCACCCCTGACCGTGACCGGCGCGGGGGAGGAGGAGCTGGCCGTGCTGCTGCCCGCGGGACACCCCTTCGCCGCCCGGGCCTCCGTCCGCCTGGACGACCTCGCAGACGCCCGCTGGATCGACGCCCCCGGCATCGGCCTGCCGCTCACCGCCGCCCGGGCCTCCGTCCGCTACGAGGGCACCGACCTGCTCGCCCTGTGCGCCCTGGCCGCCGCCGGACACGGCCTCGTACTCCTGCCGCGCCGCGTCGCCGAGGCCGCCGGCGCGGGCGCCGCCGTACCGCTGTCCGCCCCGCGCCTGGTGCACCGTACGGAACTGCTCACGCCCGGCACCCCGACCGGCGCGGCCGCCGCCCTCGCCGCACGGCTCACGGCAGGATCCCCCGTATGACCGATGACACCGACGCCGCCGGCCCCGCCCCCTTCACCGCGGCCGACTACGCCGCCCGCATGGCCTCGGCCGCCCGGAGCGCGGCCGAGGCGGGGCTCCCCC
>NZ_MQUR01000116.1 GCF_001953875.1 Streptomyces amritsarensis
CCCGCGTCCCCCGGGGAGCCGCGCGAGCCACTCCCCGACCGCCTCGGTGATCGTCCGCAGCGCCTCCTCCTGGGTGACGGCCGCCCTCTTAGGCACGGCGAACCCGTGATCGCCGTGGGCCACCTCCACGAGCTCGTACGGGTGCCTCCCACCGGGCGCCGGGAACTCCTCGGGGCGGCCGAACGGGTCCCTGCCGCCCTGGACCACGAGCGCGGGCCGGCCCGCCCCGGTGAGCTCCTCGGCGCGGGACTTCTCGGGCCGGCCCGGCGGGTGCAGCGGGAACGCCAGGGCCAGGACCCCGGCGGCGTCCAGTTCCCCGGCGGTGCGGCAGGCCACGCGGGCCCCGGCGCTGCGCCCGCCCGCGACCACCGGCAGCCCGGGCCGCGTGAGCGCCGGCCACAGCCCGCGCCAGCCCTCGTCCAGCACCCCGGGTGCGGCGGCCACCTTCTTCCCGGCGACCCGCCAGGGCTGTTCGACGAGCGCCACCGTGATCCCGCGGGCGGGCAGGGCCGCGGCCAGGGCCTGGAGGTCCCGGGCCTCGATGCCGCCGCCGGCGCCGTGGCCCACGGCGAGGACGAGCCGGGCCCCGGGGGCGGTGTGCCAGGTGATGCGGGCCTCGCCCGGTGGGGTGTCGACACTCTCGGTACGCGTGGTCATGCCCCCATCGTGCCGCCCCGGGCGGTCAGAACAGGGTGCCCTCCTCCGGCGCGGCCAGCTCGGTCAGCAGTTCCGGCCCGTTGTTGCGCACGCTGCTCACGGCGGTGGACACCGGGTAGGCGCGCATCAGCCCACCCGGCGGCGGTGCGAGCAGCTGCCGCAGGGAGCCCTCGGTGTCGGTGTTCGCGGGGTCCAGCCAGGCGTCCCAGCGGTCGGGGGTGAGCATCAGCGGCATCCTCGGATGGATCTCCGACAGCGAGCGCGGTCCGTCCGCGGGGGCGACCCCCAGCGGCCCGGTCTCGGCCTCGGTGGTGATCACCGAGCAGGTGACCCACCAGGCAAGGGGGTGCTCGTCGGGCAGGGTCCGGTCGCGCCAGAACTCGTATACGCCGGCCATGGCGAACACGGAGCCGTCGCAGGGGAGCACGAAGTAGGGCTGCTTGCGGGCCCGCTTCTTCTTCCCCTCCACCTCCAGCTGCCGCTCGTCGTGGGCGGTGACCCACTCGTAGTACCCGTCGGCGGGGATGATGCAGCGGCGCTGGGCGAACGCGCGGCGGAAGGACGGCTTCTCGTGCAGGGTCTCCGACCGGGCGTTGATCATCCGGGCGGCGCCGTCGGGGTTCTTGGCCCAGGAGGGCACCAGTCCCCATCTCAGGACGCGCAGCTGGCGAACCGGACGCGGGTGCGAAGCGTCCTTCACAGGACGGTCGAGGACGACGTGGACCTCCTTCGTCGGCGCCACGTTGAAGTCGGGGGCCAGGGCCTCCTCCGGCTCCCACTTCTCGATGCCGAAGGCCTCCACGAGGTCCTGCGGTCCACGACTGGCTGCATACCGTCCGCACATGGCTGCCACACTGCCATGTCCACCGCACACCACCGCAAGGAGTCCGCCACCCATGGACAGCAGCACGACGGCCGGCCTGTGGGACCGGCTCACGGGCATACAGACCGCACCGGATCAGTGGCTGGTGATCGCGACCGGCGTGGTCGCGCTGGCCGCCGTGGGGCCCCGCCCGCTGTGGCGGCTGTCGCGCAACGCCATCACCATCGCGCACGAGGGCGGGCACGGCCTGCTGGCGCTGCTCACCGGGCGCCGGCTGAGCGGGATACGCCTGCACTCCGACACCAGCGGGGTCACCGTCAGCCGGGGCAGGCCGACGGGGCTGGGGATGATCCTGACCGCGGCCGGCGGCTACACCGCGCCCTCGCTGCTCGGCCTCGGCGGGGCGGCCCTGCTGTCGGCGCACCGGATCACGCTGCTGCTGTGGGCGGCCACGGCCCTGCTGGTGGCCATGCTCGTGATGATCCGGAACGCGTACGGGGCGCTGACGGTGGTGCTGACCGGCGGAACCTTCCTGCTGGTGTCCTGGCTGAGCCCGGCCGACGTGCAGGCGGTCTTCGCCTACCTCGTCGTGTGGTTCCTGCTGCTGGGCGGGGTCCGGCCGGTCTTCGAGCTGGGCGCCAAGCGGCGGGGCGGCGGGGCCCCCGATTCCGACGCCGACCAGCTGGGCCGTCTCACCCACTTGCACCCGGTGGTGTGGCTGCTCTTCTTCCACGTCGTCGCCCTGTGCTCGCTGGTCGGCGGCGGCCGCTGGCTGCTCGGCCTGTGACCACCCTCCGAGACCGGAAGGCGATCAAGATCCGGGTCCGGAGGAAGCCACTAAAGTGGGGGCCATGACCGAGACCCCCGCCCCTGCCCTCTGGCCCGCTCCGCTCGCCGATGGGACCGTCCACGCCACCGTCACGGTGCCGGGGTCCAAATCGGTCACCAACCGCGCCCTCGTGCTCGCCGCCCTCGCCTCCGAGCCGGGCTGGGTACGCCGCCCGCTGCGCTCGCGCGACTCCCAGCTGATGTCGGACGCGCTGCGCGCGATGGGCGTGGGCATCGAGGAGACCGTGTCCTCCAGCTCCGCCGGCGCCGGCGCGAGCGGCGAGGCCTGGCGGGTCATCCCGGCGGCCCTGCACGGCCCGACGACGGTGGACGTCGGCAACGCCGGAACGGTCATGCGCTTCCTGCCGCCCGTCGCCACCCTCGCCGACGGCGACATCCGCTTCGACGGCGACCCGCGCTCCTACGAGCGCCCGCTCGGGCAGGTCATCACCGCGCTGCGCACGCTCGGCGCCCGTATCGACGACGACGGCCGGGGCGCGCTGCCCATGACCGTCCAGGGCGGCGGGGCCCTGGAGGGCGGCACGGTCGAGATCGACGCCAGCAACTCCTCGCAGTTCGTCTCCGCCCTGCTGCTGTCCGCCCCGCGGTTCAACCAGGGCGTCGAGGTCCGGCACGTGGGCGGCAACCTGCCGTCGATGCCGCACATCCGGATGACCGTGGAGATGCTGCGCGCGGCGGGCGCCCAGGTGGACACCCCCGAGGCCGGCGGCGAGAAGGACGTGTGGCGGGTCTCCCCCGGCGCCCTGCTGGGCCGCGACATGGTCGTGGAGCCGGACCTGTCCAACGCCCAGCCCTTCCTGGCCGCGGCCCTGATCACGGGTGGCACGGTGACCGTTCCCGACTGGCCGCGCCGCACCACGCAGCCCGGTGACGCGCTGCGCCGGATCTTCACGGAGATGGGCGGCTCCTGCGAACTGACGGACGCGGGCCTGGTCTTCACCGGCACCGGCAAGATCCACGGCATCGACGTGGACCTGAGCGAGGTCGGCGAGCTCACCCCGGGCATCGCGGCGGTGGCGGCCCTGGCCGACTCCGAGTCGGTGCTGCGCGGGGTCGCCCACCTGCGGCTGCACGAGACGGACCGGCTGGCCGCGCTGACCAAGGAGATCAACGCGCTCGGCGGCGACGTCACCGAGACCGAGGACGGTCTGCGCATCCGGCCGCGCCGGATGCACGGCGGGGTGTTCCACACCTACGAGGACCACCGGATGGCCACCGCGGGCGCGGTGATCGGCCTGGCCGTGGAGGGCGTGCAGATCGAGAACGTGGCCACGACCGCGAAGACCCTGCCGGACTTCCCCAAGATGTGGACGGACATGCTGGCCGGGGACGCGGGGCCCGAAGCGGGTGCGGGAGCGTAGGGCACGTCATGCGCAGGTACGGCAAGCACACCGACGAGGACGACATCCGCCAGCGCCCCAACCCCAAGGGCAACCGGCCCCGGACGAACATCCGGCCCAAGCACGAGGACGCCTCCGAGGGTTTCGTCCTGACCGTCGACCGGGGCCGGCTGACCTGCCTGGTCGACGGCCGCACGATCACCGCGATGAAGTCCCGGGAGCTCGGCCGCAAGGCCGCGGTCGTCGGCGACCTGGTCTGGATCGTCGGGGACCTGTCCGGCAAGAAGGACACGCTGGCCCGGATCGTGCGGATCGAGGACCGCAAGTCCGTCCTGCGGCGCACCGCGGACGACGACGACCCGTACGAGCGGGTGGTCGTCGCCAACGCCGACCAGTTGGCGATCGTGACCGCCCTGGCCGATCCGGAGCCGCGGCCCCGGATGATCGACCGCTGCCTGGTGGCGGCGTACGACGCCGGCCTGGAGCCGCTGCTGGTGCTGACCAAGTCCGACCTGACCTCCGCGGACAAGATCCTGGAGATCTACTCGACGTTCGGCCTGAAGTATGTGGTCACCAACCGTGAGGAACTGGCCGCCGGCGGCGCGGCCGACCGGGTCCGCGAGCACCTGACCGGCCGGATCACCGCCTTCGTCGGCCACTCCGGCGTCGGGAAGACCACCCTGGTGAACTCGCTGGTCGCCGAGGGCCGCCAGCGCGCCACCGGGCACGTGAACGCGGTCACCGGCCGCGGCCGGCACACGACCACCTCGGCGCTGGCGCTGCCGCTGCCCTCGGGTGACGGCTGGGTCATCGACACCCCGGGCGTGCGGTCCTTCGGCCTGCACCACGTGGACCCGTCCCGGGTGATCCTGGCCTTCCCGGACCTGGTGCCCGGTACGGAGGAGTGCCCGCGCGCGTGCAGCCACGACGAGCAGGACTGCGCGCTCGACAAGTGGGTGGAGGACGGCCACGCGGATCCGGCGCGGCTCTATTCGCTGCGGAGGCTGCTGGCGACGCGCGAGCGCCGCGAGGGGGACTGACCGGGCCCGGCGGGTATGCCGTGTTTGTCGGGGGACCTGCCTGGACAAGTGCATAATCGCACCAGTGACGCGATGTCACATGACGCGGGGAGGCATTCGCCATGGCGTGGCTGCTGGTCGTCGTCGCCGGACTCCTGGAGACCGGTTTCGCGGTCTGCCTCAAGCTCTCCCACGGATTCACCCGGCTCTGGCCGACCGTCGCCTTCGCCTGCTTCGCGCTCGGCAGCTTCGGCCTGCTGACCCTGGCCCTGAAGAAGCTGGACGTGGGTCCGGCCTACGCGGTCTGGACGGGCATCGGCGCGGCCGGTACGGCCATCTACGGCATGGTCTTCCTCGGCGACCTGGTCTCCACTCTCAAACTCGTCTCGATCACGCTGGTCATCCTGGGGGTCATCGGGCTCCAGCTGTCCGGATCGGCGCACTGAGCAGCCCGATCAGCTCCCCCGGCCCCGGCTCCTCCCCCGGCGCGATCACGTAGGAGAGGGCGAGCCGCACCGCCAACTCGCACCGCTGCGGGCCCTCCCCCGGCGTGAGCGCGGCGGCCGCCCGGTCGCGCACCGTCCGGGCGAGCTCGCCCGGCCCGGGGTCGCGTCCGCCCGCCGCGGGCAGGCCCGGTCCCCAACTGCCGGTGAGCAGGGCCCGTACGAGCGGGTGCGCGCGGGCCGCCCGTACGGTCCACTCCGCGACCGCGGCGAGCCGCTCGGGGGCCCGGACCGGGGCGGACAGGACCCGGTCCACCCCTTCGAGGTACCGGTCGGCCTCGCGGCGGACCAGGGCGCGGCCCAGGCCGGCCTTGCCGCCGAACTCGTTGTAGAGGGTCTGCCGCGACACCCCGGCCGCAGCGGCCACGTCGACCATCCGGACGTCCGGCCAGGGGCGCGCCGAGAGCGCCGCTGCCGCCGCGTCCAACAAGGACTCCCGGGCTGCCGGCATCCGCGCCTCCCCGCCTCGCCTCTCCGGCCAGAGTTGACGGGCCGCCAGACCCTGTCAAGGGCGCATCGGCCGCCGAGGGGGCGTGCGGCCGGATCCGCCCGGTCGGGGCGCGGACCTCGTTGGCCGCGGTCGCGGAGTCTCGCTACTGTTCGGGCATGCCCGAGTATGACGATGACCTTCGCCTTGCCCTCGAACTCGCCGACGCGGCGGACGCCGCCACGATGCAGCGGTTCCGCGCCCTCGACCTGAAGGTCGAGACGAAGCCGGACATGACCCCGGTGAGCGAGGCGGACAAGGCCGCGGAGGAGGTCGTCCGGGCCGGCATCACGGCGGCCCGGCCCGACGACGCCATCCTGGGCGAGGAGTACGGGCTCAAGGGCAGCGGCCCGCGCCGCTGGGTCGTGGACCCGATCGACGGTACGAAGAACTACGTCCGCGGGGTCCCCGTCTGGGCGACCCTGATCTCCCTGATGGCCGAGGGAGAGGACGGCGTGTTCCGCCCCGTGGTCGGCGTGGTGTCGGCGCCGGCGCTGGGCCGGCGCTGGTGGGCGGCGCAGGGCTCCGGCGCGTACTCGGGGGGCGCGCTGGGCGAGCCCACCCCGATCGAGGTGTCCCGGGTGGGCGAACTGGGCGACGCCTCGTTCGCGTACTCCTCGCTGACCGGCTGGGAGGAGCAGGGGCGGCTGCCCGGCTTCCTCGACCTCACGCGGGCGTGCTGGCGCACCCGCGGATACGGCGACTTCTGGCCGTACATGATGGTCGCGGAGGGCTCCCTGGACCTGTGCGCCGAGCCGGAACTGAACCTGTGGGACATGGCGGCCGTCGCGGTCGTGGTCCAGGAGGCGGGCGGCCGCTTCACCGGCCTGGACGGGGTCGACGGCGTGCACGGCGGCAACGCGGCGGCGTCGAACGGACTGCTGCACGACGAGATGCTCGACCTGCTCCGCCCGCGCGCCTGACGCGCCCCCGCGCCGGGCGCGCTCCTTTCGCACGCCTCCTTGCTGGCCCTCCCGGTCCGTGGGAGTCTGGGAATCCCCCCGCTTGTGCCTTTGTGAAGCGTTTCACTGAGGCGACTTCGCCCTGTGCACCCACCGGAGCGGGGGGAATCACCCCAGGAGGTGGCTCTCTTCATGCTCGTCCGTGACGCAATGAGCACCGTGATCCTCACCCTCGGACCCGCACACACCCTCCGGCAGGCGGCCTGCCTGATGTCCGGCCGGCGCATCGGCGCGGCCGTCGTCCTCGACCCCGACCACAGCGGAATCGGCATCCTGACCGAGCGCGACATCCTCAACTCGATCGGCGCGGGCCACGATCCCGACCGCGAGTCGGTGGCCGCGCACACCACCAACAACGTCGTGTTCTGCACCCCCGACGCCACATTGCAGGAAGCCGCCGAGGCGATGGCCCACGGCGGATTCCGGCACCTGATCGTGCTGGAGCACGGCGGACCGGTGGGCATCGTGTCCGTGCGCGACGTCATCCGCTGCTGGGTCCCGGCGCGGCGCGCGGTCTCCGCGTGAGACGACGCCGGGCCGCAGTCCTCCGAAGAGGTCTGCGGCCCGGCGTCCTGCTACGGCAAGCGGTCCCGATCAGGCGCGGAGGGCCTGGACCGCGGCTTCGAGGCGCTTGCCGAAGTCGCCGTCCGCCTGGCGGAAGTTGTCGATCGCCCGCTCGACGATGTCGTCGCGGGAGACCTTGGCGATGAAGCCGGAGAGGTTCTCGATCAGTCGGGCCTTCTCGTCCTCGGAGTAGAGGCGGTAGAGGTTGCCTGCCTGGACGAAGTCGTTGTCCTCGCTGTGCACGGGTGCGGCGTGGTTGCCCGTGCCGCCGGTGACCGCGACCGGCTGCCACAGCGGGCGGCCGGTCTCGTGCGGACCGCCGAAGCTGTTCGGCTCGTAGTTCTTCGCGCCCTTGTGCCGGCCGTCGTACAGGTGGCCGTCACGGGAGTTGGTGCGCGCCTCGGTGGCGTGCGGACGGTTCACCGGCAGGTGGTCGGCGTTGATGCCGACGCGGTAGCGGTGGGCGTCGCCGTAGCCGAAGAGACGGCCCTGGAGCATCTTGTCCGGGGACGGACCGATGCCGGGGACGAAGTGCGCCGGGCTGAAGATGGACTGCTCGACCTCGGCGAAGACGTTCTCCGGGTTGCGGTTGAGCTCCAGCTTGCCGATCTCGATCGGCGGGTAGTCCGCGTGCGGCCACACCTTGGTGAGGTCGAACGGGTTGAAGCGGTAGGTCGCGGCGTCGGCCGCCGGCATGATCTGGACCTGCACGGTCCAGGTCGGGAAGTCGCCGCGCTCGATGGACTCGCGCAGGTCGCGCTGGTGGGAGTCCGGGTCCTCGCCGGCCAGCCGGTTGGCCTCGGCCTGGGTGAGGTTCTTGATGCCCTGGTCGGTCTTGAAGTGGTACTTGACCCAGAAGACCTCGCCGGCCTCGTTGTTCCACTGGAAGGTGTGCGAGCCGTAGCCGTTCATGTGGCGGTAGGACGCCGGGATGCCGCGGTCACCGAACAGCCAGGTCACCTGGTGGGTGGACTCGGGCGACAGGCCCCAGAAGTCCCAGACGTTGTCCGCCTCCTGCGAGCCCGTGTACGGGTCGCGCTTCTGGGTGTGGATGAAGTCGGGGAACTTGATGGCGTCCTTGATGAAGAACACCGGGGTGTTGTTGCCGACGAGGTCGTAGTTGCCCTCTTCGGTGTAGAACTTCAGCGCCCAGCCCCGGGGGTCGCGCACGGCGTCCGCGCTGCCCAGGTTGCCCGCCACGGTGGAGAAGCGCAGGAAGGTCTCGGTCTGCTTGCCGACTTCGGACAGGAACGCGGCGCGCGTCCACTGCGAGACGTCGCGGGTCAGCGTGAAGGTGCCGTACGCGCCGGCGCCGCGGGCGTGCACCACGCGCTCCGGGATGCGCTCGCGGTTGAAGTGCGCGAGCTTCTCCAGCAGGAGCTGGTCCTGGACCAGAACGGGGCCGCCGATACCGGCCGTCTCGCTGTTCTGGTTGTCGGCGACCGGCGCTCCGGCCTCCGTGGTGAGCGGTCCCTGCGTCACGTGCGCCTCCTGCGTCATTGCTGCTGTCCTGTCCTTGGCGTTCGCCGTACTCGATCCTACGATGGACTTTGTCCAAGTCAAGTAAGGATCCAATTCCGAACTGGTTCGGGAGTTACACCGAGTCCCCTCGCTGTTAGGCTGATGTCCATGAGTGACCTGCTGGAACGACTTCGCGGGCGCGGCTGGCGCATGACGGCACAGCGGCGCGTCGTGGCCGAGGTGCTCGACGGTGACCACGTGCACCTGACGGCCGACGAGGTGCACGCGCGCGCTGTGGCCAAGCTGCCCGAGATCTCCCGCGCGACCGTCTACAACACGCTGGGCGAGCTCGTCTCCCTCGGCGAGGTGCTGGAAGTCGCCACGGACCGGCGCGCCAAGCGGTACGACCCGAACGCCCACCGGCCGCACCAGCACCTGGTCTGCGCCC
Organism: Streptomyces amritsarensis; assembly: GCF_001953875.1. Lineage (GTDB taxonomy): Bacteria > Actinomycetota > Actinomycetes > Streptomycetales > Streptomycetaceae > Streptomyces > Streptomyces amritsarensis. The sequence continues at coordinate 9,114 of NZ_MQUR01000116.1, forward strand.
GGTGCGGCGCCATCCGCGACGTCCACCCGGCGGGCAACCCGCTGGCCGACCTGCCGGACTCCGAGCGCTTCGGCTTCGTCGTGTCGGCGGTCGAGGTCACCTACCGCGGTGTCTGCCCGAACTGCGCCGGCGCCTGACCTTCGGACACACGAAGGCCCGGACCCCGAGAAACCGCCGAGGGGTCCGGGCCTTTTCGCGCACCGGAGCGCTTCACCGGTGAAAACGGGCCCGGAAACGCCTCAGGGCCCGGATCCATTGGATCCGGGCCCTGAGGCTTCAGTAGCGGGGACAGGATTTGAACCTGCGACCTCTGGGTTATGAGCCCAGCGAGCTACCGAGCTGCTCCACCCCGCGTCGGTAAACCCAACGTTACGTGAACGCCCCCGGCAGATGCAAATCGGTTAACCGTGGGCCGCTCACGCCCAACCGGGGGCCGCTCACGCCGAGAGTTCCTCCGCCAGCGCCTCCCGCAGCCGGGCCGCACGCTCCGAGACCTCGGCGGGCCCCAGCTCCATGGCCCGGGCACACCACTTCTGACCCTCCGCGAGATCGCCGTGGCGGGCCGCCAGCAGACCCAGCCGCAGGGCGGCGCGACCGTGGCCGGCCACCGCCGCGCGGGTCCACCACAGGGCGGCTTCCGGCTCGCTCCCCTCGCGGGCCAGGAGCAGCCCCAGGTTGAACGCGCCGTTGCGGGACCCCGCCTCGGCCGCCTCCCGGTACCAGCGGGCCGCCGCCTCCATGTCGCCGCGGGCGGCCGCCAGCATGCCGACGCGCACCTGGGCCCGGCGGTGCCCCAGCTCCGCGGCCCGCTCGTACCACTCCTCGCTCTCGGTGCGCGGGGCGCTGCCGACCGGCTCCCCCAGCGCCGGCGGCTCCGGCGGCGGAGCCAGCGACTCCAGCAGCGCGGCCAGGCGGAACGCCGCCTCGGCGCTGCCGCCGCCCGCCGCGCACCGCAGGTGCCGCTCGGCGGCCCGCTCCTCCCCGTCCCGCACCAGCGCGATGCCGACCTGGAGGGCGGCGTCGGTGTGGCCGGCCGAGGCGGCCCGCTCGTACCACTTCAGCGCCGTGCGGTCCTCGTCGCGGCTGGCGAAGAGGATGCCGAGGTTGAAGGCGGCGTCGACGCTGCCCGCCTCGGCGGCCTTCGAGAACCACGGTTCGGCGCCTGCCGCGTCGCCGACCTGGAGCAGCATGATGGCCAGCGCGTTGGCCGCCTCGCGGTGGCCGGCGTAGGCGGCGCGCCGGTACCACTGCTCGGCCTGCGCGGTGCGGTCCTGTGCGGCGCAGAGCAAAGCAAGGTTGTACGCCCCGTTTTGATCTCCGGCGTCCATGGCGGTCCGGTACCAGCGCTCCGCGGTCTGGGTCTCACCGCGCGCGGCGTGCAGGGCGCCCAGGGCGTTCGCGGCGTTGCCGTCGCCGTCCTTCGCCGCCCGGTGCCACCACGCGGCCGCGCTCTCCTCGTCGCCGGCGTCGCGCAGCAGGAAGCCGAGCGCGCACGCGGCCCGTGCCTCGCCCTGCTTGGCGGAGGTCAGGTACCAGCGCCCGGCCTCCTTGAGCTCCCCGCGCGCCTCCAGCAGGGCGCCCAGGTGCAGCGCCGCCCGCCGGTGCCCGCGGGCGGCCGCCTGGCGGTACCACTGCTCGGCCTCGGCGGGGTCGCCCTTGCGCAGGTGCCGCGCCAGCCGGTAGGCGGCCTCGCGGTGCCCCTGCTCGGCGGCAGCGCGGAACCACCGCTCCACGCCCTTGTCGCCGCGGTGCTCCAGCAGGTCGGCCAGCCCGTACGCACCCAGTGCGTGGCCGGATTCCGCCGCCTGGCGCAGCCAGTACTCGGCGGCCGGCTCGTCCCCGCGCTCGCGGAAGTGGCGGCCCAGGGCGTGCGCGGCGGGCGCGGAGCCGGCGACGGCGGCGACCCGCCACCAGCCGGCGGCCTCGTCGGGGTAGCCCCGCTGGAGCAGGAGGACGCCCAGGTTGTTGGCGGCGGCGCGGTCCCCCTCGGCGGTGGCCCCGCGCAGGTACGGCTCGGCGCCGTCCAGGTCCCCGCGGCGCAGCAGCAGCGCGCCGAGCACGCTCATGGCACCGGGGTCGCCCTTGTCGGCGGCCACCCGGTGCCGGGCCTCCAGCTCGGCGTCGCTGGCCGCGTCGGTCTCGGCGAACATCTCCTGCGCGAAATCCGCATCGGTCAGCGCGGTCTGCGTGTCGGCAACGGGTGCCGAATCGTTGGCTCCTGTGCCCGCTTCGGCCTGCGCCCTCACAAACCGCCCTGTCTCCAGCAGAGTTGACCTGTCCCCCATAAATCCCATCGTCGCATCACCTGCTACCCGCGTACACCTGGTATGTCGCAGTCAGTGAGGTCACTACAGCGTTTTGTCGACATGCCCACAGTGAGGTAAGTCAAACACGCTCCTGCCCCAACTCACCCACCTCAGCTACCGCGTGTCCCGTCCGGACATGACGAAGGCCCGGATCCCATGGATCCGGGCCTTCGTCTTCAGTAGCGGGGACAGGATTTGAACCTGCGACCTCTGGGTTATGAGCCCAGCGAGCTACCGAGCTGCTCCACCCCGCGTCGGTGAAACCACAGTATCACGACGCGGGACGGAGCTTTCACGCTTTGATCATCAGCCGCCCGAGGGAGGGGGTGTGGCCTTCGCCTCCGCCTCGATCGCCCGCTTCAGCGCGGCCTTGATGTCGTCCTGGGCCTTGCCGAACGCCGCCCAGTCACCGGCCTGCCTGGCCTTCTCGGCCTCGTCGATCGCCTTCTGGGCGTCGGCGAGGGCCGCCTTGACCGTCGGGTCCACGTTGGTCGGGGGCGTGACGGTGCCCTCACCCGGCGGCTGGGCCGGCGGCACCGGCGTGGTCGGGGCCTCGGCTCCGAAGACCACGTTCAGCGCCTTCTCCAGGGTGTCCTCGAAGGCGGTCTGGTTTCCGTAGGTCACCAGCACCTTGCGCAGCAGCGGGTACTTGAGGCCGGAGCTGCGTACGTAGACCGGCTCGACGTAGAGCATCCCGCCGTCGAGCGGCACCGCGAGCAGGTTGCCGTACTCGATCTCCGAGTCGCCACCGCGCAGCAGGCGGATGGACTCGGCGATCTTCGGTTCGGACTGGAACTTGCTCTGCACCTGGCCGGGGCCCTCCGGCGGCTTGCTGGTGGGCATCTTCAGGATGCGGATCTTGCCGTAGTCCGCGGTGCCCGGGTCGGCGTTGACCGCCATGAAGGCGCTCAGGTTGGGCCGCTCGTTCGGCGTGAACGTCGTGGTGAGCGAGAAGACCTGGTCCTTCTCCTTCTGCTCCGGCATCTTCATCGACAGGTAGTACGGCGGAACCGCCGTGCCAGCCTTGGTCGTCGGGTCGTCCGGGACGGCCCAGGCCTCACTGCCGCTGAGGAAGGTCTGCGGGTCGGTGACGTGGTACCGGGTCAGCAGCTCGCGCTGGACCTTGAAGAGGTCCTGCGGGTAGCGGAGGTGGTCCATGAGCGGCTTGTCGATCTCGCTCTTGGGCTTCACCGTGCCCGGGAACGCCTTCATCCAGGTCTTCAGGACCGGGTCCTGGGTGTCCCACTGGTACAGGTCGACCGAGCCGTCGTAGGCGTCGACGGTGGCCTTCACCGAGTTGCGGATGTAGTTGACCTGGTTCTCCTGGGCGACCACCGCGCGCTGGCTGTTGGTCAGCGAGTCCGCGGTGCTCTGGCCCAGCGTGGTGCGCGAGGCGTACGGGTAGCCGTTGGTGGTCGTGTAGGCGTCGACTATCCACTTGATCCGGCCGTCGATCACGGCCGGGTAGGGCGCGCCGTCGATGGTCAGCCACGGGGCGACGGCCTCGACGCGCTGCTTGGGCGTGCGGTGGTAGAGGATCCGCGAGCCCTCGCCGATGGCGCCCGAGTAGAGGATCTGCGGCTCGCTGAAGGTCAGCGCGTAGGCGGCCCGGTTGACCGGGTTGTCGAGGTTGACGCCGGAGTCGCCCTGGTAGCTGGTCTCCTTCTCGCCCTTGTCGTCGGAGTAGTCGAGCTCCTTCTGCGGACCGCCGACGATCGAGTACTGCTTGGTCTGCTCGCCGTAGTAGATCCGCTGCTCGAAGTCCGTGCCGAAGATCCCCTTGGAGGGCAGGTCGGACTGCGTGAAGTCGGGGGCGCCGTCCTTCACGGTGGTGCCCTTGGCCGCGACCACGCCGTAGCCGTGCGTGTACTTGAAGTGGTCGTTGATCCAGTTGTTCTTCGGGATGCCGCCGATGTTCAGCTCACGCAGGCCGATGACCGTGTCCTGCCCGCTGTACCGGTCGACGGCGAGCGTGGACGGGAAGGCGTAGTAGCCCTTGACCTGCTGGAGCTGCTGGAAGGCCGGCGAGACGATGTTCGGGTCGAGCAGGCGCAGGCTGGCCGTGGTGTCGGCAGCCGACCGCAGCTTGGTGCGGTCCTCGGTCTGCGGGACGCCCGGGTAGTCCTTGACCTCGGCCCCGGCGATCCCGTAGGCGTCGCGCGTCGCCTTGATGTTCTTCTGGACGTACGGGGATTCCTTGGCCTGCTCGTTCGGCTGGACCTGGAACTTCTGCACGATCGCCGGGTAGAGCCCGCCGATCAGGATCGCCGAGAGCACCATCAGGCCGAAGCCGATGACCGGCAGCTGCCAGGTGCGGCGCCACAGCGTCGCGAAGAACAGCACGGCGCAGATCGCGGCGATGGCCACGAGGATCGTCTTCGCCGGCAGGTACGCGTTCGCGTCGACGTACCGCAGGCCCGTCCAGTTGTCGGCGGCCTTGAAGTCGCTGGACTTCACGGCGAGCCCGTACCGGTCGAGCCAGTACGCCACCGCCTTGAGCGTGACGAAGAGGCCGAGCAGCACCGACAGGTGCCCGGTCGCGGCCGCGGTGGCCCGGGCGCCCGGGCTCGTCACGCGCAGTCCGCCGTAGAGGTAGTGCACGACGGTCGCGGCGATCACCGACAGGACGACCGCGGCGAAGCCGAAGCCCAGCAGGAAGCGGTACCAGGGCAGGTCGAAGGTGTAGAAGGACACGTCCATGCTGAACTGGGGGTCCTTCGTGCCGAAGGGCACCCCGTTCACGTACATGAGCCAGGTCTTCCACTGGCCGGCCGCCGAGGCTCCGGCGATCAGTCCGACGAGCACCGAGATACCGAGGAGCAGCCACTTCTTGTACGGGGCGATGCTCATCCGGTAGCGGTCGAGGCTCTGCTGCTCCATCGACATCGCGCTGAGCGGCGGCCGCAGCCGGTGCGCCAGCCAGATGTTCAGCCCGACCGCACCCGTCATCAGCAGCCCGAAGACGGCGAAGAGGCCGATCTTGGTCCACAGCGTGGTGGTGAAGACGGTCGAGTACTTCACGGAGCGGAACCAGAGCCAGTCCGTCCAGAAGCCGGCGAACATGATGAAGAGCATTCCCAGGACGGCCAGCACGCCCAAGGTCATGAGGAGAGTGCGAGCACGCCGGGAGGGGCGTCCGACTCTCATCCGTGGCCCGGAAGGGCCTCCGCCGCGGTCCGGCATCTGGAAAGCCAAGGTGCGCACCTCGAAAGTCGCTGAGTACTGGTATGGAACGGACCCCCGATCGTAGAGCCCATTCATGCAACTTACTGAGGCTGCGGTCAGTTCCCGGTATGGGGCGGAAAGGAGGCAGGATGTTGTCCATGTCCAACGTTTCGCCTTCCCCCGGCACCCCCATGGCGGCCAGCCCGCTGACCCGCGCCTGTCTCGAGATCGACGAGTACGCGGCCGGCCTCGGCTGGGACCGGCCCGCGCGGCTGTTCGCGCTGGTCGACACCGCCCGGCTCAAGAAGCAGGAGCCGCGCCTGGCCTCCCAGCTCGGCCTCGACACGGACGACGCCGGCAAGAGCTCCCTGACCCCGATCGAGCAGGACACCGTCCCGTCCGGGACCCCCCTCGACAAGTTCCTGGGCACCATCGCCTGGCCCGACGCCGTCGTCGGATGTGCGCTGACCGTCGAACGCCTGATGCTGCCGCCGTCCGCGGAGGCCTCCGTACCGGAGGGCCTGAGCGACAAGCAGCTGTCGAAGTGGGTCGCCGGGCACCCGGAGCGCCAGGAGGTCCGGATCACCGTGGCCGTGCTGCGCGACGGCTCGCGGGAGTCCGCCGTACGGCTGCGCGAGAAGGACTCCTCGACGGAGGTCCTCACCGGCGGGGGCCTGGTGCCGGGTCTCGCCGAGGCACTGGCCGCGACCTTCGCCTGAGGGGTGTCCGGGCGGGGGGCCGGGGAGGCGGACCGGTCAGGGCTTGGCGCTGCACTGCGGCAGCCCGGCCGTGTCCCCCTTGCGGATCTTCTCCAGCGACTTCGTCGCGTCGTCGATGGTGGAGACCTTCACCAGCGTCAGCCCGTCCGGCGCGTTGGAGGCCGCGGAGGCGCAGTTGTCGGCGGGGGTGAGGAAGTACTCCGCGCCGGCCTTGCGGGCGCCGATGGTCTTCATCTGGATGCCGCCGATGGGGCCGACCTTGCCGGCGTCGTCGATGGTGCCGGTGCCGGCGACGAACTTCCCGCCGGTCAGGTCCTCCGGGGTCAGCTTGTCGACGATGCCCAGGGCGAACATCAGCCCCGCGCTCGGGCCGCCGACGTCGGCGAGCTTGATGTCGATCGTGAACGGGAAGGTGTGGTCGCTGCCGGCCCGGATGCCGACGATGGCGCGGCCGTCGCCCTCCGCCTTGCCGGCGGTGATCGTGACCTTGGAGGTGCCGGTGGGCTCGCGTCCGGCCTTGGCCGCCGCGGCGACGTCGGCGGCGGGAATGATGGTGAATTCGACCGCTTCGCCGGGCTTGTGCTTGGTGACGAGCTTGGCCACGTCCTCGGGGGCGGTGACGGGCGCGCCGTCCACGGCCTTGACCACGTCACCGGCGTGCAGCCGACCCTCGGAGGGGCTGTCCTTGACCACGGAGGCGACGATGACGCGGGCGGTGACCGGGATGCCGAGCTGCTTGAGCGCCGCGACCTTCGCGCTCTGCTGCGACTGGCTGAACTCCTCGGCGTTCTCCTGGGTGGACTCCGCGTCGGTCTTGCCGTTGGGGTAGAGGTTCTCGTGCGGGACGACGATGTTGTCGCCGGCCAGCCACCCGTAGACGGCCTCCACCAGGTTCATCTCGTAGTCGGCACCCGTGACGCGGACCGTCGTCATGTTGAGGTGGCCGCTGGTCGGGTACGTCTTGCGCCCCGAGATGTTGAGGACCGGCTCGCCGTGCGAGTCCCCGAGCGTGTTCACCGTCGGTCCGGGGCTCATCTCGGAGTACGGGACCTTGATGAACACCCCTGCGCAGAGCAGCGCGAACAGCACCAGGGTGGAGGCGAGCATCGTCGCGGTGCGGCGTGGCATGCGTCCGACAGTACGGGACGGCCCCGGCGAGCGGCCCTCGGGGCCGGTCCGTACGGGGTCCGTGCGCGAAACTCTCAGCGGATTCTCACGGGGTGCGCGGTGCGCGGTGCCGGGCGCGGTGCCGGGGGGTGGGGCGGGGCGGTACGCCCCGCGCCGGATCCGGTGTCAGACGGTGTCGGAGGCGGAAGCGGCCTCGGCCTTCGCCCTGACCTGATCGGCACTGCCATGACCCTGGCCGTTGCCCATGGCTTCACGGAACCGTGCGTATCCCGCGAGCTCGGATATGTCGCCTTGCGTGCGGTCTCGTGCCGCCCAGCTGCCCCATATCGCCGCGCCGATCGCGGCGAACAGCGGAATCAGCAACCACGCCAGAGATGCCATGGGCGTGCCTCCCTACCCCGAAGTGCGTTTCGTCGGTGGCTTCAACGCTCGTGCCCGTGGGGGGGTTACGCAAATCGAGGGCGTGTTGCGCGGCCGAACGGGTGTGAGGGTACCGCCCGCCGATCACGCTCCGCGACCGGGGTCGCCCGTCAGGCCGGGCCGGGCCGACGGCGTCAGCAGGCGCCGACCCACTCCTCCGAGCCGTCGGCGAAAGTCTGGTGCTTCCAGATGGGGACCTCGTGCTTGAGGTCGTCGATCAGCATCCGGCAGGCCTCGAAGGCCTCCCCGCGGTGCGGGCAGGAGACCGCGACGACCACGGCCAGGTCGCCGACGGCGAGATCGCCCACGCGGTGCACGGCGGCCAGGGCGCGGACCGGGTACTTGGCCACGACGCGCTCGGCGATCCGGCGCATCTCGGCCTGCGCCGTCGGGTGGCAGGAGTAGCCGAGCGAGTCGACGTCCGCCCCGCCGTCGTGGTTGCGCACCGTGCCGACGAAGAGCGTCGTACCGCCCGTGGCGTCGTCGCCGACGGCCCGGAAGACCTCGTCGATCGAGAGCGGGGTGTCACGGATCTCGAGCAGCCGGACGGGGTCCTGGGCGGCCTGCTCGCCGGGGTGGTCGAAGTGCGGTGCCATACCGTCCATCGTGCCCTAGGCGCTGACAGGGCGAAATAGCTGATTCACCCGGCCCGCGGCACCGGCCTTGGGAGTCTCCTACAGGATCCGGCAGGGTCCCGCACCCGATCCGGCGCCGCGGGATCAGATCCCGCGGCGCTTGCGGGCCAGCCGGACCGCGGCGGCCGCGCCGAGCAGGGCCACCGTCGCGCCCGCCGCACCGGCGGCCGTGGCGGCGTCCCTGCGGCCCAGCCTGCGGCCCGCGACCGTGTGGCGGCCCGCGACCTCCTGGAGGAGCTCGGCGAGGACCTCCTCGTTGGTCCAGCGCGGCCGCCAGCCGGCCGCGTGCAGGCCGCTGACGCTGACCACCCAGGGATGCATCGTGTACGCGAGGTCGCCCGCCGGGGACGGGGTCAGGCCGATGCGGTGCAGGCGGGCCGCGGCGCCCAGGGCGACCGCCGAGGGCAGCTCCATGCGGCGGATGCCGCTCAGCTCCTCGACCTCCTCCTGCTCCAGCCATCCCTCGCAGCCCACGGCCAGCTCGCCCTCGACCTTCTCCAGGGCCGCGTACTCCAGGGCGCTGACCAGGTCCTCCACGTGGCAGAACTGCCACGTGGGGCGGGAACCCGCGACGACGAGCAGGCGCGGGGACTCGAAGTAGCGGGTCAGCGCGGTGTCGGTGCCGCCGACCAGGACCGCGGGGCGGACGACGGTGACGTTGAGCCCGGGGTGGGCGCGGGGCGCCCGGCGGCCGAGGCGCTCGATCTCCAGCAGGTCGCCGACGCCGGTCGCCTCGGCGGTGGCCCGCAGCTCGGAGTCCTCCGACAGCGGGATGTCGTTGTCGGGCAGGGCTCCGTAGACCATCGCGGAGGTGCACAGCACGACCCGGTGCACACCGGCCGCGGCGGCCGCCGTGAGGACGGTCTGGGTCCCGCGCACGTTGTACGCCGTACGGGCCGCCGGGTCCGTCTCCAGGTCGAGGTCCAGGGCGAGGTGGACGACGACGTCGGCGCCGCGCAGCTTTTCGGCGATCGCCGGGTCCCGTACGTCGAGCACGTGCCACTGGGCGGCCGCGCAGTCCCCGCGCCGCTCGTCGATGGCGACGACCTGCTTGACCTCGTCACAGGCGGCGAGGCGGCTCACGAGGGCAGCCCCGACGCCCGAGGCGGCGCCGGTCACGGCGATCACGGGGCTGGGCCGGCGGGGGCCTCCCGGGTTTCGCGGCTGGCGAACGCCGGGGGCGCCGTCGCCGTGCTCGGGGCGGTCGTCGTCCTGCGTAGCGCGGCTGCGCTTATCCGAAACGTGCGGATCTGGGGAACTCACCGGGCGTCTCCAGCGGTTGTCTTCAGTAGGGACGCGCCGTGACGCGTACCCACCAGGTGATGTCCATCCTGCCGCAGCCCAGGAGTCGGCGGAGCACCGAGCCCGGATGCGGGCTCCGGTGTCTACGCTGGGTGGTGTTGTCGGGACCATTGCCCGTCGGCTTGTGCCGACGGCCCTACGAGCCGAGGAAACCCGTGAGCGACACCCCATTCGGATTCGGCCTTCCGCCGGAGGAGCCGGACAACGGCGACGAAGGCAGGAAAAAGGGCAACCAGGGCGGTCAGGGCGGCCCCGCGAATCCCTTCGGGTTCCCCGGCATGGGGCTGCCGGGCGCCGGTGGCACCGGCGGCGCGGACAATCCGTTCGCCGCGATGTTCGGTTCGATGAACCCGAACGACCTCGGTGCGGCCTTCCAGCAGCTCGGTCAGATGCTCAGCTACGAGGGCGGTCCCGTGAACTGGGACATGGCCAAGGACATCGCCCGCCGCACCGTCGCGCAGGGCACGGCGGACGGCGTGAAGGACACCAGCGTCGGCATCGCCGAGAAGTCGGCCGTCGAGGAGGCCGTGCGCCTGGCCGACCACTGGCTGGACGGCGTGACCTCGCTGCCCTCCGGTGCCACCACGGCCGTGGCGTGGAGCCGCGCCGAGTGGGTCGAGGCCACCCTCCCGGTGTGGAAGGAGCTCGTGGACCCGGTCGCCGAGCGCGTCGGTGCGGCCATGGGCAGCGTGCTGCCCGAGGAGATGCAGGCCATGGCGGGCCCGCTGCTGGGCATGATGCGCTCCATGGGCGGGGCCATGTTCGGCCAGCAGATCGGGCAGGCCGTCGGCGTCCTCGCCGGCGAGGTCGTCGGCTCCACCGACATCGGACTGCCCCTGGGCCCGGCGGGCAAGGCCGCGCTGCTCCCGCTGAACATCGAGGGCTTCGGCAAGGACCTGGGCGTCCCCTCGGACGAGGTGCGGCTGTACCTGGCGCTGCGGGAGGCGGCCCACGCCCGGCTCTTCGCGCACGTCCCGTGGCTGCGCTCGCACCTGTTCGGAGCCGTCGAGGGCTACGCCCGCGGCATCAAGGTGGACACCTCGAAGCTGGAGGACGTGGTCGGCCAGCTGGACCCGTCCAACCCGGAGCAGCTGCAGGAGGCTCTGCAGGGCGGCATGTTCCAGCCGCAGGACACCCCCGAGCAGAAGGCCGCCCTGGCCCGCCTGGAGACGGCGCTCGCGCTGGTCGAGGGCTGGGTCGACGCGGTGGTGCACGAGGCCGCCAAGCCGCGGCTGACCTCGGCGGACGCGATGCGCGAGACCATGCGCCGGCGGCGCGCCTCGGGCGGACCGGCGGAGCAGACCTTCGCGACGCTGATCGGCCTGGAGCTGCGGCCGCGGCGGCTGCGCGACGCCTCGCGCCTGTGGGCCTCGCTGACCGACGCGCGCGGTGTCGACGGCCGCGACGGGCTGTGGGAGCACCCGGACATGCTGCCGACCGCCTCCGACCTGGACGACCCGGACGGCTTCGTGCACCGCGAGCAGCTGGACTTCTCCGAGATCGACAAGATGCTCGGCGAAGCCGCCGAGAAGCGCGGCCGGCAGGACGACGGCGAGGGCGAAGAGAGCAAGTGAGCCTCCACGACGACGCGGTCCTGGTCCTGAAGGGCTACGAGGACCAGGCCGAGCTGCGCGACCTCTACCTGGAGCACCTGGCCGCCCACCCGGACGGGGTCTACAAGCCCTGCGAGGCGGGGCACGTCACGGGCAGCGCGCTCGTGATCGACCCGGTGGGCCGGCGGGTGCTGCTGACCCTGCACAGGAAGCTGGGCATGTGGCTGCAGATGGGCGGCCACTGCGAGCCCGGTGACACGACGATGGCGGACGTGGCCCTGCGCGAGGCCCGCGAGGAGTCCGGCATCGAGCACGGGCTGGCCCTGGTGCCCGGCGGACCGGTGCGCCTGGACCGGCATCCCATCCCGGCGCCCTGCAACTGGCACCTGGACGTGCAGTACGCGGCGCTGGCCCCGGCCGGCGCGGTGGCGGGGATCAGCGAGGAGTCCCTGGACGTGCGCTGGTTCCCGTACGAGGAGGTGGCCTCGGTGGCCGACACCTCGGTCGTCCTGCTGCTGGAGGCGACCCTGGCCCGGCTCGACGCCGCGGGCTGAGCCCGCGGGCCGGTCCGGGCATGGCGAAAGGGGCGGTCCCGTACGGGGCCGCCCCTTTC
>NZ_MQUR01000153.1 GCF_001953875.1 Streptomyces amritsarensis
CCCCGGGTCCGGCCCCGCGGCCCTGCCGGTCCGCGCGGCCGGACCGGCAGGGTGGCGGGGTGACAGGCAGGATGCGGGACCGGACTGTGAGGTGGGCCGTGAGGGGCACGGAGGGGTCCGGCCGTCGCCGACACCGCTGGGGGAGGGCCGGCGCGTCGATGCTGCTGCTGGCGCCCCTGCTCGCGGTGACGGCGGCCGCCGGACCGGGCGACGCCGGGGCGCAGCCCCTCGCGGCCGACGCCGGGAGCAGCAGGGTCGCGTACGCCGGTACGCGCCACCGCAGCCTGGGGCGGGTGGCGAACGACAAGAACGACACCAGCACCCCCCTGTTCGGCGACGGGCCGGCCCACCTGGACGTCCAGCCGTCGGCACTCGGCGACCTGCTCGTCTTCGCGAGCCGCCGCGACGAGAAGAACCCGCAGGTCTACCTGCGGTCCGCGGACGGCTCCGTACGGCGGCTGACCAGCGGCATGGACGCGGGGAACCCTCGGCTGACCCCCGACGGGCGGTCGGTCGTCTTCGACTCGGCCCAGCGCGGCGCGGCCGGCGGCGTCCAGCGCGACCTGTGGCTCGTGCGCACCGACGGCACCGGCCTGACCCGGCTGACCGACACCCCCGCCAACGAGGAGCACCCGACGGTCTCCGCGGACGGCGGGCGCCTGGCGTACTCCTCCGACGCCGACCGGGCCGCCGGAGCGCAGGTCTACGTACGCCCCCTGCGCGGCGGGGCCGCCACCCGGCTCACCGACCCGGCGAACGGCCGGGCCACCGAACCGGTGTGGAATCCGGTCGACGACGCGACGAACCGCGACGTGATCGCCTACACCGCCACCGGGGCCTCCGGGCCCCGCCTGCGGTGGACCAACGGGCGCGCCGACGGGCAGCTGCTGGCCGGCGCCCAGGCCGGCTGGCGGACCCGGGGGGCAGCGTGGCTGCCCGACGGGGACGGTCTGCTCTTCCTCAGCCCCGACCGCACCTGTGACTGCAAGGGCGACTGGGACCACGTCTTCCAGGTGCCCGCCCACTCGGCGGACACCCCCAAGCTCGTGTACAGCGAGGACCGCGAAATCGGCTCGCCCACCTGGCTCGGCCCCCTCAAGGGCGGCGGCGCCGTCGTCGAGCGGATCTCGGCGGCCGGCCCGCACGTGGTGACCTTGCAGGACGCGCGGATGGACGGCTCCGACCCCCGCGACCTGGGCCTGACGATCCTCGACGAGGACCCGGCGGCCGACACCAACACCGACCCGGCCAAGGATCCGCTGTTCCAACCCGGACCCGACTTCGACCCGTGGACGGAGCGGCAGAACTACACGCCCGACGGGCGCAGGATCGTGGTGACCCGCTTCGAGGGCAAGCCCGGCAGCCGGATCCAGCGGATCTGGACGGCGGACGCCGACGGCACCAACGCCGAGGCCCTGCCGCTCGCCGGCCGCGGCCCCAAGGACTGGGACACCGACCCGACGTTCTCCCCCGACGGCAGGTACCTCGCCTTCACCCGGACCTCGCCCGGCGGCGTCGGCCAGGCCGCCGGCCCCAGCCGCATCCTGATCGCGGACGCGGCGACCGGGGCGATCCGCGGCGAGATCACCCCGCCCGCGGACCAGCCCAAGGGCGGTGACGCCCAGCCCACCTGGTCCTCCGACGGCACGATGCTGGCCTTCACCCGCAACCTGGTGATCAACGGCCACGGCGGCAACAAGCACATCTGGACCGTGCCCGTGGACCACCTCGACCGGCAGCGCGACCTGAGTGCCACGATCTGCTTCGGTGCCTGCGAAGTCATCGACGACAGCCCGGCGTTCTCCCCGGACGGCACCACCGTCGCCTTCAACCGCAAGAACGGCGCGGGCCGCGTCGACGAGCGCAGCGGCATCCTGCTCGCCTCCCCGGCGGGCGGCTCCTGCCGGGTCCTGCTGCCCGACGCCGCCCGCGGCAAGCCGGGGGCCTGCGGCCGGGAGCTGCCCGAGACCACCGGCAACGGCCCCTACCAGCCCCGCGACGCCGCCTGGACCGCCGACGGCAAGTCCCTGGTGCTCACCGGCCGCGGCTCCCGGGCCGCCAACAGCCCGGAGAAGCTGAAGCTGGTGGACGTCGCGACCGGCGCCCACAACCTGCTCGTCACCGGCCTGCCGGGCCGCCAGAAGGAACCGAGCGTGCAGCAGTCGGTGGACCTCGCGGTGCGCGCGCCCGACAAGAGCGCGCCGCTCACCGTCGGCGGCTCCGCCACCGTCCGGGTCGACGTCGTCAACCAGGGCCCGGCGGCCTCCCCCGGCACCCGCCTGACCGTCGCACCCCCGCTCGGCGTCGGCATCACCGCGCTCACCGTGCCCGGCACGCCCGGCGCCACCTGCGACGCCGCCGCGCTGACCTGCACCCTGGGCATCGTGCCGCCCGGCACCACCGTCCCGGTGACCGCCACCCTCACCGGGCTCATCCCCGGCGACCAGCCCGTGGAGTGGTCGGTCACCGGCACGGTCCTCGACCCCCGCCCCAGCGACAACGCCGGCCGGACCGTGGTGCCGGTGCGCGAGGCCCCCGTACCCCCGAAGCCGACGCCGACGCCGACACCGCCCACCCCGACGCCGGCCCCGCCCACGACGCCCCCTCCCGCACCGCAGCCGCCCGCGCCCCAGGCCGGCCCCGGGGTGGGCATCACCGCGCAGCCGAACCCCGGCTACGTCGGCGGCCGCGTCGTCGTCACCTTCACCGTCGCCAACGGCCGCAGCGCCCTGGCCACCGGACTGCGGCTGCGCATCGGCCTGCCCGAGGGCGTCCCCCACGACGGGCCGCCGCCGGGCTGCGACCGGAACTGGACGTGCGCGCTGGCCGACCTCGCACCCGGCGCCCGCACCGTCCTGCGCGTCGTCCTCAGCCCCGACAAGGCGCTCACCGGCCAGGTCACCGCGAACCTCACGACGACCGGCACGGACGCCGACCCCGGCGACAACACCGCCCGGGAGCAGCTGCGCATCCTGCAGCCGCGCATCGTCGCCGTCCCGCCGATCGGCAGGCCCGGCTTCGTCACCTCGGTACGCGGCGAGGACTTCCCGCCCGGCGCGCCGGTGCGGTTCGCGTGGAAGCCGGGCATCACGGCCGCGGCGGCACCGACCGTCCCGCAGGCCGACGGCACGTTCATCGGTCAGCTGCTGATCCTGGCCAAGGACCAGACCGGCCCGCGCATCATCACCGCGAGCGGCCCCGGCTTCTCCCCCGTGCAGACCGACTTCCTCGTGGTCAACGGCACGGTGCAGCCGCCCGACGAGGTGACCCGCCGGTGATCCACGAGGTCGACGAAGGGCTGCGGCGGCTGCTCGCCGAATCCGGTCTGGAGGCGTCGGGCGTCGAGGTCGTCTTCGACGCGCCGACCCGCGACTGGGCCGCCCGCCGCAGCGCGCCCACCGTCTGCGTGTTCCTCTACGACATCAGGGAGGATCCGACCCGGCGCGGCAGCGGCGGGGGCGAGGTGTTCGACGAGGACGGGTTCGTCGTCGCGCGCCGCACCCCGCCGCGCTGGTTCGAGCTGACGTACCTGGTCACCGCCTGGGCGAGCAGGCCGCAGGACGAGCACCGGCTGCTGTCCCAGGTGCTCTCCTGCCTCGTCGCCACCGACACGCTGCCCCCGCGCCTGCTCACCGGGACGCTCGCCGACCTCGGCCTGCTCGTGGACGTGGACGCGGGCGGCACCGGCATGGACGCGCCGGCCGCCTCCGACGTGTGGTCGGCGCTGGGCGGCGAACTGAAGCCGTCGCTCGGGCTGCGAGTGAAGGCCCCGCTGGCCGGCATCAGCAAGGTCACCGCACCGCCGGTCACCCAGGGCCTCGTCGTGAACTCCGTACCGCAGGCCGGGCCGGACGGGGACGGGAGCCCGCGCCGACTGCGCTACGTCGAACTGGGCGCGCCGGGGCCGGAAGGCTTCGGCGGCTCCCGGGAACGGCCCAAGGCTCCCGCCCGGCGCCGACGAGGAGAACGCCAGCCGTGACGCACACCCTCCAGCCCCCGGTGGACGACCGGGAGCAGGCCCTCGCCCAGGAACCCGCTCCCGACCGGGCCCCGGACCGGCCCGTGGACGGGGACACGGACCGGGTCGCGGACCGGGCCGCGGACCGCGGCGACGAGGTCCCGTACCTGTGGGCGCGGCTCCGGCTCGTCGAGGAACGGGTCCGGCTGGCCGTGGAACTCCGGCGCGCCGCCGACCCCGACCCGGACGACCCCTACCGGGGCCAGTACCTCACGCCCGAGGCCGTCGCCCGGATCCTGGACGAGGGCGCGGAGCACGGCCCCGGCCTGCCCGCCCTCGCGCCGGCCTGGCCGCCGCCGCCCGGCTCGCCGCTCGGCGTCCTCGCCACGCGGTTCGCGCTGGAGCCCCTGGACGTGGACCTGCTGCTGGTCGCACTCGCCCCGGACCTGGACGCCCGGTTCGAGCGGCTCTACGGCTACCTCAACGACGACCTGACGCGCCGCCGGCCGACGGTGGGACTCGCCCTCGAACTGTGCGGCCGCGCCCGGTCCGCCGCCGCCCGCTTCCGCCTCTCCCCCGGCGCACCGCTCGTAGCGGGAGGCCTGCTGGAGGTCACCGAGCCCGACCGGCCGCCCCTGTCCCGGGTGCTGGCCGTCCCGGACCGGGTCACCGCCCACCTCCTCGGCGCCGCCGCACCCGATCCGCACCTGGCCGAGGTGCTCGGCGAAGCCGCCGACGATCCGGCCGTCGACCCCGGCGAACTGCACCGGGCCGCCGCCGCGGCCGGAAACGGCACCGGCCACGTCCACCTGCGCACCCGCGGCGGCGACCCCGAGGGCCTGGCCGCCGCCGCACTGCGGGCCCGCGGGCTGCGCCCCCTGGTCCTGGACCCGGCGGCGCTGACCCACCGCGCCCACGCCCTGCCCGCGCTCGCCCGCGCCGCCGCCCGCGAAGCCCGGCTGCTGGGCGCCGGTGTGCTGCTCGGACCGCTGGAGGCACTGCCCGACAAGCCCGACGAGCGGGCCCACGTACTGCGCACCCTGTGCACCGTGCTGCGCGGCATCCCCCTGTTCACGCACGGCACGAGCGGGTGGGAGCCCGCCTGGGCGGCCGCCACCCCCGTCTGCCTGACAGTGGCGGCGCCCTCCCCCGACCGGCAGGCCGTGCGCTGGCGGCACGCCCTGGAACGGGCCGCCGCCGAACACGGCCGTACGGACGCGGCAGCCGGCACAGGCATGGAGGGGGGCGCGGGCCGGGCGGAGGCGGACGGTGCGGAGGCCGGCAGGGCGGAGGCGCTCGCCCGGTCCGTTTCCGCGCACCGCCTCGACGCCGGCCAGCTGCGGCGCGCCGCCGACACCGCGTCGCGTACCGCGGCCCTCGACGGCCGCCCCGTCTCCCCCGACGACCTGCGGTCCGCCGTACGGGCGCAGAACGGCGCCGGCCTGGCCCGCCTCGCCCGCCGTGTGGAGCCGGCCGTGGGCTGGGACGACCTGGTGCTGCCCGCCCCCACCCACCGCCGGCTGCGCGACCTCGCGGTACGCGCACGCCACCGCGACCAGGTGCTCGGTCAGTGGGGCATGCGGCCCGGCGGCGGGCGCGGGCGCGGGGTGATCGCACTGTTCGCCGGCTCCTCCGGCACCGGCAAGACCATGTCCGCCGAGGTGGTCGCCGCCGACCTGGGCATGGACCTGTACGTGGTGGATCTGTCCACGGTCGTCGACAAGTACGTCGGGGAGACCGAGAAGAACCTGGAACGGATCTTCACCGAGGCGTCGGCCGTCAACGCGGTGCTGCTCTTCGACGAGGCCGACGCGATCTTCGGGAAGCGCTCGGACGTGAAGGACTCCCACGACAAGCACGCCAACATGGAGTCGGCGTACCTGCTCCAGCGGATGGAGTCCTTCGACGGCATCGCCATCCTGACCACGAATCTGCGGGCCAATCTCGACGAGGCGTTCACCCGCCGCCTGGACGTGATCGCGGACTTCCCCGTCCCCGACGCCGCCCAGCGCCGGGCCCTGTGGGAACGCTGCCTGGGCGGCCGGCTGCCCCGCGCCGACGACGTCGATCTCGCCTTCTGCGCCGACCGGTTCGAACTGGCCGGGGGCTCCATCCGGGCCTGCGCGGTGACGGCCGCCTACTTCGCGGCGGCCTCCGGTGAGCCGCTGACCATGCGCCAGGTGATGACGGCCGTCGCGCAGGAGTACCGCAAGCTCGGACGGCTGGTCCTGGAAGGCGAGTTCGGGCCGTACCTGGGCCAGGTCGCGGACGTGTGACCGGCCCGGCCGTCCGGACGACCGGTCCGGACGACCGGGCGCGCCGGTTCCGGACGTACGGGCGGGCCGGCTCCGGACGGGCGCGCCGGTTCGGGACGGGCGGTCCGGCTGCCTGGACGGCCCGGTGGCGATGCCCCGGAGGGCAGCGCATCTGCCCCTGACCAGGATCGAATTCCCCTGCCTGGGCCGGCTGCCGCGCGGAAGGCTGTGACCAGACCTGATTGCAAGCCGTGACGAAGGAGCGAGCATGCCGACGTACCTCACCCCGGGCGTGTACGTGGAGGAGGTGCAGTCCGGTGCTCGCCCGATCGAAGGGGTCGGCACCGCCGTCGCCGCGTTCGTCGGGTTCGCCCAGAGCGGGCCCTTCCACGAACCGACGCTGGTCACCAACTGGGACCAGTACTCCCAGCACTTCGGCGGCTTCACCGAGGGCACCTACCTGCCCCACGCCGTCTACGGCTACTTCGCCAACGGCGGCGGCGCCGCGTACGTCGTCCGCATCGGCGGGCCGGCCGCGGACGGCTCCGCACCGGCCGCCGCGGGAGCGGTCCCCCAGCCCCGGACCGCGCAGCCCGTCGAGCTCGGCGGCTTCCTGATCACGGCGCGCCCGGGCATCACGGGCGTGTCCGTGGAGATCGCCGACGCCGACGGGGACAACCCGCCGGAGGACCGCTTCAAGCTCCTGGTCCGCCAGGGCGAGCAGATCGCCGAGACCTACGAGGCCTCCTCCCGCAAGAACGTCAAGGGCTACCTCGTCACCCAGGCGCGCGCCTCGAAGCTGATCGAGGTCACCGAGCAGCGGTCCGCCACCCAGACCCGGCCCGCCGGCCAGACCGTGGCCCTGCCCGACGCCCCGGCCGCCGTGGCCGCCACGACCGGCCAGGGCGCCGTGGCCCGCCTCGACCCGGCCGAGTACGTCGGCGACGCGGGCGCCCGCACCGGCTTCGCCGGCCTGGAGACCATCGACGAGATCACCATGGTCGCGGTCCCGGACCTGATGAGCGCCTACGAGCGCGGCGACATCGACGCCGAGGGCGTGCGCACCGTACAGCTCGCGGTGATCTCCCACTGCGAGCAGATGGGCGACCGGGTGGCCGTGCTGGACACCCCGCCCGCGCTGTCCGCGCAGCAGGTGCGCACCTGGCGCAACGACGAGGCGGGCTACGACTCCCGCTACGCCACCCTCTACTACCCGTGGGTGAAGGTCTTCGACCCCGCGTCGGGCCGCAACACGACCGTCCCGCCGAGCGGCCACGTCGCCGGCGTCTGGGCGCGCAGCGACGCCGAGCGCGGAGTGCACAAGGCCCCCGCCAACGAGGTCATCCGCGGCGCGGTGGACCTGGAGTTGCGCCTGAGCAAGGGCGAGCAGGACCTGCTCAACCCGATCGGCGTGAACTGCGTACGGGCCTTCCCCGGCCGCGGTATCCGGATCTGGGGCGCGCGCACCCTCTCCTCCGACCCGGCCTGGCGCTACCTGAACGTGCGCCGCCTCTTCAACTACCTGGAGGAGTCCATCCTCCTGGGCACCCAGTGGGTGGTCTTCGAGCCGAACGACGACCGGCTCTGGTCCAGCATCCGGCGCAACGTCACCGCGTTCCTGACCGAGGAGTGGCGCCGCGGCGCGCTGTTCGGCCGCACGGCGGCGGAGGCGTTCTACGTCAAGTGCGACCGGGACAACAACCCGCAGGAGTCGATCGACCAGGGCCGCGTGGTCTGCGAGATCGGCGTGTCGCCCGTCAAGCCTGCCGAGTTCGTGGTGTTCCGGCTGGCCCAGTTCTCCGACAGCACCAGCCTCGTCGACGAGTGACCCTCCGGGGCAGCGGCACCGCCAGTACCGGCAGCAGCAAGGAAAGGTGAAGGACAGTCATGGCAGAGGGCGATGCTCTTTCCACCCATATCTTCGGCGTTCAGCTCGGCGGCTACCTGGTCGAATCCATCCAGGAGATCAGCGGCCTGACCGTCGAGGAAGAGGTCGTCGAGGTACGCCAGGTCAGCGCGGAGGGCAAGCAGATCATCCGCAAGCAGCCCGGTGCGCGCCAGGCGGGCGAGGTCACGATCACCCGGGGACTCGACAAGAGCAGCGAGTTCACCAAGTGGATCAAGGAGACGCTGAACAACGGCGCCGTCGACACCGCGCGGCAGAACCTCACGATCGAGATCAAGGACTCCACGGGCGCGACCATCCGCCGCATCCAGCTGATGCAGGGCTGGGCGTCCAAGTGGGAGGGCCCCTCCCTCAAGGCCGGCGAGTCCGCCGCGGCCACCGAGTCCGTGACCATCGTGTTCGAGGAGATCATCGTCGAATGAGGCGCCGCACGGTGACCGCGGGCAGCCTGGAGGAGATCCTCCAGGTCACGGCGCCCGCCCAGGCCCCGGAGCAGGCGGCGGCGCCCCCGGCCGCCGCCGCTCCGGCCCCCCGTGAGGACCACGGGCTGCGCACGGAGTACGAGTTCGAGCTGCCGCGCGGCTACGTGGACGAGGCGGGCACGGTGCACCGGCACGGCTCGATGCGCCTGGCCACCGCTCGCGACGAGCTCCGCCCGCAGATCGACCTGCGGGTCAAGGAGAACCCGGCGTACCTGAGCGTGGTGCTGCTGAGCCAGGTGATCACCAGGCTCGGCACCATCACCGACGTGCACGCCGGGGTCGTCGAGCGGATGTACGCGACCGACGTCGCGTTCCTCCAGGACTTCTACCGGCGCGTCAACAGCGAGGGCCACACCCGTGCGGCGGTCACCTGCCCGCACTGCGACGGCGGCTTCGAGGTCGACCTCTCCGGTGGGCGCCTGGGGGAATCGTGACGTACGCGCTCCCCCGGCTCCGGGAGGAGATCGCGTACATCGCCTACCACTTCCACTGGCGGCGCGACGAGATCCTCGACCTGACCCATGGCGAGCGCCAGGACTGGGTCACCGAGATAGCTCGGATCAACACCCGTGTGAACGAAGGCGGTTGAGCAGATGGCATGGCGGGACAGGCTGCGGCGGCGCACCGCTGTGCCGGATGCCGGGGCCTCGGCGCCGGCTGCGGCGGCGGCGGACGGCGCTGCCGTGCCGGCCGCCGGCCCCGCCGTACCCGGCGTACCCGGCGACTGGGACGGCGGCTGGCGCATGACCGCGCCGCCGCCGCTGACCGTCTCGCGGTCGGTCACGGGGGTCAGCGACGGGCTCGCCTTCCGCTCCGGCCTGGCCGCGTGGCGCAACCCGTCGTTCGACACGGGACTCGCCCACGGGCTGCTGCCGTCCGCCCCGGCCGGACTCGTCCGCGGGGTCGCCCGCCCCGCCACCGCCCGCCCCACCCACAGCGGCGGCGGGCCGCTGCTGCTGCGGGCGCTGCCCGGCGAACCCACCGGCACCGGCGCGGACCAGCAGCCGGAACAGACCGGGCCCGCACGCGAAACCCCGCAGGTCTCGCGCCGGGCCCGTCCCGGCGCCACCGCGCCGACCGCGGACCGGGGCGCGGACGCCGGCACACCGGGCCCGGCCGGATCGCGGGCCGAGGCCCGTGGCGCGTCGAGCACGTCCGCCGCCTCCGCCTCCGCGGCGAACAGCACGTCACCGGCTCGCGCCCGGAACCGGACCCGGACGCAGGGCTCCGGCTCCCCGGCCGCGGCCGGGACGCGGGGCCTCACGTCCACGGACTCCCCGGCCGTGCTCGGGGCGCCCGCGCCGCCCGTGCAGCGGGCCGCCGAGCCCGGCCGCGCGACGGCACCCGCAGCGTTCCCGGTGGTCCGGCGTATCGCGGTGATCCCCGGGCCCCCTGCCGCCGACGGCTCCGCTCCCGTACGGGCGGCCGCGGACGCCCGACCGGCTCGTACGACCGGGGAGACGCCCGGCGCCGACCGCACCACCGCGGTCCGGCCGCGCCCGGTCGGGCGTACGCTCACCACCGCGCGGGTCCCTGCGACACCCCGCCGCCGTGTGGCGGCTGTCCGTCCCCCCGCCCTGCCGGCGGCCGGCCCGGACCTGCCGGTGCAGCGTGCGCAGACCCGCGCCCCGCTCGGCGCCCCGCCCACCGAACTCCCGCCCCCGGCCGCCCCCTCGACACCGCCCGGCCCCACGGCCGCCGCGCCCATGCCGATGGTGCAGCGGCAGGCAGAGCCCGCAGCGAGCGGGCCGACGGCCGAGAACCCGATGCGCACCCGCGCCCCGCTCGGCACCCCCCTGACCGAACTCCCCTCCACCGCCACACCGTCCCCGTCCCACCCCGCACCGGCCAGCCCGGGCCCCGCCATGCCCACGGTGCAGCGGCAGGCCGAGGCGAGCGGCCCCACGGCCGAGAAGCCGATGCGCACCCGCGCCCCACTCGGCACCCCGCCCCCCGCGACGCCGTCCCACCCCGCACCGGCCACCCCGGGCCCGGCCAAGCCCACCGTGCAGCGCGCGGCCGAACCCTCGCCCACCGGCCCGGCCACCCCGGCCATGCCGACTGTGCAGCGCCAGACGGAGCCCGCCACCAGCAGCACGGCAGCACCGGCCATGCCCGCCGTGCAGCGGCAGGCCGAAACCGCCGCGAGCGGGCCGACGGCCGAGAAGCCGATGCGCACCCGTGCCCCACTCGGCGCCCCCCTGACCGAACTCCCGCCCACCGCCACACCGTCCCACCCCGCACCGGCCACCCCGGGCCCCGCCATGCC
>NZ_MQUR01000026.1 GCF_001953875.1 Streptomyces amritsarensis
CGAGGGGCCCCCGGCCATGGCCGGGGGCCCCTCGCGCAGGTACGGGGACGCGCATCGGTCAGGCGTCGAGGACCTGGCCCTCGCGCTTGACGACCGGCGGCTCGACCGACCAGGGGAAGTTGATCCACTCGTCGGTCTTCTTCCACACGTACTCGCACTTCACGAGGGAGTGGGACTTCTCGTAGACGACGGCGGAGCGCACCTCGGCCACGTGGCCCAGGCAGAAGTCGTGCACCAGCTTCAGCGTCTTGCCGGTGTCGGCGACGTCGTCGGCGATGAGGACCTTCTTGTCGGTGAAGTCGATCGCCTCGGGCACGGGCGCCAGCATCACCGGCATCTCCAGCGTGGTGCCGACGCCGGTGTAGAACTCCACGTTCACCAGGTGGATGTTCTTGCAGTCCAGGGCGTACGCCAGACCGCCGGCGACGAACACGCCGCCGCGGGCGATGCTCAGGATGATGTCGGGCTCGTAGCCGTCGTCGGCGATGGTCTGCGCCAGCTCGCGCACGGCGGCGCCGAAGCCCTCGTAGGTCAGGTTCTCGCGTACTGCGCTGCTCATGCCTCGTGCCTCACCTGGGTGCGGTGGAAGTTCTGGAAGGAGCGCGAGGCGGTCGGCCCGCGCTGGCCCTGGTACCGGGATCCGTAGCGTTCGCTGCCGTACGGGAACTCCGCGGGCGAGCTGAGCCGGAACATGCACAGCTGGCCGATCTTCATGCCCGGCCAGAGCTTGATCGGCAGCGTGGCCAGGTTCGACAGCTCAAGAGTCACGTGACCCGAGAACCCGGGGTCGATGAACCCGGCGGTCGAGTGCGTCACGAGGCCGAGGCGGCCCAGGCTGGACTTCCCCTCCAGCCGGGAGGCGATGTCGTCGGGCAGCGTGATGACCTCGTAGGTCGACGCGAGGACGAACTCACCGGGGTGCAGGATGAACGCCTCGTCCCCTTCGGGCTCGACCATCCGGGTCAGGTCCGGCTGCTCGACCGCGGGATCGATGTGGGCGTAGCGGTGATTCTCGAACACCCGGAAGAACCGGTCGAGACGCACGTCGATGCTGGAGGGCTGCACCATCGCCTCGTCGAACGGGTCGATGCGAACCCGTCCGCTGTCGATCTCGGCCCGGATGTCTTTGTCAGAGAGAAGCACGCCCCGAGGATACGCAGAGCGCGCGGGCCACCCCCAATCGAAGGGACCGCCCGCGCGCCCGGCCGTACCTCTAGCGCTTGACCGCACCACCGACGGGTACGGCCTGCCGCAAGCGTGCGCACCGCGGACACCGCAGCAGCCGCCCGGGCCCGATCCGGCCGGCACCGAGGTGCTGCAGCGGGAAGGAGGCGGTACTGAAAACGTGCCCTTCGGCACAGCGGACGACGGTGTGCTCCATCGAGTCCCTTTCCCCAACGAGCCGTACTGCGACGAATCGCCACATTAGGGGATGATCGGCACCCGCTCCAGCCGCCGCTCCGCACCCACGGTACGCCCCAACTCCCGCCCCCACACGCTCCGGTGCACAGCACAGACAACGGCGACCCCGCGGTGAATGCACCGGGGGTCGATCATGAGGTAGAGTGTGCAACGGTAGGGATCCAGGCAACTGGCCCGCTGCGCGGATGTAGTTTAATGGTAGAACATGAGCTTCCCAAGCTTATAGCGCGGGTTCGATTCCCGTCATCCGCTCAGAGACGAAGGCCCAGGTCAGCGACCTGGGCCTTCATCGTTGTCTAGACCTCTCAGGGGTCTCCGTGCCCTCCGCGTGCCCCAACTCGCAGGAATATCCTGCCCACAGCGCCTTCGCGTACCACCGGCCCCCCTACTCCGCGAGCCACTCAAGGTGCCGCTCGACCTCGACGGAGAGGATGGCCGGCAGGTCGCCCACTCACCCACACACCAGCCGCTGGACTTGGCGTCGCCCTCGACGCAAGGTCTTTCCTTTCGGACGAGGCTCTTAATGACAAGTAGCCTTTGCGATTTATCGGCGTGGGGTCCACACTGCTCCCATGACCGACAAGCCCCGCGCCCGAGCTCCGCAGGCCGCCCTGACCGACGCGCAGAAGCTCGAACTGGATCGGGCGAAGAAGGCCGCCGACGATGCCGTCGCGCACTTCCGTGAGACCGCGGGGCGTATCGCCGTAGACCTCGGCCGCGGCGGAGCGCCGGCCGTCGCCCGGCACATGGAGTGGACACCCCAGTACGCGTCCACCCTCGCCGCCGCCTACAAGGCCAAGCAGGCCGCCCAGGGCAGCGAGACCGAGGAGGTGGCGGCATGACGACCGCCCCCAGGCCGTCCGGCATCCCGCCCATGCCCGAGCGGAACACGAAGGCGTTGCGCACCGCGATCGCCGAGCACACACCGCAGCTCCTCGCCGACTTCGACGCCCACTGGAAGTGGGCCATCGGCGACGCGCACGACATCGCCCCGGTACCGGCGTTCCTCGCCCAGTGGTGGGCCGAGTTTGCCATCGCCCGCGATCCCTCACTCGACCGGCACATCCACGACCTGGAAAGCCGGGCAGCCGACGCGTCGACGAACGCCGAGGCCACACAGTTGCTCACGCAGGCCGCGCACCTTCGGCGCGAGGCGGGGAAGGCGGAGCCCGGCCAGTGAGCGACTTCATGGGGCCGCCCTGGCAGATGGACTGGGTCGATACGGCCCGGACCGCCCGCGACTCCCTACCCAAGCCGGTACGCGACCTGATCGACGGCATCCGAGCCGAACTGGTCACCGTCGAGGACCCCTGTTTCCGCGGTACCGACAACATCCCGGATCTCCCACCCGGCTGCCGTATCGCCCCGCTTCGGTCGACGGTGCCGAACGGACTGTACGTCTGCTACTTCGATCACGGCCGGGGCTGGATCCACTACACGTTCACCCGCCGCACCGCCGACCCGCAGATCATCGTCGAGGAGGTGTTCTGGCAGTGACCTGCGACAACACCCTCGCGCATCCAGCCGGCGCGGAAGCCGTGCCACAACGTGCCAGTAGGGGCGGTAAACAGCGGTCAACAAGGGTCGCACCGAAGCAGCCATAACGGCATCGTCAGCGGTCGTATTCGCAGGTCAGAGACTGTGCGCCTACCCAAGTACCGGGTGATTCCCAAGCTTATAGCGCGGGTTCGATTCCCGTCATCCGCTCTTGCAAGAAGGCCCAGGTCAGCGACCTGGGCCTTCGTCATTGTCTAGACCTTTCTCGGCGTCGCGCACCACCTGCGCCCGCATCACCTCGTGAGATGTCCGAGGTGATGCGTCAGGAGGTCCGCGAAGCGCGGCAGGCCGGCTTTCGCGAGTCGGGCGACGGCATCAGCGATCGTGACGGGCGGATTGCGCTTCTCTCCGGCGAGCCTGACCACCGTCTCCGCCACCCCGTGCGGCAACTCGCCGTACAGCCCGCACAGATGCAGACGATGACCCGGATCCGCGCCGCCCCTCGGCCTTGCGACCGCCGGTCCGGCGAGGCCTCGGAGCGGGTGGCAAACGGCGCCGCGCCAAGGCGACACCGGCACGCCCGCACCACACGGCCCTCTACGTGGGTCGCAGTTGATGCTCGGCAGACGTGGGGATCCGCATCGCGATGCCATGCGGCCCTTCGGGTGGTCCCTGTAGGAACCCGCTGGACGGGCGCCCCGTGCGAGCAGTTCGCGACACGTCAGTTCGGTCCCGCTCCCCCCTCGGGCGTCTGGGCAGTCGCGAAGATCCGGTCCAGGTGGTGATGGAGCACCGCGATCGCCGACTCCGGGGTCCGCTGGCCCACGAGGATGCTGGTACCCATGGCCGCCGCCATCGCGAGCAGGCTGATCGCCTCCGTGCGGGCGTCGGCGTCCGGGTCGGCCAGGCCGGCCCCCTGCGCGTGCTCCAGGAGTCCGGTCAGGGCGTTCTCCGCGGCGTCGGGGTTGTCGATGAAGGGCTGCGCAGCCAGCGCCTCGTCGGTCACGGAGAGGATCGCGTAGGAGCTGTACAGCAGGTGGAACGTACGGCTCTCCTCGTCGGTCGGCAGCGAGGCCGACAGCAGCGCCTCCACCGTGGCACGCGGGCCCGGGTCCGGGCCGGCAGCCGCCAAGCGGGCTCCCACCCTCGCGGTGAAGCGGTCGGTCAGGTGTTGGAGGCCGTGGAAGAGCAGCTTCTCCTTGGTCTCGAAGTAGTACTGCACGAGCCGGAGCGACACACCGGCCTCCGCCGCCACGTCGCGCATGCCGACGGCATGCAGCCCCCGCCGCCCCGCCACCTGGATGAGTGCCTCGGCGATCTGGGCGCGCCGCTCCTCGTGATCCACACGCTTCGGCATGTTCCCGTGTCTCCGCCTGTCGACAGTGGGTGCCCGCTCCGCCACCCGAACCCCTTCATGATACCGGTGTACCATATTGGTGATACGTTCGTACCACGAAGAACGGATCTTCACAGGAGGTGCCGCCGTGCCCGAGAACACCGCCCGCGTACGCCGCGATGTCGGCCGCTACGTCGATGACGCCCTGCGCGACCGCTACTTCGCCGCCGCCGACGTTCTCTACGCGATGGGCGCACCAGCCCGCGCCGAGACGGACGTGGAGACCAGCTTCGGCACCACCCACGTCTACCGGTACGGCCCGTCGGACCCCGCCGCCGACTCCCGGACCCCGATCGTCCTGATCCACGGTGCCGGCTACAGCTCGGCGATGTGGTACCCCAACACCCCCGGGCTCAGCCTCGACCGCCCCGTCTACGCCCTCGACACCCCGGGCGACGCGGGCCGCAGCGTCCACCGCGAGCCCATGTGGCAGCCCGAGCGCGCCGCCCAGTGGATGGAGGAGGCCCTCGACGCGCTCGGCCTCGACCGGGTACACCTCGTCGGCTCCTCCTACGGCGGCTGGCTGGTGCTCAACCAAGCCCACCGGCGGCCCGGACGGCTCGCCTCGGTCACCGCCCTCGACCCCGGCGGCCTGGAGAAGGTCGGCCTGCGCTTCTTCGGCTGGGTCTTCGTGAGCCTGTTCGCCACCTTCGCCCCGAAGGCGTTGCGGCCCCGGCTCGCGAAGTGGCTGGACCAGCCGGTCCTCGCCGTCCCCGAGATGCGCACGTGGATCCAGCTCGGCGCCCGCGCGTACCGGATCCGCCGCCCCGCACCGCTTCCGCTGACCGAGGACGCGCTGCGATCCATCCGGACCCCGCTCTACGTCATCATGGGCAAGCACAGCCTGCTCGTACACCCCAAGCGGCAGCTGGAACGCGTACCGCGCCTCGTCCCCGGAGCCCGCGCGGAGATCATCACCGCGACGGGGCACGGCCCGCAGATCGACCACCCCGACGTGGTCAACGCCCGGATGCTGTCCTTCATGGAGGACGTCGACTCCCTCGGCCCCGCTGCGGTCGACACGTAGGGCTGCAAAAGGGGAAACGGCGCCGAACCGCCCGCTCGGTGCCGCAACGCGCCGGGGTCAACCGGCGCGTCAAGGCCGCAGGTGCCGCAGGGTGAACTCGGGGGCTGCGTAGGAACCGGCCTGTGGCGCTGCGGAGTCGGCGGGAGTGCTGGCGCCTGCGATGTGTTCGGCATGTGCTTCGGCGTCGTCGGACGGTGTGTAGTCCAGCTCTGCCTGCGTGGGCAGCTCCCAGAAGCGGCGGGTGTTGGCCGAGACGGCGTACACCGTGGCGAAGCGGGTGGCGGGTGTGGCCGTGAGCGCGGCTTTGACGTAGCCGACGGTGTCGCGCGGACTCAGCCATGTCGCCAGGTGCCGGGGCTCGGTGGGTGCCTGCTCGAAGCTGCCGATGCGCAGGCAGACGACCGACAGCCCGAACTTGTCCGCGTACAGCTGGCCCAGGGCCTCGACTGCCACCTTGCTCACCCCGTACAAGCCGTCCGGTCGCGCCGGCTCCTGCGGGCCGGTGAGGTGCCCGGTGGGATAGAAGCCGGTCACGCGGTTGCTGCTGGCCAGCACCACCCGCTCGATTCCGTTGCGCCGGGCGGCCTCCAGGACGTTGTGGGTGCCCAGTACGTTCGCTTCCAGCAGCTCGGCGAGGGGCGCCTCGTCCGGCAGGCCGCCCAGGTGGAGCACGCAGTCCACCCCCGAGAGTGCCGACTCCACGGCCGGCGCGTCGCGCAGGTCTACGGTGTGCACGTCCTCGTTGGCCGCCTCCCGCCGCAGCGGGACACGGTCGAGCAGGACGAGCCGGGTGGCCTCCTGTCGCAGCGCCTCCCGCACGACAGAGCCGATATTCCCTGCCGCACCGGTGACGGCCACCGTTCCCAGGACCATTGCCCCACCCCCTCCGGAACCCGAAACCCTCTGCCTTCGCAGCCGTGATTCTCGCACCGGGGTGCTACGCGGCTGCCGCTGCGAGCGGTGAGCGGGGTGCTCGGCCCAGCAGCCGGCGCAGATCGCCACTGGTACGCGCCATGAAGCCGGCGGCGATGGCGGAGTAGGTACCGATCAGCATCGGCACCTGGAACGGCTCGGCACCGGAGGCGGCGAGCCGTTCGCGAGCCTGGGCGAGTGTCTCCGGCTCGTAGGTGGCATCCGCTCCGTGCGCCTGCGCCAGGTCCGCGCCGCCGATGGCCTGCTCGCCGACGAGTTCATGGACGCGGCCGGCATGGGCGGCCGCGTCCACCGCCACGAGCGCTGCGACATCGGCCAGATCCGCCCGCGTGACGGCGGCCAGCCTGCCATCGCCGAGCGGGGCGGTGATCCGGTTGTCCGCCGACGGCGCCGCGAGTCCGGCCAGCAGCTCCGCGTAGAGGCCGTTGCGCAGGATCGTCCAGTCCATGCCGCTCTCCTGGAGCCGACGCTCGGTCCAGCGGTGCGGCAGGGCGTACGGGAGGTGGTCACCGGCGGCGGTCAGGCTCGTATAGACGACATGGCCCACACCCGCCTTCCGGGCGGCGTCGAGGGCGGCGCCGTGCCGGGCCATGACGGTGTCGTCCTCGCCGTAGCCCGCGGAGATCATCAGGAGCACATCCACACCCGCGAAACCCTGGGAAAGGCCGTCGGGATCGTCGAAGTCGATGCGGCGGACGGGCAACGGGGCTTGGATCTGCCGCGGATCGCGCGTCCCGAGGACGGTGTCGCCGCGACCCGCCAGCCGCTCGGCGACGAGCGTGCCCAGAGCGCCGGCTGCGCCAGTGACCAGGATCATGAGGTTCTCCCTGTTCAGATAGGTTCTTTTCGGTAACCGGGATTCATCCTGCGGTGGGGCGCCGGGGGGCGTAAGGAGGCACTTCGATGTCGGTGAGGCACACGGGAGTAACCACGGCTGCGACCATCGGACCCGTCGTCAGCTGCGGGGAGGAACACGAGGACTGCGGCATCCGCGAGGTGCTCGACCGGCTCGGAGACAAATGGTCGGTCCTGGTCGTCGTCGAACTGGCCCAGGGCATACGCCGCTTCCGGCAACTCCAGCGCGCCGTGCCCGGCATCTCACAGCGGATGCTGACACTGACGGTGCGCCGGCTGGAACGCGACGGGCTGGTCTCCCGGACGGTGCATCCCACGGTGCCACCGCAGGTCGAGTACGAGCTCACCCCGATGGGCCACAGCCTGACCCATCTGGTGAAAACCCTCGCCGACTGGTCAGCGGAACACCGCGACCCCATAGCTCGGGCGCGCCGGGAATGGGATGCCGAGCATCCCGGCTCTGGGATCCGCTGAGCGAACGCGCCATCGCATACGTCACAGCAAGGTGATCAGGATGATCACCGCGGCCCCGCCGAAGATGAGCATCTGGAGGAGCGCGGACAGCTCGTTGAGGGCTTTCTGGTAGAAGGACTGCTTGGAGAACGACCGCGGCTCGTAGGCGGCGAGCACCTGGTACAGGTCGTCCACCGCCTGCGAGGTCACGGCGGCGTCGCGGACGATCTGCGAGACCGCGCCGGCCTCGGCGGCGACGACCGTCTCGGCAATCTGCGGATCGGTCCACAGGTTCACGATCACGAAGGCCAGGATGATCCCGCCGACCACCAGCACGGCGAGCCCGGTGGTCGGCAGGTGGTTGAGCAGCCACAGCTTCGCGGTGTTCGCAGCAGCCCGTCCTCCACCCAGTCACTCCGGGACGTAGTCGACGACGGGGATCTCGAACTCCACCCGGTTGTTGTCACCGATCCGGTCGTCCGCGCTCTGCACCGTGAACGAGCCCTTGTACGTCCCCAGCTCGGCGTACCTGTCGATGCGGAGCGGGACCAGGGCAGTGGCGGAGCGGTTCTCCTTGAGTCCCGCGGGGAACTCGCAGTGCACCTGGTGGGCGTCCGGGGACGGCTCGCAGGTGTCGGGGTAGAACGGGCCCTCGACCGTCACCTCGCGCGGCAGGGTGACCGTGATGAACATCGGGGAGTTGGTCTCCTCCGGGCCGGCGTTGGCGACGAATGCGTGGAGCTCGGTGCGGCCGCCCAGCACCATGGGCTCAGGGTCGATGCGGACCGTTTGCAGGTCCGAGTCCGACGGCGCGGCCGCCGCTGCGGCGGGCTGGGGGGCCGACTGGGGCTCGGCCCAGGCGGGTCCGGCGACCAGCAGCGCCGCAGCACCCACCGCCGTGGCCGCCGTGGCCCAGGGGCCCATGCGCAGAACGCCCATGACCATTCGTCGCACCTTTCACATGACGGAGGCGTACGGATGCCATGGTGCGGGCCATTGTCGGAGGTAGATCCACTTCCGTCCCGATACGCTCCGTCTATCACCCTTCTGCACGGCCGGAGACGCCCGCCGGCGGGGCTGCCGGTGCCGGTCGGCATCGCGGTGCTGGTCTTCGACGGGATCGTCCGGTGGCTGGGCACGGCCCTGATCATGGCGGGCCAGCCGCGGCCCACGAGCGGGCGCCGCGCGAAGAAGTCGCCCTCGCAGGCGGGCTCGGTGCATACCGGGGCCGTCGAGTTGGTCCGGTTGCGGGAAGAGATCTGATTGCATGGCTCCGCGAACCCACCGGTGCCTGTGTCCCGCGAGGATCACGCCATCAGCGCATGCATGGGTCCCTCGCACGGACCAGCTCGGCGGCGGGTCTCTCCGCGGCGGTCGACGCGCTCGGGGCGGGCCGGGCGAGCGTACCGACCGCACATCGCTCGGGCGCCAACTGCTGTGTCTGGTCGCACAGGTGTGGGTCTGGCGTGACCGTGGCCGGTTCTGCGATGCTTCCGTCCGACAAGCGACGGCGGAACGAGGAAGCCGGTGAGATTCCGGCACGGTACCGCCACTGTGTAGGGGGAGCGACTCCACCCATGGCCACCGCCCCATCCGGGGGTGGGAAGGCCGGAGAAGCTGTGATCCCGAGTCAGGAGACTCACGCCGTCGCACCTCGATGTACGGGGCGGATTTCCCCAGGAGAGGCGGTGGCACCCGTGTGCCTGCGTACGTGTGGCGGTAGCTCTGCGCTGCCCTTGGCCCGTCGGGGCCGACCTGCCCCGGCTGAAGCACAGGCCCGATCCCTCAGGTTCTGACGGCTTCCTCCCTCAGCGGCTTCCTTCCCCTACACCGCTTCACGCGCACCGGCGTGCCCGTGCGCACTTCCCACGCACGTCACCAGGAGTCACCATGCCCGTACGATCCGCCATGCCCGGCCGCCGTCAGGCCGCCGCGGCGGCCTTTCTCACCGTCGCCTTCGCCCTCACCGCGTGCGGCGGCGGCTCCGGCTCGCCCGCCGACGCCAAGCCCCGGGCAGCCGGGGCAGACTGCGTCGAAGACTTCGACCCGGCCATGGACTACTTCCCGGTCAAGTCGACGGTGAAGCACGCCAAGAACTTCACGCTCCGGTACGAGAAGAGCTATCAGGTCCTCACCGTCAACGAGCCGTTCCCCAAGGGGAAGCCCGAGTCGTACGTGCTGGTCAAGTGCGGTGCGCCGAAGCCGGAGCTGACCGGTGAGCTCGCATCCGCGCAGCAGGTCACCGTTCCCGTCAAGAGCCTGTACTCCGCCTCCACCACCCACCTTCCCCTGCTGACCGAGACCGGCACCCTGGACGTCCTGACGGGTGTCGCGAGCGCCACCAACATCTCCTCCGCCCAGGTGATCGAGCACGTGAAGGCAGGAAAGGTCACCGAGTACGCCAAGGACCGGACCCTCAACGCCGAGACGGTCATCGGTGCCAAGCCGGACGTGCTGATGACCCAGGGCACCGACGATCCGCAGTACCCGAAGCTGCGCCAGGCCGGCATCGCCGTGGTGGCCAACGCCGAATGGCTGGAGCCGAGTCCGCTCGGCCGCGCCGAGTGGGTCAAGGCGATGGCCGCGCTCACCGGAGCGGAGAAGCGCGCCGGCGAGGTCTTCGACACCATCGAGGGCGACTACCGGAAGATCGCCGAGA
This sequence comes from Streptomyces amritsarensis, assembly GCF_001953875.1. Taxonomy (GTDB): domain Bacteria; phylum Actinomycetota; class Actinomycetes; order Streptomycetales; family Streptomycetaceae; genus Streptomyces; species Streptomyces amritsarensis. The sequence goes on from NZ_MQUR01000026.1 coordinate 10,243, forward strand.
AGGGCGCGCAGGCGGTCACGGCGGGCAAGCCCGTCGAGGTGCTGCCCGGCACGATGTACCAGGGCACCTGGAACATGCCCGCCGGCGGCAGCTACGCCGCCCAGTTGATCAAGGACGCGGGGGGCACCTACCCCTGGGCCGGCGAGGCGGGCACCGGCAACCTCCAGCTGAACTTCGAGGCCGTGTACGCCAAGGGCGGCGAGGCCCCGGTCTGGATCGCCGACCAGAAGTGGAAGTCCACCGCCGACGCGGTGCAGGCCGACAGCCGGTACGGGCAGCTGAAGGCCCTCACCGGCGGTGCGGTGTGGACGAACACCAAGGCGCTCGGCCCCGGCGGCGGCAACGACTACTTCGAGCGCGGTGTGCTGCGCCCCGATCTGGTCCTCGCCGACCTCTTCGCGCTGATCCACCCGGACCAGGCGAAGGACCACGCCTTCACCTTCTACACGCAGGTTCCCAAGGCGTGACGACCCCCGTGGCAACCGCGCCGGCCGCCGTCCCGGACGCCCCCGGGGCGGTACGGCCCCGGCGGCGGCGCCTCGCCGTCGTCCTCGCCCTGGCGGCCGGTACCGCCGCGCTGTTCGTCCTCACCGTCGCGACCGGCTCCCACCGGGTGCCGGTCGCCGAGGTGGCGCGGATCCTGCTCGGCGGCACCGCCGACGACCCGAGATGGACCGTGATCGTCGAGCAGGTCCGGCTGCCGCGCGCGCTGACCGCCGCAGCCGTCGGCGCCGCCCTCGCCGTGGCCGGCGTACAGATGCAGACCCTGTTCCGCAACGCGCTGGCCGACCCGTTCTCCCTCGGGGTGAGCTCGGGCGCCAGCATGGGCGTCGCCGCCGTGGTGGTCGGCACCGGCGGGGTGGCCGGCAGCTTCACCGGAAACCTGGCCGGGCTGGGGCGCGTGGGCGTCGTCCTGGCCGCCTCGCTCGGCGCCGCCGGCGTGCTGGCCCTCGTCCTCCTGCTCTCGCGGTGGGTGCAGTCGGCCGTCACCCTGCTCGTCATCGGTGTCATGATCGGCTCTGCGGCCACCGCGGTGGTCGGTGTGATGCTCGTCTACGCCCGCCCCGAGCGCACCCAGCAGTTCGTCATGTGGGGCCTGGGCAGCTTCAGCGCCACGACCTGGCCCGACCTCCACGTCATGCTGCCCGTCATCGGCGCGGGTCTGCTGACCGCGCTGCTGACCGCCAAACGCCTCAACGCCCTGCTGCTCGGCGAGGACTACGCCCGCACCATGGGCCTGAACGTACGGCGCAGCCGCGACCTGGCGCTGCTGGGCACCTCGCTGCTGGCGGGCGCGGCAACCGCGTTCTGCGGCCCGGTCGCCTTCCTGGGCCTGGCCGTCCCGCACCTGACGCGGGTGGCGCTGGGGACCTCGGACCACCGGGCGCTCATCCCCGCGTCGATGCTCGCCGGCGCCTTCCTCGCGCTGGCGTGTGCGCTGCTGAGCCAGCCGCCCGGCACGGACTCGGTGCTGCCGCTCAACGCCGTCACCTCGCTCTTCGGCGCCCCCGTCGTCATCGCGTTCCTGATCCGCAGCCGCCGCGGCGTACAAGGAGTGGCCTCATGACCGACACACTGACCGAACCCGTCACGGACACGCCCGCCGGGCCGGACCGTCCCGGCGGCCTGGCCACCCAAGGGCTGTCCGTCGGCTACCGCGCCCGGCCGCTGCGCGGACGCGGGGCAGGCCGGGCCGTGCTGTCAGGGCTCGACCTCCGGGCGCGGGCGGGAGAACTGACCGTACTGCTCGGTCCCAACGGCGCGGGCAAGTCCACGCTGCTGCGCACCCTGTGCGGGCTCCTGCCGCCGCTCGACGGCCGGATACGCATCGGCGGGGCCGACCTGGCACACCAGCCGCCCGCCGCTCTCGCCCGGCGGCTGGCGGTCGTCCTGACCGACCGGGTGGACCCCGGGCTGCTGTCCGTACGGGAACTGGCCGGGCTCGGCCGCCACCCGCACACCGGGTTCACCGGCCGTCTCACGGCCGCGGACCACGCGGCAGTCGAGTGGGCGCTGAAGGCCGTGGGCGCGGAGCATCTGGCGAGCCGGCCTGCCGCCGAGCTGTCCGACGGCGAACGCCAGCGCGTCCTGACCGCACGCGCCCTCGCCCAGGAACCCGAGGTCGTCCTCCTCGACGAGCCGACCGCCTTCCTCGACGTCCCCTCACGCGTGGCCCTCACCGTGCTGCTGCGCGACCTCGCCCGGGACAAGGGCCTGACCGTCGTGGTCAGCACCCACGACCTGGAGCTGGCCCTGCGCGTGGCCGACGCCGTCTGGCTCGTCGACCGTGACTCCCGCGTGCACGCGGGAGCACCCGAGGACCTGATCCACAGCGGAGCCGTCGCCGCCGCCTTCGACGCCGACCACCTCGCCTTCGACCCGGCCTCCGGCACCTTCGGCCTGCGCCGCACCGCACGGGCCGGCGTGGCGGTGGAGGCACCGCCGGACATGCTCCCGCTCCTCGAACGCGCCCTCGCCCGGGAAGGACTGGCCCTCACGGACCCGGGCGACCCGGCCGCCACCACACGGGTGGGCTGTGAGGGAGCGGACCGGTTCACCCTCACCGGACCGGACGGGCGGGTCGTCCACACGCACGGCTTCCACGAGCTGACACGGACGGTACGGACATGGTGAGCGCGGTCATCACGCCCGACACCCTGGCCCGGATCTCCGCGATCGGCCCCTACTTCGCGGTGGCCACCGGCCCCCGCCCCGACGCCGACGGCTTCCGGCCGCTGACCGACCTGTACGCCGACCCGGGCGTGCTGGAGGAGTGCGTACGGACCGTCTCCGAGCGGCTGGGCACCGGCCAGCCGCGGGTGGCCGCGTCCACCCTGCACCTGGGCACTGCCTCCCGGCTCTGGTCGATCGCCCTGGCCTGCGCCGCGCTCACGGGCCGCGTGCCCGATCTGGGTGCGGCCCGGCTGTGGTGGCGCCTGCCCGCCGCCGGGCCGCTCGACCTGTGGCTGCCCGGCCTGCGGGAGGTGGGCCGGGAACCGCTCCCGGCGCTGCACCACACCGTGGGCGTACAGAACCTGGGCCCTTGGGCCGACGCCGTACGGCGCGTGTCCGGCGTCTCCCCGCACACCCTGCGCGGCAACGCGGCCTCGGCACTCATCGGCGCCCACCGCGTCCTGCTCGCCAAGGAGCCGCACACCCCGTACCCCGTGGTGCCCCTCGTCCGCGGACTGCTGGACCGGCCGCCGCTGACGGGTGCCGGCACGTACCGCGCCGCCCCCGCCTCACCGCTCGTCTTCCGGCGCCGCAGCTGCTGCCTGTACTACCGCGTGCCGGGCGCGGGCACCTGCGGCGACTGTGTCCTCAACCCCAAGGAGAAGACCTCATGACCACCACCGAGCCGACCGTCGTCGAAACCCCGGGCGGCGGCACCCAGCACGTCTGGCCGCTCCCGGCCGACGAGGCCACCCTCCTCGACCTCGTCACCACCGTCTTCACCGACCACTGGCAGCACATCCACTTCGGGCCCATCATCGAAGGCGCCGCCTGGGAGGTCGGCGCCCCGGGCGCCCCCACCGCCATCACCATGAACGACGGATACGCCACCGTCGACTTCGGCGCCTGGCACTTCCACCTGTGCATCGGCGAGCACACCGCTTCCGGCCCCGAACTCGGAAGGATCCGCCGCTGCTCGCGTGCCGAGCTCTACCGCAGCCTCGGCGCCGACGGGGCCCCCGTCAGCTGGGGAGCCCGCCTGTTCAACGGCCGCGACGAGCAGATGATGACGATCCTGCTGCCCAACCCGTTCCTCACCGACCGCCAGGAGATCCTCGACGCTCCCGACTTCACCCGCCTCACCGCCTGGGACACCCTCCGCGACCGCTTCCTCGGCCTCTCGCCCGACCCCCTCGACCGCACCGGCAAGGGGTTCCGCCACAGCGGCTGACGTACGGACGGCCCCCGCCTGCGACCGCAACAGCACCGATCCTCAGCGGCGGGCAGCACCGGCAGCACGCCGGGATGAACGCGGTCGAGCGGACCTCGGCGCGGGCGGCAAGTCGATCGTTCGCGGACCGCGTGTCACGTGCTGCGCCGGTCGTGGGTGTCCTGGCGGAGCTGGTCGGTGTGCTGGGCCAAGGCGTCGATGCGTTCCGCGAGCTCGGCGTCCTCGGGCCGCAGGTGGGCCCGGGTGGCGGTCAGGGGACGGACGAGACGGGCGGCGTCGTTGTCGGCGAGGGCCAGGTTCAGGTCGCCGATGGCGCCCTGCGCGTTTGCGGGGAGGCCGGTGAGTGCGGTGACCTGCCCGGCGAGGCGGCGCAGGTCGGCCGCGTTGTCGCGGGCCCAGGCGGTGACGGTGCGGTCGGCGGCGCGGGTGTCGCGGGTGGCCTGGACGCGTTCCTCGCCGGTGCTTCCGGCGGCGCCGGGGCGCAGGCGCAGGTAGCGGCGTTCGGCGGCCTGCCGGCTGGCGACCCCGAGGGGCCCGGCAAGGTCGGCCCAGCTCGCGCCCCGGCCCCGGGCGGTTTCGATCAGGCCGCTCTCCCAGCCCGCGAGCTGCTCACGGACCTCCCGCAGCATCAGCAGGGCGGCAAGAGCCGGGTGCGGGCCGGAGTCCGCCGCGGGCGCCGCTTCGGTCGTCGCAGTTCTCGCGGAGGGCTGCTGCGCGTCCTGGACGGCCTGGTTGATGGCCTCCAGCGCCGCGGCGGCAGCCAGGAAGGGGACTGGTGTGTTCGGCTCGGCGGCCTCGTTCATCGCATTCTCCGTGACTCTGTCATCCTCCAGATGACCCCTTACTTGTCATCGTTTCGATGACATGTTACAACGGAAGCACGTTGAAGCGCATTGGCAGTTCCTGCCCGAACCAACTGGAGGTGTTTCGCGATGTTGATGCGCACTGACCCGTTCCGCGAGATGGACCGGATCGTTCAGCAGCTCTCCGGCGCGTCCGGTACGTGGTCGAAGCCGTCCGTGATGCCGATGGACGCCTACCGCCAGGGCGACGTGTACGTGATCGCCTTCGACCTGCCCGGCGTGAGCACCGAGGCGATCGACATCGACGTCGAGCGGAACATGCTGACGGTGAAGGCCGAGCGCCGGCCCGCGGAGAAGTCCGACGGCGTGCAGATGGAGCTCTCCGAGCGGCCCCTCGGCGTCTTCTCCCGCCAGGTCATGCTCGCCGACACGCTCGACACCGAGCACATCGAGGCCGATTACGACGCGGGTGTCCTGACCCTGCGGATCCCGATCGCCGAGCGCGCCAAGCCGCGGAAGATCAGCATCGGCGGCGACTCCGGCCGCAAGCAGATCTCCGGCTGACCGACCGGGTACCAGCGGCGGAGGACGGGCAACCGATTCCCCCTCCGGCAACCCCGTCCTCCGCACCCCTCACCCCGCTCTTCCCTCCCCTGGAGGTGACGTGAGATGACGATGCGCCGGGAGGCGTTCCTGGAACACGTCCAGGAACGCGGCGAGTACCGGACCCAGGAGGAAGCCGAACGGGCGGCCCGCGTCGTCCTGGCCCTGCTGGGCGCGCACCTGGTGGGCACCGTGCGGGCCGAGCTCGCCGCCCGGCTCCCCGAGACCTACGCCCTGATCCTCCTCAACCCCCTGCAGGCCGCCGAACCGCTCTCACCCGAACGCTTCATCCGCGCGACCGCGGCCTGGATCGAGGGCGCCACCGAGAAGACGGCCCTGTGGGACATCGGCGCGGTCCTGTCCACCGTGGCCGCAGCGGCCGGAGACGTTCTCATGCGCGAGGTCCTGCTGCAGCTCCCACCCGGCTACGACCTCCTCTTCGGCCACCCCCAGCCCACCTGACCGCGGCCGGCACGGACCGAGCCCTCGAAGAGAAAGGCAACCGCACCGCCATGTACGACCAGCCTCGAACGAACCCGACCCTCGCGGCCATGACGTTCGACCAGATGCTGGAACGCGTGCGCTACGAAGGCGTCCACCCCACCCGCGAACGCGCCGAGGAAGCCGTCCGCGCCATCCTGGCCGCCCTCGGCCGACAGATCACCGGAGACGAACGCGTCGACCTCGCCCAGTGCCTGCCCGTCGAGGCCGCCCTCATCCTGACCGCCCAGATCCCCGACACCGAACCACTCACCGGATGGGGCTTCGTCAAGGACCTCGCCAGCCGAACCGGCACCACCCCTGCCATCGCCCGCTGGGACACCGGCGCCGTACTCGCCGTCGTCGCCCGACTCGCCGGACCCGACCTCCTCGCCCGGATCCTCCACCAGCTGCCCGGCGGCTACGCACTGCTCTTCGGCCAGGCAGAGCTGCGCCAGCCCCAGCACGCCGCCTGATCCCGCCCCACCCCGCGCCAGGATCCGCAAGGTCCGACCGCCGGGGCGGGCGCGGCGGCCGGCTGCCGGAAGCCCTGCTCCCAGGGTGTGCGTTCGACCCCGATTACCTGCTCGTCGAACAAGCAAAAATCTATCGTGGCCGCAGTAGACATTCGCTCGCGGTGTGGTTATGGTTTCTCTCGTAGCCGAGATCGAGCAAGGCCCGGAGAGACGAACTGCCGGGCAGCAGTACACGCAGTACGCAGGGCGGTGCGGTGGTGGAGTCCCGAAGCCAAAAGGTGTTGCAGGACGGCGACGGGGCTGACGACCGGACCGGGCGGCCCGCAGTGATCAGGGGCTGCCACGAGCAGTACCGCAGTTCACGCAGCGGCAGTTCAGTAGGTGCAGTTCGCGGTACCTCGGTAAAGGCGTCGGCTGCGGGCGCGCGTACCGGGAAGTTCGGCAGTGGGGTTCTGAGCCAGAGCAGATGCAGGATGGGCGACGGGGCTGGCTGCCGGAGAGTGGCGCTACCGCAGGCCACTGAGCAGTTCGCATCACCAGCAGTACGCAGTAACCCGTTTGGCAAGTGATCAGTTCAGAGGGAAGAACGGAGGAGTTGACCGCCATCAGGATCGCCCGGGTCGAAGGCTGAGCCCGGGTACCGCAGGACATCGATAGTGAGGTGGTCTCCGGTCAAGCAACCGCGATCCCCGCGTCCCCGGCCGAATGCAGGCCAGGCCCGCGGAAACAGAACGCCGACGCAGTACCAGGGTCGGCAGATGGTGTAGCAGTTCCTTCGGGGCCCTGGTGCCGTTACGGCACCAGGGCCCCTCCACGCGTTCCACAGGGAGAGGTGCAAATGACAGCACACGAATCGTTCGACGATCGTCTGGACGACGACGACTACCCCGCCTACACCATGGGCCGGGCGGCAGCCATGCTGGGCACCACCCAGAGCTTCCTGCGCGCCATCGGAGAAGCCCGCCTCATCACCCCGCTCCGCTCGGAGGGCGGGCACCGCCGATACTCCCGCTACCAGCTGCGCATCGCCGCCCGCGCGCGGGAGCTCGTCGACCAGGGGACCCCCATCGAGGCCGCCTGCCGCATCGTGATCCTCGAAGACCAGCTCGCGGAAGCCCAGCGCATCAACGCCGAATACCGCCGCACCGCCGAAACACCCCGTCCGCCGACCGCCGTGTGACGGCTGCGCCCGCCGATACATCCAGCCGTACGAAACCCCTCCTCGGCCCCGACCACGCCGCTGCCGTCATCCGTGTGCGGCAGCCGCGGATCAGCGGACGGAGGGTTCCAAGAGGGTGAGAGTGGTGTTGTCGAGCTCGACCGGGACGCCGGTGGGGAGGGTCAGGACCGGGTCGGTGTGGCCGAACTCGAACTCGGTGACGATGGGGAACGCCGTCCCGTGGCACACGTCGAGCACGATGCGCTCCAGCTGTTCCCGCTGGGCGTCGGACCACCCGCGCGGCCGGCCCAGGACGAGGCCCTCGACGCCGTCGAGCAGGCCCGCGTGGCGCAGCTGCCACAGGTCGCGGGCCGCCTGCCCCGGCCCGTAGCCGTTGTCGTCGGTGAACTCGAAGGCGAGGACGTGGCCCCGGTAGTCCGGCAGCCAGGGCGTGCCCAGCAGTTGGAGCGCGCTCGGGACGCATCCGGCGAGCAGGGGTCCCTGGGCCAGGCCCGGGCGCAGCGCCTTGCGCGGGAGCGCGGGGACGGCGCGGCGCGGGCGGCTGTCGTCGGCCCAGTCGACGAACTCCTCGATCACCTCGGACGCGGTCGGGAAGCGTCCCGTCCAGCCCCGCATGGTCAGCTCCGCGAAGGAGTCCATGGTGAGCTCGGGGGTGCCGCCGTTCTCGGCGAACTGGGAGAGCAGCGCCGGGCCGTAGAAGGTGGTGGCGCCGGTCCTGGCGTACAGGGCGTGGTGCAGCACCGTCGCGTCCGAGTAGCCGCACAGCACCTTGGGTCGGGCCCCGAACGCCTCGTAGTCGATCAGGGGCAGTAGTTCGGAGGCGGTCAGTCCGCCGATCATCCACAGGATCGCCCGGGTTGCCGGGTCCTGTACGGCGCGGTTGAACTCCTCCGCCCGCCCCGCACGGGACTCCGGGCAGAGCCCCGGCTTCACGGACGAGATCGACACCCTCAGGCCGGTCCGGGCCGTGAGGTCGGCGGCGCCGCGCGCCGCCCGTTGCGGGAAGACCTCGCCGCCCCGCCAGGAGGGGGAGACCACGGTCACCCCGTCCCCCGCCTTCAGCCGCGGCGGACGCAGCCGGGTCTGCCTCAGCCGGTGGGCCTGCCCCTCGGAGACGCCGTAGGTGGAGCGGAGTTCCGCGTCGGTGGTGCCGGGGTTGCGGTCCAGCATGAAGAGGGCGGCACGCAGGTTGTCGGCCATCGCGGCCTCCCTGCGCCGCCGTTCGGCGGTCAGTACGTCGAACAGCTGCCGGGTGGCGCCGAAGCGGGCCAGCAGCCGCTCGCCGCCTTCCACGCCGAGCGTGCCGTCGAGCAGGTCCAGCAGGCGCAGGACGAACTTGCGCACCACCGAACCGGGCCCCTTGCCGGAGAGCCGGGCACCGTCCTCGACCAGCATGGTGACGGCGCGGAAGAGGTTCACCGCGTCGGCGGCGGCATCGTCGGCCAGGCCGGCCCCGGTGGCCATGGCGACCCGGTCGGCGATCTCCGGCAGGGAGAAGGCGTTCGGGCCGTAGGGGATGGCGGCGGTGACCTCCGTGCCGAACCCGACCTCGGCGTAGCGGCGTTCGCCGTTGTGCACGACGATCAGGTTCGACAGCGGCTGCCAGCGCGGGCAGCGGCAGTCGGGCCGGCACTGCGGTTCGCAGCCCACGTCCGGGCGCCGGTAGTAGTAGGTGATGCCGCGTCCGGTGAGCGGGCTGTCGCTGCCGTACGTCCAGCGCGTACCGACGGTGGAGTCGGGCAGGACGTGCAGGACGCCGCCGTGGAGGGCCGCCGCGCGGCCGACGGAGTCCTGGAGGTCGGTGTCCCGGGAGTCGATGAGGATGTGCAGCCGGTCCACCGGGGGGTGGCCGAGCGCGGCGAGGGTCGCCAGGTGGGTGTCCTCGGCGATCCGGTCGAGGTCGTCGGGGCCCTCGACGTCGGCGAGCAGGCCGACCATGCCGAAGGCGAACAGCCAGGGGTGCTCGCCGTGCGCCCGGAAGCACGGCTGGTAGTGGCAGATGGATCCGATGCGGCCGCCACGGGCCAGGGCCTGCTTGTGCGGGGTGATGGTCGCGTTGACGAACGTCACCGACGAATCGGCTTCGGTGAGCCGGGCCGCAGGGGTCAGCTCGTATCCGCGCTCCGTGAGGGCGTCCAGGAACGCGGTCGCCACGCCCCGGGTCGCCGGGCTCCCGCCCACGGACGACGCCGTGGCGAACATCCGCTGCCGAATGGCCTGTTGCGTCTGCGACGGTGTCGTCAGCGTCGGATGAGGGGCGACGTCAATCATCTTCGTCTTCCTTGGTCGGTGGTCCACCCTGAAGAGAGCGCTTGCCGCCGGCGCCCGCCGCCCGGGGACTCGGAGCACGGGCCGGGATCGGTCGTCCCCCGGCCGTTCCAGCATTCGCCAGCGGGAACGCGGCTGACAGCACTGCGCTGTGGCACCTACTCCCCTGGCAGCTTGGTGCCCGGAGCACGACCGTCCGCAGTAGGCGGATAAGTCGCATATAACCGGGCATTTCACCGCCGGGCTTGTGCCATCATGAGCCGCGCGGGCACGGCGGTCCGCCGCCCGGTGTCCGGGGACTCGGCATCGGCGGGGACGTCCCGGCGGCCCCTGCGCGGAACTCGTCGTATCCACCTGGGCCCGGTATGTCGCCAGGGCCTGCACGGCGCCGACTTCCACAGCGCGCCCCGAGCCCTGCCTGCCTCACACCCGTACGCACCATTCCCCAGGAATCAGGCACTCCATATGATCCGTACATTCACCAGCGACGAGATACGGGACACGTTCCTGGAATTCTTCGTCGAGAAGAACCACACCAGGATCGACTCGGCATCGGTCATTCCCGTGAACGACCCGTCCCTGCTCTTCGTCAATGCCGGCATGGCGCCGCTCAAACGCTATTTCCTCGGCGAGGTGCTGCCGCCCGCGCCCGACCTCTGCAATGTCCAGCCGTGCGTGCGGACCAACGACATCACCGATGTCGGCGACCGCCACCACCTGACGTTCTTCGAAATGCTCGGCAGCTGGTCCATCGACAACTACTTCAAGGAACGCGCCGTCGAGCTGGCCTTCGAGCTGCTCACCGAGCGTTTCGGATTCCCCGCGGACAAGCTGTACGTCACCGTCTACCAGGGCGACCCGGCCCTCGGCCTGCCGCCGGACGACGTCTCGGCCGCCGCCTGGGAGCGGGTCGGCATCGCCCGCGACCACATCGTCTACCTCGGCGAGGACAACTTCTGGTCCACCGGGGACACCGGTCCCTGCGGCCCCTGCACCGAGGTGTTCTACGACACCGGGGCCGAGCACGGTGAGGAGTACCGCCCGGGCGGGGAGTTCGACACGACGAGCCGGTACATCGAGATCTGGAACGCCGGCGTCTTCATGGAGTTCGACAAGCGGCCGGACGGCCGCTTCGAGCGCCTGCGCTTCCCCAGCGTGGACACCGGGTCCGGGCTGGAGCGCATGGCGATGGTGCTCCAGGGACACGGCTCGGCCTACGAGACCGACCTGTTCGCCCCGATCGTCCGGGCCGTCCGGGAGGGCCTGGGCGGCGCCTCGGCCTCCGAGCGCGACGTGCGGATCATCTCCGACCACATCCGCTCCTCGACCTTCATGCTGAGCGAGGGCGTCGTGCCCTCCAACGACGGCCGCGGCTACATCCCCCGGCGCCTGCTGCGCAAGGCGATCGCCGTGGCGACCCGCAGCGGCTTCCAGGACATCGACGTGCCCGAGCTGGCGGACGTCGCCATCGACCGGCTGAAGGGCGCCTACCCCCAGCTGGGCCGCAACCGGGACCGCACCCTGGAGCTGCTCGGCCGGGAGCAGCGGGACTTCGGGCGGGTCGTCCGACGCGGCCTGGACCAGCTGTCCGGGCTGGCCACCGGCCCCGGCTTCCGGATCTCCGGCGAGGAGGCGTTCAACCTGTACGCCACCCAGGGCATGCCGGTGGACCTCATCCGCGACTTCGCCGCCGAACAGGGCGGTTCGGTGGACGAGGCGCGCTTCACGGAGCTGTTCTCGGCCCACCGCGAGCTGTCGCGGGGCAGCGCGGGCAAGAGCGACGCCGGTGCCCCCAAGGGCGCCGTGCGGACCCTCGCACCCGCGTTCACCGCGGCCGTCGGCTCGGCCACCACGGAGTTCCTCGGCTACGAACGGCTGGACTCCGAGGCCCGGGTCCTCGCCGTGGCCGGCCCGGACGGCCCGGACGGCCCCGCCGACAGCCTGGCCGAGGGTGAGCAGGGCCTGGTGGTCGTCGACCGCACGCCCTTCTACCCGGAGGGCGGCGGCCAGGTCGGCGACACCGGCACGCTCACCGGCCCGCAGCTGTCCGCCGAGGTGACGGACACCCGCCGGATCGACGGCCACCACGTGCACCTCGTCCAGGTCACGAAGGGCGTGCTGCGGGCCGGCGACACCCTGGAACTGGCCGTGGACGCGCCGCGCCGCCGGGCCACGATGCGCAACCACTCCGCGACCCACCTGCTGCACGCGGCACTGCGCGAGGTGCTCGGCGACCAGGTGCGGCAGGCGGGCTCCCTCGTCGCACCCGACCGGCTCCGGTTCGACTTCGAGCACCCCCAGGCCCTCACCGAGGAGGAGACCGATCAGGTCGAACGCCTGGTCAACGCCCGGGTACTGGTGAACGCGGGCCGCGACGTACAGGTGAAGCCGTACCAGGACGCGGTGCGCGACGGGGCGATCGCCTTCTTCGGCGACAAGTACGGCGAAGACGTCCGCGTGGTCTCGTTCGGGGACGTCAGCAGCGAGCTCTGCGGCGGGACGCACGTGAACGGCACGGCCGAGATCGGCCTCTTCCGGATCGTCGGCGAGGGCAGTGTGGGGGCCGGGGTACGCCGGATCGAGGCGCTCACCGGTGAGGCCGCGCTCGCCCACACCCTGGACCGCGACCGGACCCTCAAGCAGGTCGCGGGCCGGCTGCGGGTGTCGGTGGAGCAGCTGCCCGCGCGGATCGAGGCGCTCACCGCCAAGGAGCACAGGCCCGCCCGGCAGAACCTGGTCAGCGCGCAGTCCCTGGCCGCCGAGGTCCGCGAACCGGTGCCCGGCCGGCGCTACGTCCTGCTCGTCGATCCGCCCCTGGAACCCAAGCAGATGGCCGACGAGGCCGGCCGGCTCGGCGCGGAGCTGAACGCCGCCGTGCTGTTCCTGCTGCCGGACGGCGCGGGTGCCCTGCGCATCGGCGTGGGGGTGCCGTCCGACGGGCCGGGCACGGCCAAGGAGCTGCTGGAACGGGTGCTGGCGGTGACCGGCGGCCGGGGCGGCGGCAGCGCCCGCTTCGCCCAGGGCGGCAACATCACCGTCCCCCTGGCCGAGGCCGCGGCGGCCGTCCACACGGTGCTGGAGGGCGCCGCCGCATGACGCACGGCCCGTAGCGCCGGCCGGCCTACGGGCGGCCGGGGCACGGCGCACAGGCGCACGGCGCACAGGGGCCCTCCCACCCCCGGGCGCGGGTGGGAGGGCCCCTGGTCGTCTGCGGCGGCCGGTGCGACAACGCCGGCCGCCGCCCCCGCACCCCTACGGAGGCCGCACACGCGTGAGCGAGGGTCCCGGGCGGGCCGCCGATGACGACGGCGGTCCACCCGCAACCCTCGCTCACGCTCACACCGGCCGAGGTGGTGCGGACACAGGTCAGAGCCCCACGGCGACCCGCTGCCACACGGTCCGGCAGAACGCGGCGGACCGGTCGGCCGCGATCGGGCCGACGGGCCGCCCCGCGGTCCACTCGGCGAACGCCGCGATGGCCTCGGTGAGGGTCGCCCGGGCGATGCCGGCGCCCAGGCAGAAGTGGTGGCCGGCCCCGAAGGACAGGTGCGGGCGGTCCCAATCCCCCTCCGCCGGGATCCGGAAGCGGTCCGGGTCCGCGAACACGGCGGGGTCCCGGTTGGCCGCGGCCACCACGAGGGCCACCCGCTCGCCGGGCCGGATGGTCGCCCCGGCCACCTCGATCGGCTCGGTGGCGGTGCGCGGCACGAAGTGGAACGGGGCGTCGTACCGGAGCGCCTCCTCGGCCACCTGGCCCGCGTCGAGACTGCCCCGGTGCAGCCGGTCGAGTACGTCACCGGCCTCGTCCAGCAGGCTGACCAGCGCGGAGCCCAGGCTCGCCGCGACGGGCTCGATGCCGCCGGTGAGCAGTTGGGCGTACAGGGCGGCGCCCTGGTGCGGGTCGAGGTCGAGGAAGGCCCGGATCTGCGGGGGCCCCTGCCCGGCCCGGGCCATGGGCAGGATCACCGTTCTCAGGTAGTCCTGGAGTTCGAGGATCGCCGCGCGGGAGGCGGGCGCCCGGTCCGGGTCGCACTGGGGGACGCCGATGAAATCGATGATGTCGCAGGACCAGGACAGGACCGACTCGCGGTGCTCGTCGTCGATGCCGAGCAGTCGGCAGGTCACCGACACGGCGAGCGGGTGGACGAACCGTCCCAGCAGGTCGGTCTCCCGGGGATCGCAGCCGGCCAGCAGCTCCCGCGCCTCCCGCGCGATCCACTCGCGCAGGGGGCCGACGCCGGCGGGCCGGTATCCCGGACCGGCCGCGGACCGTACCCGCGTGTGGGCGGGGGGATCGGTGAACATGGGCCAGGAGTCGAAGAAGTCCACCACGTCCTGGATGCCGGCACGGGCGGCCGCGTCGAGGTCCCCGAAGAAGCCCGACCCGATCCGGGCCGACAGCCTGGTGTCCCGGAGCAGGGCGTTGACCTCGCGGTAGCTGGTGACGTACCAGCACTCGGTCTCGGCGTCCCACCACGCCGGCGCCTGCTCGCGCAGACGCCGGTAGTGGGGGTGGGGGGAACGGGCGAACTCCTCCGACAACAGCGACGGCGACTGCGCCGGCAGTGTTGCGTGCATGATCAGTCCAGCTCGTCTCGGTGTCGGGCCGTCACGCCGGGCGGCGGCTGACGACGAAGAGGTTGTTGCCGCGCGGGGCGATGCCCGGGGTGGTGCGCAGCGCGTTCTCCATCTCGAAGATCCGCTCGACGTTGTCGCCGGCCAGGATGTCCACCAGCTTCTCGGTGGAGCCGTGCAGCTGGGTCTCCTGGTAGCCCGGGTAGATCAGGTTCGGGAAGCCGGAGACCACGGCCAGCTCCAGGCCTGCGTCCGCGTGCATCTTCTCGATGCGCTCAAGGTCGAACAGGTGCATGTCGGGCATCTGGGTGGTGAAGCGGCCGCGCCGGCCGAGGGCCTTCTCGGCCTCGTCCAGGTTGCCCACGCTGATGTTGAAGAAGGCGGTGTGCCAGACGCTCGGCAGGAACGACACGAGCAGGCCGCCCGGGTTGAGCAGACCGGCGATGTCGGCGATGACCTGCTCGGGGTCGGCGACGAAGCCGAGCACGTTGTGGAAGTTGAAGGCGAGGTCGAAGGTCTGGCCGGCCAGGGTCTCGGAGACGTCGGCCAGGTCGCCGCGGACGAAGGAGACGCGGTCGGCGAAGCCGCGGCGCCGGGCCTTCTCCTCGGCGACGGCCAGCATCTCGGCGGTCAGGTCGAAGGACGTGCCGCGGCTGGTCGGCGCCTGCTCGGCGAAGAAGGTGGTCCAGCGGCCGGTGCCGCAGCCGGCGTCGAGGAAGCGGAAGCCCTCGGGGAGCTTCGCGAGCACCTCGTCCTTCAGCGCCGCGGCCAGCAGCCGGTCGGACAGCATCCAGTACGGCTGCAGGTCGACGTCGTCGTAGGCCTCGGCCTTCACGGAGAAGTAGTCCTGGACGTCGGCGAGCAGGTTCTCGGTCATGAAAGGGATCTCCTCAGAACGTGGTGCGTTGCGTGATGCGTCGCGTTGCGTGGTGCGGTGCGTGACGCGTTGCGTGGTGCGGTGCGTGGTGCGGTGCGGTCCGTTGCTCCGGCACTGCCCACCGCGTGACACGGAGGGGCGCAATTCCCGGGACGGCACGGCAAAAGAACGGCCGGGCGGCACGGGATACGGAGTACGCACGGAATATCGGCGAATGGGCCGCCGAAGGGGCCATGCCGAAGGATGATGACGTGAATGTATCCCCGGAGATGCGCGGCAATCAACGACGGATTGTTCTCCGGGCAGGCACCAAGCTGCCACGAACATAGCTGCCAACCACATCACTTGGCCCGCCGCCACCGCTGCCGACATATTGGTCGGCGGGGGAATCATCCTGTCTCGATCAACGGGACCGTCCGTGACATCTGCGCGCGGCTCTTCTCCCGATCAGTACGTATGCCAAGACGGCTCCGGAGCGCCCACGAGATCCTCCGGCGGCCGGTCTGCCACCGAACAGGAAGAAAACATGAGCCTCAAGAACGAGTTCTCCCACGGCGGATGGCGTCCCTCGGCGGACCGGTTCCTCGAGATCGTGGACCAGCCGCTGTACCGGACCCTGGTCGACCTCCAGGACCTCGTGACCACCCGGACGACGTCCTTCTGGAGCGAGCGCGGCGTCAAGTCCGTGCACCTGCCGATCACCACGAACAGCATCTCCAGCCCGATGGGCCTGGGCAGCGACTCCCTCCCGGTGGAGATCGACCTGTTCGGCGAGCGCACCTTCCTCGCCGACTCGATGCAGTTCATGCTGGAGTACGGCTGCCGCCTCAGCCGCAACGGCGCCTGGTACCTGATGCCGAGCTTCCGGGGCGAGGACGCCGACGAGTCCCACCTGAACCAGTTCTTCCACAGCGAGGCCGAGCTGCCGGGCGGCCTGGAGAACTGCATGGACGTCGTCGACGCGTACGTGCGCTCGCTGGCCGCCGGCGTGATGGAGAACCTGTCCGAGGAGATCCGCGAACTGGCGGGATCCACCGCGCACATCGAGCAGATGCTCGCCATGGACGCCTTCCCCCGCCTGACCTTCGACGAGGCCGTGGCCCACCTGGGCGACGACCCGTACGCGGTCGAGCAGCACGACGGCTGGCGGACCCTGACCCGGCACGGCGAGCGGCGCCTGATGCAGGAGATCAGCCCGGTGCTGTGGGTCACCCACTTCGACCACCTGTCGGTGCCCTTCTACCAGGCGTACGGCGACGCGGAGCAGCGGACCGCGCTCAACGGCGACCTGCTGTTCGGCATCGGCGAGACGGTCGGCTGCGGCGAGCGCCACGTGGACGGTGCCCAGACCCGCGCCGCCCTGGCCCATCACAACGTTCCGGAGGAGTCCTACGACTGGTACGTGCGGATGAAGCAGGGCACGCCGATGCACACCTCGGGCTTCGGGCTCGGCGTCGAGCGCTGGCTCATGTGGGTGCTCAACCACAAGGACATCCGCGAGCTCCAGCTCGCTCCCCGCCTCAACGGCGTGGCGCTCACCCCGTGACCCGACCGCCTTCCTGGAGCGTGCCCGAACTCACCGCCAGGATCGCGGAATCGGCCTTCGAGGTGCTGGAGGTCCCGATCGGGTACGACACCGACCTGGCGGAGGCCGGACTCGAACCGAGTGCGGCGATCCGCCTGGCCGCCTGCGTGCAGGAGGAGTTCGGTGTCCGCATTCCCGTCGCGGACATCTACGCCGGACGCACGCCCGGCCGCATCGCGGCCGGGCTCCGCCGGCCGGGAGCGGCCGGCGGGGCCCCCGGCCCGTACCTCCCTCGCGGGGGAGCGGAGGCCGGGCGGTCCGGCGACGTCGTGTCCCTGACCTATACGGGCACCGGGGACCTCGGGATCGACCCGGGCCGCCTGACCACGGCGCTACGGGCGGTGGCCGCCCGGCAGCCCGCCCTGCGCACCCTGCCCGCCGGGGCGGGGGACGACGCCCGCCGATCCGCGGTCCTGCCGGACTGGGACCGGCTGGGCGTCGACGTCGTACCCGTGCCGGATGCCGGCTGGGAGGCCCTCCAGCAGGCCCGCGACCTCGCCGCGGCGGGGTCCCGGGAAGGGCTCGACACCGTCCGCGGCCCACTGCTGCGCTGCGTCCTCTACACCTGGAACGGCGGGCGCCTGCTGGCGGTCCACGTGCACCGCAGTGCGCTCGACACATGGTCGCTGGGCGTCTTCGAACGCGAGCTGGAGAGCGCCTACTCGGCCGCCCGTCCATCGGACCCCGAAGGGTCCGGGCGGGCGGCTTCTGCCGTGCTCCGGCCCGCGCCGGACGCCGAGGCCCCGCCCGTGGTGGCCGAGTGGCACCGGCGGCTGGCCGCGCTGCCCCCGATCGCCTGGCCGACCGGGGCTCCGGCCGGCGGCGACCCGGCCGCCGGCGGCGAACCCGGGGCGGGCGGTGCGGCCGGCGGTGGCACGGCCGGCGGCGACGTGGCCGAGTGGGCCGTACCGGTCGACGGCGCTCTGCTGGGTCGGCTCCGTGCGGCGACCCGCACCCTGGGCGTGTCCCTGACCTCGCTGGTGCTCACCGCCTACGCACGCGGGCTGGCGGTGTTCACCGGGCAGCCGGAGTTCCGCATCGGCCTGGTCGTGTCGGGCCGGGTGGAGCCGTGGCCCGAACCCGTACTCGGCCGCCGGGTGCTCACGCTCCTCGTACCGTTGCGTGCCGTACCGGGTGAGCCGCTCGTCTCCCTGGCACGCGCCTGCGACCGGGAGCTGCTGTTCTCGGCCGACCACTGGTGGTACGGGGGAAAGCCCGAGCCCCCGCTCCAGGCGACCCTGCGGGTGGAGCCGGGCGAGCCGGCCCGGGCCCTGCGTCTGGGGGCTTCGCTGCTGGCGCCGGTGCGGCTGCCCGGCGGTGCCCCCTCGACCGACCTCACCGCCGAGCTCCTGCGATCCGACCGGCCCGGCGGCACACGGCAGTTGCTGTTCACCTCGGACCCTGCCCGGATCGGGGTGGCGGGCCTGCGGCGACTGGCCGGTGCCGTGCACGCCGCGCTCGTGGAGCTGGCCGTGGAGGCCGGCGCCGCCGAGGTGTGAGACGACGGGAAGAAGGACGGACGGGGCGCCCGCTGTGCAGCGGGCGCCCCGTCCGTCCTTCTTCGTACCGCCGGTTCAGACCGCTTCGGACTGCAGCCTCGGCTCCGCGGGCCGCTCGGACCGTCCGGGCTCCTCGGACTGCTCGGGCTCCTTGGACTGCCCGGGCTCCTCGGGCCGTGCCGTGGCGGGCAGCCGGAGCACCCGGGCCAGCAGTGCGGTGGTCGCGGCGGTCGCAGCCGCGACGAACACCCAGACCCGGGCCATGCCGTGGTCCGCGAACAGGCCCGCGGCGAACGGCCCGGCGGTGAACCCCAGCGAGGTGGAGATCCCGAGGAGTGCGTTCGCCCGACCGCGGTCGGCACTGGTCGCGGCGGCGTTGACGAGCGTCGGCATCGCCATGGAGTAGAAGGCGGCGCCCACGGAGGCCACCGCCACGCCCGCACAGATCGAGGTGAGCAGCACGACCCGGGAACCGGACTGCAGCGCGCCGAGCAGGACGACCCAGAACACCATCCAGGTCAGTGCGGCGATCGCCAGCGACACCCGGTGCGGGGTGCGCTTGACCACCGGCATCAGGGCGATCTGCGCGATC
Organism: Streptomyces amritsarensis; assembly: GCF_001953875.1. GTDB lineage: Bacteria > Actinomycetota > Actinomycetes > Streptomycetales > Streptomycetaceae > Streptomyces > Streptomyces amritsarensis. The sequence continues at coordinate 29,085 of NZ_MQUR01000026.1, forward strand.
ACGGCGAACGCGGTGTCCGCCAGGCACATCAGCGCGATGTCCGAGGTCCGCACGTCCGAGACGGCGACCAGTACGGCGGGGATGCCCGACTCCAGCTGTGAGTAGCCGATGGAGAACATCAAGAAGCCGATGAGCAGCACCGCGAGCAGCGGCCCGTTGGCCAGCACCCGCACATACGAGGACTTCCGGCCGCCCTCCTGCGCCCGGTCCCGCGCAGTCGGCAGGCTCCGGCCCGCGACGACGGTGACCACCGCGGCGAGGACGAAGGTGACGGCGTCGGCCAGGTACACGGCCTGGAACGTCCACAGGCGCTCGACGCTGACGGCGATCCCGGCGAGGATGCCGCCGACGCCGAGCGCGGCGTTGGCGACACCGAAGTGGAACCCGAACACCACCGGGTGCCGGTCTGCTTCCACCGCCTCGGCGAGCAGCCCGTACCAGACGCTGGTTCCGCCCACGCCGAGCCCGAAGACCGCGGCGGCCGCCAGGGCCTGCCAGGGAGCCGTGACCCATGCGTACATGCCGGTGCCGACCGCGGCGAGCAGCAGTGCGGTGCACGCCGCGCGCACACCGCCGAACCGGTCGGCCGCCCAGCCGGCCACCAGGCCTCCGACGAAGGCGGTCACCGAGGTGAGGGCCATCGCGCCGGTGGCGAGGGAGATCCCGAAGCCGCGGCCCTGGACGAGGTAGATGACCAGCAGCGGGAGGACCAGACCGGAGCCGAAGGAGGTGACACCCCTGGCCAGCAGCAGCTGCTTCGCCGGGGCGGGCAGGTCCTTGAAGTCCTGGACGACGCTCATGCGGCGGCCTCCACCGCGGGCCGCGTCTCGAAGACGAGAGCCGCTTCGAGGGCGAGGGCCCGCTCGGTGAACTGCTCCTCGCTGTCGGCGCCGATGACCAGACTCAGGCCGGGCGCCAGGCTGTTCGTCCAGACGACGTCGCCGACGCGGGCGGTCCGGTCGACGTCCAGGACGTACGGGAACGCGGCGATGTCGGCGTCCGAGGGTTCGCCGGTGACGCGGCCCGGCGTACGGGGGGTCAGCATGACCCAGCCGACGTACGGGTGGGGCGGCGCGGGCAGCGGCTCCGGCCGCCGGTCCGGTGCGACCAGGGACTCGGCCCACACCTCGCGCAGGTCGGCCCCCCGGGCCCGGAAGGCCTGGGTGGTGCCGCCGCCGCCCGGACGGGTGGCGATCTCGGAGAACCAGAGGCTGCCGTCCGGGGAGCGGAACAGCTCGGTGTGCGTGATGCCGTCGGTGATCTCCAGCGCCTCGTTGACCAGGGCGTGCAGTTCCTCGACGGCCGCGTACAGCTCGGGCTCCCTCCCGGCGGGCAGTTGGACCGCGCCGTTGAGGTGGGAGGGGTCGTCGAGTTCGATCCGGGGCCGCAGGTACTTGCTGACGGCGAACTCCCATGCCGTGCCGTCCACCCAGACCGCGTCGACGTGGAACTCCTCGCCCTCGATCATCTGCTCCGCCATGAAGCGGCCGTCCGCGGCGTTCTCGGCGAGCCACGCCTCCAGTTCCGGGGCCGTCCCGACCCGGGCGGTGCTGACCACGCCGGCACCGGCGACGGGCTTGACCACGGCCGGGAATCCGATCTCCCGCTCGACGTGCCGGGCGGCGGCAGCGGGGTCGCCGGACGGGACCGTGGTGAAGCGCGCGGTGGGCACGCCCAGCCGCCGGACCGCCGTCTTCATGGCGCGCTTGTCCCGGACCTGGACGCTCTGGACGATGGTGGGCCGGCCCAGGCCGAGCAGTGCGGCCAGGTAGGCCGCGGCGAACTGTCCCCGCTCGCAGACGCTCACCACCCGGTCGAAGGCCAGGCCCTCCTCCTGGAGACCGGTGACGAGCAGGGCCAGCTCGTCCATGGCCTCGAAACTGTCGATCCGGACCAGCCGTTCCAGACGGTCGGTGATCCCGGGATCGAGGTGGCGGTGCTCGGCCTCCCACGCGTCGATGAGCAGGACGACGTCCACACCGCGGGACAGCAGGGCCTCGATGGCTCCCACTTCCCAACGGCAGACCAGAAAACGCATGAAACACCTCGTGCAATCGTCCGTGGGCGGGAGCCGCCGATGCCGCCCCGGACAGGGAGATGCATTATGCGGATTTCTCTTCCGATATCCCGCCCCCACAGATATGAATTCCGTGGACAAATTGTCGTTCCGCGGCAATCGCCGACTCAATCGATTCGCGGGGCAGCTTGCGGACTGGCACCTTGGTGTCACCTCACTCCGAGCCCTGCCCTCCGATCAGGGATGATCACGCTATGTGACGATCTTGGACATCGCGCGCACCCGCGGGCTACAGTCCCTCGCGGTGCGATGCCCCGAAGGGACCATCCGGGGCTGGAGAAAGAGAATGCGAAATGATCTTGGAGCGCCTCGGGGGCGATACGGCGGGTTCGGTGGATTCGGTGGATTCGGTGGATTCGACGGAACCCGTGCTCGACTGCCTCGGCCTGACCCGGCAGGCGGAGTCGACCTACCAGCTGATGCTCCGCAATCCGGAGTGGGACGCGCCCGAACTGGCCGCGGAACTCGGCACCACCGAGGAAGCGGTGGAGGCGAGCCTCGCCGAGCTGATGGAACTGGGCCTGATCTGGCCCTCCCACGAGGAGCCCCGCCGGAGGGTCGCCATCCGGCCGAGCCTCGGCCTCGGCACGCTCATCGCGGAGCGGGAGGCCGCGCTCCTGAAGGAGCAGCAGGAACTGCAGCAGGCCCGCACGGCGATGCTGAGCCTGATGCGCGAGCAGGAAGCCGCCCAGGGCCCCCGGGAGACCGGCGAGATCGAGTATCTGCGCAGCCTCGACTCGACCAGGCACCGCATCGCCGAGCTGTCCAAGGACGTGCAGTCGGAGATCCTCGCCCTCATCCCCAAGGCCGGGCTGTCGCCCGAGAGCCTGGAGGCCAGCCAGAAGCTGGACAGCGAGGTGCTGGCCCGCGGGGTGTCGTTGCGCACCCTGTACCTGGACAGCGTCCGCAACCACCCCGCGACCCAGCAGTACGCGGTCTGGCTCACCGGTCTGGGCGGCGAGATCCGCACGGTGCCCACCCTGCCGATGCGCATCATCGTGATCGACCGGAAGACGGCCATCCTGCCCATCGACCTCAAGGACAGCCGCGCCGGAGCCGTGCTGATGCGCGACGCGAGCGTGATCGCCGCCCTGGTCGCCCTCTTCGAGCGGCTGTGGGAGTCGGCGCTCCCGCTCGGCACCTCCGGGCAGCGCGACGACCAGGGCCTCACCGCGCAGGAGCGCGAGCTGCTGCGCATCCTGGCCTCCGGGATGACCGACGAGGCGGCGGGCAAGCGGCTGGGGCTCTCCCTGCGCAGCGTCCGCCGGATCATGGCGGACCTCATGACCCGGCTGGAGGCCCGCAGCCGCTTCGAGGCCGGTGTGCGCGCCGCGGAGTGCGGCTGGCTGTGAGCCGCGGCCGGGCGCGAGCGGCTGCGCCCGGCCGCGGCCGCCCGGAGCCGCCCCGGTGTCAGCGCGCCGGGGCCGCGGCGGCCTCGGGCGCCCGGACCGGGTGCATCCAACCGTAGGAGTCCGGCTGGGTGCCGTACTGGACGGCGGCCAGCTCGTCCCGGAGCATCGTGGTGATCTTCCCCGGGCGGCCGTCGCCGATCCGGACCCGCCCGTGCGCCGTGGTCACCGCGCCGATGGGCACCACCGAGGCGGCGGTACCGCAGGCGAACGCCTCCGTGACCCGGCCGCGGGGGTCCGTCAACTCATCCAGCGCGACCGGCCGTTCGGCGACCCGCACGCCCAGGTCCGGCGCGATGCGCAGCAGGCTGTCCCGGGTGTTGCCGGCCAGGATCGTCCCCGAGAGCCGGGGGGTGACCAGGAGCGGAGCGCCGTCGTCCTGGGTCACGCAGAAGAAGTTCATCGCGCCCAGTTCCTCCACCCAGCGGCGCTCCTGCGCGTCGAGCCACAGCACCTCGTGGCAGCCCTGGGCCACGGCCTCGGCCTTGGCGGCCAGGCTGCCCGCGTAGTTGCCGGCGCACTTGGCCGCCCCCGTGCCCCCGCGGGCGGCACGGATCTGGTCGCTCGCGCACCACACGTCGATGGCCTGGTAGCCGTCGGCGAAGAAGTGGTCGACCGGGGAGGCGATGACGGCGAACAGGTACTCGAGCGCCGGCCGCACGCCCAGCGAGGGCTCCACCGCGATCATGAACGGGCGCAGGTAGAGGCTCTGCCCGGGCCCGCGCGGCACCTCGTCGGCGTCCGCCCGGACCACCGCGGAGCACGCCTCGACGAACAGCTCCTCGGGCAGCTCGGGCATGGCCAGGCGCACGGCGCTGCGGTTGAGGCGCTCCGCGTTGACCCCGGGCCGGAACAGGGCGAGCGAGCCGTCCTGCTGCGGATAGGCCTTGAGCCCCTCGAAGATCGCCTGGCCGTAGTGCAGCGCCATGGCGGCGGGGGACAGGGCCAGCGGACCGTGCCCGGTCAGCTCGACGCCGGACCAGCCCGACCCGTGGGTCCACCGCGCGAGCGCCATGTGCCGCGTGAAGTACCGGCCGAAGCCGAGCCCCGTCACGCCCATCCGGCTCACTCCCCCATCACGTAGGCCGGCAGCAGCGCCGCCTCCAGCTCCGCGGCACGCTCGCGGAACTCGGCCTCGCTGTCCGCGCCGAGGACCAGCAGCGTGCACCAGACCGAGGGGTGCAGCTCGCCGATCTCGGAGCCGACCGGGCGGCTGCGGACCGTCTTCAGTACGTACGGGAAGCGGGAGACGAGCTCGTCGGAGGGGTCTTCCAGGATCCGTCCGGTCACGGCCGGCGCGAGGTTGATCCACCCGATGTAGGGGTACGGGGCCGTCTTCGCGGGCAGCTCCTCGCCGGGCTCGCCCAGAGCGGCGGCGATCCACAGCTCCCGCAGGTCGGCGCCCTGCGGACCGAAGCTCTCCGGGATGGCGCCGCCGGCGAAGCGGGTGGCCATCTCGGAGAACCACAGCTCGCCGTCCGCCCGGCGGAAGATCTCCAGGTGGGTGATCTCGTCGGTGATGCCGAAGGCGGTGTTGATGCGCTCGTGCAGCTGCTCGATCTCCTCGTACAGCGCGGCCTCCCGGTCGCGGGGCAGGAGGATCGAGCCGTTGTCGTGGCCCGGCGTCGTGACCGTCATCCGGGGGCGCAGGTACCGGCTGACGCCGAAGACGCGCGCCTTCCCGTCCGTCCAGACCGCGTCGACGTGGTACTCGTCGCCGTCCAGGACCTGCTCGGCCATCAGGAACTTGACCGTCGCGTCACCGGCCGCCCCGCGCAGGGCCGCCGTGAGCTGCGCCGCGTCCTCGGCCTTGAAGGTGTCGACCGAGCCGAGGCCCGCCGCCGGCTTGACGATGACCGGGAATCCGAGCTCGTCCTCGACCCGGCGCACCGATCCCTCGACGTCCCGGGTGGACAGGGAGACGTAGCGGGCGCAGCGGATCCCGGCCTGCTGGGCCCGGTCCTTCATCGCGCGCTTGTCCCGCATGAGCACGGAGGTCTCGACGGCGGGCAGCGCCAGGCCGAGCAGCTGCGCCAGGTAGGCGGCGCCGAACTGGCTGAACTCGGAGAGGCTGAGCAGCCGGTCGATCTTCACACCGGTGGAGCGGATGTCCACGGCCAGCTGCGCCAGCTCGTCGAGGGCGTCGAAGCTGCGGATCACGTAGTGGCGGTCGACCCGGTCCAGCAGCGCCTGGTCGATGCCCCGGTTGGCGGCTTCCCACTCGTCGAACACCAGGGTCACGGAGGCGCCCCGGTCGAGTACGGCCTCCAGCGTGACCCGGTCCCATCGGCACACCAAGACATTCATCTGTTTCTCCCTACGTCCTTCTCGCGATGTGCCGGATCAGTCCCAGTTGAGGCTGCTGCGGGTGGCGGCCGGAGCGGCGGCCACCTCGGGCGCGGTCTCGGCCGACGCCGAGAAGACCGCCGCGGGCGCCGCGTCACCGGCTCCGAATGCGGCCACCCCGTAGGCGACGGCGATGAGCGCGGCAAATGCGGCGACCGTATTCCTGACACACTTCATGTGGAGCTCCCCCGTGTTTCACTTTCGACAACCGGCCGGATCGTTCTGTGTTCCGGCCCGATTTCCCCTTGCGTCGATCCTGCACGAGAGCCGCGGCGGGCCCAAGGGATGCGGCTGGCAGCATGGGGTCTGGCACGTTGGTGTCACTCCTCCCCATCCCGCCACGGCCCTGCCGGGCCTGCGGCCAGCACTTTTCGGTGAGGGCCGGCCCTGCGGGCGGGCGGGATGTGTTCCGCCGGGCGGGGTGCCGGTCGCCGTGTCGGCGCGGGGGCGGGCGGTGGCGCCAGGAGGATGTTGGCCGACGCTTCCCGGGAGCCCCCGCGAGTACCGTGGGAGGGGCATCCGGGGCCGCACCGGCGGATGGGGATGACAGGCGTGTCGACATCGAGTCACGAAACATTCGGCGCACCCTGCTGGGTCAGCCTCATGGCGCGCGACGTCGGCGCCGCCCGGGACTTCTACAGCGCGGTCCTCGGCTGGCGGTTCGGCAGCGACCGGCTCGGCGACGGCTTCGCCGTCGGCTTCAGCGACGGGATCCCGGTGGCCGGCATCGGCTCCATGCCCGCCGGTGTCACCATCCCCGTCGCCTGGACCCCGTACTTCGCCGTCGACGACGCCGACGTCACCGCGTCGCGCATCCTCGAACGCAGTGGGACCGTCGCCGTCGGCCCCCTCGCCTTCGGTACGGGACGGGCGGCGCTCGCCTCCGACCTCGACGGGGCGGTCTTCGGGATCTGGCAGGGCGACGCCATCCCCGACTGGGGCATGGGCGGCGAGGCCGCGCCGGCCTGGCTCGAACTGCGCACCCGGAACGCCTTCGACGCCGCCATCTTCTACGGCGAGGTCCTGGAATGGGCCTGTGCGCACGCCGGGTGCTGCGAGGTCGCCTACATGGAGGAGGACAACCGCATCCTGCTCCGCCACGCCGGCCGTACGGTGGCCCGCCTGCACGGCGGGACGCTCGCGCAGGCACCCGACCCGAACGTGCGGCCGCGCTGGCAGGTCCACTTCCGGGTCCCCGACCTGGAGACCGCGGTGAAGGCCGCGACCGATCTGGGCGGCAGCACCGTCTCGGTGGCGGACTCGGGGGCCGGCCCCCACGAGGTCACCCTGCGCGATCCGGAGGGCGCGCTGTTCGGCATCGTCGGGCCCGCCGACTCCGTCCCCTTCTGAGCCCGCTCCGATCCCCACCGATCCCCCGGTCCCACCGGTCTCCCGGACCCCACCGGTCCCCCCGATCCCCCGGTCCGGGCCCGCGTGCGCGGTCGCCGACGCGTAGCCCGTGTCCGGGGCCGCGTCACCTGGAGGGCCCAGCTGAACAGGCGCGTCCCGCGGGGGTCTGGGTGCAATGGCAGGGCGCGGCCGTCCGCCGCGCCCCGCCGTTGCCCAGCCGTCCCCGGGAGTGCCATGAGCGAGCCGTCCCCGTCACCCGGCGACCCGCCCGGCGCGGCGCCGCCTTCCCGGCCGGCCGCCGCCCCCGGCGGCGGATCACGTGGGGGGAGGATCGCGAAGAGCACCCTCTCGGCGGTACTGATCACGCTGACGTGCATCTTCGTGCCGGTCTCCCTGCTCACCGTCTGGGTGCACGACATCGTGCTGGACACGGACCGGTACGTCTCCACGGTCGAGCCGCTCGCCTCGAACCCGGCGATCGAGCAGGCGGCCGTCCACCGCATCACGCAGGCCGCCGATGTGAAGGTGGACGGCTCCCAGGTCACGGCCGACCTGGCGAAGTGGCTGGAGTCCCAGGGCCTGCCGCCGCGCGTGGGCGCGGCGGTCAAGGCGCTGGGCCCGCAGCTGGACTCGGCCGCCGACCAGGTCGTCTCCAAGGTGGCGACCCGGTTCGTGGAGAGCGACCGGTTCGAGAACGTGTGGACCGTGGCCAACCGCGCCGCCCACAACGCCGTGGTGCACGCGCTCACCGGCGAGGGCCGCGGTGCGGTCGGGGTCGACGGCGGCACCGTCACCCTCGATGTCGGCGAGGCCGTCGACCGGGTCAAGGAAGAGCTCGTGGCCGCCGGGGTCTCCCCGGCGGAGAAGATCCCCGAGGTCGACAAGCAGATGGTGCTGTTCCAGAACGACAAGCTGGGGCAGATCAGGGGCGCGGTGCGCCTGCTCGACGTCCTCGGCAACTGGCTGCCGGTCCTCACGGTCATCCTGGGCGCGGCCGGCGTGCTGCTCGCCCGGCGCCGGCGCCGGGCCCTGGTGACCACCGCCCTGTGCGCCGCGTTCGCCTGCCTGTTGGTCGCCATCGCCCTGGTGGTGGGCCGCCGCTACTACCTCGACCACCTTCCCGAGGAGGTCCAGTCCCCGGAGGCGGCGGCGGCCGTCTTCGACACCCTGGTGCGCTTCCTGCGGGTCAGTCTGCGGACGGCGATGGTCCTCGGGGTCGTCGTGGCGCTCGGCGCGTACCTGTCCGGTGCCGGCCGCCTGCCGCGCGGTGTGCGCGGCAGGGCCGACCGTACGGCCGACTCCGCGGCGCGCTGGGGCGCCGGGCACGGGGTGCACACCGGCGGCACCGGCCGGTGGGTGGAGGCCCACCGCCACGCGCTCACGGTGGGCGCGCTCCTGGTCGTCGCGCTCGTGTTCGCGCTGTGGAACCACCCGACGGTGCTGACGGTGCTGCTGCTGGTGCTGATCCTGCTCGCGGTGCTCGCCGTCCTGGCCCTGCTGGCGGCCGGCGGCCGCCTCGCCGACGGGCCGGACGACCGGCCGGAGCAGCGCGAATGAGCCCGGTGGGCCCCGCCCCGGGCGGGGCGGGGCCCACCGGACCGGTCCGGCTCAGGCCAGGATCCTGGCTTTGGCCCGGTCGAACTCCTCCTGGCTGATGTCGCCCTTGTCCTTGAGCGCGGAGAGCTTGGTCAGCTCGTCGGCGCTGCCGCCGCCACCGCTGCCGGCCGCCTGTCGGACGTACGAGCGGAAGGCCGCCTCGTTCTCCTTGACCTGCTGCGCATCGCGCTCGTGCATGCTGCGGCCGCGCGCGACGACGTAGACGAACACACCGATGAAGGGGACCAGCAGCACGAGGATGAGCCATCCCGCCTTCCCCCAGCCGTGCAGGCTGTGGTCACGGAAGATGTCCGTGATGATTTTGAAGAGCAGGAAGAACCACATGACCCACAGGAAGAACCACAGCATCGTCCAGAAGAGGTTGAGCAGGGGATAGTCGTCCATACCCGACTCCGATCATGCACGTGGTACTTCATTGATACAGGCGGGTCGGCTGCTCCGCATGCGGAGCAGATGCGGCATCTTTTGCACCCGTACGCGGGACGGCGCGACCATGAAGGCGTGAGATCGCCTCCCTCCGTTCGCGGGGAAGGCACGTTCCAGCGACGCCGGGGAACAGCCCATGGTGCTCGACCTGTTCGTCATCGGGTTGATGATCGCGCTCAATCCGCTGCCCATCATGGCCTTCGTGCTGGTGGTGTCCGCGCCCGGAGGCGTGTGGAAGGGGCTCGCCTTCATCCTCGCCTGGCTGGGCTGCCTCGTCGTCGTGATCGCCCTCGTCCTGCTCGTCACCGGGGGCCAGCCCCCGCCGCCGCGTTCCCCGCCGTCCACCGCCGGGCTCGCGGTCAGACTGGTCATCGGCATCGGGCTGGTGGCGTACGCCGAGCACCGGCGCCGGCGGCGCCCCGCGGCGGACGCCGCCCGCACGTCCGGAGAATCCCCGTCCGGCTCCGCCGAGGAGCCGAGCGCGCTCACCCGGATGGACCGGACGTCCGCGTGGTCCGCGGCCGGGCTCGGGGTGCTCCTCCAGCCGTGGGGCATGGTCGCCGCGGCCGCCGCCACGGTGCTCCAGGCCGACCTCTCCCACGGCGCCACCTATCTGGCCCTGATCGGCTTCTGCCTGCTGGCCACCTCCACCCTGCTGGCGATGGAGCTGTACATGGTGTTCGCCCAGGAGCGGGCCGCACGGGCGCTCACGGGCATGCGGGCGTGGCTGTCGGACCACAAGGACCCGGCGATCGTCCTCGGCTGCCTCGTCCTCGGCGTGTGGCTGGCGGCCAGGAGCCTGTACGAGCTCACCCGCTGACGGCGGGAGCGCGGTACGTCCGCCGCTCCGGTCGCCGGATGCGGCGGCTGCCGTTCTCCTGAAGGCATGGAACGCAACGCCGCCCGTCGCCGCCGACGCGTCCTGCTGGGCCACTGCCTGCGTGCGGCGGGCTCGGTGGTCCTGCTCACGGCGCTGTACTACCTGGCGCCCCTGGAGGGCGGCTTCGGCATCCTGACGGTCCTCACGCTCGTGCTGGGGCTGCTCGCCTTCAGCGTGCTGACAGCCTGGCAGGTCCACGCCATCACCCGGGCGGAGTATCCGAGACTGAGCGCCCTGGAGGCCATGGCCACCGCCGTACCGCTCTTCCTGGTGGTCTTCTCCGCCACGTACTTCATGCTCTCCGAGAGCCTCCCGGCGACCTTCACCGAGCCCCTGGACCGCACGGACGCCCTCTACTTCACGGTCACGGTCTTCGCGACCGTCGGCTTCGGCGACATCACCGCGACCACCGGGACCGGCCGCGTGCTGGTCACCGTGCAGATGATCGCCGACCTGATCGTGGTGGGCGTGATCGCCAAGGCCCTCTTCGGCGCGATGAAGATCGGGATGCGCAGGCGGGGCGGCGAGCGACGCGGGGGACCCCCGTTCGTGGACGACGAGGAACCCTGAGCCCTCAGCCCCGCGGGCCCGCCCGCGGGCCCGCGCTGCATGCGAAGACCCCGCCCGGCGAACCGGACGGGGTCTTCTGCACGATGCCGAGGAGCCGGTCACCCGGTGGTCAGCACTTCAGACCGGAGGAGGCGGCCGTCGCGGCCTGGTCCAGCGACTGGATCTGGGGCTGCAGCTGGGTGAGCGCGTCCTTGCCGGTCGTGTCGCCCGGCAGGTCCTCGTAGCCCTTCTTCAGGTTCTCGGCGGCGGACTGGACCGCCTCGCGCTCCGCGTCCCTCATCTTGCTCGCGTTCTCCTTGACGTCCTCCCAGTCCTGCTGGACGGCGTCGTAGGCATCCTTGATCTCGTCCTTGGTCGCGACGGCGGGGTTCAGGGCCTTCAGCTTGGCGTTGTCGGCCTTGAGGGCGTTCAGGTCGGTGCACAGGTCGGCCGCGGCCTCGGTGGCCTCCTCGGCGGGGGAACTGTCGTCGGAACACGCGCTGAGGCCGAACACCGCGCTCAGGCAGAGCACACCGACCACCGGGAAACGCTTCATGGAGGGGCCTTCCTCGATCAGGCAAAAACCAGGCGTACGGGACCTTCCGGTACTACGACAAACTATGCACAACCGGACACGGCCCGCATCCGCACCGCCTCAGGCGGCGGGCTGGATGTTCTGGTTCAGGTGGAAGAGGTTGCCCGGGTCGTACGTCCGCTTCACCTCGGCCAGACGGTCGTAGTTCCCCTTGTAGTTGGCCCTGATCCGGCTCTGGTCGTCCTCGGCCATGAAGTTGATGTAGCCGCCCTCCTCCGAGTGCGGGGCGGTGGCCTCGTAGTAGTCGCGCACCCAGGCGGTGTTCGCCTCGTTGTCCGCGGGGTCCGGCCACATGCCGGCGATGACGGTGGCGAAGGAGGCGTCGCGGTAGGCGAAGGCCGTCTCGTCCGCCCCCACGCGGTGGCAGGCACCGTTGATCGGGTAGATGTGGACCGTGGAGTTCACGGCGGGCAGCTTCGGACCGTGCACCAGGTGCGCCTCGATCGCGGCGTCGCTGAGCTCGGTCACGAAGTTGGCCTTCCAGTAGTGCTGGAGACCGGGCGGCACGAGGGCGTCGAAGGCGCTGTTGAGCGCCGGGTACGGCATCGGGCCGACGTGCTCCGCGACCACCGGGGCGAAGTCGTGGAAGGCCCGCAGGGCCTTCTCACCCTCGTCGAGCGGCCCGGCCCAGCACCCCACGATCAGGGCGAAGGGATCCCCGTGCCGGTCCTCCGGGATGAACGGCAGCCGCGGGGCGAGCTGGAAGGCGGGGAAGCCGCCGAGCTGCTCCGGGGCGTCGGCGATGTACTCGGCGAACGACCGCAGGACGGTCGCCGCGTCGTCCAGCTCGAAGAGCATCGGTCCGCCGTAGATGTCCTTGACCGGGCTGAGCCGGTACTCGAACGAGGTCACCGCGCCGAAGTTCCCGCTGCCGCCGCGCAGCGCCCAGAAGAGGTCGGGATTCTCCTCCTCGCTCGCCACGACGACCCGGCCGTCCGCCGTCACCACATCGGCCGAGATCAGGTTGTCGCAGCTCAGACCCAGCCCGCGGCACAGGTAGCCGATGCCGCCGCCGAGGGTGAGCCCGCCGATGCCGGTGGTGGAGATGATCCCGCCGGTGGTGGCCAGCCCGTAGGCGTGGGTCGCCGCGTTGAAGTCGCCCCAGGTGGCGCCGCCCTCCGCGCGCGCCGTGCGGCGCGCGGCGTCGACGCGGACCCCGCGCATCGCGGACAGGTCGGCGACCACGCCGTCGTCGCAGGTGCCGAAGCCCGGCACGCTGTGGCCGCCGCCGCGGACCGCGAGGTCCAGCCCGTTCTCCCGTGCGAAGTCGACCACGGCCATGACGTCGCCGGCGTTGGCACACCGCACGACGGCGGCCGGCCGCCGGTCGATCATGGCGTTGTTGACCGCGCGGGCCTCCTCGTAGGCGTCGTCGCCGGGGGTGACCACCGCCCCGCGTACGCGTTCCCGCAGCTGGTCGATCGAGAGCTTGCCCATGACCATCGCTCCTCGTCCCTCGTACCTCTCTCCCACGCCGCGCCGGGACGCGTGCGCCGGAGGCTGCCGCTACGGCCCCAGATGGCTGAAGCCCACCTCGAAGTGCTCGACCCCGACGACCTGCTGGCCCTCCCGGCGCGCGGTCTCCTCGCGGATCCGGTGGGCGAGCTCCTCGCTGTCCCGCATGCTCTGCTCGTCCTCCCACAGGGTGAGCGACTTGGCCTCCCCGGTGGCCCGGTCGACCAGGTAGTAGACGCCCAGGAAGCCGGGGGCGTCCTTCACCTGCCGGACGATCTCCTCCGAATGCGCGCCCACGTCCCCTTCCGCGGGGACGGGTGATCCCTGGTAGGTGCTCAGCCTCGCGAACATCTGCGGCGGTCCTTCCTGGCCCGGCCGCCGTCGGGGGACAGGCGGCTCCAGGACCAGCGTGCTCCGGCAGACCGCGCCCCGCATGCCGGAGCGGCGCGACAATGGTGGCGACAGGACGCGTCTGCCGGTGCCGTTGCGGAGAGGCGGGACGACGAGGTGACGTACATAGCTGTGACCGCCCTGAGCCATGTCGGGCTGGTCCGCGAGCACAACGAGGACAGCCTCGTCATCGGGCCGTGGACCCTGTGCGGGACCGTGACCCAGAACCCCCAGACGCTGGTGTTCCCCTTCGGCAGACCGCTCGTCGTCGCGGTCGCCGACGGGCTCGGCGGGCAGCCGGCCGGGGAGGTGGCCAGCGAGCTCGTGGTGCGCCAGCTCTCCTCGCTGGGCCCCTCACTGGACTGCGCGCAGGCCGTCGACGACGCGCTGAACCTCTGCAACGACGCGGTGTACTCGGCCGCCGACGGCCGTCCGGACCTGACCGCGATGGGGACCACGGTCGCGGGCGCCCTCGTCCTGGCCGAGTCACTGCTGTCCTTCAACGTCGGCGACAGCAAGGTGTTCCACGCGGCGCGCGACGGGCTGCACCAGGTGAGCGTGGACGACAGCCCGCCCCCGGTGCCCGGGCACCGCACCACCTCCGCCGTCACGCAGGTCCTCGGCGGCAGCCGCGGCCACACCGCGATCACCCCGCACATCGAGGCCTTCGCGCTGGCGGAGGGCGACCGCTACCTGGTGTGCAGCGACGGGCTGACCGACCCGGTGCCGGACGACGCCATCGAGGAGCTGCTGCGGGTGCACGACGACGGCCGGGCGGCCTTCGAACTGTGGAAGGCCGCGATCGACGCGGGAGGACCCGACAACATCACCCTCGCGCTGCTGCGCATCGGCGCCTGACCACATGACCGCACGACCTCATGACCGTATTACCGTATTACCGTTCATTGGATTTCTGGACCGGATATCCGGCGCGCGCAACGCCGGAATTATCGGCCTGGAAAGTCTTTACCGGTTCTCCGGTTATCACTGTGCTACGGTGGCGCCAGTTGCGGTTGTGGTCCCCAAAAGCTTACAAGTGCTCTCACCTGATTTTTGCGGTGGGCGCACTTTTCATTTCCGGTTCGATTTCCGGTCGGGGCAATCATCTCGGCGACGCCGGGTCCGCACAGTGCGGCCCGGGCACTGCCCCAAAGGAGAACTTGCATGGCATCCGGCACCGTGAAGTGGTTCAACGCGGAAAAGGGTTTCGGTTTCATCGAGCAGGAGGGTGGCGGCGCGGACGTCTTCGCCCACTACTCCAACATCGCCACTTCCGGCTTCCGTGAGCTCCAGGAAGGCCAGAAGGTCACCTTCGACGTCACGCAGGGCCAGAAGGGCCCGCAGGCCGAGAACATCGTTCCCGCCTGAGACCGCACTGACGCCGGCGCCTGTACCTGCACCGGCGTCGGCACCGCCGCGGAGGCGGACGAACGGGCCCGCGGCCCGCACCTGTGCGTGCGGGCCGCGGGCCCGCTTCCGCGTCGGAAATCGGCCGCCGTCCCGCCGGAAGCAGCGCCACGGACCGGGCACGCTTGCTAGAGTCCCTGCCCATGTCGATCCCTGACGACCTGCTCCGTGACATCGCCGCCAAGGTCGAGTCGGAGCAGACCAATCAGATGTCCCTGACGGTCGTCGTGAACGGCGCCGTCATCACCGGCCGCCTCGCCCCCGAACGCGTCTGGCGCCAGCGTGTGGCGGAGGTCCTGCGGGACTCCGACCAGCTGGGCCCGTTCGCCGAGGTGTTCAGCTCCCCCGGAGCCACCGCCGGACATCCCTCCGGCCCGCCCTCGCACCTGCACTTCCACGTGGCGCGCATCCTCCAGGGCCCGGTGGGCATCCCCGAGACCGGCGGGATGTACCGGATCGCCCTCGGCGACGTCAGCGCCTGGACCGTGGGGGACTTCAGCTACTCCGACAAATAGCCGCGGCCCCGGCCCGCGCCCGCATCGCCCCCTGTTCCCATGTCCGCGTGCCGCGTGCCCGCGTGTCCGCATGCGGATCTCGGCGCTGCGGGCCCGGCCCTGCCCGGCCGGGCGCGTGGTCGCCGCCGCGCTGCTGATCGACGGGATCCGGGCGCAGGAGCCTCCGGCGGGCGCCGCGCCGTGTCCACATCCTGGACGACTACTCTCATTTCATGAACGCAGAAGCCGACGCCCTCGCGACCGTGAAAGACGCTGACCGGAAGCACGTCTTCCACTCCTGGTCGGCGCAGGAGCTCATCGACCCGCTCGCCGTCGCCGGCGCCGAGGGGTCGTACTTCTGGGACTACCAGGGCACCCGCTACCTCGACTTCTCCAGCGCCCTGGTCTACACGAACATCGGCTACCAGCACCCCAAGGTCACCGCGGCCATCCAGGAGCAGGCGGCCAGGCTCTGCACGGTCGCGCCCGGCTTCGCCGTCGACGTGCGCTCCGAGGCGGCCCGGCTGATCGCGGAGCGCACCCCGGGCGACCTCGACAAGATCTTCTTCACCAACGCCGGGGCGGAGGCGGTGGAGAACGCCGTCCGCATGGCCCGCCTGCACACCGGGCGGCCGAAGGTGCTGTCCGCGTACCGCTCGTACCACGGCGCCACCTCCACCGCGATCAACCTGACCGGTGACGCACGCCGCTTCGGCAACGACTCCGCGACCGCCGGCGTCGTGCACTTCTGGGGGCCCTTCGCCTATCGTTCGCCGTTCTACGCGACGACGCAGGCCGAGGAGTGCGAGCGGGCCCTGCGCCACCTGGAGGACACCATCGTCTTCGAGGGCCCGCAGTCCATCGCCGCGATCATCCTGGAGACCGTCGGCGGGGCGCCCGGCGTGCTCGTGCACCCCGACGGCTACCTGGCCGGGGTACGGGCGCTCTGCGACCGCTACGGCATCGTCTTCGTCCTCGACGAGATCATGGTCGGCTTCGGCCGCACCGGGAAGTGGTTCGCGTCCGAGCACTGGGACGTCACCCCGGACCTGATCTGCTTCGCCAAGGGCGTGACCAGCGGCTACGTCCCGCTGGGCGGTGTGGCCGTCTCGGCGGCCATCGCCGAGACCTTCGCCCGCCGGCCCTACCCGGGCGGGCTGACGTACTCCGGGCACGTGCTGGCCTGCGCCGCCGCCGTCGCCACGATCGGCGTGATGGAGGAGGAGGGCGTCGTCGAGCAGTCCGCGCGCACGGGCGCCGAGCTCCTCGGGCCCGGCCTGCGCGCGCTCGGCGAGCGCCACCCCTCGGTCGGGGAGGTCCGCGGCCTCGGCACCTTCTGGGCCCTCGAACTCGTCCGGAGCAGGCAGACGCGCGAGCCGCTGGTGCCGTACAACGCGGCCGGGGCGGACAACGCGCCGATGGCGGAGTTCGGGGCCGCGTGCAGGAAGGGCGGGCTCTGGCCGCTGATCGCCGGCAACCGGATCCACATCGCGCCGGCCTGCAACATCTCGCCCGAGGACGTCGCCAAGGGGCTGCGGATCCTGGACGAGGCCCTGACAGTGGCTGACGCGCACACCGTCTGACCTGCGCATCTGTGGGGTCGCCCAATCCGCTGGTGCCGGTGTTCGGAGGATCCGTGCGGTGGTCAACCCGCCGCGCACATGCTGCAATCCGTGCAGGCCGCGAACGCAAAACAGGCCAAGCACCTACGGACCGGGATGCACGTCAGTCCCGGGGCGGCCCCCTCGGGGCCGAACGGCGGGGAGCGGGCTGACCGCTGGACGCCGGGCGTACGGGATCCAGAAGTACGGACTCCGTGTTCCCGAGTACCCGAAGGAAGACAGCATGAGCAAGCACGTCCTGGCCCAGAACCAGTACGGCAAGGCCGAGAACCGGATCGTGAAGGTGACCCGCAAGGGCAACGACGGTTCCTGGCACGAGATCCGCGACCTCAACGTCTCGGTCGCGCTCCGCGGTGAGTTCCGCGACGTCCACCTGACCGGCGACAACGCCAACTGCCTGCCGACCGACACCACCAAGAACACGGTGTACGCCTTCGGCAAGGAGCACGGCATCGAGTCGCCGGAGGCCTTCGGCATCCTGCTCGCCAAGCACTTCGTCTCCTCGCAGGCACCGATCCGCGAGGCCCAGATCCGCATCGAGGAGTTCGCCTGGGAGCGCATCCCGGTCCCGACGCGCAAGGAGCAGCACTCCTTCGCCCTCAAGGGCCAGGAGGTGCGCACCGCGCAGATCACCTACAGCGAGACGACGGGCCTCCAGGTCATCTCGGGCCTGAAGGATCTGACGGTGATGAACTCCACGAACTCCGAGTTCCACGGCTACATCAAGGACAAGTACACGACGCTGAAGGAGGCGTACGACCGCATCCTGGCGACCAAGGTCACCGCGCGCTGGGCGCACTCCGCGCTGGCCGCCGACGACCCCGGCCACGACTGGGACCGGGCGTACAAGAAGGTCCGCAAGCACATGCTGGAGGCCTTCGCGGAGACGTACTCGTACTCGCTCCAGCAGACCCTGAACCAGATGGCCGAGCGGGTGCTCGACAACTGCCCCAAGGTCAACGAGGTGCGGCTCAACCTCCCCAACAAGCACCACTTCCTCGTCGACCTGGAGCCCTTCGGCCTCAAGAACGACAACGAGGTCTACTTCGCGGCGGACCGCATGTACGGCCTGATCGAGGGCACCGTCCACCGTGACGGCGTGCAGCCGGTGATCGCCACGTCCGACTGGATCACGGCGTAACACACCCGCGCCCGCCGCCGGCCGGGCCCGGACCGCGTCGCGGGGTCCGGGCCCGGTCGCCTGCCCGCCCGGTCGCCTGCTAGGCGTCGGGCGGTTCGTCCTGCGGCCGGCCGACGAGGAGGTTCCAGCGGCCGGCCCGTCCGGTCAGGGTGGTGACCCACTCCGGCCGCACGTCGAGCCGCCAGAAGGCCGCCGCCGGGAGCTCCAGCGCGTGCACCACGGCCGCCCGTACGACGGCCTGGTCGACCTCGGCCCGGTGCGTGCCCGCGGGCAGTGCCGCCAGCTGCGCCCCGACGCGGGCGATCAGCGCGTCCACGGACTCCCCGCCCGGGGGTGCGAACCCGGGATCCGTCAGCCACGCGTGCAGGGCCTGCGGGGCCTCGGCCGCCACCTCCTCCAGGGTGCGTCCGGCCCACTCCCCGGTGTCCGGGCCGCGCAGTCCCCCGTAGCCGGGGCACGGCCGGGCGTGACCGAAACGACCCTGGCGGGCCGCTGTGTCCAGTGGGGGGCGCACGAGGTGAACGCGCACCGACTGACTCTTCATAAGGGGAGCCTAAGCGCGGTACCGTCACGAACGAGACAAGTCCATGACGACGGTACGGCGGAAGCACCGGTGAGAATCCGGCACGGTCGCGCCACTGTGAATCCTCCCGGAGGGGGAGGCAAGTCAGACCCGCCACCGTCGTCGAGCGCACCACTGACCGGGACGCGTGTTCCCTCTGGAGGTTCTGCAATGGCCAACTCCGCCGTGCCCACGACGAACGCCCCCGCCATCGCCCCCATCTCGCTCTCCGCACTCGCCCCCTGGGCGGTGTTCGCCGGCGTCCTGATGCTGGTCCTGCTCTACTTCGTCGGCGCCGAGCAGGGCGCCACCGCCGTCTTCGAGGGCGAGACCATCCACGAGTGGCTGCACGACGGCCGCCACCTGCTCGGATTCCCCTGCCACTGATCCGCTTCCCCTGCCACCGACCCCCTCTCGGCAAGGGATCCGTCTCAGCAAGGGAACCGAACCATGAACTCCGCATCCCCCCGCACCCTGCTCGTCCGGGGCATGCTCGCCGGCCTGCTGGCCGGCGCGGCCGCCTTCCTCGTCGCGTACCTCCTCGGTGAGTCCGAGGTGGACGCGGCCATCGCCATCGAGGAGGCCGCCGCCGGGGCCGGACACGGCCACGGCGGGGAGGCCCCGGTCAGCCGGGCCCTCCAGGCCACGGCGGGTCTCGCCACCGGCGTCGTGCTCTACGGCGTCGCGCTCGGCGGACTCGCCGCGCTGGTCCACTGCTTCGCGCTCGGCCGCATCGGCCGCATCGGGCCGCGGGCCACGGCGGCGCTGGTCACCGCGGGCCTGTTCGTCACCGTGACCCTGGTGCCCTTCTTCAAGTACCCCGCCAACCCGCCGGCCGTCGGAGACCCCGGCACGGCTGCCCGGCGGACCGCCCTCTACCTCCTGATGATCGTCCTGGGCATGCTGCTGGCCGCGGGCGCGGTGATGGTCGGGCGGCGGCTCGCGCCGAAGCTCGGCAACGGGAACGCGTCGGTGGCCGCCGGCGCGGCCTTCGTCGTACTCATCGGAGTCTCATACGCCGTCCTGCCGGGGGTCGACGAGGTCCCGGCCGGCTTCCCCGCCGCTCTGATCTGGGACTTCCGCCTCGCGTCCCTGGCCATCCAGACCACCTTGTGGACGACTTTCGGCCTGGCCTTCGGTTTTCTAGCCGACCGGGCCCTTGTGCCGGCCCTCGCACCCAAGGAGGCTGTGCAGCCGACAAGTTGACGATGAAAGGCCGATAGTCCATGGCGACGGCGATCAGGGAATGGCGGGGCTGGACGGGTGCCGCACCCTTCTGGCTGAATTCCTTCCTGCTGCTCCTGGCCCCCTGCTGCGCCGTGACGCTGTTCGGCCAGATCGGCATCATCGCCGCGCTGGCCGCGCTCGGCGGCCTGGCCCGCCACCTCTGGTACGGCGACTACGGCCATCCGGCCATGCACCTGGCCGCCGCGCTCATGGGGGCGGGCACGGCGGCCGTCGTCCTGTGACCCCGCGCGCCCGCGTCACCGGGCACCGCTGATCCCTCACCCGTTCGGGCGTATCCGCGCCGGCCCCGGCGGCCGGTGCGCCGAACCGGCGCGAGCTGCGAAGACTCCCCGATCGTGCGGGAACACGCCCGTGACTCCATGTCAGTCTCTCGTGTTTCACGGTGTGTCGATGGGCAGTGGAAGTGTCCACTGCTCACATGACCCGGCCGCACGAGCCGGACTGGAGGGAATCCCCATGCCCCGCGCCACGTGGGTCGTCGCCTCGCTGACGGTGGCTCTGCTGTCCGGCACCGTGGTGGTGTTGCAGCGGACCGAGGGTGCCGCGCCCGCAGCCGCGACCACCGACGACGCACTGCCCTCGCGGGCGCTGGGGCTGTCCGGCCACCGCCGTCTCGTACGGGAGCTGGAACAGTCCGGGGAGAGCCGCCCCGGCGCGGCGCCCCGGCCGCGCAGGATCGCCGCCGGGCCGCTGAGGACGGTCTCCGGACCCCTGCGGGCCGCCCGTCCCCTACGGCTGCGCATCCCGAGCCTGGGTGTCGACGTGCCGTTCGGCGTCGACGGCGAGGAGGCGTCCTGGGACTCCACCGGGCCGGCGCCGGGTGCCGCCGGAACCGCCGTCGTCACCGGAACCGGGCTGCGGCTGGGGGAGTTGCGCCAGGGCCGGACCATCGAGATCCCGCGCGCGGACCGCCGCACGGCCGTGTTCACCGTCGTGCGGGTCTCGCCCGGCAGGGCGCCCGGCCGGGAGGAGCCGCCCGATCGCGCCCGACTGCGGGTGATCGACGGGGAGACCTCCGTGCTGGCCCGGCTCACGGGGCACCGCAGCAGTAGTTGACATCTGGCGGGCTGTCAGCCGAGGGGAGTGTCTTCGTCCCCCGGTCGGGGGCTTCTCGGGGTCCGTCCGGGAGTCTTCCGGCGTGGCGGGGCACACCCCTCGCATGACCTGGAGGCGACACGCACGCGCGGCACTGACGAGGGCGCTCACCGCGGCCTGCGTCGTGCTGCTGTGCGTGTTCGGCGCCGGTCCGGCCGGTGCGGCCGCGGCGGAGTACCGCCCGGCCTCCTCGGCCCCCGGGGCCCCCGCGGCTCCCGGCGAGCCCGCCGAACCCGCGGAGGGCCAGTCCGATCCCGCCGCCGATTCCGAGGCACGCGCAGCCGTACGGTCCACCGCGCGCGGGCCGGTCTGCGTCCAGCGGACCCCGCTCACGGTGTTTCACGTGAAACAGGGCGAGGTCCCCGGGCGCGGGCCTCGCACGGGAGCGGCCGAACCGGCCCTGTCCCTGCGGACGGTGCGCACCGTGGTGCTGCGCTGCTGAGCGGACCGGGTCCCCAGCGCATCCCCCACACCCCCCTGAGCACCCGTGAGGTTCCGCCATGCCCATCGACCCGTACGCCGCACTGAACGCCATGCTCCGCGCCGAGGTCTCCCGCTTCGCGCCGCCCGTCCGCCAGGCCGAGCCGATCGCTCCGCCGAAGACCCCGGCCCCGTCCGTCGAGGACGAGAGTGAACCGCAGCAGGCCACGGCCGCGCAGCCGGCCGTGGCCTCCCGGAAGGTCGGCGCGAGGACCGCGGCCGGCGACTCGGCCGCATAGCGGCCGCGAGCGGACATGGAGGGGCGCCGGCTCCCCCGCCCTCGACCACGGGCGGAGGGCCGGCGCCCCTGCGAGGTCCGGCTGCGGGCCTGCTCAGTCCTCGTGCGTGTAGTAGCGGTAGAAGGCGGTGGCGCCGACGCCCACGGCGACCGCCAGGCCGATCACCACGCCCTTGAGGATCGACTCGCCGGTGAGGCTGTAGAGGTAGCCCACCGCGATGCCGCCGAAGGCCCCGTAGGCGGCGGCGTGGACCTCGCGCATCATCCGCGGGCCGACCCTGGCCAGGCCGAACATGATGCCCGCGAAGATCACGCCGCAGAGGATGCCGAAGAGGACGTTGGCCGCGGTGACCGGACCCTCCTGGCGGGCGATGAACGCGCACCAGACTCCGTAGACCAGTCCGAGGAGCAGCGGCCTCACGTAGGCGCCCTTGCTCAGGTGGGTCATGTCCGCCATCGGGCGGTGCTGCCGGGGGGCAGCGGGTGCCGCATGTGCCATGACGGGCTCCTCTCTCCCATCCTCCAGGGCACACCCGCCGCCTCCGACCGGCAAGTGGATCAGCGGTCGGGGCGTGCGCACCGCGACGGCGTCGATCTCGAAGAGCATGCCGGGCAGGGCCGGGGCGGCGACCCCGATGAGGGTCTGCGCGGGACGTTCGGTGCCCCAGGTGGCGTGCAGGTGCTTGACCGCGGCCGGCCGCGGCGAGGGCGGTGCGGAGGTCGGCTCCGCGCCGTCCGGCGCCGGTGCGCCCGCGCCGGGCCCCTGCATCCGGATCTCCGCGCACCGGGAGGCCTCCGCGGGCCCCTCGACGGCGGCGACCACGTCCGTGAGCGAGACGGCGGGCGGGCCAGCCGGGCCGTCCACCGGCCCACCACCCGCCCGCAGCAACACCGCTCGCGCCCGGGCCTTCCCCCGTTTTCCCTGGTGACGTGCGCACCATCCTGTCGGCGGTACTCATCGTGCTCGTGGCCCTCCTCGTGCCCGCGAGCGCCGTCGCGTACTGGGCCGACCGCGAGCTGGGCGACGCGGACCGCTACACCGCGGCCATGTCCCCCCTCGCCGAGAACCCCGCCGTGCAGGAGGTCGTCGTCACGCACACCGCCCGCGCCCTCACCGGGCAGATCGACGCGGGCCCCTTCCAGGCCGGGGTCGACGCCCTGCTCGGCGAGGCGCTGCGCTCCTTCGCCGACACCCCCGCCTACCGCACGGCCTGGGACGCCGCCAACCGCGCCGCCCACACCGCCTTCCTCCACGCGCTCACCACCGGCCGCGGCGACGCCGTCACCGTCGACCTCGCGCCCGTCATCGACCGGATCAAGAGCGAACTCGTCGCCGACCAGGTGCCCTTCGCGGACCGCATCCCGGTGACCCGGCTGTCCGTGGAGGTCATGGAGTACGACAACCTCGGCGCCCTCAGGAAGGGCTTCCGCATGCTCCAGATCGCCGGCGTCTGGCTCCCCGTACTGACCGTGGTCCTGGCCGTGTCGGCCGTGGCGGTCGCCGTCCGGCGGCGCCGCGCCGTCATCGCCACCGGCCTGGGACTGGCGGTCGGGGCCGGACTGCTGTGGCTGACCGTGGAGGTGTGCCGCCGCCTCACCCTGGACGACCTGCCCGCCGACATCGACCGCGCCGCGGCCGGCGCGGTGTACGACGCCCTCACCGCGTTCCTGCGGACCACCGCCTGGGTCGTGCTGCTGATCGGGCTCGCCGCGGCTCTCGCCGCATGGGTGACGGGACGACTGCGCCGCACCCCATAAGCTCGGAAGGTACAACACGCGCAGAACGGCTCAGAAGAGCCCAGAAGAACCGATTCGCGAGCGGCGGCACGGAAGCGGGAATGAGCACCGAACGCACCGAACACATAGCGTCGCGGCGAGCCCGGCACCACCCCCTGGCCCCGCCGGCCTGGCTCCTCGAGGGGCTGAAGCCGACCACCGCGCCCGTCCCCTGGGCCGCCGCGGCACGCGCGGGGGTCGCGCTGTCCGTCCCGCTCGCCGTCGGCTTCGCCCTGGACGAGCCCGAATACGGCGCGCTCGCCTCCATGGGCGCCCTGTCCGGGGTCATCGGCGACACCGCCGACGCCTACCGGATGCGTGTCCTGAACATCGCCGTCCCGCAGGTCTTCGGCGCCGTCGGCGTGGCCCTGGGCACCCTCGTCTACGGCCACGGCTGGGTGGCCGTCGCCGTGCTCACCCTCATCGCCCTGGTCTCCGGGATGATCTCCTCCATCGGCACGGTCGCCTCCGTGTCCGGGCTGCTGCTCCTGCTCAACGCCGTCGTCGGCGCCGGGCTCCCCATGCCGCAGCCCTGGTGGATCGCCCCGCTGCTGCTGAGCGCGGGGGGACTCTTCGTCCTCGCACTGACCCTGCTGGGCTGGCCGCTGCGCGGCCGCCGCCCCGAACGGGCCGCCGTCGCCGCCACCTACCGGGCCCTGGCCGACGCCCTGGAAGCCGCCGGCGGTCCCGGCGACCTCTACGACGAGCGCCGCCGCCGGGTCACCGGGGAACTCGACCGGGCCTACGACCTGATCCTGGGCCGCCGGGCCCGCGTCCACGGCCGCAGCCCGTCGCTCGTGCGCATGCTCGCCCAGCTCAACGTGGTGATCCCGCTGGTGGAAGCCGCCCCCGCCGCACACCTGCGCGGCCGGCCACTGCCCCCCGAGATCCCCGCGGCCGTACGGGGACTCGCGACGGCCGTCGAGGAGGGCAGCACCTCGGCACCCGTACTCGACCTGCCCGAGGCCCGCACCCCCGCCGAACGGGCCGTCGACGCGGCCCTGCGCCACGCCGCGACGATCGTGCACCTCCCCGAAGCGGACCCGTACAACGTGGACGACCGCCTCGGCCGGCCCGCCGCGCTGAAGGTCCGCGCCCGGCGGGCGGTGCGCGACATGATGATGTCCGAGGCCTCCTGGCGCTACGGACTGCGGCTCGCGCTGTGCATCGGCCTCGCCCAGTCGCTCGTGTCGGTGGTCGAACTCGAACGGTCCTACTGGATCGCGCTGACCGTCACCTTCGTCCTCAAACCGGACTTCGGCTCGGTGTTCTCCCGGGCCCTGCTGCGTGCGCTCGGCACCGCGATCGGGCTGGTCGTCGCCGCCGCCGTGCTCGCCGAGGTGCCGCGCGGCTGGTGGGACGTGCCGGTGATGGTGGTGCTCGGCGCGCTGATCCCGGTCTTCTCCGCCAAGGGCTACGCCTTCCAGACCGCCGCGATCACCCCGGTGATCCTGCTGCTCTCCGACCTGCTCAACCACCAGGGCTTCGACCTGATCCGCCCCAGGCTGCTGGACAGCCTGATCGGCTGCGCCATCACCCTGATCGCCGGATACCTGCTGTGGCCCGAGAGCTGGCACACCCGCATCGGGGACCGGCTCGCCGAGACCGTGGACGACGCCGCCCGCTACGTGGAACGGGCCTTCGCACCGGCCGCGGACGACGCGGCGCGCGCGGCGGCCCGGACCGCCCGCCTCCAGGCCCGCCGACGGCTCTACCGCGACCTGTCGGGCGTCCGCAGCGAGTTCCAGCGGGCGCTGACCGAGCCGCCGCCGACCGGCACCCGGGCCGCGGCGTGGTGGCCCCTGGTCGTCGCCGTCGAGCGGATCGTGGACGCGTCCACGGCCGCCCGGGTCCGCGTCAACCACGGCGCCCCGCCCCCCGCGCCCGAGGAGGTGGCGTCCGTCGCGCGACAGCTGCGCGAACTGGCCGGCCGGGTGCGCAGCAGCACCGTCCCGGTACGGGTCGAGGGCGGACCGGAGGGCGACGGGTCGGGCGTCCTGGCACCCGTCCACCAGGAGCTCGCGGCCGCCCGTGCCATCACCCAGCCGGAGCGCTGACCGGGCCGGGCGGACCCCGGCGGGGGAGCATCGGAGCATGTACCGCGTCCCGGCCGTCCTGGTCCTCGCCCTGGCCCTGGCGGGGTGCGCCGACGTGGAGGGGCTGCAGAACGACGGCGACCTGGGCACGGTGCACGCTCCGCAGAGCCTGTGGAAGGGAATCCGCCCCGACCCGCCCGACCCGGCCCAGGTGCCGGGCACCGCCCCCGTGGTCCCCGGCCTGCCCAAGGCACCGGACCTGGGCATGCACGCGGTGAATCCGGTGAGCGTCGTACGCGCCGACGTCACCTCCGCCACCGAACAGGACGGCGGCACGGGCCGGCTCGTCGACCCCCGGGCGGTCCAGCGGCTCGCGCTCTGCACACAGGCTGTGGACGGCGGCCCCGACTGCCCGGTGCGGCCCCCGGTCTTCCACGACCTGACGGGCAACGGCCGGCAGGAGCTGATCACCGCCCTGGACATCGACGGCAGGGTCAGCGAGCTGCGCGTCTACACCGTCCAGGACGACGGGAGGATCGCCCGGATCCTGGCCCGGCGGGCGGTCCTGGAGGGAGTGGAGGTGGCCGCCGAACACCTGGCGGTCCGCGAGCCGACGTCGAACCCCGCCTATGTCGCCGTCTCCGACTACGTGTGGGACCCGAAGGCCGGGATCATGAACCTCAACCAGCTCACGCTCGACGACTGCCCCTCCCTCACCGGCGTACCGCTCAGCCCGGACGCGCAGCGATGCACGCCCTGAGCAGCCTCCGCTGGAAGATCGCCCTGACGACCACGGCGGTGTGCTGCATGGTCGCCGCCGCGCTCGGGATCCTCGTGCACAACGTGGTCGCGGCGCAGATCGTCGGCGAGGTCCGCAAGGACGCGGGCACGGCTCTGGAGCACGCCCTCAGCCACTACGAGTACGGCACGACGCACGGCGACGTGAACATCGTCCTGGACCCGCCCCAACTGCCTCGTCCGCTGCGCGACCTGGTCGCCCGCGGCGACACCGGCAGCATGGTCGGCACGCACGACGGCAAGCCCGTGATGTGGGCCGCCGCTCCCGCCGACCAGCAGGCCCTCGCCGTCTGGATCCCGTTCGAGGGCACCCGCGAACGGCTGCGGGACATCGACACCGCGATCCTCGCCTCCGCCGCGCTGGCCGCCGGCGTGGTGGCGCTGGCCGGCCTCTTCCTCGCCGACCGGATCAGCCGAAGGCTCGCGACGACCGCCGCCGTGGCCCGCCGGATCAGCGCCGGGGACCTGGACGCCAGAGTCGGCTTCCCCACCCGCACGGACGATCGGCGGCCGGGCCGCCGCTCCCGGGACCGGGACGAGGTACGGGACGTGGCGCAGGCACTGGACCTGATGGCCGGCTCGCTCCAGGAGCGGCTGGAGGCGGAGAAGCGCTTCACGGCGGACGTGGCGCACGAGCTGCGGACCCCGCTCACCGGCTCGCTCGCCGCGGCGGCCCTGCTGCCCGAGGGCCGGCCCAAGGAGATGATCAACGACCGGTTGAAGGCCCTGCACCTGCTGACCGAGGACCTGCTGGAGATCTCCCGGCTCGAATCGGGCGTGGAACGGGCCGACCTCGCCCGGGTGGAACTCGGCCGGGCGGTGGAGCGGGCCGTGGCGGCAGCCGGCCCCGCCGTCTCGGTCCGGGTGGTCCGCGACGCCGCGGTGCTCACCGACCGGCGGCGGCTCGACCGGATCCTCACCAACCTCCTGGTCAACGCCCACAAACACGGCAGACCGCCCATCGAGGTGACCGTGGACGGCCCCGTGGTCACGGTCCGCGACCACGGGCCCGGCTACCCGCCCGAACTCATCGAGCAGGGCCCGCAGCGCTTCCGCACCGGAGACCCCGGTCGCGGGCGCGGCCACGGACTGGGGCTGACGATCGTGGCGGGGCAGGCGGCGGTGCTGGAGATCGCGCTGAGCTTCGCCAACGCCCCGGACGGGGGTGCGTTGACGACGCTCAGGCTTCCCGTCGGGCGGCTGCCGGACGGAAGTTGACCCTGCAGGGCCGTTGTTTCACGTGAAACACCGGCCCTGCAACGGGCGATGCGGATCAGACGCCGATGTTCTTGCCGTCCTTGCGCCAGACCGAGACGACGGCCGGGCGGACGATCTTGCCGGGGCCGTCGGGCCACACCGACTCCGGCTTCTCGACGGACGCGCCGTCGATCTCGCCCGGGTGCTGGACGGCGACCAGGACGCGCTTGTCCTGGATCAGCGGGCCGCAGGTCTCGGCGCCGCGCGGCACGGTCAGGAACTGCTTCAGCTCGCCGCGGCGCTCACCGCTGGTCGCGACGCCGAACAGGCCGTCGTGGGAGCCGAGCCGGTTGCCGTCGGTGGAGATCCACAGGTTGCCGTGCGGGTCGAAGGCGACGTTGTCCGGGCAGGAGATCGGGCTGACCTTCTCCTTCGGGAAGCCCGCGAAGTAGGTCGCGGGGTCGTTCGGGTCTCCGGCGACCAGGAAGAGCCGCCAGGCGAAACCGTCGCCGGCCGGGTCGTCGAAGTTCTCGGCGAACTCCAGGATCTGGCCGTGCTTGTTCAGGTTGCGCGGGTTCGCCTCGGTGGCGCCTTCCTTGCCGGGCTTGCCGCGGTCGGTGTTGTTGGTCAGCGCGACGTAGACGCGGCCGGTGCGCGGGGAGGGTTCGACGTCCTCGGGGCGGTCCATCTTGGTGGCGCCCACCTTGTCGGCGGCCTGGCGCGTGAAGACGTACACCTCCTCGGCGGTCATGCCCTCGACGTGCGAGACGTTGCCGGTGGCCAGCTTGATCCAGACGCCGGAGCCGTCGAACTCGCCGTCGGAGGGCAGCTTGCCGGTGCCGTCGATCTCGGCGGCCGGGGTGTCACCGGTGAGCTTGGCGACGTAGAGGGTGCCCTCGTCGAGCAGCGTGAGGTTGTGCTCCTTCGCCGCGCGCGAATTGCCCTTCTTCATCCGCTTCGAGGAGACGAACTTGTAGAAGTAGTCGAAGCGCTCGTCGTCTCCCATGTAGACGACCGGGCGGCCGTCCTCGGTCAGACGGGGCTCTGCGGCCTCGTGCTTGAAGCGGCCCAGGGCGGTGCGCTTGCGCGGCACGGAGTGGGGGTCGTACGGGTCGAGCTCGACGACCCAGCCGAAGCGGTGCGACTCGTTGGGCTCCTGGGCCACGTCGAAGCGCTTGTCGAAGCGCTCCCACTGGCGCTCGGTGGCGCCGGTGGTCACGCCGTAGCGCTTCAGACGGGCGGCGGCGGTGGGGTCGGTGACCTGGCCGGCGTTGCCGAAGTACTGGTTGAAGTTCTCCTCGCCGTGGAGGGTGGTGCCCCACGGGGTGGTGCCGCCCCCGCAGTTGTTGAGGGTGCCGAGCACCTTGGTGCCGGTGGGGTCGACGGAGGTCTTCAGCAGCGCGCTGCCCGCGGCCGGGCCGGTCATCCGGAACTCGCTGGTGGCCGTCAGGCGGCGGTTGAGCTGGTGGCGGGAGACCGCGGTCAGCTTGCCGCTGCGGTGGTCCTCCTGGACGACGACCACGGACAGGCCGTGTGCGGCCCAGGCGATCTCGACCTGCTCGCGGGTCGGGTTGGCCGGGTCGTACGCCTTGAACATCAGGACTTCGTCCGTGTACTCGTGGTTGGCCACGAGCAGCTGCTGGCGCTCGTAGTCCCCGCCGAGCGGGAGGAGGCTCAGGAAGTCGTTGTTGTAGCCGAACTGACCGGCCTGCGCGGCGGCGGTCTGCTTGTCGGCGTTGAAGCCCGGGGCACCCTTGATGATCGGGTCGCCCCAGCGGATGACCACGTTCTGCTCGTGGCCCTCGGGGATGGTGACCTTGTCGTCGGTGTTGGGCGCGACGGGCTTGAAGCGCAGGCCGCGGGCGGCCTCGCCGCCCTTGCCCGCACCGGCGGCCGCGGCGTCGGCGGCGGGCGCCGCGTGGGCGGCCTGACCCGGCGCGGTCAGCGCCACCGCGGAGCCGGCGGCGGTGGCGACCGTCACGACGGCGGCCGAGCGCAGCATCGAGCGGCGGGAGTAGGCACGGGCTATGACATCGCCCGCGTACTCGTTGTCGCTTGTGTTCGGCACCTCGTGGAAGCAGGCGTCGCCACAGCGGTAACGACAGGTGAGAGCGGAACGGCCGCTCCCATGCGGGTTGCCGATGAACGGCAGAAGCTTGCGCACGAGTGTCCTCCGAGTAGCTGCGTGGCCGCCGACAACGTGTCGGAACAATCCAGCCGCGACGGTAGGCCCGGGTTACGCCGAAACGGCGGCGCGGGGATGAACGGTTGGTGAACCCGGCACGTCGGAGCGGCAGTTCGGAATCGGCGTGATCACCTCGGGGAGCCGGGCGCCACGAAAGGTGCCCCTGCCGAAGATCCAGCCGGGCGGCCGATAACCTTACGTGTCCACTCTGGGCAGGGATCAACCGCGCAGCACGGACAAATGACGCACGCACTCATGCGAAAGGCCTGGCCCATGGGTATTCGGAGCTTGTTGCGCAAGGTGTTCGGACGGTCTGCGGAACCGGTTCCGGAAAATTCGGACGCCACTTCGGCGGCTGTCCCGAACCAGGCGGAACGCACCCCCCTGGATGCCGCCGCCGAACTCGTGGCGGCGTCCTTCGACAATCCGACGGTCCCCCCGCAGTCCTCCCGGGACCGCGAGCCCGGCACGGTCCTGACGGCCCCTGCCCCGCCCGCCGACCCCACCGTCCCGGAGGCCCGCCGCCCCTCGCCTGCGGCGAAGCCCGACGGAGAAACCCCCGCCGCCCCGGAACCGGCTGCCACCGCCGAGCCGGAGGCCACCGCTCCTGCGGAGCAGGCCGAGACCGCCGCCCCGGCGGAACCGCAGGGACCGGCGGAGGCCGCGCCGCAGGCGGAGGCCGCTGAGGCGGAGGCCACCACTCCAGCGGAGCAGCCCGAGACCGCCGCCCCGGCGGAGGCCACCGAACCCGAGCCGCCGCAGGCGGAAGCCGCGCCGCAGGCAGAGGCCGCTGAGGCGGAGCCCACCGCCCCGGCGGAACCGCAGGCACCCACCGAACCCGAGGCTCGGAACGAGCGGGCGCAGCCCGAAGCGACCGCAGCCGACGCAGACACACCGCAGGCGGAGGTGGGGGCGGAGGCGGAGGCAGCGCCTCAGACCGAAACCACGGCCCCCGCGGCGCCGCAGGCCGACGCGGTCGCCGAGGCGGAGTCGCAGACGGCGCCGCAGGCCGACACCGCCGAGGCGGAGGCCACCGCTCCTGCGGAGCAGCCCGAAACCACCGCCCCGGCCGAGGCCACCGAACCCGAGCCGCCGCAGGCCGACGCCGCGCCGCAGGCAGAGGCCGCTGAGGCGGAGGCCACCGCTCCAGCGGAGCAGGCCGAAACCACCGCCCCCGAGCCGCCGCAGGCAGAGGCCGCGCCGCAGGCCGACGCCGTCGCCGAGGCGGAGTCGCAGACGGCGCCGCAGGCCGACGCCGCGCCGCAGGCAGAGGCCGCGCCGCAGGCGGAAGCCGCGCCGCAGGCAGAGGCCGCTGAGGCAGAGGCCACCGCTCCAGCGGAGCGGGTCGAGACCGCCGCCCCGGCGGAGCCGAAGGCACCGGCCGAGACCACCGAGCCCGAGGCTCGGAACGAGCAGGCGCAGCCCGACGCAGACGCGCCGCAGGCCGAGGCCGAGGCGGGGGTCGGCGCGCCGGCTGGGCCCGCCCATGCGGCGGCAGCCGTGCGGCGTCGGGCGCCCGAGGTCGCCGCCGCGTACAAGGCGGCCGGCCAGGTGCTCCGCGGCAAGGGGAAGGCCGGCGCCCGCGCCAAGGTCTACCTCGTCCTCGACCGCTCCGGGTCCATGCGCGGCTTCTACAAGGACGGCAGCGCCCAGTACCTCGCCGACCACGCCCTCGCCCTCGCCGCGCACCTCGACGACGAGGCCACCGTGCACACCGTGTTCTTCTCCACGGAGGTGGACGGCACGGCCGACCTGACCCTCGACACCCACTACGGATCCTGGGTCGAGGGCCGCCACGCCGAGCTCGGCCGGATGGGCCGCACCAGCTACCACGTGGCCGTCGAGGCCGTCGTGGAGCACTACCGCAAGGACGGCGGCGAGGGCCCGGCCCTCGTCGTCTTCCAGACGGACGGCGCCCCCGACAACCGCCAGCCCGCCCGCCAGGCGCTGACCGACGCCGCCACCGCGGCCCCCGGCATCCACTGGCAGTTCGTCGCCTTCGGTGACCACGACTCCAAGGCCTTCGACTTCCTGCGCAAGCTGGACGCCGAGAACGCCGGCTTCTTCCACGCCGGCCCCGCCCCCGCCGAGCTGACCTCCGCGGCGCTCCTCAAGGGCGTCCTGGAGAAGTTCTAGGCAGGGCGGAGACCGAACAGCAGAAAGGGCCCGGGGTCGCCGACCCCGGGCCCTTTCGCATGCCTGCCTAGCCTGCCTACCTACCGGCCACCGCTCAGCGCGCAGCGTCCGGGTGTACGGACTCCGCGACCGGCTTGGCGTCGGCCGCCTTCGTCTCGACCGGCTTGCGCAGCGCGATGTTCAGCTCGCGCAGGCGGGCCTCCTCCAGGACCGTCGGCGCGCCCATCATCAGGTCCTGCGCGTTGCCGTTGAGCGGGAAGGCGATGGTCTCGCGGATGTTCGGCTCGTCGGCCAGCAGCATCACGATGCGGTCCACGCCCGGGGCGATGCCACCGTGCGGCGGGGCACCGAGGCGGAAGGCGCGCAGCATGCCCGCGAACTCGCGCTCGACGGTCTCGGCCTCGTAGCCCGCGATCTCGAAGGCCTTCAGCATGACGTCGGGCTCGTGGTTGCGGATGGCGCCGGAGGACAGCTCGATGCCGTTGCAGACGATGTCGTACTGCCACGCCAGGATGTCGAGCGGGTCCTTCTCCTCCAGGTCCTTCATGCCGCCCTGCGGCATGGAGAACGGGTTGTGGGAGAAGTCGATCCTGCCGGTCTCCTCGTCCTTCTCGTACATCGGGAAGTCGACGATCCAGCAGAAGCGGAAGACGTTGTCCTCGAAGTGGCCGGCGCGCTTGGCGGCCTCGACCCGGACCGGGCCCATGATCTTGGAGACCTCGTCGAACTCGCCGGCGCCGAAGAACACGGCGTGGCCGGGGACCAGGCCCAGGCGCTCGGTGAGGACCTTGACGTTCTCCTCGGTGAGGAACTTGGCGATCGGGCCGGACAGCGCACCGTCCTCGCCCACGCGCACCCAGGCCAGGCCCTTCGCGCCGAGCGAGACCGCGTAGTCGCCGAGGCCGTCGAAGAACTTGCGCGGCTGGGCGGCGGTGTCCGGGACGGCCAGGGCGCGCACGTGCTTGCCGGCGAACGCCTTGAACTCCGAGGCCTCGAACACGTCGGTGATGTCGACGAGCTCCAGCTTGGCGCGCAGGTCGGGCTTGTCGTTGCCGTACTTCAGCATCGACTCGCGGAAGGGGATCCGCGGGAACGGCGAGGTGACCTCGCGGCCGCCGCCGAACTCGGTGAAGAGCTCGGTCATCAGGCGCTCGATCGGCTGGAAGACGTCCTCCTGCTCGACGAAGGACATCTCGACGTCGAGCTGGTAGAACTCGCCCGGCGAGCGGTCGGCGCGGGCGTCCTCGTCGCGGAAGCAGGGCGCGATCTGGAAGTACCGGTCGAAGCCGGAGATCATCAGCAGCTGCTTGAACTGCTGCGGGGCCTGCGGCAGGGCGTAGAACTTGCCCGGGTTCAGGCGGGACGGCACCACGAAGTCACGGGCGCCCTCGGGGGAGGTCGCGGTGAGGATCGGGGTCGCCATCTCGTTGAAGCCGAGGGCCACCATCTTGGAGCGGATCGAGGCGATGACCGCCGAGCGCAGCATGATGTTGCGGTGCATGCGCTCGCGGCGCAGGTCGAGGAAGCGGTACTCCAGACGGCGCTCCTCGTTCACACCGTCGTCGGTGTTGATGGTGAAGGGGAGCGGGGCGGCCGCGCCGAGCACCTCGACCTCGGAGACCTCGATCTCGATCTCACCGGTCGGCAGGTCGGGGTTCACGTTGTCCGCGCCGCGGGAGACGACCTTGCCGTCGATGCGGACGACGGTCTCCTTGGAGACGCTGCTGAGGGCCTCGTTCGCGGCGGTGCCGGGGCGGGCGACCAGCTGCGTGATGCCGTAGTGGTCACGCAGATCGATGAAGAGGATGCCGCCCAGGTCTCGACGGTTGTGCAGCCAGCCGCTCAGTCGGACGTCGGCGGCGACGTCAGAGGCGCGGAGCTCGCCGCAGGTGTGGGACCTGTACCGATGCATCAGTCATCCAGTTCTTCGCGATACCAGGGTGGATTCAACCGTCCCAAGGTTACCGTCCGGGAGGATGCCGGGTCGGGCACTACCGTCAGCCTGCGCATATGCGTCCGGTCACCGGCGAACAGGCACGTAACGGATATGACCTGTAAAGATGGCCGGGTGCGCACCGAGGATGTCCTGGCCGCCGTCGCGACGGGTCTGTGGCGATGGGACAACGCCTCCGGGACGGTCTCCCTCGACGGGGAGGCCGCCCGGCTCCTCGGGCTGCCCGCCGAACCGGTCGTCCTGCCGGAGGTGGCCGTACGGTCCCGCTTCCACCCGGTGGACTGGAACGAGATCAACGGGATCGTGAACCTGGCCGTCGCCGAGGGCACCCTCGCCGAGGCCCGGCTGCGGATCATGGACGTGGACGGACGCGTCATGCGGACCGTGCGCAGCCGCTCCAAACCGCTGGAGAGGTGGTCGGCCGACGGGAGCCTGGACTACGAGCTGATCGGCACCATCCAGGAGATCGCCGAGCCGCAGCCGGGCACCACCGCCGTGCACACGCCCATCACCGGCGACTGGCGCCGCTCCCGCGAGGCGTTCCTGCTGGACGCCGGCCGGGCGCTGGCGGAGGCCCGCTCCACGGCGGAGGTGCTGCGGGTCGCGGCCTCGCTGTCGATGCCGGGCTTCAACCCCGACGGGCTGGCCGTCTTCGGCGTGGCCGGGGACCGGCTGTCCGTCATCGGACACCACGGGCACGACGCCGGGGACGAGGGCCCCTTCACGGACATGACGCTGGACACGGACTATCCGGCCGCGGAGGTCGTCCGCACCGGCCGGGCGATCTACCTGCCCACCCCGGACGACTACAAGCGGCGCTTCCCGGCCACCTGGCCGCTCGCGCAGCGCTTCGACCGGGTGTCCTGGGCCTTCCTGCCGCTGATCGTGGCCGGGCGGACCATGGGCGCCTGGATGGCCGCCTTCAAGCAGCCCGCGTCCTTCTCGCCCGACGAGCGGTCCGTCCTGACGACCGTGGCCCGGATGCTGGCCCAGGCCCTCCAGCGGGCCGGCGTGGCCGAGTCCGAGCGGGAACTCACCACCGGCCTGCAACGGTCGATGATGCCGCAGCTCGGCCCGGAGATCCCCGGCATGCGGATCGCCGCACGCTACGTCCCCACGGGCGGCGGACTCCAGGTCGGCGGCGACTGGTACGACATGATCCCGCTGCCGTCGGGCCGGTTCGCGCTGGTCATCGGCGACGTGCAGGGCCACGACGTGCGGGCGGCGGGGCTGATGGGCCAGCTGCGGATCGCCGTACGCGCCTACGCGTCCGAGGGGCACCGGCCGGACGCGGTGCTCTCGCGCGCCTCCCGCTTCCTCGCCGGGCTGTGCGCCCCCGAGGGGGCGGGCGCCGAGGACGACTCCGACGCCCGCAGCCCGCGGTTCGCGACCTGCCTGTACGTGGAGTGCGACCCGAAGACCGGGACGCTGGAGGTGGCCCGCGCCGGCCACCCCGACCCCGCGGTCCGGATGGCCGACGGCACCGTCCTGATGCGGCCCACGGCAGGCGGGCTCCCCCTCGGGATCGTCCCCGACACCGACTACCCGACCACCCGGTTCACCCTGGAGCCCGGCGAGACGCTGATGCTCTGCACCGACGGGCTCATCGAGACCGGCGGGCACGACCTGGACACCGGCTGGGCCCGGCTGCGCGCGGTCCTGGAGGGCGGCACGCGCGAGGCCGGCACGCACGACGCCGGCGCGCACGACGCCGGCGCGCACGACGCCGGCGCGCACGACGCCGGGGATCTCGAAGCGCTGGCCGACCTGCTGGTCCAGGCTGTGCACGGGCCGTCCTCGCACCACACCACCGGGCCGCTGGCCGACCGCCGCGAGGACGACATAGCCGTGGTCCTGCTGTGCCGCGAGGGCGGGGGCTGCGGCTGCGGCACCCCGGTGGCGCACCCGGCCCGCCCGGCCCGCCGCACGATGCTGACCGTGGCCCAGGCCGAACCGGAACGCATCGCGGGCGCCCGCCGGCAGGTGAGGGAGCTGCTGCACGACTGGGCCGACGAGGAGCAGCTCGACGCGGTGGTGCTGATGGTCTCCGAGATGGTCACCAACGTCCTGGTGCACACCGACGGCGACGCCCTGCTGGTGGCGGAGGCGGTCGGCGAGCTGGGCGAGCGCCGGCTGCGCGTGGAGGTCGCCGACTCCAGCGACGAGCTGCCGCACAAGCGGCACCCGGGCGAGATGGCCTCCAGCGGCCGCGGGGTGCTGCTGATGGAGATGCTGGCCGACGCGTGGGGCGTGGACCCGCGCGGCGAGGGCAAGTCGATCTGGTTCGAGCTGTACGAGCAGTCGAAGCAGCCGGACGCCTAGGCGGTCCGAGCTGCGGGTGCGCTGTCCGCCGCCGGGATGTGGATGGCGTACACGTCGCCGGGCCGCAGGTTCCGCGGGGTGCTGTACTCGCCGTAGGTGCCGATCACCGTGACCGTCGCCCGGGAAGCGGGGTGCTCGTACGTGCGGAAGTACGGCGTGTTCGGCGCGGCCTCGGAAGCCTGCCGGACGCCGGTGCGACGGTACGGGCCGCGCCCCCCGGGAAGGGGGCGCGGCCCGTGGTGCGTCGTGGCCTTCCGGCCCTACTCCTCGTCCGCCTGGCCCGCGCCGCGGTGGCCGAGACCGGTGCGGGCGGTGGTGGGGATACGGCCCAGCCGACCCGCCTGGAAGTCGTCGAAGGCCTGCTGGAGCTCGTGCTTGCTGTTCATGACGAACGGCCCGTAGTGCGCCATCGGCTCCCGGATCGGACGCCCGCCGAGGAGGACGATCTCCAGGTCCGGGGCGTTGGAGTCCTGGGACTCGTCCGCCCGCACCGTGAGGGAGCCGCCCTCGCCGAAGACGGCCGTCTGCCCGGTGTGGAGGGGCCTGCGGTCCTGGCCGACCGATCCCCGCCCGGCCATCACGTACGCCAGGGCGTTGAAGTCCTCACGCCACGGCAGGGTGATCTGCGCCCCCGGGGCGACGGTCGCGTGGATCATCGTGATGGGCGTGTGGGTGATGCCCGGGCCCTCGTGGCCGTCGAGTTCACCGGCGATCACCCGGAGCAGGGAGCCGCCGTCCGGGGTGGACAGCAGGGTGACCTTGCCGCCGCCGATGTCCTGGTAGCGCGGGGGCATCATCTTGTCGGAGGCCGGCAGGTTCACCCACAGCTGGAGGCCGTGGAAGAGCCCGCCGCTGACAACGAGGGACTCCGGCGGCGCCTCGATGTGCAGCAGGCCCGAGCCTGCCGTCATCCACTGCGTGTCGCCGCCGTTGATGACTCCGCCGCCGCCGTTGCTGTCCTGGTGGACGAAGGTTCCGTCGATCAGGTACGTGACGGTCTCGAAGCCTCGGTGCGGGTGCCACGGCGTGCCCTTCGGCTCACCCGGCGCGTACTCCACCTCGCCCATCTGGTCCATCATGATGAACGGGTCGAGGTACTGGTAGTTGATCCCGGCGAACGCGCGCCGCACCGGGAATCCCTCACCCTCGAACCCACTGGGAGCGGAGACGACGGCCAGCACCTTGCGCGGGACGACGGCCTGCGGCTCGGCCACGCGCGGAAGCGTCAACGGGTTCTCAACAGTCACTGCGGGCATGGTCAGGACCTCCTTCTGATCCGAGTTTAGTTGAAACTCGAACTTTCTGCCACACCCCACAGAACAGAAGAGCCCCGCAGGGCATTCCCTCCGGGGCTCCGGGCGTCCCGACCTGCGGATATGGTCCGACCCGCCCGCGGCGGCCACCCCGGGCGGTGGCGGCGCCGGGACCCCCGTACCCCGCGCCGCCACCCCTCTCGCACCCCGAGCCGCGAGGACGAGGGCTCCCGCAGCGCCGATATTCGGGGGCCGGCGGCCCCGCCGCGATGCTTTCGGGTGTCGCCGAAAGCTTCAGCCCCCGCTGTGGAGGAGGTCCGCGCCCAGGCCCGTCACCGAGTGCAGGACCGCCTTGCCGTCCCGCTCGGTGGTGATCAGGCCGGCCGCGCGCAGGGTGCGGGTGTGCTCGGAGACCGAGGGGAGGCTGATGTCGAGGTCCCGGGCCAGCTCACTGGTCGTACGCCGCTGCACCAACCGCTGGAGCACCGCCGCCCGGGTCCGGCCGAGCAGCGCGTCCAACGCGCCCTCCGCGGGGCCGGCGGAGGTCAGGGGCAGCGGGGTCATCGCCGGATAGAGCAGGACGTACGGGCCGTCCGGGTGCTCGGCCACCAGCGGGCGACCCGTCCAGAACGGCGAGGGCATCAGTATCAGGCCGCGCCCGCCGAGGCGGACCTCGTAGTGCGGCGGCCGGGCCACCTCGAAGACGGTGCCCGCCCAGCCGGCCGCCGGGTGCGTGCTGGCCAGGCAGGCCCTGATGCCGTGGGCGGCCAGCAGCCGGGTGCGCCAGGCGACGTCGGCCTGGAAGGACTGCCGGATCCGGGCCCAGTGCGGGGCCACCACGCTCTCGTGGGCCGCCGTGAGCGCGTTCCCGAGCTGGTCCCACGCCTCGTGGTCCCGATCCCACAGCGCCCGCAGCCAGGAGTCCGACCCGGGGGCCCGGGCGGCGGCGCGGGCGAGCTGCTCGCCGGTCAGCAACGGCGCGGCCTCCCGTACGGCGGCCAGGCCCTCCTCCAGGGAGCGCGCGAACGGCTCGACGAACTGCGGGTTGTCACCGTCGGGCCGCAACAGGTCCAGCAGCGGGCGCACCCGGCCCGGCAGCTCCTGGCCGACGCGCGCCCGCCAGCGGCCGAAGACCGCCGCCTCGTCCGTGCGCTGCCAGGCGACCAGCGCCATGGCCAGCTCCACCATCGGCAGCGGCCCGTCGGCGAAGGTGACGTTGAACAGGTCCTCGGCCGTGAAGTGCACTCTCAGCATCGCGCCCGCCCCCCGTGCGCCTACGGCGTACGGCGTCTAGCCGTACATGCGGCGCATCGCGAAGTCGACCATCTGCTCGACCGCCTTCGCGTCGAAGACCATGCGGTGGTCGCCCTCCATGTCGAGGACGAAGCCGTACCCGGTCGGCAGCAGGTCGATCACCTCGGCGCCGGTGATGACGAAGTACTTGGACTCCTTGCCGGCGTACCGGCGCAGCTCCTTCAGCGTGGTGAACATGGGGATGACCGGGTGCTGCGTGTTGTGCAGCGCCAGGAACCCGGGGGTGTCGCCGCGGGGGCAGTACACCTTGGAGGTCGCGAAGATCTGCTGGAAGTCCTCGGCGGACAGCGACCCGGTGGTGAAGGCCCGTACGGCGTCCGCGAGGGAGGGCGGGGACGGCTCGGGGTACAGCGGCGGCGCCTGCCCGTAGCCCTGCTGGGGCTGCTGAGGGGCGTACTGCTGCTGGGCGCCCGGATTCTGGTCGTAGCCGTACATGCGGCCCACCCTACCGACCGGCCGCGCCCATACCGGCCGGTACCGGCCACCGCCCGCCTGCGGGTGCGGTCAGGAGGCCCGGAGCGAGGCCACGAAGGGGACCCAGGCCGCGGCGCTGACCACGACCACCCCACCGTCCGGCCTCTTGGAATCCCGAACGGGCACGAGTCCGGCTACGCCGTCAGCCACCTCGACACAGGTGCCCCCGTCGCTGTTGGTGTAGCTGCTGGTACGCCACCGCGCTGCGTTCAAGTCAGTTCGGCTGCTTGCCATTTCGATAGTCCTCTACGGCCGCCTCGATCATGGCGAGGGTCGCCTTCGGCGGTAGCGCGGCGGCCCTCAGCAGATCGTACGACCTTCGGTAACGCTTCACGAGGGCTGGATCGTCGATGGTGACACCGCTGTGCAGGGACTCCGTGTACACCAGCGGCGGTGCGTTGCCGAACGTCAGGATGAGCACGGTTCCCGCCGCCATGAACGGATGCGCTCCGGCGTTCCACGGGACGATCTGTGGAACGATCCGCTTGCGCCGCACCAGAGCCGCGACGTGGTCGAACTGGTCCGCCATCTGCTGAGGCGGAAGGATCGGCAGCCGCAGCAGCGACTCGTGAAGGATCACCCAGTACTCGGGTGCTTCATGCGCGCCCTCGAAGAGGGCGGCGGCCCTCGCCAGCCTGGCCTCGATCTTGACGTCGGTCTCCTCCCGCGGCTCCAACGGGCGTTCCGCCCCGGCGAGAGCCCGTGCATACGCTTCCGTCTGCAACAGGCCGGGAAGCGCAGTCGGGCTCCACTCCTCAATGGTTTCCGCGAGTTTCTCCGCTTCGAGAACCCGCTCGGCGTACTTGGCGTGGCCGACGCTCCGGGCTTTGCGGACATCCTCGCAGCGCCGCTCGAAGAACCCGTCCGTCTGGAGCACTCGGTCAACGTGACAGGCCAGGTCCACCGGCATGCGCCGCTGGCCGCGTTCGATCTCGCTCAGGTACGTCGCCGCGTAGAAGCTTCCCTCCACCACCTCCTGGAGCGTGCGGCCCACCTCTTCGCGCCTCCAGCGCAGCTCCTTGCCGTAGAAGGCGGGAACGCTCTCGGAGCCGTCAATGTCCTTACGCGCAGCCACGGTCGGCCCGCCTTCCACATCGCGCACTGTGGACCAGAAACCCTTCCCAAGGTACGCGGCGGGGCGCCAGCCTGTGAGGGCTTCGTCACACTCCGCCACGGAAGGGTCTGCCATGAGCGACCACACCCACGACCGCGAGGCCGCCGCGGCCCTCGACGCGCTGCGCGGCGCGCTCGCCGCGCACGGGATCACCCTGCCCTCGCTGGACCTGCACCTGCCCTCCTACGCCGGGCGGTACGGCACGCCGCCGCTCATCACCCTCG
Source organism: Streptomyces amritsarensis (assembly GCF_001953875.1). Classification (GTDB taxonomy): domain Bacteria; phylum Actinomycetota; class Actinomycetes; order Streptomycetales; family Streptomycetaceae; genus Streptomyces; species Streptomyces amritsarensis. The sequence goes on from NZ_MQUR01000026.1 coordinate 69,249, forward strand.
GCAACTGCAACCCCGCCACCGCGCAGCGGATCGCCTCCGCGCTGGCGAAGCCGTGAACGAGCTCGTGATCCGGCTGAACGCCACCGCCCGGGCGGCCCCGATGCTCCGGCACGCCGTGCGCGAGCACCTCGGCCCGGAGTCCGGCGACGCCGAGCTGTGCGTCACCGAGCTGCTGGCCAACGTCGTCCGCCACCTCGGCGAGGGCACGCCCGTCACCCTGCGGATCAGCGGAAGGGCAACTCGTACGCGGGTCGAGCTCACCGACCCCGCACCGGCGGCCCGGCCCGCGCCGCGGGAGGCGGCCGGTGACGACGAGTCGGGGCGCGGGCTCGCCCTGCTCGACGCGCTGGCGCTGCGGTGGGGCGTCAGCCAGGGGCAGGGCACCAAGACGGTGTGGTGCGAGCTTGACCCTGGTCACAGTCGGCGCGGAAGGGTTGCTGTTATTACCGGTGGGTAGCATCATGTTGTTACCGATTGGTATGTACGAGGAACCTGTCTCCCCGAGCCTTAACGGAGCCGTCGCCATGGGGCACTACAAGTCGAATCTCCGCGACATCGAGTTCAACCTCTTCGAGGTGCTCGGCCGCGACCAGCAGTACGGCACCGGTCCGTTCGAGGAGATGGACACCGAGACCGCGAAGAGCGTCCTGTCCGAGATCGCCCGCCTCGCCGAGAACGAGCTGGCCGAGTCCTTCGCCGACGCCGACCGCAACCCGCCGGTCTTCGACCCGGAGACCAACACCGCCCCGGTCCCGGCCTCCTTCAAGAAGAGCTACAAGGCCTTCATGGACTCCGAGTACTGGCGTCTGGGCATCCCGGAGGAGATCGGCGGCACCGTCTCCCCGCGCTCCCTCGTCTGGGCCTACGCGGAGCTCCTGCTCGGCTCGAACCCGGCCGTGTGGATGTACTCCTCCGGCCCGGCCTTCGCCGGCGTCCTCCACGAGGAGGGCAACGAGGCGCAGAAGAAGATCGCGCAGATCGCCGTCGAGAAGCGCTGGGGCTCCACCATGGTCCTCACCGAGCCGGACGCCGGCTCGGACGTGGGCGCCGGCCGCACCAAGGCGATCCGGCAGGAGGACGGCTCCTGGCACATCGAGGGCGTGAAGCGCTTCATCACCTCCGGTGAGCACGACATGGAGGAGAACATCCTCCACTACGTCCTCGCCCGCCCCGAGGGCCACGGCCCCGGCACCAAGGGCCTGTCCCTCTTCCTCGTCCCGAAGTTCCACTTCGACTGGGAGACCGGCGAGCTGGGCGAGCGCAACGGCGTCTACGCCACGAACGTCGAGCACAAGATGGGCCTCAAGGCCTCCAACACGTGCGAGATGACCTTCGGCGACCAGCACCCCGCCAAGGGCTGGCTGATCGGCGACAAGCACGACGGCATCCGCCAGATGTTCATGATCATCGAGTTCGCCCGCATGATGGTCGGCACGAAGGCCATCGCCACCCTCTCCACCGGCTACCTCAACGCCCTGGAGTACGCCAAGGAGCGCGTGCAGGGTCCGGACCTGGCCAACTTCATGGACAAGACCGCGCCCAAGGTCACCATCACGCACCACCCCGACGTGCGCCGCTCGCTGATGACGCAGAAGGCGTACGCCGAGGGCATGCGCGCCCTCGTCCTCTACACCGCGACCGTCCAGGACGAGATCCAGGTCAAGCAGGCCGCGGGCGAGGACGCCTCCTCCCTCGTCGGCCTGAACGACCTGCTCCTGCCGATCGTGAAGGGCTACGGCTCGGAGAAGTCCTACGAGCAGCTCGCGCAGTCCCTGCAGACCTTCGGCGGCTCCGGCTACCTGCAGGAGTACCCGATCGAGCAGTACATCCGCGACGCCAAGATCGACACCCTGTACGAGGGCACCACGGCCATCCAGGGCCAGGACTTCTTCTTCCGGAAGATCGTCCGCGACCAGGGCGCCTCGCTGAACATCCTCTCCGAGACGATCAAGAAGTTCCTGGCCGAGGCCGTCGGCGGCGAGGAGCTGGCCGGCGCCCGCGACGCGCTCGCCAAGGCCGCCGTGGACCTGGAGGCCATCGTCGGCCAGATGATCGTCGACCTCACCGCCACCGGCGAGGACGTCAAGAACATCTACAAGGTCGGCCAGAACACCACCCGCCTTCTGATGGCCTCCGGCGACGTCGTCGTCGGGTACCTGCTGCTCAAGGGCGCCGCCGTGGCCGCCGAGAAGCTGGCCGGCGCCTCCGCGAAGGACGTCCCCTTCTACACCGGCAAGATCGCCGCCGCGAAGTTCTTCGCCGCGGAAATCCTCCCGGGCGTCTCCGTCCAGCGCCAGCTGGCCGAGGCCGTCGACAACTCCCTCATGGAGCTCGACGAGGCCGCCTTCTAACCCCGGCACCACCACGCCGCACCCGCACGCAGCGGCCGGGTCCCCCGCACAGGGACCCGGCCGCTGCCGCGTGCCCGGGGCCCCCTACCAGGGCCCTGTACTGCGGCTTTCCCCCGATGTCAGTCGTTCATGGGACGCTCGTACGCATGAGTCCACAGGATCAGCACGGCAGCAGGGGGTACTCCGTCCCCACCGGGCGGCCGTACGCCCTCAAGGAGCTGCAGGCGAGCCTGGGCAGCCTCGGCGACCACCTGCGCGAGCTGTACGACGGCGCCCACCCCGCCGAGTACGACACCATCGCCGACGCGCTGTACGTGGCCTTCCAGACGGCAGCCGGACTGGCCCCAGCCAAGAGCTACACCGGCTGCCCCGAACACCCCAACGGCGCCCTCGACCCCGAGGCCCCCGACGGCTGGGGCCGCTGCCTCATCTGCAACGACCGCCGGCGCCTCGGACAGCGCCACCGCGGCGGCCCCGCCGCCGCCCCCGCCGGCGAGCAGCGCCGCCTGGGCTACCCCGTACCGGACGGCCCGTACACGCTGCACGCCCTGCGCACCCACCTGCGCACCGTCGAGGACCAGCGGTTCCACCTGGGCCTGTCCTCGCCCGCCGAGGACTTCGTCCGCATCGCCGACGACCTCCACCGCGCGTTCATCGTCGCCCGCGAACTGTCCCGCCCGCGCAACGCCTCGGGCTGCTCCGAGCACCCGGGCGCCCCCATCGACCCCGACGCACCCCCCGGCGAGGCCTGTATCTTCTGCGCCGGACGCAGAAGACGCGCGCAGCGCTCCCCGCAGACCCCGGAGATGCTCCCGCGCATCCGCCGGGGCGAGCGCAGGCAACTGCAGCGCAGATTCGAACGTCCGCCGGGCTGAGAACCAACGGGACCGCAGATCACCAGCCCTGCGGGCCCCTACCTCCGGCCATCCGTCGCAGTCCGGCCATGGCGAACACGACCGTCGTTAAGGTGAACCACATGAGCTCTCCCGCCCGCTTCGACCGCGGCCACACCGACGATCTGATGACCTTCCTGACGGCCAGTCCGTCGCCGTACCACGCCGTGGCCAACGCGGCCGAGCGGCTGGAGAAGGCAGGCTTCAGGCAGTTGTCGGAGACGGACGCCTGGGACTCGGGCACCGGGGGCAAGTTCGTGCTCCGCGGCGGCGCGCTCATCGCCTGGTACGTCCCCGAGGGCGCGGCGGCGCACACCCCCTTCCGCATCGTCGGCGCCCACACCGACTCGCCGAACCTGCGGGTCAAGCCGCTCCCCGACATGGGCTCACAGGGCTGGCGGCAGATCGCGGTCGAGATCTACGGCGGCACCCTGCTCAACACCTGGCTGGACCGGGACCTGGGCCTGGCCGGGCGGCTGACCCTGCGCGACGGCACCGAGCGCCTTGTAAACATCGACCGGGCGCTGCTGCGCGTGCCCCAACTGGCCGTGCACCTGGACCGTTCGGTGAACAGCGACGGGCTCAAGCTCGACAAGCAGCGGCACATGCAGCCGATCTGGGGCCTGGGCGACCCGCACGAGGGCGACCTCATCGCGTTCCTCGAGGAGGAAGAGGGCCTGGAACACGGCTCGGTGGCCGGCTGGGACCTGATGGTCCACTCGATCGAGCCGCCCTCCTACCTGGGCCGGGACCGCGAGCTCGTGGCGGGCCCCCGCATGGACAACCTGCTGTCCGTGCACGCCGGGGTCGCGGCGCTGGCCGCCGTGTCCGGGGCCGCGAAGCTCGACCACATCCCGGTGCTGGCCGCCTTCGACCACGAGGAGAACGGCTCGCAGTCGGACACGGGCGCGGACGGCCCGCTGCTGGGCAACGTGCTGGAACGTTCAGTCTTCGCACGCGGAGGCTCCTACGAGGACCGCGCGCGGGCCTTCGCCGGCACCATCTGCCTGTCCTCCGACACCGGGCACGCCGTGCACCCCAACTACGGTGAGCGGCACGACCCGACGCACCACCCGCGGGCCAACGCCGGCCCGATCCTGAAGGTCAACGTCAACCAGCGGTACGCCACCGACGGCAGCGGGCGCGCGGTGTTCGCCGCCGCGTGCGAGCGGGCCGGCGTCCCGTGGCAGACGTTCGTCTCCAACAACGCCATGCCGTGCGGGACGACGATCGGCCCGATCACGGCCGCCCGGCACGGCATCCAGACCGTGGACATCGGCGTCGCGATCCTCTCGATGCACAGCGCCCGCGAACTGTGCGGCGCGGACGACCCGTACCTCCTCGCCAACGCCCTGGTGGCCTTCCTGGAGGGCTGAACCCGAGGGCCGCCCCCAGGGAAGGCCGGGAGCGTCTCAGCCCTCGTCGTCCATGCCCGCGAGGACGAGGGGCAGCCGGGCGGCGCCGCCGGCGGTGACCTTGACGGGTACGCCCCAGTCCTGCTGGTGGACGTGGCAGGCCGGGTACTCGTTGGCCGGGTCGTCGTCGCAGGACGCCGCCATCGCCGAGACGTGCAGCACGCCCTCGGTGACGTCCGGGTTCAGCTCCAGCTCCCGGAACAGGTCGGTCCCCGCTCCCTCACCGGCCGCCAGCAGCTCGGGCGGGGTCGAGGAGACGAGCAGGCGCGTGGAGGGCCCGTAGCGGGTGTCGAGCTTCTGCCCGCTCGGGGCCCGGAAGACCACGTCCAGGCGCAGCGTGCCGGGCGCCACCTCGGTGGCGGCCCGCTGGGTGCGGTGCGCGACCGCGTCCACCCGTACCGCCTCCTCCGGGAGCCGCAGCCGGGTCAGGCGGTGCCGGGCCGACTCGACGACCACGATGTCCCCGCCGACCAGCACGGCGTCGCTGGGCTCGCGCAGGTCGGTCGCCAGCGTCGAGACCTGCCCGGTGGCGGGGTCGTAGCGGCGCAGCGCGTGGTTGTACGTGTCGCACACCGCGACCGAGCCGTCCGGCAGGGCCGTCACCCCGAGCGGGTGCTGGAGCAGGGCCTGGGCGGCGTCCCCGTCCCGGTGCCCGAAGTCGAACAGGCCGGTCCCGACCGCGGAGGTGACGGCGTAGCCGGTCTCGGTGGCGTGGACGTAGCGCAGGGCGCTGGTCTCGGAGTCGGCGATCCACAGCCGGTCCCCGGCGGCGGCGAGCCCGGACGGCTGGGCGAACCACGCCTCGGCGGCCGGCCCGTCGTGCAGCCCCTCGTTGGTGGTGCCGGCGGCGACCTCGACGGTCCCGGCCTGCGGGTCCCACGTCCACAGCTGGTGGACGCCGGCCATGGCGATCCACACCTTGCCCTGCCACCAGGCCACGTCCCACGGCGAGGACAGGTCCACTTCGAGGGCCGGCCCCGAGGTCGGCGAGCCCTGCCACCACTGCCGGCCGGTGCCGGCGACCGTCTCGACGGCTCCGGTCTCCAGGTCCAGGACGCGCAGCGCGTGGTTGACGGTGTCGGCGACGACCACCCGGCCGTCCGGCAGCAGCGCCAGCCCCTGCGGCTCGCTGAAGCTGTCCCCGGCGAAGCCGCGCTCGCCGCTGCCGATGCGGCGCACGACGCTCTCCCCGTCGGCGGCCAGCTCCACCAGCTGGTGCCGCGTGGAGTCCGAGACCAGGAGGTTCCCGCTGGGCAGGAGCAGCGCCTTGCCGGGGAAGCGCAGGTCACCCGCCACGGGCTCGGGCGCCACGTACGGCCCGTCCCCGCGCCGCAGCGTGCCCTTGGCCTCGTGCTCGGCCTCCAGCTCCTCGACCAGCTTCGCGAGGGCGTGCGCGTGCCCCTCCCCGGCGTGCTGGGCGACGACGTACCCCTCGGGGTCGATCACGACGAGCGTGGGCCACGCGCGCACGGCGTACTGCTTCCAGGTGGCGAGCTCGGGATCGTCGAGGACGGGGTGGTGGACCTCGTAGCGCTCGACGGCGTCCACGACGGCCGCGTGCTCAGCCTCGTGCACGAACTTCGGCGAGTGCACACCGATGATCACGACGGTGTCGCGGTGCTTCTCCTCCAGCTCGCGCAGCTCGTCCAGGACGTGCAGGCAGTTGATGCAGCAGAACGTCCAAAAATCGAGAATCGTGACGCGTCCCCGCAGGTCGGCGAGGGTGAGGTCCTTGCCTCCGGTGTTCAGCCAGCCGCCCTTGCCGATCAGCTCGGGAGCACGGACACGGGCACGCTTGCGGGGTGCGGGCGCGGGGGTGGGCGCCGGAGCAGCATCGTTCATCCTTCAAGCTTGCCATTGCTTCCCCGCCCCTCCCACGGGTGACCGCCCCCCGCCACACGGCCGCAACGAACGGGTGCCCCGACCAGCGGGCTCCAGGGCCGCGTATCGCTACGCGTCGTCGAAGAGGGCGCTCAGGCGCGGCAGTCGGCTCGCCAGTTCGGCCGCGTCGTCGAAGTCGAAGTCCCAGGACGGGTCCAGGGGCGGATAGCTGATCGTGAAGGATTCCGCCGGAAGCTCGCGGCCGGTGGCGCTCTCGTAGGCGCTCCACGCGATCGAGAGGGCCTCCTCGTCCCACAGCTCCAGGCCCTCGGCCGCCGCCTCGCGGACCGCGGGGTGCTCCGCGAGGGAGTCCGGGTCGGCCAGGGCGGCGTCGAAGACCGCCCGGCCCTGGGTGAGGAGCCAGCCGCGGAAGTAGTCGAACCCGTCGTCCGAGCAGCCTCCGTTGATCACGTACGCGGCGGCCCAGAGCGGGCTGCGGTAGGACTCGGCGAGAAGGTCCCACAGCACCTGCTGGGCCGCGGCTATCTCCGCGTGCGGACGCGCCGCGAGCAGCTCGGCCGCCCGCTGCGCCACCGCGTCCTCCACCTCGCCCGCACCTGCCGCCGCGTCCGTGCGGGCCGTCTCGATCAACTGCCAGAACGTCTGCTTGTCCATGGGAAGAGCCTGGCACCCGGCACTGACATCAGTTGAGGAAGGAGTGGAGAGATCCCGTGAACGAGGTGACGAAGGCGTCCTGGACCGCCGCCGGGAGCAGGTCCAGGGACAGGTACGGGTTGAGGTCCTCCAGCTCGACGAGGAGCAGTTCGCCGGACGGCGCCCGGCAGGCGTCCACCCGCTGGATGCCGTGGGAGAGGGTGTTCCACTCGACGAAGGCGCGGGCGAAGGCCAGGTCCTCCCCGGTCGGTTCGTAGGGGCGCAGCTCCCAGCGGCGGGCCGGGTCGGGGGCGTGGAGCGCGTACTGGAAGGTGTCGTCGACGAAGTAGAAGGACACCTCGTACGCGAAGTCGATGCGCGGCTGGATCAGCACGGCTCCGGCCTCGCCGGCCGGTGTCGCGGTGAAGGTGAGGCCGATGGAGTCGGCGCCCTGCTTCGGCTTGACCACGTACTCGGGCACCTGCGGCAGTTCCGCGAGCCGGGCGGGGTCGTCGACCGTCGGGATGACCGGGTAGCCGGCGGCGGTCAGGTCGAGGAGGTACTGCTTCCCGGCCATGTCGGCGCGGCCGGTGAGGGGGTTGTAGACGGGCGTGCCGGCGGCGAGGGCGGCGGCGCGGAAGGCGTCGTACTCCTCCTGGTAGTGCAGGACGGGGCCGCTGTTGCGGACGATCACGGCGTCGAAGCCCGGCATCAGGGAGCGCGCGTCGGCGGGGTGGCACAGGGCCAGGTCGAAGTGCTCGCGCAGGCGCGCGGTGAGGAATATGTCCTCGTCGCAGTAGCGGCGGCCGCGTGCCGGGTACGCCAGGTCGGTCACATAGAGCAGTGGCATGGGGGCAACCTATCGCGGGCACTGATCAGCGCATGAAATACCTCGTTCGGGACAAAATGCTGGCCATCGGGGACGACTACCGGATCGAGGACGAGGACGGACGGCACGCCTTCCTCGTCGACGGGAAGGCCCTGCGCTTCCGGGACACGCTGGAGCTGAAGGATCCGGACGGCCGGATCCTGATCACCCTGAGGGAGAAGCTCTTCGGTCTCCGCGACGCGATGACCCTGGAGCGGGACGAGCAGCGGCTCGCGGTGATCCGCAGGAAGCGCTTCTCGCTGCTGCGCAACCACTTCCGCGTGACGCTCGTCGAGGGCACGGAGCTCGACGTGAGCGGGCGGATCCTGGACCGGGAGTTCAAGGTCGAGTACGACGGGGAACTGCTCGCGCTGGTCTCCCGGCAGTGGTACCGGGTGCGGGAGACGTACGCGGTGGACGTGGTCCGGGAGGACGCGGACGCGGCACTGCTGGTCGCGGTGGCGGTGTGCGTGATCCGGATGGCCGAGAAGGAGCGGGAGGACGCCGCCGCCCTCCCGGCCTGAGCGGCCCATGCCACGGCCGGCGGCACCGAGCCGGGCGGGCCCCGAGCCGGCCCGGGGCCCGGACCCGAGCCGGCCCGGGGCC
>NZ_MQUR01000108.1 GCF_001953875.1 Streptomyces amritsarensis
CCCGCACCTTCTGGTGCGGGGCTTTTCTGCGTTCACGGGCCGGTCGGGTGACCCGGGGGCGGGGCGGGCACGGCGGAACCACGCCTCACCCCTTTGCTCCGTAATGTGGAGGTATGGGCTACGACCTCGTCATCTTCGACAACGACGGCGTGCTGGTGGACAGCGAGCCGATCGCCAACAACGTCCTCGCCGACTACCTGACCGAGCTGGGGCACCCGACCACGTACGAGGAATCGGTCCGCGACTACATGGGGGCCGCCGGGCACCGGGTGCACGAGATCGTCCTCGAACGCACCGGGCAGCGGCTGCCGGCGGACTTCGACGAGACGCTGCACGCGCGGACCTGCGCCGCGTTCGAGCGGGAGCTCAAGCCCGTCCCCGGAGTGGAGGAGGTCCTGGGCGCGCTGACCGCGCACGGGATCGGGTACTGCCTGACCTCTTCCGGCAGCCACGAGCGGATCCGGGTCGCGCACCGCGTGACCGGACTCGACGGGTGGTTCGAAGAGGAGTGGATCTTCAGTGCGGACGACGTGGGCCGGGGCAAGCCCGACCCCGATCTCTACCTGCACGCCGCACACCGGATGGGCGTCGAGCCTGCCCGGTGCGTCGTCGTCGAGGACAGCCCCCGCGGCATCCGGGCCGCCGCTGCCGCCGGCATGGACGTCTACGGCTACACGGCACTGCTTCCGGCCGACCAACTTCCCGGAGCCACCGGCTACTTCGGCGACATGATGCAGCTCCCGCTGATCCTGCAACTGCCCGTGTGATCTCTCTACCCACGGGTAGTCCCGGGGCCTACGCTGACCCGCCATGACGGATGATGTGCGGTTGCGCCGCGGCCGCGGCGCCCTGGGGTTCAGCTTCTTCGTGCAGGGCGTCACCTTCGCCCTGCTCGTCACCCGGATCCCGGCCATCCAGGACCGGTACGGGATATCCGACGGGCTGCTGCCCGTCTTCCTCGCCGCCGTCCCCGTCCTCGCGGGCGTGGCCAGCGTCGCCGCCGAGCACCTGGTCAAGCGGGTCGCCCCCAGCGTCGTACTGCGATGGGCCCAGCCGCTCGTCCTGCTGTCGCTGCTCGGGGTGGGCGCCGGCGAGCGGCTGTGGCACGTGGCGGTGGCCCTGGGCGCGTTCGGACTGTCGGTGGGAGCGCTCGACGCCTCTATGAACATGCTCGGGGTCAGCCTGCAGCGTGCGTACGGCCGCAGCATCATGCTGGGCTTCCACGCCGCGTACAGCCTGGGCGGGATCCTGGGGGCGTCCGCTGCCTGGTACGGGGCCCACGCCCACCTGGGGCTGTTCGCCGGCTATCTGCCGGCCGTGGCCGTGCTGTTGCCGCTCGCGCTGTCGGCAAGCCGGTACTACCTCGACCGGGAGGACCGGACCGGGCCCGTCGGCGAGCCGGAGAAGGGGCTCGGCGGCGGGGGGTTCCGGCTCCTGCTGCCGCTCTGCCTGGTGCTGGCATGCGCCTACATCGGGGACTCGACGGTTGCGAACTGGAGTGCCAAGTATCTCCAGGACGTGCTCGGGAGCTCCGAGCAGACGGCGACCGTCCCCTACAACGTCTACATGGTGACGACCCTCGTGGGACGGGCCGTCGGCGACCTCGGCGTGCGCCGGTTCGGGGCCGTGGCCGTGGTGCGCTGCGGGACGGTGCTCGCCGCCGCGGGGTTCGCCGTGGTGGCGGCCGCGCCGGGGGTGTGGGTGGGGCTGCTCGGCTTCACACTGCTGGGGATCGGCCTGTGCGTGATCGTGCCGCAGACCTTCGCGGCCGCGGGGAGGCTCTTCCCGGGGGCGTCCGACACGGCCGTGGCGCGGCTGAACATCTTCAACTACGTCGGGTTCCTTATCGGCTCGCCGCTCGTCGGGGCGATCGGCGACGCCTGGAGCTACCGGGGCGCGATGCTGGTGCCGATGGTCCTCGTCCTGATCACGCTGTTCCATGCCCGTTCGTTCGGGCCGCGGGAGGCCCTATACGGTGTCGCCCATGAGCGGCGAGCCGGTGACCGGGCTGTTGATGTGGGACGAGGCGGTAACGGGGTATGACTTCGGACCGAGCCATCCGATGGACCCGGTGCGCCTGGCGCTGACCATGGGCCTGGTGCGGGCCTTCGGGCTGGACCGGGCGATGGAGGTACGGGCCGCACCCGCCGCCGGGGACTCCACGCTGAGGCTCGTCCACCGGGAGGACTACGTCGCCGCGGTGCGCGAGGTGTCCGACGACCCGGGTGTCGCCGACGGGTCGTACGGGCTGGGCACGATGGACGACCCGGCCTTCCCCGGCATGCACGAGGCGTCCGCGCTGATCGCCGGCCAGTCGGTGGCGGGCGCCGAGGCGGTCTGGCGCGGCGAGGCCGAGCACGCAGTGAACTTCGCCGGCGGGCTGCACCACGCCATGCCGGGCGGGGCGGCCGGTTTCTGCGTCTACAACGACGCGTCGCTGGCCATCGCCCGGCTGCTGGAGCTGGGCGCGGAGCGGGTCGCGTACGTGGACGTGGACGTGCACCACGGGGACGGCGTACAAGCCGCCTTCTGGGACGACCCGCGGGTGCTGACGATCTCGCTGCACGAGCATCCGCGGACGCTGTTCCCGCAGACCGGCTGGCCGGAGGAGACCGGCGGCCCGGCGGCGGAGGGGTCGGTGGTCAACGTGGCCCTCGAGGCCGGCACGGGGGACGAGGCGTGGCTGCGCGCCTTCCACGCGACGGTGCCGGAGCTGCTGGCGGACTTCCGGCCGCAGGTGCTGGTGACCCAGCACGGCGCCGACACCCACTTCGAGGACCCGCTCGCCCACCTGGCGGTGTCCCTGGACGCGCAGCGGGCCGTCCAGGAGGCCTGCCACGAGCTGGCCCACGCGTACGCGGACGGGCGGTGGCTGGCGCTGGGCGGCGGCGGGTACGCGGTCGTGGACGTCGTACCGCGCTCGTGGACGCACCTGGTGGCGATCGCCGCGCACCGGCCGCTGGACCCGGGGACGGCGGTCCCGGCGTCGTGGCGCGACGAGGTGTACGCGCGGACGCGGCAGTTGGCGCCGGGGCGGATGACCGACGGGCGGAGCCCCTCGTGGCGGGAATGGGACGCCGGCTACGACCCGGCGGACCGGACGGATCAGGCCGTTCTCGCCACCCGGCGGGCGGTGTTCCCGCTGCGCGGCATGCTGACCTGACCGGCCGCGCGGATCATGCCGCATCGTTACGCCAACTGTGGGGCTGTTCGCCGGAATTGATGACCCGACAGATGTCTTGGGAGAGCATCGGAGGGTGTTGAGCACCGGCGCGCTGCGTGCGCATCTGCTGGCCGCCCGGTTGGCCGGGCCCGTCGCCACCTCACGGGAGGAGAGCCTGCGCAGCTACCGGCTGTTCGCCGCGCGGGATCCGCGGGTGCTGCTGGGGCTGGATCCCGAGGGGGGCTGGGGCGAGGGTGATCTGCTGAGGCTGATGGCGGACAGGTGCGGGGTGTCGGCGGATCCCTCGCACGTCAGCGGTCCGGACGTGATCGATCCGGAGCGGACGGTGGCGGCGCTGGAGGCGTTCGCGGGGCGGCTCGGCGAGGCGGCGAGGGCGCGGTCGCGCGTGCTGTTCGGGACCGGTCACCCCCATCGCCTCCTGGGCTTCTACGCCGGGTTGGCCGAGGCGATGTCGGCGGCGGGATGTGTTGTCCTCACCCCTGCGCAGGGGGTCAGTGTCGACATGGCGACCCGGTTCGGCGTACGCACGCACCGCATCGCGTACGTACGGGGGGTCGCACTGGTGCGGGAACCCGGCGTGCAGGCGCCGGGGAGTGCGACCGGCGCGCACAGCCATTCGCCCCTGCCGGTTCGGGTGGCCCTGGGGGCCCTCGCGGAGGCCGGCGGGTCGCTGCCGGACCTGGTGGTGGGGGACCACGGATGGGTCTGCGGTGCAGGTCAGCTCGGCGTGGAGGCGATCGGGCTGGCCGACACGGACGATCCCGCGCTGTTCGTCGGGGAGGCCGAGGGGCGGGTGTCGGTGGCCGTTCCGCTTGATGACGCGGTGCGATCGGACTACTACCATCCGATTGCCCGGTACGTGTTGGGCCGGGCGAGTCTGACGGGGCGACAGGAGTGGCCGTAGCTCCTCTTCCCCACTCGTATCACGCGCCCCTACTCTGGGGAGTGAGCGTGCGACGACGAGGAGTAACCGGAGGGGAAGCCGGTGCCCGTCATGCGCGGAAGGTCAAGGTGTGTCATGGCTGCTGGCGAGAGGCCTCTCAGTGAGGTTCAGTTCCTGACCGTGGCGGAGGTCGCCTCGGTGATGCGAGTGTCGAAGATGACCGTGTACCGGCTGGTGCACAACGGTCATCTGCCCGCAATCCGGGTGGGCCGGTCCTTCCGGGTCCCCGAGAACGCGGTCCACGAGTACCTCCGAGAGTCCTATGTGGGGGTGGAGTCGGCCTGAGACTGACGGACCGACGACGCCTTCGTAACCCCTGGGAAGCACTCGGATTACGGGCTCGGAGCTTGGGCGGGTAGGCTAGGCCGACGTAGGTCGTGTGGGCCCAGACGCCCCGCACCAGTGAAGAGAAGTGAGCGAGGGTAGTCGTGGGCTCTGTTATCAAGAAGCGGCGCAAGCGGATGGCTAAGAAGAAGCACCGCAAGCTGCTCAAGCGCACCCGCGTCCAGCGCCGTAACAAGAAGTAAACGGCAGCTGTACGTGTTCTCCGCAGCCCCTCCACCATCCTTGGTGGAGGGGCTGCGGTGCAGCCGGGTACTTCTTCGAGGGAGGCGCTGAGCTCGTGGGGAAGGTCGTACTCGTCACCGGGGCTGCCAGGCAGCTGGGCGGCCGCTTCGTGCGGCGGATCCAGCGCGACCCGGAGGTCGAGCGGGTGATCGCGGTGGACGCCGTGACACCGCCGCACCGGCTGGGGTCGGCGCAGTTCGTCCGGACGGACATCAGGCAGTCGTCGATCGCCCGGGTCCTGGCCGAACACGGCGTGGACACGGTGGTCCATCTGGCGGTCACGGGCGGCAGGCCTCTCGCGGGCGGCGCGCACAGCGCCGTCAAGGAGACCAACGTCATCGGGACGATGCAACTCCTGGGTGCCTGCCAGAAGTCGCCGACGGTACGGCGGCTCGTGGTGAAGTCCAGTACCAGCGTGTACGGGGGCACCCCGCGGGATCCGGCCGTCTTCACCGAGACCACGCCGCCGAAGTCGCTGCCGTCGGGCGGCTTCGCGAAGGACGCCGCGGAGGTCGAGGGGTACGTACGGGGCTTCGCGCGCCGGCGGCCGGACGTCGCGGTGTGTGTGCTGCGGTTCGCGAACATCCTGGGGCCCTTCGCCGATTCGGCGCTCGCCGAGTACTTCTCGATGCCGGTGATGCCGACCGTGCTGGGCTACGACCCGCGGCTGCAGTTCGTCCACGAGGACGATGTGCTCGAAGTGCTGCGGCTGGCCGCGCAGGAGCCCCGGCGCGGGACGCTGAACAGCGGGACCTTCAACATCGCGGGTGACGGTGTGCTGTTGCTGTCGCAGTGCTCGCGGCGGCTGGGGCGGCCCACGCTGCCGCTGCTGCTGCCGGCGCTCACCTGGGTGGGGTCCGCATTGCGGGCGGTCGGGGTCACCGACTTCTCGCCCGAGCAGATGAGGCTGCTCACCCACGGCCGGGTCGTGGAGACCACGCAGATGCGCGAGGTCCTCGGCTTCGAGCCGCTCTACACGACCGCCGAGACCTTCGCGGACTTCGCGCGGAGCCGGGGCAACGGTCTGCTGCCGCCCGAGCGGGTCGGGCGGGCCGTGGACCGGGTGGCGGCCATGCTGGATGCGGACGGCCTGCGGGACGACGTCGACACGGTTGAAGGAGCGCAGCGATAGTGGCGGACGCCAAGGTCATTCCGTTCGACGAGGACCGGCCGCGCCGGCGGATGCCCCGCCGGGTGCGGGCGGTGCCGGCGCCCGTACCGGCGGAGCCGGATCCGGCCGCTGCCACACCGGCACCCGCCCCGGAGCCGGCGCCGGAGCCCGGGACGGCCCCTGCGGAGCGCGGGGGCGGATGGGACCGGCGGATCGCCGGCGGGCTGGCGTTCCTGCGCCGGCGCGTCACGGGGGAGTACGAGGTCGACGACTTCGGCTACGACAAGGAGCTGACGGACCAGGTCCTGATGTCCCTGATGAGGCCGCTGTACGACAAGTACTTCCGGGTCGAGGTCAAGGGCATCGAGAACATCCCGGCCGAGGGCGGCGCACTGATCGTGGCGAACCACTCCGGGACGCTGCCGCTGGACGGGCTGATGCTCCAGGTCGCCGTCCACGACCACCATCCGGCGGAGCGTCACCTGCGGCTGCTCGCGGCAGACCTGGTGTTCATGCTGCCGGTGGTGAACGAGCTGGCCCGCAAGGCGGGGCACACCCTGGCGTGCGCGGAGGACGCGCAGCGGCTCCTGGAGGCCGGGGAGCTGGTCGGTGTCATGCCGGAGGGCTTCAAGGGGATAGGGAAGCCGTTCGGGGACCGGTACAAGCTCCAGCGCTTCGGGCGGGGCGGGTTCGTGTCGACGGCGCTGCGGGCGGGCACGCCGATCGTGCCCTGCTCGATCGTGGGGGCGGAGGAGATCTACCCCATGGTCGGGAACGCCAAGACGCTGGCGCGGCTGCTGGGGATCCCGTACTTCCCGGTCACGCCCACGTTCCCGTGGCTGGGGCCGCTCGGGGCGGTGCCGCTGCCGACGAAGTGGACGATCCAGTTCGGGGAGCCGATCCCGACCGACGGGTACGCCGCGGAGGCGGCGGAGGACCCGATGCTGATGTTCAACCTGACGGACCAGGTGCGCGAGCAGATCCAGCACACGCTCTACAAGCTGCTGGTGCAGCGGAGATCCGTCTTCTTCTGACGCCTTCCCGCTCCCCGCGGGTGGCCGGACAGCATGGTGGTGGGCCGGGGCGCTGCCCCGGCCCACCACCGTTTCGCACGCTCTCGCCTACCCCGCTACTCCACGTCCTCCGCGCCGAGGCCCAGGCCCGGGAGGAGACCCGGGAGCAGGGGCGGGAGGGTGATCTCCGACTTCGGGCTCTCCGCTGTGCCGGCGGAGGGCTGCGGCGACTGCCCCGCGGGCGGGTTGAGCAGGTCGCCCGTACCGCCGAGGAGGCCGCCGTCGGCCGGTGGCCGGGTGCTGCCCGAGGGGGACGGCGCCGGGCCGCTGCCGGACGGAGTGCCCGCGGCCGGGGCGGACTGCTGGGCACCGCCGGGCGCGACCGGCTGGGCGGGCGAACCCGACGAGCCGGTGCCGCGGGACTGCTCGGGCGGCTTGGGGAGCAGGCTCTGCAGCGGCGCCACGTCATCGTCTATGGCCTGGAAGACCGAGTCCACTTCGCCGCCGACGTCGGTGAGCTGCACGGGGAGCTTCTCGCGCAGCTTGCCCCAGGCGTCGCGGTGGGACCGGGAGAACGACGACAGCGTCTGGATCGGGCCGAGGGAGCCGTCCCGGTCGAACGCCGCCTGGAGGAGGCGGTGGCCCTCTTCCGCGTCGTGTTTGACGCCCGAGAGCGCCCGCCGGATGGCGCCCAGGGACTCGTGGTCCAGGGTGCCCGTCCGGCCCCGCTCCATCAGCCTGCGGGCTTCCGACAGACGGTTGGACGCGCGGTCGAGGTACAGCTCTCCGCGCTCCGCGTCGTCGTCGGCCATCCCCAGCTTCAGGTCCTCCATGCCCCGCTTCACGGGGTAGAGGTGGTCACCGGGCAGGGCGTCGGAACTGGCAGCGGCCACTCCGCTGAAGGCCCCCGCGGCCACACCCACGGTGAGGCCGCCCGCTGCGATGCCCTTGGACCAGCGGGAGCGGGGCCGCAATTTCCGGAGCGGGGTCGCCCGGTGGGCGCCGCGGCCGGTCCGCTGCTCGGGCACCTGAGGGTCCGAGGCGGCACCGCCCCCGGCCCTCTCCTCCAGCACCATGGCTTCCATGGCGGCAACGAGCTGGGCTCGCTGCACCACTTTGACCTCGGGGTCCAGCACGGGGCGCGGCATACGTTCGCCGAGCACGCTCGCCAGGGCCAACAACCGGTCGTGGTCAGCAGGTTCGGCAGGTGCCTCGGACTGCTCGGCCGCCGGGTCCGGTTCCGAAAGGTCGGATGGGTTCCGATCCTCCAGGGCCTGGGCGAAGGCGTTCGCCCGCCGGTGCGGGGTCACGTTCGCGATCACTGGCGGCACCTCCTCTCGTCATGACGATCGACTCCCCAAGGTGTCCGGAAGGTTGCCTTCCTTGAGCACATCCACACTTTCGAGTGAGCGGCTTCGGGCAGGGCGTGTCCACAGGGAGCCTGCATTCCGCACAACGAGCGTCGCGGCAGTTGGGTTACGGACGAAGGATGATCGGACCACAGCGTCATCGAGGGGTCACCGGATGTGAGGTCGGGTTCGTGTTGTCTGGACGGTCCGTCAGCGCGCGTCTTCGGGGAGGAGGCGGGCCAGGGTGCGGACCGCCCGGTACTGGAGCGTCTTGATGGCGCCCTCGTTCTTCCCCATCACGCGGGCCGTCTCGGCGACCGAGAGGCCTTGCAGGAAGCGCAGGGTCACGCACTCCTGCTGCTGCGGATTCAGCTTCCGTACGGCTTCCAGGAGGGCCGCGTTGGAAAGGGACTCCAGGACGGAGTCCTCGGGGCTGCGCTCCACCTCGTTGGCGTCGAGCATCTCCCCCGTGGTGACCTCCAGCCTGAAGCGGCTGGACTTGAAGTGGTCCGCCACCAGGTTGCGGGCGATCGTCACGAGCCAGGCGCCGAAGTCGCGGCCCTGCCAGGTGAAGGTGGAGATGCGGCGCAGGGCGCGCAGGAAGGTCTCGCTGGTGAGATCCTCCGCGGTCGCCTTGCCGCCGACGCGGTAGTAGATGTAGCGGTAGACCGTGTCGCTGTACTGGTCGTAGAGCCGGCCGAAGGCCTCGGCCTCTCCGGCCTGGGCGCGCTCGACCAGGTCCATCATGCGGGCCTGGTCGCTGTCCGCCAGGGGGCGGCGGGGGGCGGCCTGGGTGCCCGTGCCGGCTGCGCCGTTCGAGCCCCCGGCGGCCGAGCGGCCTCGTCTGCCCACCGTCGCCCCGCCGTCGGTCAGGGCGTAGCAGGGACCGGCCGGGCCGAGGCCGGCAGGAACCGCGGCGGCGAAGGCGGGGGCGGTGTACGCGGTGGGGACGAAGCCGCGCAGGTGGTCGAGGACCGTTGCGCGCAGCTGAGCCAGGCCCGAGGCGTCAACCCCGACAGGTGGGTACACGGGACTCCCAGAGGCAGAGCTTCCATCACGTGCAGTGCGGAACCGTTCACCCGTCGTGGCGACAGATGGCCGGTGGCATGCGTTTGAGGAGAATAACGCTTCGTACAGGCAGCACTACACCCAGTTGCTCAAATCACCGGTTCCGACACTTCTGTTGCGTGTCGAGGGCATATTCAGTCGCGGTTGGTGATCGATTCTTGATCGCTTGGGTATGCGGAATGGACGCTTCCAAGGGGGCGCGCGACCGAGTCGGGCAGCGCGGAGTGCCGCGCCCGGAGCGCGGGTAGAGGTGAGCGAATGCCCGTGGCGGGGACCCGGGGGCGGCGCGGCCGGTTGTGGGCGCGGTGTGGCCTGGGCCTGGGCCGGATCCGCTACTTGCGGCGGCGGTGGAGGGCGATGGCGGCGGCCGCGCCGCCCGCGATCGCGCCGACTCCGGCGGCTGCCGGGACGCCGACCTTCACGGCCTTGCGGCCGGTCCGATAGTCGCGCAGCCGCCAGTCGTTCGTCCGGGCATGCTTGCGCAGTTTTGTGTCGGGATTGATCGCGTACGGATGTCCGACCAGTGACAGCATCGGGATGTCGTTGTGCGAATCGCTGTACGCGGCGCAGCGTTCGAGATCGAGGCCCTCGGCGGCGGCCAGGGCGCGGACCGCCTCGGCCTTGGCGGGGCCGTGCAGCGGCTCGCCCACCAGGCGGCCGGTGTAGACCCCCTCGACCGATTCGGCGACGGTGCCCAGCGCGCCGGTCAGGCCCAGCCTGCGGGCGATGATCGTGGCGGTCTCCACGGGTGCGGCGGTCACGAGCCACACCTTCTGTCCGGCGTCGAGGTGGGCCTGTGCCAGGGCGCGGGTGCCCGGCCAGATCCGCTCGGCCATGTACTCGTCGTAGATCTCCTCGCCGATCGCCATCAGCTCGGAGACCTTGTGGCCCTTGACGATGGACAGGGCGCTGTCGCGGGCGTCCTGCATGTGCTCGGGGTCCTCGACCCCGGCGAGCCGGAACCAGGCCTGCTGCCAGGCGAAGCGGGCGAGCTCGCGGCGCCGGAAGAACTCGCGCTTGTAAAGGCCCCGGCCGAAGTGGAAGATCGCGGCGCCCTGCATGACGGTGTTGTCGAGGTCGAAGAAGGCGGCGGCGAGGTCGTCGCCGGCGACCGGGAAGACGGGCTCCGCGGGCCCCTCGGCCGGTTCCCCGGCCTCCAGGAGGTCGAGGCCGGCTGCGTCCGCCTCGACTTCGGTGAGCTGGTCGGGTCCGGCCTGGGCGGTCTTGCGGGCGGCTTCGGCCGAGGCCTCGCCCGCCAGCACGCTGCGTGCGGTGGCGGAGCGCTTGCGAGGGGGGAGCCATCCGAGAGCGGCCATGACGCGAGCATAGCCACTGTGTTCGGGAGTTCCCGAACCGGTGGGAAACGGAGGCGTTAACTCTTCGCGACGCCGCCGGGCCCGCGCGGGCCCGGCGGCCGGGGTGCGGGGGCGGGCGGGCGGCCGCGGCGGCGCGGGAGAATGGCGGCATGAGTCCTTTGTTGCGCCGTAAAGAGAAGAAGAGTCCCGGCGAGCGGATGGTGACGCTCATCGGGAAGCCGGGGTGCCACCTGTGCGACGAGGCCGAGGAGGTCGTCGCGAAGGTCTGTGACGAGACCGGTGCCCAATGGGAGAAGAAGGACATCTCGCAGGACGAGGAGCTCTACCGGCTGCACTGGGAGCAGATCCCGGTGGTCCTGGTTGACGGCGAGCAGCACACCTTCTGGAGGGTGAACCCGGACCGGCTCCGGCGGGCATTGGGAGGGTGACCCTCCTCCCGGGTACCATCATGGGCGATTTGTGGGGTCTGGGGGCGTATCTGTGAGGAGTGTGCACGGTTTTGCCCCCTTTGGTATTTGAACGGGTTCGGCGTGTCACCGGTTCCGGGTTTGTCTGCCGACGTCGCGTGACCCCGGTCACTTTGGTCGGACAAAGCGGACACAATCTTTGTGCACGCGTTCACAAAGGCATAGCCTGCTGTCGACGGGGCGGTCCTGGGACAAGAGGCCGCCTGCAGCCCCGCTCATCCCGCAGGAGCATCGTGGCAACTGGCCGAACTCACCGACCGGCGACCCGCAGCCGAGGTATTCCCGAGGCCACTGTCGCCCGGCTTCCGCTGTACTTGCGTGCCCTGACCGCGCTCTCCGAGCGATCGGTCCCCACGGTGTCCTCCGAGGAGCTCGCGGCCGCCGCCGGAGTCAACTCCGCCAAGCTGCGCAAGGACTTCTCCTACCTCGGCTCCTACGGCACCCGCGGCGTCGGCTACGACGTGGAGTACCTCGTCTACCAGATCTCCCGCGAGCTCGGCCTGACCCAGGACTGGCCGGTCGTCATCGTCGGCATCGGCAACCTCGGCGCCGCCCTCGCCAACTACGGCGGCTTCTCCGCGCGCGGCTTCCGCGTCGCGGCCCTCATCGACGCCGACCCGGCGATGGCGGGCAAGCCGGTCGCCGGCATGGCCGTCCAGCACACCGACGACCTTGAGAAGATCATCGAGGAGAACGGCGTCTCGATCGGGGTCATCGCGACGCCCGCCGGCGCCGCCCAGCAGGTCAGCGAGCGGCTGATCGCGGCCGGGGTGACCTCCATCCTGAACTTCGCGCCGACCGTGCTGTCCGTGCCGGACGGCGTGGACGTGCGCAAGGTCGACCTCTCCATCGAGCTCCAGATCCTGGCCTTCCACGAGCAGCGCAAGGCCGGCGAGGAGGCTGCCGCGGCAGCCTCCGAGCCCGGCTCCGCCGTGGGCGGCGCCGCACCCGCCGCAGCCGTCGTGCCGCCGGCCGGGCGCACCGCCGCCGAGGCGCGCAAGGGCGGCCCCGAGGGCGACGTCCCGGCGGTGATGCCGGCATGAGCCTGCTCGTCGTCGGGTTGAGCCACCGCAGCGCACCCGTGAGCGTGCTGGAGCGCGCCTCGCTGTCGGCGGACGCCAAGACCAAGCTGCTGCACGACGCCCTCGCCGCCGAGCCGGCGACGGAGGCGACGGTTCTCGCCACGTGCAACCGCATCGAGCTGTACGCGGACGTGGACAAGTTCCACGCCGGCGTCGCCGAGCTGTCCACGCTGCTCGCCCAGCACAGCGGTGTCGCGCTGGAGGAGCTCACCCCGTACCTGTATGTCCACTACGAGGACCGGGCGGTCCACCACCTGTTCTCGGTGGCGTGCGGGCTCGACTCGATGGTCGTGGGCGAGGGGCAGATCCTCGGCCAGATCAAGGACGCGCTCGCGCTGGGCCAGGAGTTGCACTCCGCGGGCCGGCTGATCAACGACCTGTTCCAGCAGGCCCTGCGGGTCGGCAAGCGGGCCCACTCGGAGACCGGGATCGACCGCGCCGGCCAGTCGCTGGTGACCTTCGGCCTGGAGCAGCTCGCGATGGGCACGCCGGTGGCCGACTGGGCCCGCGGCAAGCGGGCCCTGGTGATCGGCGCCGGGTCGATGTCCTCGCTGGCCGCCGCCACCCTCGCTCGCGTCGGCGTCGCCGAGATCGCCGTGGCGAACCGGACCGCCGAGCGGGCGGAGCGGCTCGCGGAGATTCTGGTTGCCTCGGGCACCGGGGTCGCCGCGGCCGCCATCCCGATGGCCGAGGTCGCCGATGAACTGACACGAGTCGACGTGGTCGTCTCCTGCACCGGCGCCACCGGGCTCGTCCTGACCGCCGACGACGTGCTCGCCGCCGTGTCCTGGGGCGCCGGCGGGCTCGCGCCGGCGGAGCAGGCAGCGGCCGGCTCCGCACCCGGCGCCCACCAGGGGCCGCACCCCCGGACCCCCGCGCCCCGGACCGCCCCGGCCACCGCCGGGACGGGCCCCCGGCCGCAGCCGGACGTGGCGGGCCTGGACACCGGCGTCCTCGCCCGGCTGGTCGCCGCCGCCGAGGCCGGCGGGCGGCTCGCCGACGCGGGCGCCGCACGCACCATCAGCGCGCCCGCTGACGCCGAGGCCGACGGATGCCCTGTGGGCCTCGACGGACGCTCCGCACTGACCGGGGTCGACGCCAACTCCCTCGAACTGCACGGGACCTGGGCCGACCAGGGCGAGGCCGCCGCACAGCGCCAGCCCCGAAGGGCCACCCGTACGCAGGCCCACGCGACCGATGTCCGGCTCGCGCTGCTCGACCTGGCCATGCCCAGGGACATCGACGCGGCCGTGCACCGGATCCCGGGCGTCCGGCTCGTGGACATCGAGTCCCTCGCCGAGGCGTCCGCCGACGCCCCGATGGCGGCCGACGTCGACGCCGTACGCGGCATCGTCGCCCAGGAGGTCGCCGCCTTCGGCGCGGCGCAGCGGGCCGCCCACATCACGCCCACCGTCGTCGCCCTGCGCGCCATGGCGGCGGAGGTCGTGGCCATGGAAGTGGCCCGTCTCGACGGGCGGCTCCCCGACCTCGACGAGCGACAGCGCGCCGAAGTCACCCAGACCGTGCGCCGCGTCGTGGACAAGCTCCTCCACGCGCCGACCGTGCGCGTCAAGCAGCTCGCGAGCGAGCCCGGCGGCGCCGGGTACGCCGAGGCGCTGCGCGAACTCTTCGACCTCGACCCTCAGACGGTTGCTTCCGTCAGCCGGGCGGACGCGGCCGATCCGAAGAACGACGACGACCCAGGACGGGCATCATGAACACACGTCCCGACCAGCCGCTGCGGCTCGGTACGCGGCGGAGCAAGCTGGCCATGTCCCAGTCGGGGCACGTCGCCGACGCGGTCCGGGAGGTCACCGGCCGGCCCGTCGAGCTCGTGGAGATCACGACGTACGGCGACGTCTCGCGCGAGCACCTCGCCCAGATCGGCGGGACCGGCGTGTTCGTCACCGCCCTGCGCGACGCGCTGCTGCGCGGCGAGGTCGACTTCGCCGTGCACTCGCTGAAGGACCTGCCGACGACGCAGCCCGACGACCTCGTCATCGCGGCCATGCCGCGGCGCGAGGACGTCCGCGACGCGCTCGTCGCCCGCGACGGCCTGACCTTCGAGCAGCTGCCCGACGGCGCCCGCATCGGCACCGGCTCGCCCCGCCGCACCGCCCAGCTCAACCACCTCGCGCGCACGCTCGGCAAGCGGATCGAGACGGTGCCCATCCGCGGCAACGTCGACACCCGCATCGGATTCGTGCGCGACGGCGAGCTCGACGCCGTCGTCCTCGCGGCCGCCGGCCTGAACCGGATCGGCCGCGGCGACGAGGCCACCGACCTGCTGTCCGTCGACAGCATCCTCCCCGCCCCCGGCCAGGGAGCCCTGGCCGTGGAGTGCCCCGCGTCCTCCACGGACCTCATCGCCGCGCTCAGCAGCCTCGACGACCCGCACACCCGGGCCGCCGTGACCGCGGAGCGTTCTCTGCTCGCCGCCCTGGAGGCCGGCTGCAGCGCACCCGTGGGCGCGTTCGCCGACCTCCTGGCCGACGGACGGATTGTCAATGAAATGCGCCTGCGCGGCGTCGTCGGAACCCTCGACGGCTCGACGCTGGTGCAGCTGTCCACCACCGGTCCCGTGCCCCAGTCGTACGACGAGGCCATGGCGCTCGGCCGCGAACTCGCGGACGAGATGCTGGCCAAGGGCGCGGCCGGTCTGATGGGGGAGCGATCGCTTTGAACCCCTCAATTCCGACCACCTCCGCCTTTCCGGCCGTCGCCGCCCACGGACGCGTCACCTTCCTCGGTGCCGGCCCGGGCGACCCGGGTCTGCTCACGCTGCGCGCCGTCGAGGCGCTCGCCGCCGCGGACGTACTGATCGCGGAGCCCGAGGTGCTCGAAGTCGTACGGACGCATGCGCGCGCGGGTGTCGACACGCCGCAGCTGACGGTAGCTGACGAAGTGTCAGCAGCCGCCGGGGTCCCGGTGATCCGGGACGCGGCCAATCTTGTCATGGAGGCCGCACGCTCCGGCAGGCGGGTCGTGCGTGCCGTCACCGGAGACCCCGGACTCGACGGCAACGCCGCCGAGGAGATGCTCGCGTGCGCCGGCGAGGGGATCCCCTTCGAGGTGGTGCCCGGTGTCGCGACCGCCGTCGGCGTGCCCGCGTACGCCGGTGTCCCGCTGCGCGACAAGCAGGGCGCGGACGTGCGGTTCGTCGACGCGAAGACCGCGTCCGCGCGCTGCTGGAGCGAGGCCGGGACGAGCGACGGGATCCTCGTCGTCTCCGCGACGCTGGAGACGGCCTCGGCCGCCGCCGCCGAGCTGGTGGGCGCCGGGCGCAAGCCCGACACCCCGCTGACCGTGACGGTCTCCGGTACGACGACGCGCCAGCGGACCTGGTCGGCGACCCTCGGCACGATCGCCCAGGTGTTCAAGCAGGGCAAGGTGCTGCCCTCGCCCGAGGGCTCCCGCCCCGTCATATGCGTGGTCGGCGAGCACGGCGCCGCCGCGCGCCGCGAGGACCTGTCCTGGTTCGAGTCGAAGCCGCTGTTCGGCTGGCGGGTCCTCGTACCGCGGACGAAGGAACAGGCCGCTTCGCTCTCCGACCAGCTGCGTTCCTACGGCGCGGTGCCGCACGAGGTGCCGACGATCGCCGTGGAGCCGCCGCGCACCCCGCAGCAGATGGAGCGCGCGGTCAAGGGCCTGGTGACGGGCCGCTACGAGTGGATCGCCTTCACCTCGGTCAACGCCGTCAAGGCCGTCCGGGAGAAGTTCGAGGAGTACGGGCTCGACGCGCGCGCCTTCGCGGGCATCAAGGTCGCCGCGGTGGGCGAGCAGACCGCGGCCGCCCTGGTGGAGTTCGGCGTGAAGCCGGACCTGGTGCCGAGCGGGGAGCAGTCCGCGGCCGGGCTGCTGGAGGACTGGCCGCCCTACGACCCGGTCTTCGACCCGATCGACCGCGTCTTCCTGCCGCGCGCCGACATCGCCACGGAGACGCTGGTCGCCGGGCTGATCGAGCTCGGCTGGGAGGTCGACGACGTCACCGCCTACCGGACCGTGCGCGCGTCGCCGCCGCCGGCGGACACGCGTGAGGCGATCAAGGGCGGCGGCTTCGACGCCGTTCTCTTCACGTCCTCATCGACCGTCCGCAACCTGGTCGGCATCGCGGGCAAGCCGCACAACGTGACGGTCATCGCGTGTATCGGGCCGGCGACGGCCAAGACCGCCGAGGAGCACGGCCTGCGGGTCGACGTGCTGTCCCCGGAGCCGTCGGTGTCGAAGCTGGCGGAGGCCCTCGCCGAGTACGGCGCGGCGCGCCGCGAGGCGGCCAAGGCGGCCGGCGAGACGGTGTTCCGCCCGAGCGAACGCCGCCCGGGCGCACGTCGGCGCCGTACCACGTGAGCGGCTTAGCCGGCCGGAGAACGGCGGACGGTACGGGTGAGGGGCCCGGGTGCGGAGCGATTCCGCACCCGGGCCCCTCGCACGTAATTCCCGTTGTGCGGCGGGCTGCTGTCCGGAAAGGATCGCCGCCGGACGCAACGGGATCACGGGGGAACGCAATGGCGGACGGGGACGCGCAACTGGTGGCGGCGGTACGGGCGGGGAACCTCCGGGAGGTCGACGCCCTGCTGTGGCCCGGGGGTAATCCCGACGCGGCCGACGAGGACGGCCTGCCGGTGCTGTGCACGGCGGTGGCCGCAGGCGAAGAGGAGATCGCCGAGGCCCTGCTGCGCGCCGGAGCCGATCCCGATGCGGTGGGCGCGGACGGAGTGCCGGTGCTGTGCACGGCCGTGGCCGCGTTCGCCCACCGGACCGTCGCGGCCCTCGTAAGTGCAGGGGCCGACCCCGACCGGGACCTGCCGGACGGGACGACCCCGCTGCTGCGGGCCGTCGAGGGCGGCTCCCCGGCCACGGTCACGGCGCTGCTGTGGGGGCAGTACCTCCCGGCGCCGGAACCGCCCCTGGCGCAGCCGGTGCGCGAGCGGCTGCTCTCCGCGGCCCGCCACTGGTACGAGACGGGCGCGGAGGCGGAACTGCGCCGCCGCACCGGCGCCACCGGCCCGGCGAAGACCTCGACCGTCGACGACGACTGGCACGAGGTCGAGGAGATCACGCTCGGCGGGCGGACCGTCCGCGCCGGACACGGCGCCGTCCTGACCACCCTGGAGGCGGCCTTCGGCGTCCCGACCTCGCTGACGGAACTGGTGGCCCGCGCCGTCCGGCACCCGGACCCCCGCCATGTGGACTGGGCCGAGTCCAGCACCCTGCTGGGCAGACGCTCCGACGAAGAAGTCCGGGAACTGGTGACGTCCCTGCGGCACCATCCGTCCGCAGACCATCGGCGATTCGCCGCCGACGTGCTGGCGTCCCGCCAGTACTTCCTGAACGGCACGGCCTACCCGCACCACGAGGACGACCGCGACCTCCTCCCCGCCTGGGCGGAGACCGAGAAGGACCCCGTGGTCCTCGCCGAGGTCCTCCGGGCCCTCACCGAACATGCGGAGGAGCACCCCCGACTGGAGTCCATCGGCCTCCGGCACGCCGGCCACCCCGATCCGCTGGTGCGCCGCAAGGTGTCCGACTGCCTCTGGTGGCCCGACCGGCACCTGACGGTCGAGGCCGCTGCTGCGCTACGGGCCCTGACACACGATGCGGATGCCGAGGTGCGCTTCCAAGCCGCGCTGATCCTGGTCGGGGACGAACGCCAAGACCTGGACGGACCCCGGGCTGTCGTACGGGACCTGGTCCGCGACCCGCACAGCCCGATGCGCGGGGGAGCCGCCGAGGCCCTGGCCGAGTCCGACGACCGCACGGCCGACGCCACGGAGCTGCTGCTGTCTCTCCTGGACACCGACGACCGCGTCCTGCGCCTGGTCGGAGCCTACGGCCTGGCCCGGCGGGACGACCCTCGCACCCCCGAGGCGTACGCGCGGGTGGCGGAGCTCGGCCCGATCCACCTGCCCGACCACCGGGCGAACGCGCTCGAAGACTGGCTCGGACGCAATCAGGCGTTGCCCCACGGAGGGAACGGATGACGGAGGGGGACGCCGCATTGCGGCGGCGGCGTTCGCGTACGGGGTCGCCGAGGCGCTGGTCGCGGCGGGCGCCGACCCGGACCAGCGACTGCCGGACGGCACGACCCCGCTCCTGCGGGCGTCGAGGCGTCCGAGGCTGCCTGCGCCACCGCTCGGGGCGCGGACCGCGCGCCGGAGACCACCGAGGACCAGGACGTCCGGGCTCAGCGCCGCCTACGGCCTGGCCCTGCGCGACGACCCGCGCACGGCGCAGGCGTACGCGCGCGGGGGCCGACTCGACAGCCCGGAGTTCGAGCACGACCCCCGGGCGGACGGCCTGTGGCGCTGGAAGCTCAGGAACGCACCCAGCGGGTGAGGCCCGCCCAGGCGGTGGGGGCGAGGGTGAGGACGGGCCCGTCGGTGACCTTGGAGTCCCGGACGTGCACCTGTGCGGCGGCGCAGGCGGCGACCTCGACGCAGGCCCCGCCTTCGTCACCGCTGTAGGAGGACTTCCGCCAGGCGAAGGCGGCCTCCAGGCAGGCCCCGCCCTGGTCGCTGCTGTAGCTGGACTTGAACCACTTCAGTGGGGTGCTCATGCCTCTCCTAGCAACCGGTCCAACAGGTCCTTCGTCTCGGCGAAGTTGAGGGCCTGTGACCGCAGCATCGCATACTTCTGGGAGAGGATGCTGACCTCGTTCGGGTCCCTGACGAGGAAGCTCCCGCGCTGGGTTTCCGAGTAGGCGAGGTGCTGGAACTCAGGTGTCTCCAGCACGATGAAGGGGCCGTTGAGGCCTGCGTGGGCGGTGAGCCCGAGGGGCAGCACCTGGAGGGAGAGGGCCGGGCGGTCGGCGCAGGCGCGCAGGTGCCGGAGCTGCTCCCGGTGGACCTCGTCCCCGCCGATCCGGTCCCGCAGGGCCGCCTCCCAGACCACGAAACTCAGGGTGGGCGGGACGGCGCGGCGCAGGATCTCCTGGCGCTTCATCCGGTGCGCGGTCTGCAGCTCTATCTTCTCCTCCCCGACGAAGGGGACGCGGCAGCCGAGGACGGCGCGGGCGTAGGCCTCGGTCTGGAGCAGCCCCGGAACGGTCAGGGTGTCGAACCACGACAGCGCCAGGGCCTCCGCCTCCCGCGCCATGTACTCCTCCGCCCAGGCCGGGACCATGTCCACCTCGGGGAGGCGGTTTGCCGCGACCGCCAGGAGGCCGGGCAGGGCGAGGGCGCGGTCCATCTTCTCGACGACGTTGGGCATCAAGGTGCGCCTGCCCTGCTCGATGGAGGCGATGGTCTCGACGTCCATGTGCAGCGCCTCCGCGAAGGCGCGTTGGGTCAGTCCTCTGGCGATGCGTGCGGAGGCGACCTGAGCGCCGACCATCTTCATCGCCGTCTCGTTGGGCCGTGGCCTCTTGCGTGGTGGCATGTCCCTTGAACTCCCCGCCGTTGTACGCGAGATACCCGTGCCAACCCGTACTCCTCAAGGAGTACGGGTGGCGCGACTCCTCCACGCTAGTCACGCAGGGCGACGATCGGCGGGTGAATGTGGAAATCCAACCGGCTTTGCTGCGCGAGCGGTTCTATCCCCGCAGCCGCCAGACCGTGCGTCCTGCCAGGGAGTTCGCGGCCGAGACATTGCACGCGTGGGGTGTCACATGCCGCCACGACGAGGTGTTGCTCTGCGTGAGCGAGCTGGCGACCAACGCCCTGCTGCACGGCATCCCGCCCGGCCGCGGCTACCGGCTGCGGATGCTGCGGTACGAGGGGACCGTGCGGGTCGAGGTGCACGACAGCGGCGGCGGCCGGCCGCGCGTCGGGCGCGGGGACCGGAGCGCCGAGGGCGGTCGCGGGTTGTCGCTGGTGGCGGCGGTCGCGGACCGGTGGGGGATCGTGGCACGGGTGCCACCGGGCAAGGCGGTGTGGTGCGAGTTCGCGGTCGGGGCGGGCGAGGCGGCCGGGGAGGGCGAGGCGGGCCGGGCGGGCGGGTCCTCGGACGGGCTCTAGGCTGGTTGCGACTGCTGTCGATGCTCGAAGAGGCGACTGGAACATGAGCGCGTACGGATCCTTCCCCGGTTCGCGGCCCCGGCGGCTGCGCACCACCCCGGCGATGCGGCGGATGGTCGCGGAGAACCGGCTGCACCCCTCGGACCTGATCCTCCCGGCGTTCGTGCGCGAGGGCATCAGCGAGCCCCTCGCCATCTCGGCGATGCCGGGCGTGGTCCAGCACACCCGGGACACGCTGCGGAAGGCGGCCGTGGAGGCGGTCGAGGCGGGCGTCGCGGGGATCATGCTCTTCGGCGTACCGGCCGACGAGAACAAGGACGCGCTGGGCACGGCGGGCACCGAGCCGGACGGCATCCTCCAGGTCGCGATCCGCGACGTGAAGGCCGAGGTCGGGGACGACCTGGTGATCATGTCGGACCTGTGTCTCGACGAGTACACGGACCACGGGCACTGCGGCGTCCTCGACGAGCACGGCCGCGTCGACAACGACGCGACGCTGGAGCGCTACGCCGAGATGGCGCAGGTCCAGGCCGACGCCGGCGTCCACGTGGTCGGCCCCAGCGGCATGATGGACGGCCAGGTCGGCGTCATCCGCGACGCCCTCGACGAGACCGGCCACGAGGACGTCTCGATCCTCGCCTACACGGCGAAGTACTCCTCCGCCTTCTACGGCCCCTTCCGCGAGGCCGTCGCCTCCTCCCTCCAGGGCGACCGCAAGACGTACCAGCAGGACCCGGCGAACGCCCGCGAGTCCCTGCGGGAGCTGGCCCTCGACCTGGAGGAGGGCGCCGACATGGTGATGGTCAAGCCGGCCGGCCCCTACCTCGACATCCTGTACCGGGTCGCGCAGGCCGTGGACGTACCGGTGGCGGCGTACCAGATCAGCGGCGAGTTCGCGATGATCGAGGCGGCCGCGGAGAAGGGCTGGATCGAGCGCGACCGGGCCATCCTGGAGACCCTCCTCGGCATCAAGCGCGCGGGCGCGGACACGATCCTCACCTACTGGGCGACCGAGGTCGCGGGCTGGCTGCGCGAGGCCCGCTGACGCTCCTTGCGTCCTACGGCCAGTCGACGAGGCCGTGGAAGACGATGAAGTCGAAGACGACGGCGGCCGGGGCGATCACGGCCAGCCACACCCTGGCGGCGGCATTGCCCCGCCGCCAGGGCAGCGCCCACGCGGAGAGCAGCACGACCAGGACCACCACCAGGCCGAACCCGAAGACAGGGAAGGCGAGGTCGTAGGAGTCGTCGAACCGGCCGCTCACCGCACTCCCGCAGGAGTCGCAGACCATCGGAGCCAGCCCGACGAAGAAGAACGCGACGGCCGCCATCGGCAGCGTCAGCAGGGTCGAGACGAGCGGCGCGACGAACGCGCGCGGATGCCGGTCGGCGCCGGCGTCCGAGGTCGGGGTCGGGGTCGGGGTCGGGTTCATGCCTCCAGTGAACTCCGCGACAGAACGGCGGAGATGAGTGCACGTACTCAGGTGCGTGGCGCGGAGGTCTGTGAACCTCGTAGGCATACGTGCGCACTTGGCACGTCGTACCGAGAGGTTCTGTATGCAGGCTGAACATCTGTCCGCCGTCGACCAGGCGTGCTGGGAAGGGGCGATCCGGCACCTGTACGAGGACGCGACCACGTTCAGTGCGACCGGTCCGCGCGCGCACGAGGACTGGCGGGCAGACGTGCTCGCCGTCATGGCGCGCGCCGTCCCCGACCCGCGCGGCTGGGCGGGGCTCGACGACACAGCGAACGAGCGCTCTCAGGAGCACCCGGACTTCCCGTTCTGCCGTCCGGCCTTCAGGGACGATCCGTCCCGCCCGCTCACCCCGGCCGACATCGGGGAACGGTTGCACGAGATCAACCGTGCGAGTGCCGAGAACCTCCTGTTGGCGCTCACCGACGGCAGCTGCACCCTGCGGAACCTCGAACGGTTCACCGAGAGCTTCGACGAGCTGCGGGACATGGCCCGCACCATCCTCGCCCGCTACGGGGACAGGTTCACGTGCTACACCAACGTCACCGTCGGTGCGCGCAAGGACGACACGCTGGACTTTGGGGCCTCCCACTGGGGCTACATCCCGATGACCTTCTACTGGGAGGACGCCGGCCTGGTCATCGTCTCCGACACAGAGGTCGGGTTGTTCTGGACCTTCGCCTGCTGAGCCGAGAGGAGGAATCCATGCAGACACGATCCACCGATTCCGCCACCTGGGAAGCAGCATTGCTGCGGCTCCTGGAGGAGGTCTACACCTTCGCTTGGAGCGGGCCTCGGTTGCACGAGGACTGGGCCGAGGACGTCTGCGCCGTCATGGAGCGGTCGGTCGCCGACCCACGGGGGTGGGCCGTCCTGGAAACGCACACGCACAAGGCGGGACGGGAGAGCGGCCATCCCTCTTATCCGTTCCATGCGCTGACTGCCGAGGAATTGCGGGCCGGGCTCCGGCCGATCACGGCCGGAGCCGCCGTCGAGCTGCT
>NZ_MQUR01000042.1 GCF_001953875.1 Streptomyces amritsarensis
GCGCTGCTGGGGCTCGTGGCGGAGAAGGCCGGCGGGCAGCCGCTGGAACGGCAGTTCCAGGAGCGGCTGATCGGCCCGCTGGCCCTGCACGGCACGTTCCTGCCCGGCATCCACGACACCACCCTCCCCGCCCCCTACGCGCACGGCTACATGTACGGCGGTACGGCGTACGCGCTGACCGACAAGCCGTATCCCGACGACGTGCGCAAGGCGGCCGAGTCGGGGAAGCTGAAGCCGCTGGACTACACCCACCAGAACCCGTCCTACGCCCACGCCGCGGGCGGCGCCGTCTCCACCGCCGAGGAACTGGCCATCTGGATCCGGTCCCTGACGGCGGGAAAGGTGCTGAACCCCACCTTCCAGAAGCAGTGGCTGGACAGCCCGCAGGCCGAGGACCCGGACGCGCCGCAGGGGCAGAAGTACGGGTACGGCATCGCCTACCAGCGCTTCGGCCCGAAGGCTGCGATGTACTACCACGGCGGCGAACTGCCGGGCTTCAACTCCTTCATCGGCCATGACCCGGACAACGACGTCACGCTCGTCGTCTGGACGAACCTGACCGTGTCACCCGACGGCAGGACGACGGCCAACAGCATGCTGCCGACCATCCTCAACCAGGTCTACGCGGGCCCGGCCCTCCCCGGCGGCTACTGACCCGCCCCGCGCCCGGACCGGGCGAGCTGCGGATGCGCTGCCGCCGGGCAGCCGTGTCACCGTGGTCCGCGGCCCGGACCGGCCCCCCCCGGCGGGCGGGCGCGGCTCAGCTGACCGCGGCGGCCGTGGCCGCCATCACCACCAGCATGGCGGCCTGCATGTCGCGGATGGCCGCTTGGACGCCGTCGGCAGCCCACTGGCCGGCGGCTATCTGCGCCATCCTCGGCTTCACCGCGGCCGGGCTGTGGCCCGGGAAGGCCAGCCGGTGCAGTTTCGCTCCGTGGAGCAGGGCGATGAGACCCGCCGTCCGATCGTCGGGCGGGGCGTCCCCGAGGACGGCCGCGTCCAGCCGTTGCCGCAGGGCGCGCTCGACGGTGCCGTCGACCTCGGGGTAGCGCCGCCGGGGGAACACCCCCAGCACCTTGTCCACCTGCTCCGCCACCAGCCCGCGCTCGCCGAGCCGTTCCAGCACGGGGCCGGTCGCCTTCATGTGGTCCTTCGTCAGCCAGTCGGCCAGCCGCCGCCGGCCGAGGCCGCGCATCCAGGTCTCGATCAGCCGGATGCGGCCGTCGAGCAGCGGCTCCCCGGTCGGCTCGGTGCTCCTGAGCTCCATGTGCTTCCCGGAGATCGACACCCGTTCCGCCAGGACCAGTTCGAGCAGGATCGCTCCGGCCAGGGCCGGTGCCACCGACTGCCGCTGCCGCACCGCCCCGGACTCGTCGTCCAGGGACAGGAGCATGATCTCCTCGGCCAGCGTGATCGTGTTCCCCATGTGCGTCGCCCCCAGGTCTTCGTGCTTCTCGTAGGGAAGGACGACCGGAGACCACCCGGAGTTCCACACCGGCCGACATGATCGACAAGACCTCCGCGGGGCCTGTCCGCATCCCAAGGGCTGTCCCGTGATCCCCGGCGGGCGCACGACGACAGCGGGACAGTCCTTAGTGCCGCACGACCACCTTCGGCGCGAAGCTCCCCTCGCCGAGGTCCTCGGCCAGCAGCCGCTTCGCGATCGCGTCCGCCGCGACCCTCAGTTCGGCGCTGCGCGGCCGGCCGCGGTCCTTCTCCAGCTGGTCGCCCAGCCACTTGCCCCACGCCGCCGAGATGACGTCGGCCTCCCGCTGCCCGGCGGGCGTGAGGCTGAAGAAGGTGCCGTCGCGGGTGAGGAAGCCCTCCTCCACCATCCGGTCGAACACCGGCAGCAGTACCTCCGGCGGCAGCGAACGCCGTCCGGCGACCAGGCCGATGCTGGAGTGGCCGATCGTCCTGGTCATCAGTTCCACCTGCATCACCGTCCAGGCGCCCGCGATGTCCAGCCGGGTGTCGGAGGATTCGACGATCCCCCGCGCCGTGTCCGCCCCCATGTTCCGCACGAGTTTGCCGACCGCCAGCTCCAGCAGCTTGGCCGAGTCGCCCGAGGCCGTGGCCGGCGAGCCGAAGCCGTCGCCCATGTCCGTGGACCCGGCGCGCGCGGTGTCGCGCAGCTTGACCTGCTTGAGGAAGAGCGCCACGACGAACCCGAACGCCGCCACCGGCACGGTCCACAGGAACACCGTCTGGAGGGCGTCTGCGTAGGCGTCGACGACCGGTGTGGCGGCGGCCGGATCGAGCTCGTGCACGCCCTGCGGGGTCGAGGCGGCCCTGGCCAGCTCCGCCGGGTCCTCCCCGGTGGCGCGTGCCGCTTCCGCGACCGCCTCCTCCAGCGACGGCCCCAGGTGGTTGGCGTAGATCGTTCCGAAGACCGCCGTCCCGAAGGCGCTGCCGAGCGTACGGAAGAAGGTGACACCCGAGGTGGCCGTGCCGAGGTCCGCGTAGTCGACGGTGTTCTGCACGGCGATCGTCAGCACCTGCATGGACAGGCCGATGCCGACGCCGAGCACGAACATGTAGAGCGATTCCAGCAGGCTGTCGGTGCCGGGCTCCATCCTCGACAGCAGGTACAGGCCGATGCCCATGACCGCGTTGCCGACGATCGGGAAGATCCGGTACCGGCCGGTCTTGCTGACGACGTTGCCGCTGAAGACGGAGGCGAGCAGCAGACCGAAGACCATGGGCAGGGTCCGCACGCCCGAGATCGTGGCCGAGTCCCCGTCGACGTACTGCAGGTACGTCGGCAGGAACGTCAGCGCGCCGAGCATCGCGAACCCGACGACGAAGCTCAGCACGGAGCACACGGCGAAGACCGGATTGCGGAAGAGCCGCATCGGGATCATCGGCTCCACGGCGCGCGTCTCGGCCAGGCAGAACAGCGCCAGCGCGACCGCGCCGCCCGCGAACAGGCCGATGATCACGGGTGAGGTCCAGGCGTACTCGTTGCCGCCCCAGCTGGTGGCCAGGATCAGGGCGCTCGATCCGACCGCCACCAGGGCGATGCCGAGGTAGTCGATGACCGGCTTGCCCGAGGCGCGTACCGCAGGGATCGTCCTGGCGGCCGCGATGACCACCAGGATGGCGATCGGGACGTTGACGTAGAAGCACCACCGCCAGGTCAGCTGGTCGGTGAAGAAGCCTCCGAGCAGCGGCCCGATCACGGTGGCGACGCCGAAGACCGCGCCGATCGCGCCCTGGTACTTGCCGCGTTCGCGCAGGGGCACGACGTCGGCGATCAGCGCCATCGCGGTGACCATCAGGCCGCCGGCACCGACGCCCTGGACGCCGCGCCACACGATCAGGAACGTCATGTTGGCGGACAGGCCGCACAGGAAGGAGCCGCTGATGAAGACGACGGCGGAGATCTGGAAGATCAGTTTTCGGCCGAAGAGGTCGCCGAACTTGCCCACCAGGACCGTCGCCACGGTCTCGGCGAGCAGGTAGGAAGTCACCACCCACGACATGTGGTCCCCGCCGCCCAGGTCCCCCACGATCGTGGGCAGGGCGGTTCCGACGATCGTCTGGTCGAGGGCCGCCAGCAGTACACCCAGCATGATCGTGCCGAAGACGACGTTGCGCCGCCGCCGGTCGAGCACGGGGGGCGCGGCGGCCGCGGCGGGGGCAGTGGTCACATCTCGCACTCTCACAGCACGCCCGCCGCGCCGCATGCGGCGCTGGGCCGTCGGAGGGACCCCCGGACGGCCCCGCGCGCGGCCCGGCCCGGGGCCGGGACAGACCGGTCAGCGCAGGTGGGCCAGGCCCGGATGGGCTGTCGCGTAGCCGTCCAGCAGCCGCCGGGCCACGGCCACGGAGTCGACCAGCGGGTGGAGCGCGAAGGCCTTCACGGCGTCGGCCCGCGCACCGCTCGCGGCCGCCGCGAGGATCTCCCGCTCCACGGCCTTGACGGAGGTCACCAGCCCCACCGCGTGCAGCGGCAGCTGCTCGACGCCCATGGGGTGGGCGCCGTTGGCGTCCACCAGGCAGGGCACCTCGATGACCGCTGCGGCGTCCAGGACGGACAGCGTCGAGCCGTTGCGGACGTTCAGGATCAGCGTGGCCCGCTCGTCCCGGGCGATGGCCCGCATCAGCGCGAGGGCGACCTTCTCGTAGCCGCCTGACTCCAGGTCGCTCTCGTCGCGCTCGCCGGCGCCGGCTGCCTCGCGGTTCTCGGCCATGTACGTGGCCTCGCGCTCGGCGCGGGTCCGGTCCCAGGCGGCCAGGGCCGCCCCGGCCGGCAGCCCGGGCCGTCCGGCCTCGGCGTAGAAGCCGCGCTGCTGGTCGCGCAGGAAGGCCCCGCGGGTCTGTCCGGCCTCCTGGTACGCCCGTACGGTGTCACGGTTGAAGTAGTAGTAGTGCAGGTACTCGTTGGGGATGGCGCCGAGGGAGCGCAGCCACTCGGCGCCGAAGAGGCGGCCCTCCTCGAAGGACTCCAGCGCCTCGGTGTCGGCCAGCAGCCGTGGCAGCTCGTCGCGCCCGCCGATGCGCAGGCCGCGGACCCACCCCAGGTGGTTGAGGCCCACGTAGTCGATCCAGGCGTCCTGCGGCCGGGCGCCCAGCAGCCGGGCGATGCGCCGGCCGAGGCCCACGGGCGAGTCGCAGATGCCGATCACGCGGTCGCCGAGTTCCTCGGCCATGGCCTCGGTGACCAGGCCGGCCGGGTTGGTGAAGTTGATGACCCAGGCCTCGGGGGCCGCACGGGCGATCCTGCGGGCGATGCCGCGGGCCACGGGGACGGTCCGCAGTCCGTACGCGATCCCGCCCGCGCCCACCGTCTCCTGGCCCAGGACGCCTTCGGCCAGGGCGACGCGCTCGTCCGCGGCGCGCCCTTCGAGGCCGCCGACGCGGATGGCGGAGAAGACGAAGTCGGCCCCGCGCAGGGCCTCGTCGAGGTCCCGGGTGGCCGTGACGGCCGGGGCGTCGGGCACCGCGGCGGCCGCGGCGAGGTCCTGGAGGACGCGGGTCATGGCGGCGAGCCGCGCGGGGTCCTCGTCGTAGAGCGTCACGTGGGACACCCGCCCCTCGGCGTGGTCCCCGAGCAGTGCTCCGTACACGAGCGGTACCCGGAAGCCGCCTCCGCCGAGGATCGTCAGCCGCACGCCCCTACCGCCCTTCGCCAGTGCAGATGCCGGTCCGGATGCCCGCCCGGACGGATGCCCGCCCGGTGCCGACGCCGATCCCGATCCCGATGCCGATCCCGGCGCCGATCCCGATGCCACGATCGATGACACGCCTCGACGGCACAGCACCTCCGGCGGGCGTCCGCCGCACCAGTCTGCCCCGGTCGGTCACTCTCCCAGCGACGGCACGGCGCGCAGCCGGGCTCCCGGCTGGAGGGGAATGGCCGTGAGGCCCCGGGGCGGACCCGTCGGCACGCCCTGCGGGCCGGACAGGATCAGGGTGATCCGGGTGAGCCCCATCTCGTCGAGCATGCGGCTGGTCTCGGCCACCATCCGGCAGCGCACGAGGCCCCATCGCGGGTCGGGGTGGCGCACGGTGCGCACCGCCCCGTCCTGCTCGGCGGCCTCCGGCCCCCGCTTGCTCAGCCAGTGGGGGACGCCGTACCGGTAGGCCGCCTCCATGAACGGGTCGCGGGCCACCTCCTGGCGGATGCTGCACAGCCCCTCGTCCTCGGGGGCCTGCGCGAGCGCCGTCGCGAACTGCGCGAGCAGCGGCACGCACCAGCCCGGTTCGTGGTCCTCCAGCACGGCCGCGGCGTCCGGGTGGAACAGCACGAAGCGCAGGAAGTTGTCGTCCGGCAGGGCCGTCGGGTGCGGCCGTACGGACTGGAAGAGCTGGTCGAAGGCCGAATTGGTGAGGGCGACGTCCCACCGGTGGTCCACCAGGAAGCTCGGGTAGGGCAAGGCTTCCATCAGGGCCGCGTAGTCGCACAGGTAGTCGCGCTGCGCCGGGTCCTCGGGGAGCCGGTTCTCGTCGGAGGCCCGCCACGTGGGCGGCGGGTCGCGGTCGACCATGACGCGGAAGAGCCAGAAGCACTGGCGCTCGCTCATCTCCAGGGCTTCGGCCAGGGCGAGGAGCTTGCGGTCCGTCCACTCCTTGACCAGGCCGCGTTCCCAGTTTCCGTACGCGCGCACGCTGATGCGGAGCCGGGTGGCGAGGTCCTCCTGGCTCAGCCCCAGCTCCTCGCGGCGCTGGCGCAAAATCTCCTTGCGTCGCTCCGACCGCACGGCACCGCGCGCGGACTCCTCGCCCGCCAGGCGTTCTTCACCGGCTCGGGCGAGGCCATCGGACGGGCCCACCGCTGCGAGATGTGGCACTGAGAGCTCCCCCTCCTCCGGTCTGGATCTTCATTTCCGTGTGGCGATCCTGCTACCGACTTCATTCGAGTGTCAACTATTGTGGCAATTCCAGCCTCTTGACAGCTCATTCCCGCCACAGCTGTGGCACGTTCTAGCCCTTCCGGGCGAGAGCGGCTAGATTCCAGAAGCCGACCATGTGCCGTACCGACTTCGCGCGATCTAGGAGAACCACTGGTGACAGACGGCTTCCCGGCTCCCGTCGCGGTGGCCGACGCACCCCTGGCAGCGACCATCACCCGCGTCGCCGAACTCGCGGGCAAGATGGGCCGCGACCTCAGCCAGGTCTTCGACCTGCGACGCCTCTCGGAGGCTTCGGGCGTGCCCACGGATGTGGTCAAGACCCTGCTCGACGGCAGGCCGGCCGGCGAACCCGACCTCCAGGCCCGCTTCCTGCAGCGTCTGGACCTGCTGCGGCGTACCCGCGTCAAGCCGAACGGACGCCGGTACACGCAGCAGGAGATCGCCGACGGCGCCGGCATGTCGAGGCAGCAGGCGGGAGCCCTGATCAACGGCGACCGCCGCCCCACGATGGAGCATTGCGACGCGATCCAGCGCTTCTTCGGGGTGCACGCCGGGTTCCTCACGGCCCACGACGCCGACGCCCTCACCGACGCGCTCCAGCGGACCGAGCAACAGCTCCTCCAGGACTACGCGGGACGCGCGCGGGAAACCGTACCGGCCTCGGCCGCATCGGCGGGCGATCCGCTGGCAAGACTCCTGCAGAACCACGGTGTACGGGGCATCGCCTGGCGCGCCGCCCAATTGCCCAGCGACAAGCACCGGGACAAGGTGACCGAATGGCTGGACATGCTCCTCGAAAGCGTAAAACCGAACGAATCCTGACCCAGTCGAAAGTCTGGGTCTGATCCTTGAGTCCTGATCCGGATCCGCGCCGACGGGGAGAACGGTGAGCATAGGCAGAGAGCAGCGGCGGTTGTGCGGGGAGCTGGTGGCCGGCATCCGGCTGACCGCCCCCGTGGAGCCCGTGGACCTCTACGCTGCCCTCTGTGAGGGCATGAGCAGACACCGCGGCCGCCGGGTCGACTTCCGGATGGCGTCGTTCCCGCCCCGGACGGCCAGCGGCCTGTGGCTCGACATGGCGGACCGCGATCTCGTGGTCATCGAGGAACGCACCGCCCCCGACCACCAACTGGTCATCCTGGGCCACGAGCTGTGGCACATGAAGGCCGGCCACTGCAGCCACCACGTCGACGGCGCCGCCGTCGCCGCGCGGCTGCTGTCCGACGAGGCCGACATCGGCGAGACGGTCCGCCGTGTCGCCGCGCGCACGCGCGCCGACGTCCAGGAGGAGACCGAGGCCGAGACCTTCGGCTTACTGCTGGGCAGCCGCTGCAGGAACTGGCTGGCCGGATCGGCGGGCCACCGGACGCCCGTCCAGCGCAACGACCTCGCCGGCCGCATCGAGGCGTCACTGGGCTACCGGGGACTGAGGAACGACCGTTGACCGGTGAGGACTACTACATACCGGCAGCAGCGATGGCGGTCTCACTCGCCTTCAAGCTGCCGGCCCTGCGGCACAACTGGCGCGACCCGCTCCTGCGTTCGGTGGTCGCCCTGCTGGCCCTGGCGGGGGCCGTGTTCGCCTTCGCCGCTCCGCCGACCATCGCCGCGGTCAACCGCTGGACCGGCATCGCCAACTTCTCCGCGCCGCTGGTCTACTGCCTGATCACCGCCTTCAGCGCCTCCTGCCTGGTCCTGATGGTCAACTGGCGGGGCGGGCCGCCCGAGCAGACCAGGCGCGTCTCGCGCCGCTGGATCCTCGGCTACAGCATCGTGATCGTGGCCCTGGTCGTCCTGTTCGCGCTCGGTGAGACCCCCGAGGAACGCCTGCGGGACTTCGACACCTTCTACGCGAACACGCCGTACGTCGGCCACATGATCGCCCTCTACCTGCTGGCCCACCACGTGGCGGCGGTGGTGATGGTGGTCCTGTGCTGGCGCTGGTCGCTCCAGGTGCGCGGCTGGCTGCGCGTCGGGCTGATGATCATCGTGGCCGGCTACCTCTTCAACCTCGGCTACGACGCCACGAAGATGACGGCCGTGGTCGCCCGCTGGCTCGGCAACGACCTCGACGGCCTGAGCACCTACGTGGCCCCGCCGCTCGCCTCGCTGGGAGCGCTGATCAGCGCGATGGGCTTCGTGGTCCCGCTCGTCTGCCAGCGGCTGTCGGACCACTGGCAGACCTGGGCCACCTACCGCCGTCTCGGCGCGCTGTGGCAGGAGGTGCAGATCTCCGCGCCCGCCGGTACGCCCTCCGTGCAGATGGCCTGGTGGTCGGCGGCGGAACTGCGCGTGATCCAGCGTGAGTCCGACATCCACGACGGGTTCCTGCACCTCGGCCCCTACTTCGACAAGGGCCTGCGCGACGACGCCTACGACAACGCCCTCGCCGAGGGCGCCGACGAGGAGACTGCCCGCGCGGTCGGCGACGCCGCCATGGTCGCGGCCGCCGTACGGGCCCGCTCCGCGGACCCCGACGGGCAGGCCATCGGCGAGGACGAGGAGACCCTGCCGGACACCTCCGAGGGGCCGCGCGACCTGCTGCGGATATCCGACGCCCTGCGGCGCTCGCCGGTGGTGCAGGCGGTCCGGCGGCAGGTGACCGTCTGACCGCGACGGCCGTCCGGCCCCACGGCGTCCGGCCGCCGAGCCGCGCGGCCCTGTGACCGGACGGCCCTGCGACCGCACGGCCGGCCGTACGCGGCAGCCGGCCGGTGCCCCGTCAGGGCGCCGGCCGACTGCCACTGCCGCTGCCACTGCCCGCTCAGCGGGCCGCGGCCACCGCCGTCTTCGGGAACAGCTCCTGGAACGGGCCGGCGGAGTCGATCCCCTCCCGCCCGTACGGCGCGTCGAAGCTCCACACCATGAACAGCAGGAACACGATCAGCGCGCTGAAGAGCCCGGCGAGCAGCAGCTCCCGCCCCGAGCGCCGGATCTGCAGCGTGAAGATCAGCCCGACCGTGACCACCCCGCCGACCAGCAGTCCGAACCACACCACACCCGGCAGCGTCGACTCCGAGCTCTGGGTCCGCGAGTGGCGGGCCTCGTCGGCGGCCGCGATGTGGTCCAGCAGCGGCTGGTAGGCCTGCGCCTGGAGCTCCGTGGCCGGGCTCTGGTGGGTGACGGAGGTGCGGAGCTTGCCGAGCAGCTCGCCGCCCTCGGCCGACGCGCCCTCGCCGGAGGTCAGCCGCGGCCAGTCCACGGCCACGGTGTGGGAGACGTACGCGTCCACCTCGCCCCGGATCCGGTCGCGGACCGCGGCCGGATAGACATCCGCGCGCTGGGTGACCTCGTACAGCGCCTGGGCCTCGCGGCGCACGCTGTCCTCGGCGGCGCCGCGCGCCTCCCATACGCCCGCGATGGCCAGGCCGAGCACGATCGCGTAGACCACGCCCACCATCATCGTCATGTACTCGATGACGTCGGGGGTTTCGCTGGTGTCCTCGTCGGCGGCGGCCCGGCGGTGCCGGATCGCCGTCATGGCGAGGACGAGGGCGCAGACGAGCGCCATGGCAATGG
The DNA here is from genome assembly GCF_001953875.1 of Streptomyces amritsarensis. Taxonomy (GTDB): domain Bacteria; phylum Actinomycetota; class Actinomycetes; order Streptomycetales; family Streptomycetaceae; genus Streptomyces; species Streptomyces amritsarensis. The sequence goes on from NZ_MQUR01000042.1 coordinate 9,879, forward strand.
CCAGGACCAGCCATTCGGACACGTGGATTCTCCCGGTGTGGATCGGTGGGCGGACAGCGGAACGGCGTACAGCGGAACGGCGGACGGCGGCGGCGGACGGACGCGCGCGGACGTGGGCGCGGGCGCGGCGGTCAGCCGCGGCCCTTGGAGCGCGGGCGCAGGGCGGCGGCGGCGAGTACGGCCGGGGTGGTGACGACGACCATGAGCATGACGGTGGACATCCCGCCGGGGCCGCGCCGCTGCAAGGCGACCGAACGGTACGGACGCACGTGGAAGGCGCTCACCTGCGCGGCGGCGGCCCTGGGCCGGGGCGGGGCGGACGCTTCGGCCAGGGCCGGCCCGGCGGCCTCCCCGGGCCCCGGCGCGGGCGGCGGCGGCTCCGCAGGCGCGGCCACCGCCTCCGCCCGCGCGGAAGGCTCCGCCGGAACGGCCGGCGCCGACGGCTCCGCCGGCCCGGGCAGCGGCGCAGCGGGCCGTCCGGGCCCGCGGGTCCATCCGGGGTGGCGCACCGTCAGCCCGGCGTCGGCGCCCGGCACGGCCACCCGCACCGACGGCCGGCCGGAAGGCCGCACGACGGGCCGCTTGGGATGGCCGGCGGGCACGCACAGGTCGACGCGCGCCCCCCGGCCGTGGCCGCCGTCGCCCGCGACCGCCACATGGCCGTGGAGCGGGCAGAGCGCCGCCACCAGTCCCGCCCCGGCGAGGTACTGCCAAGCGGTCACCGCGCGTCCTTTCGATTCCGCAGCAGACATGAGGGTTACGTCTGAAGAAACGATCACGTCCCGGCTTCGACACGCGGCGGGCCGGGGAAGATCGAAACGGTACGGAATCGGGCGCACGGGCCGGGTGGCGTTCCGACATGATCACGCCATGCCCGGCCGAGGGTGGAACGCCTTCTGATCGCCGGGCGTTGTCGACTGGACGCCGAGCTCGGGCGCGGCGGCTCGGGCGTCGTGCGGCGCGCCACGCACCGGCTGCCGGGCCGCCGCGTCGCCGTCAGGGAGACGGTGCTCGACCCGGCGCTGTCCCCGGACGGGGCCCGGCTCCGGCGTCAGCGCACACTGCAAGAGGCGCGCACGGCCGCGCAGGGCGGGCACCCGCACCTCATCGCGGTGCGGAGGTCATCGAGGACGGCGAACGCCCGTGCGGCGTCGTGGAGTTGGTCGGGGGCGGCTCGCCGGCCGAGCGGCTCGCCGGGACCGGGCCGGTGGACCCCGCCGAGGCCGCCGAGATCCCCGTTCGCGCTGCTCGGCGCTGTGCGGACGGCATAGGCGGCCGGGCGGCTGCGGACGGCACGCGCGGCCGGGGGCTGCACCGCGACATCGAGCCGGGCAGGCCCGCGCCGGGGGCTGGGCCCCTCCGGCGTGCCCGCGCGGGTACGCCGGAGGGGCGCGACCCGCGGTCGCGCCCCTCCGGTCGTGCGGTCGGGGGGTGTCAGCCCGCCTCGGTGCCGCCGAAACGCTCGCGGTAGGACTCGAGGTCCTCCTCGGTGACCCGGGCGAAGAGCACCGGCGGAACGGTGAACGGGGTGCCGGCCGGGACCGAGTCCAGGGCCTTGGCCTGCTCCGGGGCCACCCAGGTCGCGGTGTCGTCGGCGAGGGCGAACGCCGAGCGCATGGCGCGTGCCGAGGCGGGGATGAACGGCTCGGAGACCACCGAGTAGAGGTGGATGAGGTTCATCGCGGTGCGCAGGGTGAGCGCCGCGGCGTCGAGGTCGGTCTTGACCTCCAGCCAGGGGGCCTTCTCGTCGAGGTAGGCGTTGCCGGCGGACCACAGGGCGCGCAGCGCGGCGGCGGCCTTGCGGTACTGGAGGGTCTCCATGTGGCCCTCGTACTCGGCCAGCAGCTCGGCGATCTGCTCGCCGAGCTTCGCCTCGGCCTCGCCCGCGGGGCTGCCGGCCGGGACCTCGTCGCCGAACTTCTTGCGGGAGAAGGTCAGGACGCGGTTGACGAAGTTGCCGAGGGTTCCGCCGAGGTCCTTGTTGACCGTGGCGGCGAAGTGCTCCCACGTGAAGGACGAGTCGTCGGACTCGGGGGCGTTGGCGATCAGGAAGTAGCGCCAGAAGTCGGCCGGGAGGATCTCCAGCGCCTGGTCGGTGAAGACGCCGCGCTTCTGCGAGGTGGAGAACTTGCCGCCGTAGTACGTCAGCCAGTTGAAGGCCTTGACGTAGTCGACCTTCTTCCACGGCTCGCGGGTGCCCAGCTCGGTGGCGGGGAACATGACCGTGTGGAACGGGACGTTGTCCTTGGCCATGAACTGGGTGTAGCGGACGTCGTCGGCCTCGTACCACCAGGCCTTGTAGTCGCGGTTCGCCGGGTCGGCGTCCGCCCACTCCTTGGTGGAGGCGATGTACTCGATCGGGGCGTCGAACCAGACGTAGAAGACCTTGCCCTCGGCCGCCAGGTCGGGCCAGGTGTCGGCCGGGACCGGGACGCCCCAGTCGAGGTCGCGGGTGATGGCGCGGTCGTGCAGGCCCTCGGTCAGCCACTTGCGGGCGATGGAGGAGGCCAGCTGCGGCCACTCCTCCTCGTGCTCGGCGACCCAGGCCTCCACCTCGTGCTGGAGCTTGGACTGCAGCAGGAAGAGGTGCTTGGTCTCGCGGACCTCGAGGTCGGTGGAGCCGGAGATGGCCGAGCGCGGCTCGATCAGGTCCGTGGGGTCCAGGACGCGGGTGCAGTTCTCGCACTGGTCGCCGCGGGCCTTGTCGTAGCCGCAGTGCGGGCAGGTGCCCTCGACGTAGCGGTCCGGCAGGAAGCGGCCGTCGGCCGGCGAGTAGACCTGCCGGATCGCGCGCTCCTCGATGAAGCCGTTTTCCTGGAGCTTGCGCGCGAAGTGCTGGGTGATCTCGGCATTCTGCGGCGAGGAGCTGCGGCCGAAGTAGTCGAAGGACAGCTCGAAGCCGTCGTAGACCGCCTTCTGGGCGTCGTGGGCCTGCGCGCAGAACTCGGCGACGGGGACGCCGTTCTCCTTGGCGGCGAGCTCGGCGGGGGTGCCGTGCTCGTCGGTGGCGCAGATGTAGAGGACGTCGTGGCCGCGCTGGCGGAGGTACCGGGAGTACACATCCGCCGGAAGCATCGACCCGACCATGTTGCCCAGGTGCTTGATCCCGTTGATGTAGGGAAGCGCGCTGGTGATCAGGTGTCGAGCCATCCTCGGATGCTCCATTTCCTATGTGCGGTGCAAGGTGACGTCACGGACTGTGAGTGCGGTCATCGTATCGAACCGCCGAAACGCCACGCGCCGCGTTTTTCGGGTGGACGTAAAGCAAAAGCGAGGACAGTGACCTCTTGCGTCACGGCCCTCGCGATCGGGCCCATGGTACAGCGGGCCGGTGGCGTGCCGAACCGGAGGACCGACCGGTGATACGGCGGCACCGGCAGTCGGCATATGCATACGTGCTGGCTGGAGCCTCGCGCGATCGACACCGATCACGATTCGATCATCTGCGACGCAATGCTTCCCAGGTTTCTTCTCCGCGCCCCCCGAGTGCGCCCGCGCTGCTTTCCTGTTCTGCGCACCAGGGGATGAGGTGGAGCGGTGAGCGATGTCGGACCGGAGGAGTCCGGTGGGGCCGTGGGACTGCCGAGCCGGCGTCGGCGGCCGACTCCCATGAGCCAGTGGGACCCGGCGGCACGCCTGTCGTACTGGGCCTTCCACGCCAACCGGCGCCCCACGTACATGCGCTTCGCGTACCTGCAGCTGGGCTCGGACGCGGCGGCCGAGGCCGCGGTGGACGCCACCTTCGACTCGATCATGGGCGACTGGCTGCGGATGCTCCACATGGACCGGCTGGACGCCTACGCGTGGACCGTGCTCAAGCACTGCCTCGTCGACCGGCAGCACCGGCTCCACCCCTGGGAGCAGGAGCCCGAGCCGATGGACATCAGCGCCTTCGAGGCGGCCCTCAAGGATGCGCACACCGACCAGTACGAGGTGCTGACCGACACCATCCGCTTCTATTCCGCCGTCTCCCGCCTCGCCGAGCGCCAGCGCGACGCCGTGCTCCTGCGGTACGGGCTCCAGTGCACCCCCGGTGAGGCCGCCTCCGTGATGGGCGTCGACGAGGCCACGGTCCGCTCCTATCTCGGCCAGGCCCACCGGCGCCTCGCCCGGCTGCTCGACACGTCCGCCGATCCGGCGGAACCGGCCGAACCAGCCGAACCAGCCGGCTCATGAGGCGCCTCGACCGGCTGGAGCGGCCGGACGGCGACCCGGCGCCCCGCTCACTGGCCGAGTTCCTCGCCCGGGCGGGCGTCCGCGACCGCTACCGCCACTACGACCTCGGCGCGGCGGAGGCCCGGCTGCTGCGCGCGACACCGCACCTGCACGTCCCGCACCGGGCCCGGCGCCGGACGGCGCACGGCTGGAGCGACCCGGTCCGGGACCGCCCGCTCGACGCCGAGCGGGCCCGGCGCGACCTGAAGGCGATCTGCCTGGACTGCGTGTGCGCCCCTGACGCGGCGGCGCACCTGGACTCCTTCGCCGGTGTACGCACCGATCTGGCCGGCGCCGTCGTGTTCGGCTGTCTCCTGCACCTGGCCGGGATGCGCGAAGGCGCCCGGTTCTGGTGGCAGTTCGCCGCGGCCTCCGGCAGCGCACGGGCCGCCGCGGCCGCCTACTGCCTCTTCCTCGACCACTCCCGGCGCGGCGAACACCACGACGCCCGGCACTGGGCGCGGGAGCTGGGCCGCCGCGGATTCCGGCCGAGCGGCCGGCGGGACCTGCGGGAGATCCGGCTGTGTGCGCAGGCCGCCGTCCTGCGCTACGTCGACCAGATCGACGATCCCGACCTGGGGCCGGTGCCGTTGCCCAGGCCCGGACTGTCGGGTGCACTGAGCGCGTTCCTCCCGCCACCCGTCCCGCCCATCGCGCCCGTCCCACTCGTCGCGCCGGCGCGGGGTGCCGCGGCCGCCCGGCCGGCCGCCGGGCCGCTGCGGCACCCCGCGCTGGCGGCCGCGGCCCGCAGGACCGTCGTGCAGGGCGGGACGGGCGAGGCACTGGCGGAGGCCCGCCGCGCGCTGGCCGTCGTACGCGTTCTGGAGCGGCATCCGCTGGGGGTGCGGGCCGACCAGCTCGCACGGGAGTCCGGCCTCGCGGAGGCGGAGCTGCGTCCGCTGCTGGCGATGCTGTGCGAGGAGGAGTACGCGTACCGGCCGGGGGCGGGGGTGTACGGTCGCGGCCCGGCCCTGGACCGGCTCGCCGCCCCCGGCGGCCACGGCCTGGCCGGGCAGCTCCAGCGCACCCTGGCGCTGGCCCGGGACAGCGCGGGAGCCGCGGTGTACCTCAGCCGGTACGCGGGCGGCGAGGTCCACATCACGCAGATGGCGGCCGGGCCGGCGACCCCTCCGGTACGGGAGTGGGTCGACTTCCGGGACGCCGCGCACGCCAGCGCGGTCGGCAAGTGCCTGCTGACGCAGCTCGACCACGACGGCCGCGCCGACCACGTGGCCCGCCACCGGCCCGCCCGGCTCACCCCGCAGACCATCACCGACAGCCGGGCCCTGTTCACGGCGCTCGACGCGGTCGCTCCGGGCGCTCCGGTCTTCGACCTGCTCGAATACTCCCCGGGGGTCGTCTGCTCGGCCGTTCCCATCGCCGCGGCGGGAGCCGCGGGGAGCCTCGCGCTGTCGCTGCCCGCGGCCCACGCCCACCGGCTGCGCCCGGCCACGGAGGCGCTGCGCCGCAAGGCCGTACCGGTCCTGCTCGCGCTGCTCCTGACCGGCGCGATCCCCCCGGACGCCGCGGCCCCGCCCGCCGTCGAACCCGCCGCCGCGCCCGGCCGGCCCGAGACCGGGCCGGTGCGGGCCCCGCTCACCCCGGAGACCCTGCGCCACCTCCGGCTGCTGTTCCGCACCCCGCTCGCCGAGGCCGCCGCGGCGGCGCAGGGCCCGCACCTGGTCAGCGACACCACGACCGCCGAGGCCTACCTCTTCGAAGCCGCCCCGGACGGCGCGGCCCCCCGCCTGTCCCTCCCCCACACCTTCACGTCGGTGACCCCGGGTGCTCTGACCCGCCCGACGGGTCTGGTGGTCCTGGGCACGTGACCGACCCGGCAGGCGCCGGGGCCAGGCCTCCGGGCGGAGAAACAGAAGAGCCCCACACGATGTGTGGGGCTCTTGCTTGTGTCCGAGGGGGGACTTGAACCCCCACGCCCGATAAAGGGCACTAGCACCTCAAGCTAGCGCGTCTGCCATTCCGCCACCCGGACCGGTGGTCGGCCCCGGTTTCCCGCGGCGACATGGACAACAATAGCAAAGGATCGGCGGGTCTCCGACCACTTATCCGGGCGGCGGCGGTCCGCCTCGCCGGTCTGACCTGCGGGCATGCCTCGGAGGGGGTGGCGGGACGGAACGTCTCGGATACGGGCGGCCCGGGGCGGGCGGCCGTCCTCGGCTTCCGGATGTGGACAACGGGGTGGACAGCGGGCGGCGCCGGGCGGTCGGATGGCTGCGCACACATCCGGGGGGAGCCGCGCATGGAAACCGAGCACCGCGTCAGCACGCTGGAGCTGTTCTTCGACCTCGTCTTCGTCTTCACCATCACGCAGTTGACGGTGCTGTTGGCGGACGACCTGACCCCGCGGGGAGCGGGGCAGGTGGTGCTGATCTTCACCGTGCTGTTCTGGATGTACGGGGGCTACGCGCACCTGACCAATCAGGTGCCGCCGGACCGGACCGTGCGGCGCGTGCTGCTCATGCTGGCCATGGGTGCGTTCATGGTGTGCGCGCTGGCCGTGCCCACCGCCTTCGGGGCGGGCGGTGTGGCCTTCGGCCTGGGCTACCTGCTGGTCGTGCTGGTGCACGGTGCGCTGTTCACGCAGGCGCACGGCCGCGGGGTGCTGTGGTTCGCGCTGCCCAACGTGTTGTGCGCGCTGGCGGTGACGGCCGCCGGGTTCTTCGACGGGCTGCCGGCCTGGGGGCTGTGGCTGCTGGCGCTGCTGCTCCAGTTCGTGACGCCGATGGTGGTGCAGCGGGTCGCGGCGGGCGGGGCCGCGGCGGAGCCGGAGGCAGTCGAGGAGACGGTCGGCGACCGGCTCGGCGGGATGAACGCGGCGCACCTGGTGGAGCGGCACGGCCTGCTGCTGATCATCGTCTTCGGCGAGTCCGTGATCGCGATCGGCATCGGGGTGGGGTCGCTGCCCCTGTCCGCCGGCATCGCGGGCGGCGCCTTCCTGGCGCTCACGATCGCGTCCGCAATGTGGTGGATGTACTTCGTGCGCGACGAGGGCCGGGCCGAGGAGGTCTTCGCGCAGACGCCGCCGGACCGGCGTTTCAAGCTGGCGATGGTCGCGTACTACTACGCCTTCCTGCCCGTGCTGCTCGGCATCGCCGTCTTCGCGGCCGGGGTGAAGAAGACGATCGGGCACCTCGGGGAGCACCTGCACACCGGCCCGGCGCTCGCCCTGGCCGGCGGGGTCGCGCTCTACCTGGCGGGGAACCTGGTCTTCCGTGCGGTGCTGGGCCTCGGGCCGGCCCGTTACCGGGCGACGGCGCTGGTGCTCGCGCTCGCCACGGTGCCGGTCGGGACCGGCTGGACGGGAGCCGGCCAGCTGGTGGCCCTGGCGGTCGTCCTGGTCGGCGCGGTGGTCGCCGAGGGCGGCCGCTCCCCCGCCGCGCAGACGCGGGGAACGGCCGCGGAAGCCGTCACGGGCAGCTGATGACCTGACCGGCGTAGGAGAGGTTGCCGCCGAAGCCGAAGAGGAGGACGGGGGCGCCGGTGGGGATCTCGCCGCGCTGGACCAGCTTCGACAGGGCCATGGGGATGCTGGCCGCCGAGGTGTTGCCGGAGTCGACGACGTCGCGGGCGACGACGGCGTTGACCGCGCCGATCTTTGCGGCGAGCGGTTCGATGATGCGCAGGTTCGCCTGGTGGAGGACGACCGCGGCCAGCTCCTCGGGGGCGACGCCGGCCTTCTCGCACACCTTGCGGGCGAGCGGCGGGAGCTGGCTGGTGGTCCAGCGGTAGACGGACTGGCCCTCCTGGGCGAAGACCGGCGGCGAGCCCTCGATGCGGACCGCGTTGCCCATCTGCGGGACGGAGCCCCACAGGACCGGGCCGATGCCCGGCTCCTCGCAGGCCTCGACGACGGCCGCGCCCGCGCCGTCGCCGGTGAGCACGCAGGTGGTGCGGTCGGCCCAGTCGGTGATCTCCGTCATCTTGTCGGCGCCGATGACCAGCGCGCGGGTGGCGGAGCCGGCCCGGATGGCGTGGTCGGCCGTGGCGAGGGCGTGGGTGAAGCCCGAGCAGACGACGTTGATGTCCATGACGGCGGGGCTGGCGCCCATGCCCAGCTTGGCGGCGACGCGCGCGGCCATGTTGGGCGAACGGTCGATCGCGGTGGAGGTGGCGACCAGGACGAGGTCGATGTCGTCGGGGGTCAGGCCCGCTCCGGCGAGCGCCTTTCCGGCCGCGTGGTAGGCCAGCTCGTCGACCGGCTCGTCCGGACCGGCCATGTGGCGGGTGCGGATGCCGACACGGGAGCGGATCCACTCGTCGGTGGTGTCGACCATGGCCGCGAGGTCCTCGTTGGTGAGCACTTTCGCGGGCTGGTAGTGCCCTAGCGCCACCACGCGTGAACCGGTCATGGGCGGGGTCCCCCCTCGTAGGCAAGTCAGGATCACCCAGCTTTGCCTGCTACTGGTGGGTACGTGTGCGTGTGACCCGACAGGATTCCGGCCCCGGATTTTGGAGCTTCCCGAGGAGCTCCCTGCCCGGGACCAGGTCGGATGCGGAACCGCGAGAATGAGTACGTCGGGCATCGGCGAGAAACAGAAGGGGTGGGCTGATCACCATGGGACGGGTCACCGAGCGCCGTCGCGTCGTCCGGATCCGGAACGGCGCGGCGGGTGTCCGCCCGGACACACTGGTGGCCGAGGAGCCGCTGGAGATACGGCTGAACGGCAGGCCGCTGGCGATCACGATGCGGACGCCGGGTGACGACTTCGCCCTGGCGGTGGGCTTCCTGGTGAGCGAGGGGGTGCTCGCCGGCGCCTCGGACGTGCAGGCGGTCACGTACTGCGAGGGGGCGACGGCGGACGGCTCCAACACCTACAACGTGGTCAACGTCCAGCTGGCCGCCGGGGTCCCGGTCCCGGACATCACGCTGGAGCGGAACGTCTACACCACCTCGTCCTGCGGTCTGTGCGGGAAGGCCAGTCTGGAGGCGGTCCGGACGGCGAGCCGCTTCCCCGGTGTCGCCGCCGATCCGGTACGGGTGCCCGCGGAGGTCCTGACCGGGCTCCCGGACCGGCTGCGGGCGGCCCAGAAGGTCTTCGACCGTACGGGCGGCCTGCACGCGGCGGGGCTGTTCACGGCCGAGGGCGAACTGCTGGACCTGCGCGAGGACGTGGGCCGGCACAACGCCGTGGACAAGATCGTCGGCCGGGCGCTCCAGGCGGGACGGCTCCCGCTGGGGGGCACGGTCCTGCTGGTGTCGGGCCGGGCGTCCTTCGAGCTCGCACAGAAGGCCGTGATGGCGGGCATTCCGGTGCTGGCGGCGGTCTCCGCGCCGTCCTCGCTGGCGGTGGACCTGGCGCTGGAGTCGGGCATGACCCTGGTCGGCTTCCTGCGGGGCCCGGACATGAACATCTACGCGGGCGAGGAGCGGATCACCCTGTAGGGGTACGCCGGTACGGCTCCTTGCTGCCGGTTCCGAGCCACCTGGCCCACACATCACCACCGTCTCGCGTGTCGGCGCGGTGGATCGCGAAATGGTCGCTGCACTGCGTCGCGGGCGCTCCGTCGACGGTGAACTTGACCAGGATCCCGGGGCCCTCGTCGGAGTGCTGGGCCATGATCCAGCTGCCCTCGCCGGTGAACACGCCCGCCTGCCCGTCCTTGAAGCACCTCCAGCCGGAAGCGTCCGAGAGACGGGCCCGGCCGTCGGCCGTCACTTCGAGCCGGGCTCCCCGGTCGCCCTGCCAGGTCCCGATGACGTCCTCTTCCGTCAGGGGTACGGAAGGTTCGCTGCCTTCGATGGAGACGGCGATGCAGGCGACGGCGAGGACCAGCAGACCGAACAGCACGAGCACCGCGCGGGCGAGGTTTTGCACCTCAGCGCCGCCGGCGGGCGCGGCGGCCGGAGTCGGCCGGCGGCTTCGGGGCCGGCGGGTCGATGCGGTGGAGGTCCAGGGTGGCCGGGAGCGGGGTGGCGCCCGGGCCGCCGGATTCGGCCCAGGCGATGATCTCGTCGGTGGCGGTGTCGTCGAGGGCCCAGCCGAACCACACCGCGCGGGCGCCGCGCCGGCGGGCCTCGCTGGTCGGCTGGACCACGATGACGTTGGCCTGGGCGCACGGGCCGAGGCAGTCGCTCGTACGGACGGCCAGGCGGCCCTGGGAGGCGGCCGCGGCCTCGCGCAGCCGGGCGAGCTGGCCGGCGTGGTCGGAGCCGGGGTTCTTGCGGGGGTCTCCGCAGCAGCAGCCGCGGCAGACCACCAGGGTGCAGGGGCGTTCGGCGTGGGCACCGAGCGGGCGTATCCAGGTCACCACCGCACGTTACCGGGCCCGGGGATCTTGCCGATCAGCCCGCACGGGAGACCTCCGCCACATGGTCGGCGGGGAGTTCGGGCCGCGGGTCCTGGGCACGGCGCCGGGCGAGGGCCGCGCCGACCATCAGCTGCATCTGGTGGAAGAGCATCAGCGGGAGCACGGCGAGGCCGGCCTGCGCCCCGAACAGGACGCTGGCCATGGGGAGTCCGGCGGCCAGGCTCTTCTTCGATCCGGCGAACTGGATGGCGATGCGGTCCTCGCGGCCGAAGCCGAGGCGGGCCGCGCCGTACCAGGTGACGAGCAGCATGACGGTGAGGAGGAGGGCTTCCAGGAGCATCAGGGCTCCCAGGCGCAGGGGGCTGATCTGCTGCCAGATGCCCGCGACCATGCCCGCGCTGAAGGCCGCGTAGACGACGAGCAGGATCGAGCCGCGGTCGACGTGTCCGAGGGTCTTCTTGTGGCGGGTGAGGACGCCGCCGACCCAGCGGCGCAGGGCCTGGCCCAGGAGGAAGGGCAGCAGGAGCTGGAGGGTGATCCTGAGGAGGGAGTCGAGGGAGAGGCCGCCGGTGCGGCCGCCGAGCAGGACCGCCGCGAGCAGGGGGGTGAGGATGATGCCGGCCAGGCTGGAGAAGGAGCCGGCGCAGATCGCGGCGGGGACGTTGCCACGGGCGATCGAGGTGAAGGCGATGGAGGACTGGACGGTCGAGGGGACCAGGCAGAGGAAGAGCAGGCCGCTCTGGAGGGCGGGCGGCAGCAGGCCGGGGGCGAGGGCGCGCAGGGTCAGGCCGAGGACCGGGAAGAGCAGGAAGGTGCAGGCGAGCACGGTGAGGTGCAGCCGCCAGTGGCGCAGGCCGTCGAGTGCCTCGCGGGTGGAGAGCCGGGCGCCGTAGAGGAAGAAGAGGAGGGCCACGGCCGCGGTGGAGGCGGCGCCGGCGGCCGTGGCGGCCGCGCCGCGGGCCGGGAGCAGGGCGGCGAGGCCGACGGTGGCGAGCAGGGCCAGGATGTACGGGTCCAGGGGGAGCCGGGCGGGGAGGTGCGGGCGGCGCATGTGCGGTGCTCACTTGCTGTCGGGGCGGGTGGGACCGGGTGCTCTTCGTCCCTTCGCGGTGTCCTTTCATGGTCGGGCCCGGCCGGTGATCGGGAAACCCGTACACCGCTCTTACTGCCATCACGGTTCGCGATGAGCGGCCCTAGGATGGGGGGATGTACGACCCGGTGCAGTTGCGGACGTTCCTCACGGTGGCCCAGACGCTGAGCTTCACGCAGGCCGCGGGGCGTCTGGGCGTCCGGCAGTCCACGGTCAGCCAGCACGTGCGGCGGCTGGAGGAGGCGACCGGGCGGCCGCTGTTCCTGCGGGACACCCACCGTGTGGAGCTGACGGAGGACGGCGAAGCGATGCTCGGCTTCGCGCGGACGATCCTGGAGGCGCAACAGCGGGCGGCGGCCTTCTTCACGGGGACGCGGCTGCGGGGGCGGCTGCGGTTCGGGGCCTCGGAGGACTTCGTGCTGTCGCGGCTGCCGGAGATCCTGGAGGGCTTCCGGCACGAGCACCCCGAGGTGGACCTGGAGCTGTCGGTGGAGCTGTCGGGCACGCTGCACGAGCGGCTGGACGCGGGGCGCCTCGATTTGGTGCTGGCGAAGCGGCGGGGGCCGGGGGACGAACGGGGCCGGCTGGTCTGGCGGGACCGGATGGTGTGGATCGGTGCGGAGGGGCTGCGGGTGGATCCCGAGCGGCCGGTTCCGCTGATCGTGTTCCCGCCGCCGGGCATCACCCGGGCGCGCGCCCTGGAGGTGCTCGAACGGGACGGCCGGGCGTGGCGGATCGCGTGTACGAGCGGCAGCCTGAGCGGTCTGGTGGCGGCGGCCCGGGCCGGGCTCGGGGTGATGGCGCACACGCGGGGGCTGATCCCGCCGGGTCTGGTGCGGGTGGGCGGGCTGCCGGAGCTGGGGCCGGTGGAGTTCGCGCTGGTGCGCGGGCCGCGGGCGTCGCCCGCGGCCGAGGCGCTGGCGGCGGCGGTCCTCTCCGGAGCGGACCGGCTCACCCGTACCGGCTGACCGCCCCGCCACCCGCCGCGCCGCCCCAGGGCCCCGGCCCGGCGGCCTGGCGCACGGCGCACCGGTGGACCGGCAGCCGGGCGGACCGCGGCCGGGAGGACCGGCGGGCTGGCGCACCGGCAGCCTGCTGACCTGCCGCAGGGGCGGCCTGGCGGACCGGCGGGTGCACCGGTGGACCGGCGGCCTGGCGCACCCGGCAGACCAGCAGCCCTGGGGCCTGGAGGACCGGCGCACCGGCGGGCGAGCGGACCGGCCGGGGCACCGGCGGCTGGCGCACCGGCGGCCTGGCGCTGGGACGGCGTGGGGCCTGGCGGCCTGGCGCACCGGCGGGCTGGCGCGCCGGCTGCCTGGCGCTGGGACGGCCTGGGGCCTGGCGGACCGGCGCACCGGCGGGCGGGCGCACGGGCGGACCGGCCGGGGCACCGGCGGCTGGCGGACCGGCGGCCTGCTGGCCTGGCGCACCGGCGGCCAGGCGCTGGGACGGCCTGGGCCCGGCGGACCGGCGCCGGCAGGCGGGCGGACCGGCGGGCTGGCGCGCCGGCTGCCTGGCGCTGGGACGGCCTGGGCCTGGCGGACCGGCGCACCGGCGGGCGGGCGCACGGGCGGACCGGCCGGGGCACCGGCGGCTGGCGGACCGGCGGCCTGGCGCACGCACCGGCGGACCGGCGGCCTGCTGGCCTGGCGCACCGGCGGCCAGGCGCTGGGACGGCCTGGGCCCGGCGGACCGGCGCACCGGCAGGCGGGCGGACCGGCGGACGGGCGGCCGGCGGACGGCGGACCGGCGGACCCCGCAGCCGCTCGCCGCCGGCGCCCTGGCGGGCCGCCCGCGGCGCCGCCTGGGGCGGCGGTCCGCCCGTGACCTCTGCCCCGCACGTCAGCGGCGTGAACGGCGTGATCACTGGGGAGGTCTTGTGGAGGTATCCGAACGCCGATCAACCCCCTTTGGCGCTGAGGTACGTTCACCGCGGCGCGCGGAGAGGAGCGGGGCCTTGCGCGAGATCACCGTCCCACCCATCGTTACGGGCGCGCCCGTCGGCGGGTTGGCAGACGTCGTCTTCCAGCACGCCAGGGAGGAGCCGGACCGGGTGGTCCTCGGCCGGAAGGCCGACGGGGTGTGGCGGGACGTGACGTCGGGCGAGCTGGCGGCCGAGGTGCTGGCGCTCGCCAAGGGGCTGCTGGCCCAGGGCGTGCGCTTCGGGGACCGGGTGGCCGTCATGTCCCGCACCCGTTACGAGTTCACGCTCTTCGACTTCGCGCTGTGGGCGGTCGGCGCCCAGCCCGTCCCCGTCTACCCGACGTCCTCCACCGAGCAGGTGCACTGGATCCTCTACGACACCGACTGCACGGCCTGCGTCGTGGAGAACGAGGACCAGGCCATGACCGTGGGCTCGGTCATCGACCGGCTCCCCCACCTGAGACGGCTGTGGCAGCTGGACGCGGGGGCGGTGGACGCGATCGTCGCCGACGGCCGCTCGGTCGCCGAGGACGTCGTGCACCGCCACCGCGGCGCCGTGACGCCCGACGCGACGGCGACCGTGATCTACACGTCGGGGACCACCGGCCGCCCCAAGGGGTGCGTGCTCACGCACGCGAACTTCATGTACGAGACCGACACCCTGGTGGCCCGCTGGGAGTCGGTGTTCCAGGGCAGGCAGGGCGACCGCCCGTCGACCCTGCTGTTCCTGCCGCTGGCCCATGTCTTCGGGCGGATGGTGGAGGTGGCTGCCGTCCGGGCGCGGGTCAAGCTCGGGCACCAGCCGGTGCTGGCGGCGGCCGAGCTGATGCCCGACCTGGCGGCGTTCCGGCCGACCTTCGTGCTCGGCGTCCCCCACGTCTTCGAGAAGGTCTTCGCGGCCGCCCGCCGCAAGGCGGAGGCGGAGGGGCGCACGGGGCCCTTCGACCGTGCCGTGGAGACGGCCGTGCGGTACGCGCAGGCCCGCGAGCAGAAGGCCTTCGGCACCGGGCCGGGCCCGTCGGCGGCGCTGCGGATGGAGCACCAGCTCTTCGACAGGCTCGTCTACGGGAAGGTCCGGGAGGCGATGGGCGGGCGGGTGCGGTACGCCATGTCGGGCGGGTCGGCGATGTCGCGCCGCCTCGGGCTGTTCTTCGACGGCGCCGGGATCACGGTGTTCGAGGGGTACGGGCTGACGGAGTCCTGCGCGGCGGCGACGGCGAACCCCCCGGAGGCGACGAAGTACGGGACGGTGGGCCGGCCGATCCCGGGCAGCACGGTGCACATCGCGGACGACGGGGAGGTCTGGCTGCACGGCGGGCACATCTTCTCCGGGTACCTGGGCGACCCGCGTGCCACGGAGGCGGTGCTGCACGGCGGTTGGCTGGCGACCGGGGACCTGGGGCGGCTGGACGAGGACGGCTACCTGACCATCACGGGGCGCAAGAAGGACATCCTGGTGACGTCCAACGGCAAGAGCGTCGCCCCGGCGGCCCTGGAGGAGCGGGTGCGCTCCCATCCGCTGGTGGCGCAGTGCGTGCTGGTGGGCAACGACCGGCCGTACATCGCGGCGCTGATCACCCTGGACACCGAGGGGATAGCGCACTGGCTGTCGATGCGCGGCAGACCCCAGATGCCGGCCGCGGACCTGGTGAGCGACCCGGAGCTGACGGCGGAGGTCCGCCGGGCGGTGGTGGCCGCCAACACCCTGGTCTCGCAGGCGGAGGCGATCCGCACCTTCCGCGTGCTGGGCGAGCAGTTCACGGAGGAGCGGGGGCTGCTGACCCCCTCGCTGAAACTCAAGCGCCGGGCGATCGAGAAGGCGTACGAGAAGGAGGTCGCCGCGCTCTACCGGAGGTGAAGCACCGGCTCCGGGGCGGGAACCCCTCGATCTGACGGCCCGTCACTTCACTGCGTGCACGGATATTGACGATCCGTCAGGTCACGCACAGAATGCGGGGATTCCGACCGGAGGGGATCCCCGACATGTTGCGACCGATCCGCACCCTGGCCGCCGCCGCGGCGGCCATCGCGCTCGTCTCCGCCTGCAACTCCGCCTCCACCGGTGGCACCTCCGCGGGCGGGCCCGGCGGCGGGCCCGGCAACACGCGCGGGGTGAGCGCCGACTCGATCAAGGTCGGCGGCATCGTCTCCATGACCACCGCCAGCGGCTACAGCAAGAAGGACACCGACCTCGGCGCCAGGGCCCGCTACCTCAGAGCCAACGCCGAGGGCGGAGTCAACGGCCGCACGATCGAGTACCTGGGCGCGGAGGACGACGGCCAGGACCCCGCGAAGAACATGGCGGCCGCCCGCAAGCTCGTCCAGCAGGACAAGGTCTTCGCGGTGTCCCCCATGAGCTCCGTGACCTTCTCCGGCGCCGATTTCCTGGAGCAGGAGAAGGTGCCCACCTTCGGCTGGGGCACCCTGCCCTCCTTCTGCGGGCCCAAGTACATCTACGGCTTCAACGGCTGCCTGGTCCCCACCCCCGGCGGCACCCTGAACCAGACCTGGCCCGAGGGCATCGGCCGGATCCTCGGCGGCGCCCAGGGCAGATCGGTCGCGGTCATCGCCAACGACAGCGACGCCGGGAAGTTCGGCATCCGGACCTTCCAGCAGGGCTTCACCAGCGCCGGATTCAAGGTCTCCTACGCCAAGGCCTCCGTGCCGGGCACCGCCGTCCCCAGCGACTGGTCCGCGTACGTGAAGGAGATCCTCTCCAGCAACGACGGCAAGGCCCCCGATGCCGTGGTCTCCGTCATGCAGACCCCCAACAACATCGGCCTCTTCACCGCGCTCAAGCGCAGCGGGTACAAGGGGCTGCTCTCCGACCCCACCGACTACGACCCCGGGCTGCTGGCCCAGGACGCCACCCGGCAGGCCCTCGACGGGATCCACGTGCTGCTGCAGTTCCAGCCGTTCGAGTCGGACGACCCGAAGATGGTGCAGTTCAAGGCCGACATCAAGGCGGCCGCGGGCGGCAAGGACGTCCCCCTCAACATGCACATGATGACCGGGTACATGTCGGCCGACCTGTTCGTGTCCATCGCGCAGAAGGCCGGCAAGGACCTGACCGTCGAGTCCTTCCAGGCCGCCGCGCAGAACTTCTCCGACACCGGCACGCTCGTCGGCGACCGCGCCCTGCCCAAGGGGCAGAAGGACAGCTTCGGCTGCGGGGCGCTCGTACAGCTGAAGAACGGCGCGTACGAGGTCTCCGTCCCGTTCAAGTGCTACGAGCCCATCCCCTTCAAGTAGGGGCGCGGCATGGGGGATCTGCTCGTCTTCGTCCTGAGCGGTCTGGTCTCCGGCGCCCTGTACGCGCTGCTCGCCACCGGGCTGGTGCTCTCGTACTCGGCGTCCGGGCTGTTCAACTTCGCGCACGGGGCCACCGCCTACCTATGCGCGCTCACCTTCTACGAACTGCACTCCGGGCTGGGCTGGCCGGCGGTCCCGGCGGCGCTGCTGGTGGTGTTCGTCCTCGCGCCCGCCCTGGGCTGGGGGCTGGACCGGCTGATGTTCCGGCGGCTCGCACGGGTCGGTGAGACGGCGCAGATCGTCGCGACCATCGGGCTGCTGGTGGCGCTGCCCGCCGCCGGACTGTGGGCGGTCGAGCTGCTGGCGGACGCGGGCGCCCCGGTGAAACCCGCGGAGAACCAGTTCGGGCTGCCGGGCGTGGGGCCGAGCCCGGCGAAGTCCTGGCAGCTCACGGAGGGCGTGGGCGTCGACTCCGACCAGCTGATCACCTGGGTGGTCACCGCGCTGGTGGCGGTGGCCCTGTGGGTGCTGATGCGGCACACGCGGATCGGGCTGCTGCTGCGGGCCGCCGTCGACAACCGCTCGCTGACCGAACTGCGCGGGATCAGCGCCGACCGGCTGTCGTCGGTGGCATGGATGATCGCCTCGGCGCTGGCCGGGCTGGCGGGCGTGCTGGCGACGCCGCTGCTGGGCCTGTCCGCGCACGACTTCACGCTGTTCCTGTTCGTGTCGGCCACGGCCGCGGTCATCGGGCGGTTCGCGTCCGTGCCGCTCGCCTTCGCGGGCGGGCTGGGGCTGGGGGTCCTGCAGAACCTGGTGGCGGGCTACGCGTCCTTCGCCGAGTCCGTCACGGGCTTCCGTACGGCGGTGCCCTTCCTGATCCTGTTCGGCGGGCTGCTCGTACTGACCCGCAGGGCGCGGACGGCCGGGGTCGCAGCCGTGGACGCCCCGCCGGTGGACCACCTGGCCGGGGCGGCGTGGGGGCGGCGGTGGGGGGTGTGGGCGGCGGGTGCGGGACTGCTGTGCGTGGCGTTCTACACCGTGACGACCCCCTTCTGGAGCGGGCTGCTGGCGCAAGGGCTGGCCGTGGCCCTGGTGTTCATGTCCTTCACCGTGGTGACCGGGCTCGGGGCGATGGTGTCCCTCGCCCAGGGCACCTTCGTGACGGGGGCGGCGCTGGTGGCCGGGCTGCTCATGAGCCGGGGCTGGCCGTTCGCGGCCGCGCTGGCGGTGGGCACGTGTGCGGCGGCGCTGCTGGGGGCGCTGGTCGCGCTGCCGGCGCTGCGGCTCGGCGGCAGGTCGCTGGCGCTGGCCACGCTGGCCCTGGCGTTCCTCGCCGACCAGGTGCTGTTCCAGCTGCGGTGGCTGCGCAACGGCGATACCGGCTGGTCGATCCCGCGGCCCGTCATCGGGCCGGTGGACCTGTCCGACGACCGGGCGCTCGGGGTCGCCCTGGTGGTGCTCGTCGCGCTGGTGGCCGCCGGGCTGAGCGCGCTGCGCGGTTCCCCGTCGGGGCGCGCGATGCTCGCCGTACGGTCGGCCCCGGCCGCGGCGGCGGCCTCGGGGGTGTCGGTGCTGCGCACCAAACTGCTGCTGTTCACCCTGTCCGCCGGGCTGGCCGGGTTCGGGGGCGTGCTGTACGCGTCGTACAACACCCGGATCACGGCGACCGACTTCACGGCGATGACGGGCCTGGTGTGGCTGGCGGTCGTGGTCGCGGCGGGCGTGCGGCGGCCGCAGTACGCGGTGGTGGCCGGGCTGGTGTACGCGGTGGCCCCGCGGCTGCTGTCCGACTACGTGACGGAGTCCGCGCACCTGCCGGTGATCCTGTTCGGCCTGGCCGGACTGGCCCTGGCGAACGACCCCGACGGGTACTGCGCGGCCGTACCGGTACGGCTGGCACGGCGGCGGCGGGCACGCGCCGCGGCGGGGCCCGGGCCTTCGCCCAGCCCGGGCGGGACGCCTCCGCCGGCGTCCGGAGCGCGGGACTCCGGCGTGGAGCCCCGGGACGGGGGGCCGGGGGCGGAGCCCGCGGTTCCGGGAAGGGGCGGGGCGGGGGAGAGTCCCACGGGGCCCGCGCTCGAACTGCGCGGCGTCACGGCCGGGTACGACGGCGGGCTCGTGCTGCACGGGATCGATCTCGTCGTACGGCGCGGGGAGATCCTCGCCGTGCTCGGACCGAACGGCGCCGGGAAGAGCACCGCGTGCCGGGTGGCCGCCGGGCTCCTTCCGGCCGACGCAGGTGCGGTGTACGTGGCCGGGCGGGACGCCACGGGCGAAGGCGCCGTGCGCCGGTCGCGGGCCGGTGTGGTGCTGGCTCCCGAGGGCCGGGGGATCTTCCCGTCCCTGACCATCGAGGAGAACCTGGCCCTCCACCTGCCGGAGGCCGATGCCCGGGCCTGCGTCTACGAGCGCTTCCCCCGGCTCGCCGAACGCCGCGGGGTGAGCGCCGGCGCCCTGTCCGGAGGGGAGCAGCAGATGCTCGCCCTGGCTCCGCTGCTGCAGCGGCCGCCCGCGGTGCTGATCGCCGACGAACCCTCGCTCGGGCTGGCGCCGCGCGTCGCCCAGGAGGTGTACGCGCTGCTCACCGAACTCCGCAACGCCGGCACCGCGCTGCTCCTGGTGGAGGAGAAGGCCGCCGGGATCCTGGGCGTCGCCGACACCGTGGCCTACCTCTCCCAGGGCCGGGTCTCCTGGTGCGGCCCGCGGGACGAGGTGGAGGCCGACCGGCTCACCGAGGCGTATCTGGGGAGGGGGACATGAGCGGCTACGTGCTCCACGCGGGCGGTGTCGGCGTGCGCTTCGGCGGCGTCAGGGCGCTGAGCGGGGTGGACCTCGGGATCCGGGCGGGCGAGGTGTGCGGGCTGATCGGACCCAACGGGGCGGGGAAGACCACACTGTTCGACGTCCTGTCGGGCATCCGCCGGCCCGACCGGGGCCGGATCCTGTTGGACGGTGCGGACATCACGCGCCGCTCCCCCGTCTGGCGGGCCCGGCACGGGATGCGCCGGACGTTCCAGCGCCAGCAGCTGTTCGGGCAGCTCAGCGTGGCCGACAACGTGCTGGTGGCGCAGGAGTGGCGGGGCGGCGGGGGCGGGCCGGCCGCCGACCTGCTCGCCCTCCCGGCCCGGCGCGCCCGCGAGCGGGACCGGCGGGTGCGCGGCGAGCGGGTGCTGGCCGATTGCGGGATCGGCGCGCTGGGGACCTCGTACGCGGGAGGGCTGCCCGTCGGGCAGGGCCGGATGGTCGAGCTGGCACGCGCGGTGGCCGATCCGCCGCGGGTGCTGCTGCTGGACGAACCGGCGTCCGGCATGTCGGCGCCCGAGCGCGAACGGCTCGCCGCGGTGGTGCGGCGGCTGGCGGCGGAGGAGGGCTGCGCGGTGCTGCTGGTCGAGCACAACGTGGCCTTCGTGATGGACCTCTGCACGCGGGTCGTCGTCCTGGACCTCGGGACGGTGCTGGCCGAGGGCACGCCGGCCGAGGTGCGGGCGGACCCGCTGGTGCGGGAGGCGTACCTCGGGACCCCGTGAGGGCCAGGCCCCGATGGCGGGAATACGTCGCGCGAGGGTCGGGTTGTCGCCCCTCGTACGACGCTGAACCACCGCGCACCAACGCGCCGACGTGAGGGAACGACCCGACGTGAACCAGGTCCCGGCCATCAAGCTCAACAACGGCACGCTCATGCCCCAGCTCGGGTTCGGCGTCTGGCAGGTGCCGGACGCGGAGGCGGAGCGCGCCGTGGGGACCGCCCTGGAGGCCGGTTACCGCAGCATCGACACGGCCGCCGTCTACGGCAACGAGAAGGGCACGGGCAGGGCCGTCGCCGCTTCCGGGCTGCCGCGCGAGGAACTGTTCGTCACCACCAAGCTGTGGAACGGCCCGAAGCAGACGTGGGGCCGCGACGCGGTGCTGCGGGCGTTCGACGACTCACTCGCCAAGCTGGGTCTCGACCACGTCGACCTGTACCTGATCCACTGGCCGCGCCCGATGCGCGACGACTTCGTCGCCATCTGGAAGACCTTCGAGGAGATCGCCGCGAGCGGCCGCGCCAAGGCGGTCGGCGTGTCGAACTTCCGCCCGCAGGACCTGGACCGGATCGCCGCCGTGAGCGCCCTGGTGCCGGCCGTGAACCAGGTCGAGCTGCATCCGCTGCACCCGCAGGCCGCGCTGCGCGCCGAGCACGCCGCGCGCGGGATCGTCACCGAGGCCTGGTCCCCGCTGGGCCAGGGCAAGGAGCTCCTCACGCTGCCGGCCGTCACCGCGATCGCCGAGGCACACGGCCGCAGCGCCGCGCAGGTGGTGCTGCGCTGGCACCTCCAGCACGGGAACGTCGTGATCCCGAAGTCGGTGACGCCGGCCCGCATCCGGGAGAACCTGGACGTCTTCGGCTTCGAGCTGGACGCGGCCGAGATGGCCGCGCTGGACGCCCTGGGCGAGGGCGCCGCGGGCCGCCGGATCGGCCCGGACCCGGCCGAATTCGACGTGTGAGGGCGACCGGGTGAACCTTTCCGAAGGGATCTACCGGATCCGCAACGTGGACAGCGGGCTGGTGCTCCAGCTGGAGGGCGCCTCCCGGGTGCGGGTCGGCCCGGACGGTCCGCCCGCTCCGGCGGCCGCCCGCCGGTGGCTGATCGCGCCGGTCCACAGCGGCGGCGGGATCTTCCACGTGGTGAGCGAGGACAACGAACGGCGCCTCGACGTGGCGAACGCCTCCACCGAGAGCGGCGCCCGGGTGCAGGTGTGGCGGGCGAACGCCTTCGGCGCGCAGGAGTGGATCGTCGAGGAACACCTCGACGCTCCGGGCGTGGTGTCCTTGATCGCCTGCATCAGCGGCCTGCCGTTGGAGGCCGACGCGGAGGGCCGCGTCCGGCAGGGCGAGGACACCGACTCCCCGTCCCAGTGGTGGCGGTTGGAGCCGGCGTGAGCGCCGGCCCTCGGGCGGCCGTGAGCACCGGCCCTCGGGCGGGCCGTCACCTCCGTACGAAGCTCCGCAGGCGGTACACCGGCTCCGCGCGCGGGGTGTCCTGGTCGGGCAGCAGCTCCAGCCGGGCCGCCAGCTCGGGCGCGGTGATGCCGCGCGGGACGATGCGTGAGGCGTAGCGTCCCGCGAGCAGCGCCTCGGCGGAGCCGCGCGGGGTGCGGCCCTGGCCGTGTCCGGTGAAGCGGGCCTCGCCGCCGGGGCGCAGGCCCGCCCGGGCGGCGTGGGCCTCGACCTCCCCGGAGGCGTCCGAGGGGGTCGGGGTCAGGTGCGCGGCGAAGACGGCGTCGATGTCGCTGCCCACGTCGTGCGCGGAGTCCTTGTCCACGGTGGCGACCAGGACCCCGCCGGGCCGCAGCACCCGGGCCGCCTCGGCGAGCACCGCGGGCACCAGGCCGGGCTCCCGCAGCAGGTGCAGCAGCCACACCGCGCTCACCGCGTCCAGCGACCCCGGGCGCAGGGGCAGCCGGGCGGCGTCGGCGAGGACGACGGGGACGCCGCGGCGCCGGGCGGCGGCGGCCATGCCGTGGGAGGCGTCGGCGCCCAGGACGCGCAGTCCGGGGCGCGTGAGCCGGGCGGTGACGATGCCCGTGCCGCAGCCGAGGTCGAGGAGGGTGCCCACGTCCGCCGGGAGGAGGCTGAGGACGGCCGCCGCGGCGGCCTCGGCGCGGGGGGTGCCGCCGCGGGAGGCGTCGTAGCAGGCGGCCTCCGCGTCGTAGTCGAGCAGGGGTTGCGCGGTCGGTATGTGCGTGGTCATCAGCTCGCGCCGTGGGCAGGGGCGAGGGACTCGACGCGCTCGGCGAGGGCGAAGTCGGTGTCGGTCACCACGCCTCCGGCGTCGTGGCTGTTCACGGAGAGCCGCACGGTGTTGTAGCCGAGCGTCAGGTCGGAGTGGTGGTTCAACTCCTCCTGCACGGAGGCGATGTGGGCGACGAGGGCGCTGGCCGCGAAGTGCGTGCCCAGTCGGTAGGTACGGATGATCCGGTCGTTCTCGAAGGCCCAGCCGGGGAGTTCCCTCAGGCGGTCCTCGATCTCCTTCTGCGACAGCGGTTCACTCGGCATGCACCCGGCTCCTTTTCCCCGTGACGTGTGGTCAAGGTTCCCACAGTGCACGCCGGATCGAACCTTTCGCGCCATAGTGCGCTCGGGTACTTCTGCACCTTCCGCCTGCGGGCCGCGGCCCCTAGGCTCCTGCGCCGGACGTGCTGTTACCAGCGGTAACGAAGGGGCATTCGCCATGGCCGGCACCGGGAGTTCCAGGCGTACGTTCATCGCGGGCACGGGCGCCGCCGCCCTCTCGGCCCAGGCCGCGGCGGCCCTGGCGGCGCCGTCGGCGGCCGCCGCCACCGCCCCGGCACAGCCCGCACCGCCCCCGCCGAGCGGCCGGCGCGTCGCCGTCCTCGGCGGCGGGGTGGCCGGCCTGACCGCGGCGCACGAGCTCGCCGAGCGCGGCTACGCCGTCACCGTGTACGAGCGCCGGGCGCTCGGCGGGAAGGCCCGCAGCATGGACGTGCCGAACAGCGCCCGCGGCGGCCGCAGACCGCTGCCCGCGGAGCACGGCTTCCGCTTCATCCCGGGCATCTACCACAACCTGCCCGACACCATGCGGCGCATCCCTTTCGCGGGCAACGCGAACGGGGTGTGGGACAACCTGGTGGCCCCGCCCGAGATGATGTTCGCCCGCGCCGGGGGCCGCGAGGACCTGCGCGCCCCCATCCCCTGGCCCGGCCACTCCCCCGCCGCCCTCACGCCCGAGGAGGTACGGCGCGCCCTCTCCGGCATCCTGCAGACCATGGTCCGGCTGCCGCCGCACGAGACGGCGTACTTCGTCGACCGCGTGCTGGTCTTCCTCACCAGCTGCGACGAGCGGCGGACCGGGGTCTGGGAGAACACGCCGTGGTGGGAGTTCACCCGGGCCGCGCGGATGTCGAACGAGTACCAGCGCATCCTGGCGGTCGGGGTCACCCGCAACATCGTGGCGACCAAGGCGGAGGAGGCGTCCACCCGCACGGTCGGCACCCTCGGCGAGGCCTTCGTCTTCAACGTGCTGGGCCGCGGGGCGGACGGCCCACCGGACCGGATCCTCAACCTGCCGACCAACGAGGCCTGGATCGACCCGTGGGAGGCCCATCTGCGCTCCCTGGGAGTGGAGTTCAAGGTCGGATGGACGGTACGGGAGGTGCAGTACGGAGCCGGCCGGGTCAGCGGGGTGGCGGTCGAGGGCCCGGACGGCGCCCGGCAGACGGTGACCGCCGACCACTACGTCAGCGCGCTGCCCGTCGAGCATGCCCGGCGCACCTGGAGCGCGGGGCTGCGGGCCGCCGATCCGATGCTGGGGCGCTGCGACGGGCTGCGGACCGACTGGATGACCGGCATCCAGTTCTACCTCACCGAACGGGCGCCGCTGGTGCACGGCCACCTCAACTGCATCGACTCGCCCTGGTCGCTGACGGCGATCCAGCAGGCCGAGCACTGGCCGGCGCGGGACTTCCCCGCCGACTACGGCGACGGCGCGGCGGTCGACTGCCTGTCGGTGGACATCTCCGAGTGGGACAGGCCCGGGATCCTGTACGGGAAGACGGCCAAGCAGTGCACCCGCGACGAGGTGGCGCGCGAGGTGTGGGCGCAGCTGAAGGCCTCCCTCAACGACACCGGGAGGACCCCGCTGTCCGACGCGAAGCTGCACTCGTGGTTCCTGGATCCCGGGGTGGACGGGCTCGGCACCCCCCACCCCACCAACGAGGACGAGCTGCTGATCCACCCCGTCGGCACGCTCCACCACCGTCCGAGCGCCGCCACGCGCGTACCGAACTTCTTCCTCAGCGGGGACTACGTCGCCGTCGACATCGACCTGGCGACGATGGAGGGCGCCAACGCCTCGGCCCGCGCGGCCGTCAACAGCCTGCTGGACCGGGATGGTTCGACGGCGCCGCGGTGCACCGTCAGGCCGCTGTACCGGGCGCCGGAGATGGAGGCCGCCAAGCGGCACGACCTGTGGCGCTACCGCCTCGGCCTGCGCAACGTCTTCGATGTCGGCTGATCGCGGCCAGGTCCCCGGTCCGGCGGGCTCGGCTACCGTCGGGCCATGACCACCTCGACGCCCACGGTCGGCGCACTGCTCCGCACATGGCGGGAGCGGCGCGGCATCAGCCAGCTGGAGCTGGCGGGCCGCGCCGGCTCCTCGTCCCGGCACATCAGCTTCATCGAGACGGGTCGCTCCCGGCCGGGCGAGGAGCTGCTGCTCAGGCTCGCCGACCGCCTCGACGTGCCCGTCCGCGAGCGCAACTCCCTCCTCCTCGCCGCGGGTTACGCCCCGCGCTACGCGCAGACCGCACTGGACGACCCGTCGATGGCGACCCTGCGCGAGGGCATCGAGCGGCTGCTGACCGGATACGAGCCCTATCCGGCGCTGGTCGTGGACGCCGTGTACAACGTGGTCGCCGCCAACCGGGGCATCCTGATGCTGCTGGACGGCCTGCCGGAGCACCTGCTGACGCCGCCGCTGAACGCGATGCGGATCACCTTGCACCCCGAGGGCCTGGCGCCGAGGATCCGCAACCTCACCGAGTGGCGCGGGCACCTGCTCGCCCAGATGGAGCGCCAGATCGCCTTGGCCCGCTCCGAGCCGCTGCGCACGCTGTACGAGGAGGTGTCCTCCTATCCGGTGGCCGAACGCCCCGGCGGCGGCGAACCGGAGGAGCCCGTCCCGTACATCGCGCTGCCGCTGGTCATCGAGCACGACGGCCGCCTGCTGTCCTTCGTGTCGTCCATCGCGACCTTCAACACGCCGATGGACGTGACCGTCGCCGAGCTGGCCATCGAGACGATGCTCCCGGCCGACCCGGCGACGGTGAAGTACCTGCGCTCACTCGGCGACTGAGCGCAGGGCGAGCTGCTGGAGCACGGCGAAGCCGGCGACGGTGAGGGCCTGCGCCGGGATCCACACGGTCCCGGCGGCGGTCGGCGAGAACCACACGGCGAGGGCCACCAGGCTCAGCGCGGCCCAGGCGTAGTTGGTCTCGACGACCGCCTTCACGGCGAGCGCCGGGGGCCGGCTGCGCGAGGCCAGCAGGCCGACGGCGGCGCCGTACAGCACGAGCGCGACGCCCAGGGCCAGGAGCAGCTCCGGCCCGACCCCGAGCAGCCGCCCCAGCGGCGCGGAGAAGGCGGCGTAGGCGAGGCCGTTGCCGGTGGTGACGACGGCGTCGAGGGCGAGGAAGCGACGCAGCGCGAGCTGCGGCACGGAGGTACGGGCGAAACCGGCGAGCAGGGTCGCGGACATGGGGAGTCAGCCTCCGTCGAGGTCGAACGGCCAGGTGGGGGCCGGGTTCCGGATCCGAGTGCGCGGCCCCGGAACCCGACGCCCCCACTGTGCCGCGACCCCGCGCGGGGGTCGATTACCTCCGAGGTCATGCCAACGGTTTTTGAGATGGGCGGCAGGAAACATTGGGGGTTCCCGTGGTTCGGCCGGGGGTGGGGGGCTAGGCTTCACGCAGCCGATCCACTCGAACGTCCTGTCGACATATGGAGATTCCGCCGGTGCGAGCCACCGCACGACCCGACCTCCCCGCGATCTGGCGGCGTGTCGCGGCCCTCGCGGAGCGGTGCGGCCGGGATCCCGGCGAGGTGCTGGCGGTGGGGCGGCTGAGCCATCTGTCCGGGGTCGACCCCCGGCGCGTTCCCTGCGTGCTGGCGGGGACGGCCGCCGAAGTGCCGCTGGAGCGGCGCGTGCACCAGCGGTTCCGGCTGCTGCGCGCGACCCGGCGCGACAAGCACGGCCGGGAATGGCCGCTGGCCGCCATCGCCCACGACTTCGACGCGCCCGGTGCCTCCCTCGGTCCGCTCAACGCGGGCACCGGACTGCTGCGGCTGGGTCACGCGGCGGGCGTGCAGCGGTTCTTCGGCGTCCACGCCGGCTTCCTGCTGGCCGACAGCAAGAGCGCGGTGGAACGG
This sequence comes from Streptomyces amritsarensis, assembly GCF_001953875.1. Lineage (GTDB taxonomy): Bacteria > Actinomycetota > Actinomycetes > Streptomycetales > Streptomycetaceae > Streptomyces > Streptomyces amritsarensis. The sequence goes on from NZ_MQUR01000042.1 coordinate 36,560, forward strand.
GCCCTCGCCCTGTCCGCCGGCACCGTCTCGGACGGCCGGGAAGACCTGGAACACCTCTCGTACCTGACCGGTATGACCCCCCGGGCCATCCGGCAGACCCTCGACGGCCGGCCGCCCCGGCTCCCCCTGAAGGAGCAGGTGCACCAGCGGTTCGAGCACCTGCGGCGCACCCGGCCGCGGGAGGACGGCCAGGCCCATTCGCTGGCGGCCATCGCCAAGTCCTTCGACGCGTCGGGGCAGTCGCTGACCCGCCTCGTCCAGGGCCAGGGCATGCCGAACCTCGCCGCGGCCGCCGGGATCCAGCGCTTCTACGGCGTCGACGGCGGTTTCCTGCTCGCCGACGACACCGAGGCGCTCGCCACGGCGCTCGCGCTGATCGAGGGCGAACTGGAGTGCGTGGAACGGGAGCGGGAGAATCCGATGTTGGCCGTACTGCGCGCCCATGACGTGCGCAGCATCGTCACGCGGGCGGGCCGCCTGTCGCCGCAGGGCTGGAAGTCCCTGGCCGACCACCTGGACGACCTCCTCGCACGCGAGGGGCAGCTCGGGATTCCGGGCACGAAGGGCGGGGCGCCGACCGAGGGCGCCGCCGCCGAGGGAGAAACACCATGAGGACCACACGGGCCATGCGCGAGCCGGGCTCCGGCCTGCCGGCGGCCGCACGCCCGGCGGGAGGGCCAGGCCCCGGCCGGCCGGCCGGACCGCCGGCCTGCGACACCGGATTGGACGGGGTGGTCCGGCAGGCCGCCGCACGCGCCGACCAGGGGGATGCCGCCGGGATCCGGGCCGAGACCTTCGGCCCGCACCTGGGCACCGTCCTGCGCTCCTACCTGCCGTCGCCCCGGGAGCGGCAGTGCCCCGAGGCGATCGAACGCATCACGTCCTCACTCGGCTGGGGAAGCCCCGTGCCACGCCGTGACCTGCACCAGCCAGTCGCCGCATCCCTCACGCCGATGCCCTCAGCACGGCCCTGACAGAGAGCACGCCACGATGAACCAGTCCTCACCGCCCCGCCACGCCGTCGTCATAGGCGGCAGTCTGGCCGGCCTCCTCGCGGCCGCTGTCCTCGCCGAGCACGCCACGGTCACCGTCATCGACGCCGACCCGCTGCCGGAGGGGCCGGCCCCGCGCCGCGGGCTCCCGCAGGCCCGGCACACCCACCTGCTGTGGTCCGGCGGCGCCCGGGCCATCGAGCGGATCCTGCCCGGCATCACCGACGACTGGACGAAGGCCGGCGCGATCCGCCGCAGCCTGCCCACCGACCTGGTCACCAAGACCGCGCAGGGCTGGATCCCGCGCTGCGGCGAGAAGCAGTTCAACATCTCCTGCAGCCGCGACCTCCTCGACTCCGTGGTCCGCGCCCGCGTCACCGGCCTCCCGGGGGTGTCCACCCTCCAGCAGAGCCGGGTCCGGGGCCTGGAGGGCACGGCGGCCCGGGTCACCGGCGTCCGGGTCGACACCCCCGAGGAGCAGGACCGGCTGGTGACGGCCGACCTCGTGGTCGACGCCAGCGGGCGCGGATCGCGGGCCCGGACGTGGCTCCAGGCGCTCGGCGTGAGCGGCATCCGGCAGGCGGAGGTCGACTCCGGGCTCGTCTACGCGACCCGGATCTTCGAGGCTCCCGCCGGCGCGCACGAGATGGGCTTCCCCATCGTCAACGTGCAGTCCGACCCGCGGGTGCCCGTGCCCGGGCAGACCGCCACGATCGTGCCCATCGAGAACGGCCAGTGGCAGGCGACCCTGTCCGGCACCCGCGGCGGCCAGCCGACCGGCGACCCCGACGCGTTCATCCCGTTCGCCAAGGCCGTCCGCGACCCGATCGTCGGCGAGCTGCTGGAGCACCGCAAGCCCCTCACGGACGTCGCCGTCACCCAGGGCACCGCCAACCGCCGGATCTACTTCGAGAAGGCCGAGCTGCCCGACGGCTTCTTCGCCGTGGGCGACTCCGTCGCCACCTTCAACCCGCTGTACGGACAGGGCATGACCGTCGCCGCCCAGGGACTGCTGGCCGTACGCACCCTGCTGCGGGCCAGGGGCCTGGCCCATCCCGGGATCGGCCGCGAGGCGCAGCGCGTGATCGCCCCCCAGGTCGGCACCGCCTGGGAGCTCGCCACGTCGCAGGACATCCTCTATCCGGGCGCCACGGGGATGAAGCCGCGCGCCGGCACCAACGTGCTCAACGGCTACGTCAACCGCCTGATGACGGGAGCCACCACGGACGAGGCGCTCACCGCCGCCCTGTTCAACGTCCTCACGATGAGCATCGAGCCCACGCACTGGCTCCGCCCGGCGGTGGTCTGGCACGTGATGCGCGCCTCCGACCGGGGCGCGCTGAAGGCGCCGCCGCTCACCGCCGCCGAGCGGGCCGTGGCCGGGCTCGATCCGGCGCCCGGCGCAGGCGCCGGCGCCGGACATCCGGGCGGAGGCTCCGCCGGCGCTGAGCCCGCCCGTCCGGCAACCGGTCCGGTCGGCCCGGCCGACCCCGTCGGACAGGCCCGGTGAGCGGCGGGACCGCCCTGCGCCTCCTGCCCGGCCCGCTGACGGCCTGAGGGCCGGGAGACGAACGGCGCCCCGGACCGGAGTCCAGGGCGCCGTTCGTCCGCCGGCCGGGTGGATCAGAGGTCCGCGAGGTCCAGCCCGGCCTGCGCCGCGGCGGCCTGCACGGTCTGCTCCAGCAGGACGGCGATGGTCATCGGGCCGACACCGCCCGGCACGGGCGTGATCAGCGAGGCCCGGGCCGCGGCCGACTCGAAGTGGACGTCGCCGACGTTGCCCTCGTTGTAGCCGGCGTCCAGGACGACCGCGCCCGGCTTGATGTCCTCGCCCCGGATGAACTCGGCCTTGCCGACGGCGGCGACCAGCACGTCCGCCTGCCGCACGATCGAGGACAGGTCCCGGGTGCGGGAGTGGCAGTAGGTGACGGTGGCGTTCTGCTCCAGCAGCAGCATCCCGGCCGGCTTGCCCAGGATCGCGCTGCGGCCGACGACCACGGCGTGCTTGCCGGTCAGGTCCACGTCGTACGCGGCGAGCAGGCGCATGATGCCGCCCGGGGTGCAGGAGACGAAGCCCGGCAGGCCGAAGCCCATGGCCGCGAAGGAGTGCATGGTGACCCCGTCCACGTCCTTGCCGGGGGCGATGGCCTCGAAGGCGGCACGCTCGTCGATGTGGTGCGGGACGGGGTGCTGGAGCAGGATGCCGCTGATCTCCGGGTCCTCGGACAGGGCCGTGATCGCCGCCACCAGCTCCTGCGTGGTGGTCGAGGCCGGCAGCTCCACGTGGCGGGAGGTGATCCCGGCCTTCGCGCAGCGGTTCTGCTTCATGCGGACGTAGGTGACGGAGGCGGGGTCCTCGCCGACGAGTACGGTCGCGAGGCAGGGCGCGGTGCCGGTGCGCTCGGTGATCTTCGCCGCGAGGGCGGCGGTCCGCTCAGAGATACGGCGGGCGAGGGCGGTGCCGTCCATCAGCCGGGCGGAGCCGGCGGCGGGGGCGGTCTGCTGGGCAGTCGTCACGGGGTCTCCTGAACGTCGCTGCGGTGCGCGGTGCGCGGATCGCGGTTCGCCCAGGCGCGCGGCAGTCGACGCCACCGGAGGTCCTCCGGTACGCCGGGCCGCTCCCCGGTGGTGATCCACCCGAACGCCAGTCACGGCCCGCCGACCACTGTAGTCGACCGAATCGGTGGTCGCCCGGCGCCCGACCTGCGACGATCAGTGTATGACGCGTACTTTCGACCATCTTGTCGCCGAGGCCGAGTCCGTGTCCGTGGACGGCTGGGACTTCTCCTGGCTCGACGGGCGGGCCACCGAGCAGCGTCCTTCCTGGGGGTACCAGCGCCTGATGGCCGAGCGCCTGGCCCGGGTCCGGTCCGCCCTGGACATCCAGACCGGTGGCGGCGAGGTCCTCGCCGGGTCCGGGCCCCTGCCTCCCCTGACGGTGGCCACGGAGTCCTGGCCGCCCAACGTCGAGCGGGCGACCCGGCTGCTGCACCCGCTGGGGGCGGTGGTGGTGGCGGACTCCGACGAGCCGCCCCTGCCCTTCGGCGACGAGGCCTTCGAGCTGGTGACCAGCCGGCACCCGGTGACCATCTGGTGGGACGAGATCGCCCGGGTGCTGACACCCGGCGGAACGTACCTCTCGCAGCAGGTCGGCCCGGCGAGCGTCTTCGAACTCGTCGAATATTTTCTCGGGCCCCAGCCGGAGGAGGTGCGGCGCGCCCGGCACCCCGACGACGCGGTCGCCGACGCCTCGAAGGCGGGCCTGGAGGTCGTGGACCTGCGCTCCGAGCGGCTGCGCACCGAGTTCCACGACATCGGAGCCGTGATCTACTTCCTGAGGAAGGTGATCTGGATGGTGCCCGGCTTCACGGTCGGGCAGTATCGGGACCGCTTGCGCGAGCTGCACGAACGGATCGAGCGCGACGGTCCGTTCGTCGCACACACCGCCCGCTTCCTGATCGAAGCCCGCAAAACGGGCTGACGCGCAGGGCGGACGGATCCGCGGCGGATCCGGTTGCCCGGCCGTAGCGTGGCGCAGGTCACTCAATTCAGCGCGTAACGAATCGACTCGGGCATGCGATGAACCGACAGGTGTCCTCGCGCGGCCCGGAATACAGACCCCCCTCGGGTCTGTTTCCCGAGTTCGCGCGATGATGTCCCGCCCACCCCATATTTGCTCGCAACGAGAGGCTCCTTGTGTCGCTCAGCCCGTCCCGTACGTTCCCTCCGGAGATCGCCGAATCCGAGGCCCTCGTCGCGCTCGTCGAGCGCGGCCGCGAGCAGGGTCACATCAACGGTGACGACGTGCGCCAGGCCTTCGAGGCCGGCCGCATCCCGGTGGACCAGTGGAAGCGGGTCCTGCGCAGCCTGAACCAGGTCCTCGACGAGGAGGGTGTCGCCCTTCACGTCAGCGCGGCCCCCGCCACCAAGGCTGCCGCGAAGAAGCCCCGCAAGGCTGCCGCCGCCCCCGCCCGCACCGTGGCCAAGAAGGCCGCCGCCGCGCCCCGCCCCATCGGTGCGCGCAAGACCGCGGCCCCCGCCGCGGCCGCCGCGGTCACGTCCACGGCCTCGGCGATATCCGCTCCGTCGGCCGCCGCGGCTGCGGAGGCGGCGCCGGCCGAGGCCGCCGCCGAGCCGAAGAAGCGCACGGTCAAGAAGACCGCCGCCAAGAAGACCGCGGTGAAGAAGACCGCCGCGGCGAAGAAGACCAGCGCCAAGGACGCCGACGAGGGCGACACCCCGGTCGTCGAGGGCGAGGACTGGGCGGCCGAGGACCTCGTCGACGAGGCCGAGGAGGAGGCCCCCAAGGCCGGCGCCCAGGGCTTCGTGCTGTCCGACGAGGACGAGGACGACGCCCCGGCGCAGACGGTCATGGTGGCCGGTGCCACCGCCGACCCGGTCAAGGACTACCTCAAGCTCATCGGCAAGGTGCCGCTCCTCAACGCCGAGCAGGAGGTCGAGCTCGCCAAGCGCATCGAGGCCGGCCTCTTCTCCGAGTACAAGCTCGAGGAGGAGGAGGACCACAAGCCCGCCTTCAAGCGCGAGCTGGAGATCCTCGTCGAGGACGGCCGCCGCGCGAAGAACCACCTGCTGGAGGCCAACCTCCGCCTCGTGGTCTCCCTCGCCAAGCGCTACACCGGCCGCGGCATGCTCTTCCTGGACCTGATCCAGGAGGGCAACGTCGGCCTGATCCGCGCCGTGGAGAAGTTCGACTACACCAAGGGCTTCAAGTTCTCCACGTATGCGACCTGGTGGATCCGGCAGGCGATCACGCGTGCCATGGCCGACCAGTCGCGCACCATCCGCATCCCCGTGCACATGGTCGAGATCATCAACAAGCTCGCCCGTGTGCAGCGCCAGATGCTCCAGGACCTGGGCCGCGAGCCCACCCCGGAGGAGCTGGGCAAGGAACTCGACATGACCCCCGAGAAGGTCATCGAGGTCCAGAAGTACGGCCGCGAGCCGATCTCCCTGCACACCCCGCTGGGTGAGGAGGGCGACAGCGAGTTCGGTGACCTCATCGAGGACTCCGAGGCCGTCGTGCCCGCGGACGCGGTCTCCTTCACCTTCCTGCAGGAGCAGCTCCAGTCCATCCTGGGCACCCTCTCGGAGCGCGAGGCGGGCGTGGTCTCCATGCGCTACGGCCTCAACGACGGCCAGCCGAAGACCCTCGACGAGATCGGCCGCGTGTACGGGGTCACCCGTGAGCGCATCCGCCAGATCGAGTCGAAGACCATGTCGAAGCTGCGCCACCCGTCGCGTTCGCAGGTGCTGCGCGACTACCTCGACTGATCCGGCTCCCGTACGAAGCCCCCGCTCCGCCGTCCGGCGGTGCGGGGGCTTCGTCGTGACGGCCGTCAGGCCAGGCGGAAGACCGGGCCCCTGGGGGTGAAGGGCAGGCAGGCGCCCTGGGGGATCAGGTAGGCGTGGTCGCGGCGGATGCGCAGGGTGTCGCACCAGCCGTCGGTGATCACCAGGAGCGGCGCCGCGGGCGGGAAGTCCTCGGCCCGCTGGAGCAGGTCGATGCCCGGCTGGAGCACCGTGCCGCCCCGGCCGCGGACCCGGACCCGGCCCGCGATCTCGGTCGGCGGGACGTAGCCGGCGTCGTACGGCGCCGCGTCGCAGAACACCACCCGCGCCGCCGGGACGTCGCGGGCCTCGGCGTACGAGGCGATCGCGCCCAGCGCCTTGCCGAGCAGGGCGGCGTTCATCGACCCGGAGGTGTCGAGGACCACGCCGAAGGTGCAGCGGGCCGTCTCCTCGGGCGGGTGGTACCGGCCCGCGCGCGGGATGTCCGGGGTCGAGGCCTGGCGGCGCGCCGGGCGGGCGTAGGACCGTACGGCCTCCGGCCTCGGGACGTACTCGTCGAACCAGCGGGCGAGCCGGGCGTCCCAGGGCACGGGCGGGTGGGCGAGGGCCCGGATCTCCTGGACGAGCCCGGCGGGCAGCAGCCCGCGCCCGCCCTGGACGTGCAGGTCGAAGCCCTGGACGAGGCCGCGCCGGTAGAAGTCGTCGAGGTCCGCGTACGGGCGCCCCGCGCCGTGCGCGAGGGGCTCGCCCAGGATGTCCCCCTTGCCCTTGCCGCGCAGGGTGGCCAGGCGCCGCATCCGGCGCAGGTCGGTGGCGATCCGGTCGTACACCTCCTCGACGGAGAGCCCGCGCAGCGCCGGGTCGTGCAGCAGCCCCTCGGGCATGCTGCCGATCCGCATCTGCACCAGCCAGTCGTTGACGACGTAGTCCGCGGCGACGTTGTGCAGGTACGGGTCGCGGCCGCCGCGGCGCTCACCGTGGCGCAGGGCGGCGTGCAGCATCTCGTGGGCCAGGATGAACCGCCACTCGTCGTCCTCGAAGGTGCGCAGCGGGTTGACGTAGATCTCCCCGGCGGTGGCGCTGACCGCGGCGACGGCGATGTCCTGGGCACGGGCCAGCTCGGCGTCGGCGACCACGGTCAGGCCGGCGCCGAGCCCGCCGAGCAGCGGGTACGAGGACACGAACCAGTTCAGGGCCCGGTCCCAGGGGCGCTGCTCCACCCGCTCGCCGGTGGTCCGGTCGCGGCGGCCGCCGGCGACGTCCATGGCGGCGGAGACGCTGCGGGTCAGGGCCGCGGCGAAGACGGTCTGCCAGTCGGGGACGGCGGTGCCGCGCCAGGCCCGCCAGGTGGTCAGGAGCTGGTCGGGGCCGTGTCCGGCGGTGCCGCAGTGCTCGTAGGCGGCCGGGATGCCGTCGCGGCGCCAGCGGGCGGCGAGCTCGTCCTCGTCGCCGCCCGGATATTCGGCGGGCAGGTCGTCGGGGGCGCGGCCGACCGGGAAGGTCAGCAGGAAGCGGTTGACGACCGCGCAGCGGGCGGCGAGGTCGTAGGGATCCGGCTGGGTGCGGTTGTCGTCCGGGGCGGCCGGGACGTGGCCGAAGCCGAGGTGGAGGAGGGCGTGGGCGAGGGTCCACGCCCACGTGCGGGGTTCGGCCCGACGGGTGGGGTGGACGTGGACGACGCCGTTGGAGGTGACGGCGGCCAGGCCCTGGGCCGGGGACTGCGGGCAGTCGGCCTCGCGGCAGATCGTGGCGTCGAGGGCGCCGAGGGCCGGGTTCTGCTTGACCAGGGCGAGGCCCTCGGCGAAGGCCTGGGTGGCCGGGTCGGGCTTGGCGGCGGTCTTCGCCCGGGCCTTCCCGCCGCGGCTCACCGGCGGGCCTCGACCAGCCGGGGCATGTCCCGGGCGGCCTCGATCAGGAACCATCCGGGCAGTACGGGCAGGCCGTCGGCGTCGTCGGCGATGACGGTCTGGGCGACCTCGACGGAGATCTCGGCGAGCTGGACCAGCAGCGACTTGAAGCGGTGGGTGTGCTGGCGCAGGGCGGGCGAGACGTGTTCCTTCTGCGCCGGGAGTTCCTTGAGCAGGCGGCCCCGGAAGGCCTCGGCGAGGTAGTAGAGCAGATCGCGGTCCTGGAGCCGGGTCGGCCAGGAGGCGTCGCCCTTCAGGATGGCCTCGATGCCGAAGGTGTGGCGGACGATCTTGGCGTAGCCGCAGAAGGAGACGGCGTGCGCGGGGGTGAGCGTGCCGTGGGCGACCACCTTGAGGGTCTGCTCGTCCAGCTCCGCGCCGAAGGAGTGCAGGGCGTCGGAGAGCATGTGCCAGGAGCGGGGGGTGGAGAAGGGCTCCTCGGTCTTGGGCGGCTGCGACCAGAGGTGGTCGGGGCGGTCGGTGAGGTAGTCGGTGACCCACGGGTGGATGTTGTGCTCGCCGGCCCACACCAGCCAGTCCTGTGCGGACGCCTGGAGGTGGACGTGGGTGAGGCGGTTGACCAGCGCGGAGGCGATGGGGCGGGCCAGTGCGTTGTCCGTGGCGCGGTTGCCGGCGCCGATGACGATGGAGCCGGCGGGCAGGTCGTAGGAGCCGATCCGGCGGTCGAGGATCAGCGAGTAGAAGGCCTTCTGGACGTCCGGGCTCGCGGCGTTGAGCTCGTCGAGGAAGAGGCAGTACGGCTCGTCGCGGGCGATGGCCGCGGGCGGGCAGAAGACGGAGCGGCCGTCGCGGATCTGCGGTACCCCGATCAGGTCCTCGGGGGCGAGCTGCGTGCCGAGGAGGCTGACGCACTCCAGACCGAGGGAGTCGGCGAACTTCCGTACGAGCGAGGACTTCCCGATGCCGGGCGCCCCCCAGAGGAACACGGGCCTCACGGTGGCGAGGCCCAGGAGCAGTTCGGGGATCTGGGCGGGGGTGACGGTGACGGCAGCCTGCACGGGCGGGGACGTCCTTCGGGGCGGGGCGGTGTGTGGTGCGGCCAGTGTGGCCGCACCACACACCGCCCGGCATCCGGTTTTCCGGGCACCCGCCCCGGTTCAGGTCTCCATGAGGTGCTTGAGCTTCTCCTCGTTCAGCGGCATCTCCTTGCGCGCGTACGGCTTCACGACGAGCGGTACGAGGACCCTGCCGATGCCGTGGCCCTCGAAGTCGAGGCTCAGGGTGAGCCGGGAGCGCGTGCCGTCGGCCAGCGGCTCGACGGTGCCCCGGACGTCGCCGCGGACCGGGCCGTCGATGCCGTGCAGGTGCCAGCTCCTGGGCGGGTCGTACTCGGTGAGCTCCATGGTCGTCGGGAACTCGCGGCGGCCGATCCGGCGCCGCACGGCGATGAGCGAGCCGACGGCCGGGTGCCCGGCGCCCCGGACGGACACGGCGCTCTTCTGCCACTCCGGCAGGTGGGCGGCGTCCGAGGCATAGGAGAAGACCTCTTCGGGACTGCGGTCGATCTCGATGCTTTCTCTGATCGCGGACATGGCGAACCTTTCGTGCCCCCTGAAAGGCGCTGTCCTTCCACGCTACCGCGCAGGTCAGGCGGCTGTCCGCTGCCTGCGGCCGGCCATCGCGGCGTAGACGGCGACGCCGGCGAAGAGGAAGAGCACGCCCTGGTAGACGGCGGCGTATCCGGAGCCGGCCACCAGCCACAGGGAGAAGCCGAAGGCCAGCACGGCGAGGACTCCGTCGCGGACCAGGCGCCCCCGTCGGACGCGGTCGCCCTGGCCGGAGAGCAGGAAGTAGATCTGTGCGGCGGTGGAGAGCAGGTAGGGGACGGTCGCGGTGAAGGTGGTGACGAGGACCAGGATCTCGAAGACGCCCTCGGAGCCGGCCGTGTAGTTGTACACGGTCAGGGCGGAGGCCAGAGAGGTGGTGACGACGACGCCGACGACCGGGACACCGCGCCGCTTCTTCTCGAAGGCCCGCGGGAACAGCCCGTCCTTGGCTGCGGCGTACGGGGTCTGGGCGCTGAGCAGGGTCCAGCCGTTGAGGGCTCCGGCCATCGAGACGACGGCGGCGCAGGCGACGAGGGTGCCGCCCCAGGTGCCGCCGAACATGGCGTCGACGGCGTCGGTGAAGGGGGCTTCGGAGGAGACCAGCTTCTCGTGGGCGACGAGGCCGAAGACGGAGAGGGTGCCGAGCAGGTAGACGACGGCCGCGCCAGTGGTGCCGAGGATCGTGGCCCGGCCGACGTTGCGGGCGGGGTCGCGGACCTCTCCGGCGCTGACGGCGGCCGACTCCACGCCGAGGTAGCTGAAGAGGAGGATCGCCGCCGAGGCGGAGAGCGCGCCGGCCGGGCTCTGGCCGGTGGCCTGGAACGGGCCGAGGTTGGCCGGGTCGAAGAAGAACAGGCCGCCCACGGCCACCAGCAGCAGCGGGGCGAACTTCAGCACGGTGGCGACGAGTTGGACTGCGCCGACGTAGCGGGTGCCGGCCAGGTTGGCGAGCGCCGGCAGCCACTGCATGGCCAGGGCCGCGAGGCACATGGACCACTTGTGCTCGCCGATGGCCGGGAAGAGGACGCAGAGGTAGCCGACGGAGGCGACGGCGAGCGCCGCGTTCGACACCCAGGAGGTTATCCAGTAGCTCCAGGCGGCGAGGAAGCCGGCGAAGTCGCCGAAGGCGGCACGGGCGTAGACGTACGGGCCGCCGGTCTGCGGGTGGCGGTGGGCGAGGCGGCCGAAGACGAGCGCGAGGGCGATCGCTCCGAGGGTGAGCACCGCGAAGGCGACGAGGCTGATGGTGCCGAAGGGCGCGACGGAGGCGGGGAGCAGGAAGATGCCGCCGCCGATGATGTTGCCCATGACCAGGCAGGTCGCGATGGGGAGGCCGAAGCGTCGGGCATGGGGGTCGCGGCCCTGCTCGGGGGATGCGGTGGCCTCGGGGGGTGCGGTGGCCTCGGCGGGCAGGGCTGCGGTGCTGGTCATCGGTGGTGCGCCTCGGGTCGTCTCACATGGTGGGCGGGTCGACACATGGTCGGCCACCGTGCGGGACGTACCAAATCAGCGGGTTTCGTCCCGTGCGGACAGGCCGCCGGAAGGAAGGATTCCGCCGATGGGGCCTTCCGGCGGGGAATTCTGCGGCCCCTCTCGGGAGGTCTCCCCTCCGGTCCCCTCCCCGCTCACCTGCGCGATCTCCTCCGCGCTCACCTGCGCGGTCTCCTGTTCGGTCTCCTGCGCGGGCGGGGCGGCCGCGTACCGGCCTGCGTCGCGGGACACGGCCCCGGCCGCCCACCTCTTCTTCCCCGGCGCCGCCACCGGCACCTGCGGGCCGTCCGCCTCCTCCAGCCAGCCCCGCAGTACCTGGTGGACGGCCTCCGCGCCGACCGGTTCCTCCCCCGGGTCCGACAGCTCCGCGGGCCACATCAGGAACGGGCGTCCCTGCTCCCCGCCCAGGCCGCCGTGCGAGCCGATCTGCTCCTCGAAGGCGTGCACCGCGCCCGTTTCCGGGTCGTACGCCGAATTCACCATGATGTCGGCCACGTGCGGGAAGGCGTCGGTCCGGCGGACAGCCTCGGCCGCGCCCGGGCCGAAGGCGGCCAGCAGCTCCTCCGCCTCGCCGGGCGCGTCCAGCCGGGCCTCGGCCCCGCCCGGGCCCAGCACCACCCCGTCCACCAGCAGGAAGCCGACACCGGGATGGTTCGCCAGGGTCGCCAGCAGCGCGGGGTGCATGCGCTCGATGCAGGCCCGGGAGGCCCGGCCGGGGACGTCCGGGAAGGAGATCAGGGCGAGGTTGCCGGATGCCAGCACCACCGGGTCGGAACCCGGCCCCGGCCGGGCCTCCTCGCCCTCCTCCACCGGACGGTGCAGGGCGGCGAGGACCGCCGCGCGGGCCTCGGCGCCGCTGCTCGTACGGCCCGCCTTGCGGGAGACGGGCAGTCCGCAGCCGGCCCGGACCAGGTCCTTCAGGGTCAGCCCGTACCGCGCCAGGAAGGTCTCCCCGGGGCTCTGGCCGTGGTCGGACAGCAGCACGATCCGGTAGGGGCGCGGTGCGTGCTCGGCGACCCGGGCGATCATCGCGAGACTGCGGTCGAGGCGTTCCAGCACCTGGTCGGTGTCCCGGCCGCGCGGGCCCGAATGGTGCGCGACCTCGTCGTAGGCGACGAGGTCGGCGTAGATGACGGAGCGCCCGGCGAGCATGTCGCCGATCACCGCCGCCACGACCACGTCCCGCTCGACCACGGTCGCGAAGGCCCGGATCAGCGGGTAGAGCCCGCCGCGTGAGACCCGCGGCCGGTCCCCGCGGATCCGGGCCCGCAGGGACTGCACGACCTCGCGGACCGCGTCGGCGACGAAGGACAGGGCCGTGCGGACGGCGTTGGCCGGATCGGAGAAGTACGCGAAGTAGCCGGAGCGGGACCGGTTGGCCCGGCCGCGCCGCGCCGAGACCGAGAGCACGAGCGCCAACTGGTCCGCGCCGCCGCTGAAGAGGTTGCCCCGGCTGGCCCCGTCGAGCGTGAGCAGTCCGCCGTCGCCGGTGCGCTCGATGGCCCGCCGCTGCAGTTCCGCGGCGCTGGTGGGCCGGTTGCAGACCATCACCTCGCGGGTGTCCTTCTCGTACCAGCGGAAGGCGGGCACGTCGAAGGTGGAGCCGTGCAGGATGCCGAGCTGGCTGGCGCCGGTCTGGCTCGACCAGTCCGTGCGCCAGGGCGTGACGCGGTGGCCGCGCTCCAGCCAGCCCGCGACGGTCGGCATCAGCGCGCTGTCGCAGGCCTCGCGCAGCACCTCGTGGCCGACCCCGTCGAGCTGGAGGACCAACAGCCCGGGCACGGCCGCCCCGGCCCGGGGCGCGGCCCCGGGGCCCTGCCGGCGGCGGCGCCGGTCGGCGAGCCGGTAGAGCCGGCGCCGGTACGCCTCGTCGTCGCGCACCGCCAGCGCGGTGGAGGTCGCCGAGGCCACCGCGGACATCACGGCGGCGACGACGACGGCGGTCTCGGGGGCGGCCTCGCCGCGCCCGTCGGGGATCAGCCTGAGCGCTATCAGCAGGAGCGAGCCGTTCAGGAAGAAGACGAGCAGCCCCAGCACGAGGGCGGGCACCAGCAGCAGGGCCCGCACCAGCAAGGGCCAGACGAGGGCGCTCAGCAGGCCGAAGGCGCCGGCGCCCCAGGCCGCGGTGAGGCCGATCTGCGTGATGCTGTCACCGTCGTCGGACTGGAGCCGGAAGTCCGGGAGGATCCCGGCCAGGGCGAGCATCGTGAGGGTGGACACCGCCCAGACGAGGACCACCCGCACCAGGGCGTTGCCCGTGCTCCGCCAGCGTCCTCGCCGCATCGTGCCACCCCCTGGGTCGTCTCCGCTTCCAGGCTCGCACAGCGGGGGCGGCACGGCCGGGCGCGCGGCTACGGCGTACGGGAGTGCGCGGCGGGCGGCCGGACCGGGGCCGTGACGGCCCGATGCGACCGGCGGGGCGGCGGGGTGGCGGTCAGGCGGGGCGGGCGCGACCGGCGGGCGGCCGGGCGGCGGGCGGCCGGGCGGCGGGCGGCGGTCAGGTGCCGTCGTAGCCTGCGGTCGGCATGGACAGCCGCCGGTGCACCTCGGCCTTCATCGCGGAGGTGTACAGGGGCTCTTCGTCCCCGGCGGTCTCCAGCCGTACGCCGCGCCGTGCGCACTCGGCGGTGAACTCCTCGACGCAGCGCAGTGCGCGGGCCAGAACGCGCTGGTTGGCGGCGACGAAGAGGTCGACCCGCCCGATGGCTATCTCGGACCAGAACCCGCAGTGGTCCGCACGCATCCCGTAGACCAGCAGCTGTTTGGTCACCACGTAGCCCCGGTCGGCCGCCCAGCGTGCGCATACGGCGTGCTGCCCGCGGGTGTCCACGGCGAAGGGGTCGGCGTCCAGGTCTTCGAGCGGGGCCAGGCTGGCGATCGCGGCCACGCGCAACTCTTCCATGCCGCCGGACCCTACTCCGATCCGCCGCCCGAGAGGAGGGGCTGCCGGGTTCGGATTACGACGCGGTGGGGGGAGCCCGGGCCCGGCATGATGGGTAGGACACCCCGAGGCCGGCGGGACGGCGAGGGAGGGAGGGCCTGGTGCCGGTGGAGATCACCTGGTGGGGCCATGCGACGTGCACCGTCGAGGATGCCGGGGTGCGGCTGCTGACGGACCCGTTGTTCACGCGGCGGCTCGCGCACCTGCGGCGGCGGCGCGGGGTGCTCCCGCCGCCCGAGGCGGCGGTCGCGGACGTGGTGCTGGTGTCGCACCTGCACGCGGACCACCTGCACCTGCCGTCGCTGGGGCGGCTCGCGCCCGGCACCCGGCTCGTGGTGCCGCGGGGGGCGCCGCGGGCGGTTCCCGGGCTGGCCCGGCTCGCCGGGCTGCGCGGGCTGACGCTGACGGAGACCGCGCCGGGTGAGGAGGTCCGCGTGGCCGGGGGTGTGGTGGTCCGGGCGGTCAGCGCCCGGCACGACGGACGGCGGCTGCCCTTCGGGCCGCACCGGGCGCCGGCGCTCGGATACGTGGTCCTGGGCTCCGCACGGACGTACTTCGCCGGGGACACGGGGCTATTCGACACGATGGCCGAGGAGGTCGGACCGGTGGACGTGGCCCTGCTGCCGGTGGGCGGCTGGGGTCCCTACCTGGGGCCGGGGCACCTGGACGCCGGGCGGGCGGCGCGCGCGCTGGCGCAGCTGGCGCCTGCGGCGGCGGTGCCGGTCCACTACGGGACGTACTGGCCGGTGGGGATGGACGCGGTGCGGCCGCACGAGTTCCACGCGCCCGGCGGGGAGTTCGAACGGCGCGCCCGGCAGTTGGCGCCCGAGGTGTGCGTGCGGGTACCGGGGCACGGTGAGCGGGTGCGGCTGCCGTGACGCTCCGCGACCTCACGGCGGCGGCAGCGGCGGCGGCCGCGGGCGCCGGCCAGGTGCCGCCGGAGACGACCCAGCAGGCGGTGGGTTATCCGGCGCTGTTCGTGCTGGTGGCGCTGGGGGCGCTCGTGCCGGTGATTCCCACCGGGGCACTGGTGAGTTCGGCGGCGGTGGTGGCGTTCCACCACCAGTCGCCGTACGGGGTGCTGCTGGTGTTCGCGGTGTCGGCGCTGGCGGCCTTCACCGGGGACCTGGCGCTGTACTGGCTCGGGCAGCGCGGGGTGCGCTCCCGCAACGGCTCGCGGTGGCTGGCGGCGTTGCGCGGGCGGGCCACGCCCGAGCGCCTGGAGCAGGCCCAGACCCGGCTGGACGAGCACGGGGTGACGGTGCTGGTGCTGTCCCGGCTGGTCCCGGCGGGCCGGATCCCGGTGATGCTGGCCTGCCTGCTGGCCGAGCTGCCGCTGCGCCGGTTCGCCCGCGGCGACGGCCCCGCGTGCCTGGCCTGGGCGGCCACGTACGGGCTGATCGGCATCGTGGGCGGCTCGCTGTTCTCGGAGCCGTGGAAGGGCGTGGCCGCGGCGGTCGGCCTGGCCCTGCTGATCAGCGCGGGCCCGGCGGCCTGGCGCCGACTGCGGCGGAGCCCTTAGGGGGCGTCGTGCCGGCCGTGCCCCGGCCGGGCGGACGGGGGCGGGCGCGCCGGCCCCGGCACCACCGGGAGAGCGTCCGGGAGCCCCGGATGGCTGCGGCAGGGGCGGGTGCTGCGGGAACGGGACCGGGCCGGCGAAGTACCGCTAAGGGCTGTCCCGGCCCGGGCCCGGAGGGGGGTCCGGGTCCGGCAGGGTGCGGGAGGCGCCGACCGGGAGGTCCCAGAGGTCTTCGCGGGGCAGTCCCGAGCGGGACCAGGCGGCCAGGGTGCGGTGCAGGGGCTCCATGACGGGCTCGGCGGAGAGCACGAAGGCGGCCCAGTGCATGGGGGCCATCCTGCGGGCGCCGAGGTCGAGGCAGGCCTGGACGGCCTCCTCCGGGTCGGCGTGGACGTCGCCGAGCCACCAGCGCGGGGCGTACGCGCCGACCGGCAGCAGGGCGAGGTCGATGCCGGGGTGGCGGCGGCCGATCTCGCGGAACCAGCGGCCGTAGCCCGTGTCCCCCGCGAAGTAGACCTTACTCGGCACCGGGCTCAGCGTGTCGGTGAGGATCCAGCCGCCCCACAGGGACCGGCAGGTGTCGATCAGGGACCGCTTCGACCAGTGGTGGGCGGGGACGAACTCGAAACGCACGCCGCCCAGTTCGGCCGCTTCCCACCAGTCGAGGTCGGTGACCCGGGTGAAGCCGCGGCGGCGGAACCAGCCCGCGAGGCCCGCCGGGACGAAGAGGGCGGTGTCCCGGGGCAGCCGCCTGAGGGTGGGGGCGTCGAGGTGGTCGTAGTGGTTGTGGCTGATCACGACCGCGTCCACCGGCGGCAGGTCCTCCCAGCGCACCCCGACGGGCGTCAGCCGGGACGGGGTGCCGAGGATCCGCCGGGACCAGACGGGGTCGGTCAGTACGGTCAGCCCGCCGGTCCGCACCACCCAGCTGGCGTGCCCGGCCCAGGTGACGGACACCGCGCCGGGGGCCGTGGCCGGCAGCGGACCCGGCGCGTACGGCAGGTCCGGGATGCCGCGCAACCCTTCGGGCCCGGGCCGGAAGGCGCCCTCGCGGGCGAGCCGGGCGAAGGCGCGGACACCGGGCAGCGGGGTGGTCAGCCGGTCGGCGAACGAGCGGGGCCAGCGGCGGTGTTCGCCGAGGGGGCGGGGGGCGGACGGGCGCGGGGCCGGCCGGCCGGCGGACCGGCGGACGGGCCCCGCGGAGGGGGCGGCCGGGGCGGGTGCGGGGGCGGCGTCCGTCCGGTCGCTCATCGGGAGGTCTCCGTTCACCGTGGTCGCGGGTACGGGGTGCGGTCGCGGGTGCGGTCGCGGGGTCGCGGCGGGCCGGGTGGCCCGGTGGGGGGTCAGGCCAGTTCGGCCAGGACCGCTCCGAGCAGGTCCAGGGAGCTGCGCACGTGCGGCAGTTCGAGCGGGTCGCGGGCGGTGAGCACGGCCAGCCGCTCCTCGGGCGTGGCACCGAGCAGCGGCCCGGTGGACAACCTGACGCGCAGTGCGCCGAGTTCGTCCGCGAACCGCTGCCCACCGGGGGTGGGCGCGCCGAGTCGGCCGCCGAGCCAGTCCTCCAGTTCCATGGCGTCGCCGACGCCGTGCCGGGCGAGTCCGGCGCGCAGCGGGGTGAGGTCGGCGTAGAGGTGGCGTCCGGCCTGCGGGGGCCTGGCCAGGGCTCCCGCCGCGCGGATCTCGCGGTGTGCGGCGGCGGCCACCAGCCCGTGCAGGCGGGCGGCCTCGAACGCGCGGGCGGCGACGGCGTCGGGTTCGTCGAGGGCGTGCGCGGCGGCTCCGGCGACGGGGCCGGCGACCACGGCGCCGGTGGCGGTGAGGACGTCGAGGGTGCCGGCGCGCAGCCGGGCCCCGTGCGGGGTGCCGGGGAAGCGGACCACGGCGGCGGGCCAGCCGGCCGGCAGCAGCGCGCCGGACAGGTCGACGAGGACCGCCGCCTGGTCGGGCAGCATTTCGGCGGGGCTCAGGACGAGGTCGTCGTGGGGCCGGTGGACGGTGTCGCGCCAGCTCTCGTCGCTGACGACGAACAGCCCGGCGGACTCGGCGGCCTCGCACGCCTCCCGTACGAGCTCGGGCGGCGGGACGGTCGCGGTCGGGTCGTCGGCCACCGACAGCAGCAGCACCCGAGGGTCGCCGCCCTCGGCACGCACCCGCCGTACGGTCTCCAGCAGGGCGTAGGGGTCCGGTACGCCGCCGCACTCGGCCGGGGTCGGCACATGGTAGGCCCGCCTCCCGAGCAGCCTGACCTGCGGGGTCCACCAGGCGGGGCAGGGCCGGGGCAGCATCACGTCGCCGCCGCAGGCCCCGAGGAGGGCCAGGAGCAGCGAGGGGGCGCCCGGTCCCGCCGCCACGTCCTGCGGTGAGGCGGCGAGCCCGCGCCGGCCCCAGTACCGGCAGGCCGCCTCGCGCAGCGACGCCCCGCCGCCCGGGGGCTGCGGGGAGGAGCGTCCGGCGGCCGCGCCGAGTACGGAGACCAGTTCGGCGAGGACGGGCAGGCCGGGCTGCGGCGCGGGCGGGCCGTAGCGGACCGGGCCGCGGCCCTCCGCCGTCGTCGTGCGCTGCATCCCCGCCACCGCTGTCCGCCTTCCGCGTTCGTCGCGCCGCGCTCCGCCAGCCCTGACCTTTATACGATTATTTAGCCGCATATGCCCGTTGTCGCACGCCATCGCCCTCCCGGACCCTCGGGCGTCAGCCCTTCCGCCCCACCATCGCGAGCAGCCGGGTCTGCGCGTCCGCACCCGCGGGCACCTCCACCGGCTCCGCGTACATGCCGCCGGCCGCGAGTGCGCCGGCGTACGGCATGACCTCCTTGATCGAGAACTCGACGAGGGTGTCGGGCAGCCGGTCGTCGGCCCCGATGCCGCGGCAGAGGTCCCAGGTGTGCACGACGCAGTCGGCGGTCAGCTCCGCGCAGTACGCCGACCCGAGCGCGGGCCCGTACGAGAGCCGCACGGTCCGCTCCAGCGCACCGGACGCGGCGAAGGCGGCGCGCGCGGCGTCCGAGGCCCTGTCCCACGCGGCGACCGGGTCGTCGCCCAGCACGTCCCCGGAGAACGCGTCGCCGAGCTCCTCGACGGTGCGGCCCTCGGTGATCAGCGGCGGGATCCAGAGCTGCTCCGCGGTGACGTGGTTGACCAGGTCCCGCACCGTCCACTGCGTGCACGGGGTGGGTGCGCCCCACTGGTCGCCCCGCACGGCGCGCACCCGCTCGCCGAACAGGCGCAGCGCTTCGGCGTGCCGTTCGAGCAGCGTGTCGGACATGGCTCCCACCGCCCTCCACCGGGGGTGACGCCCCCTGGTGCAACTCTCCTCGCCGACGCCCCGCCCTGCCACCGGCCCGCCCAAACCCCCTGCAGGACAAGGATGGTGTCCACATGTCAAAACACATATCTCGGATGTCGAACTGATCGCCTACGGTGGTGCCCACGCTTCGACGAGGAGGGGTACGGCCATGGACGCCACGAACGCCGCCAAGGAGACCGCCGTCTACACGCACGGCCACCACGAGTCGGTACTGCGCTCGCACCGCTGGCGCACGGCCGAGAACTCCGCCGCCTACCTGATCGGCGAGCTGCGCCCGGGCCTGTCGGTGCTGGACGTCGGCTGCGGCCCGGGCACCATCACGGCGGACCTGGCCGAGCTGGTCGCACCGGGCGGCCGGGTCACCGCCGTCGACGCGGCCGAGGACGTCCTGTCGCAGGCCCGGGCCCAGGTGGCGGAGCGCGGCCTGGACGGCGCCGTGTCCTTCGCCGTCGCGGACGTGCACGCCCTGGACTTCCCGGACGGCTCCTTCGACGTGGTCCACGCCCACCAGGTGCTCCAGCACGTCGGGGATCCGGTACGGGCGCTGCGCGAGATGCGGCGGGTGTGCCGGCCGGGCGGGGTGGTCGCCGCGCGGGACGCCGACTACGCGGCGATGACGTGGTACCCGGCGACGCCGGGGCTGGACGAGTGGCTGGACCTGTACCGGCGGGTGGCCCGCGCCAACGGCGGCGAACCGGACGCGGGCCGCCGGCTGCGGGCCTGGGCCCGGCAGGCCGGCTTCACGGACGTGGCCTCCTCGGCCACCGCCTGGTGCTTCGCCACCCCGGAGGAGACGGCGTGGTGGTCCGCCCTGTGGGCCGACCGGACGGAGGCCTCCTCGTACGCGGGCATCGCCGTCCGCGGCGGCCACGCGACGACCGGCGAGCTGGAGGCGGCCGCGCAGGCCTGGCACGCCTGGGGCACCGACCCGGACGCCTGGTTCTCGGTCCTGAACGCCGAGATCCTGTGCCGGGCCTGACCCCGGCGTAAGCGTGCCGGCGGCGGATCCGCCGCCCGCGGGCGGGGGACGCGGGCGGGGGATGCAGGCGGGGGACGCGGGCGGGGGACGCGGGCGAGTTCAGACCGGCGGCCGCATCCGGAAGTCGTAGCGGGCGGGCAGCGGGCAGTCGGTGAGGGCGGCCCACACCTCGGACAGGGTCTCCTCGCCCTCCCGCAGGTCGGGGAGTTCGAAGCCGTCCTCGAAGACCCGGCGGGCCGCACGCACATGGCCCTCCGCCGCGAGCAGCCGGGCCGCCAGCAGCCGGAAGCGGCCACGCTCGCGCAGGGCCGGCCGGAGCCGGTCCCAGACGGCCCGGGCCTCGGGCAGCCGGCCCGCAGTGAGGAGCGCGGCCATCGCCTCCTGGCCGAGGGCCGACTCCGCGGCCGTCCACGGCTCACCCCCGGGGCTCTCCACCGCCAGGTCCTCGAAGGCCGCCGCGAATCCGTCCGCGGCCCGCGCCGCATCGCCCGCCAGCGCGTCCGCCACCGCCAGACAGCGCAGCAGCGGCCACCGCGACGGGGCGAGCGCCAGCCCGCGCTCCCAGCTGCGGACCGCCTGGGCGGTGTCGCCCGCGTGCCACTGCGCCACCCCCAGGTGGTACTCCGTCAGCGGATCGGCGGGAGCCGTCTCCAGCATGTCCCGCCAGTGCGGGGCGACCAGGCTCGGGCCCGGCGGGACCACCCGGCGCGGGGCGGGCAGGACGCCCGTGCGCCACAGCTCCAGCCACGGCGCCTGCTCCTCGCCCAGCGTGGACTCCTCGAAGGGCGTGCCCGGCAGCCGGTGGCCGGCGCACAGCACCTCCAGCGCCCCCCACCCCGAGCCGACCGCCAGCCGCTCCCCCGGTTCGGTGTCGGCGCTGCCGCGCCACGCCTCGTACGCCGCGTCCACGCGCTCCCGCGGAAGTACGGCCTCCAGGGCGTCCTGCGCCGCGCCGCGGGCCGCCGCCCAGTCCGCGCCGTGCACCGCCGAAGGCTCCGCCGACAGCGGCCCGTACGCCTCCAGCCAGCTGAACTCCGCCCCGCCCTCCAGCCGTACGTGCTCCAGCTGGGTCCGGGCCAGCCCCGCCTGGATCTCCGCGTAGCCGCCCGTGCCCGGCTCGGTCAGCCACTCCTGCCAGCGCCGGCCGCCGCCGCCCGCACCCCACACGAACAGCTTGCGCCCCCGCAGCCGTGCGGTGGAGGTCTGTACGAGGCCCTCCCCGTCGGCGTCCAGGGAGGCGATCCAGGGCCGGGCCCCGTCCGGGACCTCGTAGAAGAAGTCGGCCGGGTACTCGCTGCGCAGCGGGTACGTGCGGTCCGCTGCCTCCCACCGCGGCACCGGGACGCGGCGCAGCGCCCGTTCGTACCCGAAGTGCCAGGCCTCGTCGGCGGGGGCCAGGACCCGGCTGCCCGCGTCCTCCGGGACGGCGGTGTTGGACCACCAGTAGACGGGTGCGGGCCGCTCGTGGGGGTTGCGCACGCGGACGCCGACGTACAGGAACCGCGAGTCCCCGGGCAGCCACAGGTCGACCTGGAACGGCAGGTCGCGCAGCCGCTCCCACTCCCACAGCCGGACCATCGCACCGCCGTCCGGGGCGGGGACCAGGGCGGCGTGCAGCGGGGTGCAGGACAGGGTGGTGTGGCCGGTCGCGCCGGTGTTCCACTCGATGCCGCCCGAGAACCAGGCGCCGTTCAGCGCGAAGTTGGCGGGCTGGAACACCGGGTTTCGGTAGAGCAGTTCGCGTCCGGTCGGCAGGTGGACGAGCGAGTGGACGCGCCCGCCCAGGCCGGGCAGCACCGTGACCCGCAGGTGCTCGTTCTCGAGGACGACGGCCTCGAACTCCCGCTCCGCGCGCTCCCGCCCGTACCCGTCGCGGATCCGTACGGGCAGCAGCGAGCGCAGCGGCTCGTACCGGATCTGCCGGGCCATGTCGCGCGGCAGGCCGTCGCGGGAGCGCTCGTCCAGGACGTGCGCCCCGTCGGGCGCGCGCAGGGCGGGCAGCGGGTTGTCGGAGCCCAACGGGGCTGCGGGGAGGGTCAGTACGGCACGTCGGACGGTGGTGGCCATGGGGAAATGGAACACGCCACGGCGGCCGGTGCACAGGGGTTCACCGGATCACCACCGGTCAGGATGACGCAAAGGCACCCGCCACCAGGTCCGCGAGGAGCGCGCCCGCACGGCCGTCCGGGTCGAGGTCCGGGTCGTAGACGGTGACGTTCAGCCCGACGCAGCGCGGTGACCCCACCAGTACGCCCAGCAGTTCGGCGAGCTCCTCGGGCAGCAGGCCGCCGGGGTCGGGGCTGTCCACGGCGGGCATCACCTTCGGGTCGAGCACGTCGGCGTCCAGGTGCACCCAGAATCCGTCGGCCACCGGCGGGTGCAGGCCCTCCAGCGCGGAGCGTGCGACGGCCGCCGCGCCCCGGCGGCGGATCTCGCCGACGGTGGCGGCGAAGATCCCGGCCTCCGCCAGCTCGAGGAGGTCCGCGTCCCCGTCGCGGATCCCGAACAGCCGGACGTCCTCGTCCCGCAGGTACGGCGCGAGGCCCTCCAGGTCGCTGAGCGAGGCCTGCCCGCGACCGGTGGCCAGGGCCAGCTCCTCGCCGGCCGCGGCCCCGACGGGCCCGTTGACGGCGGTGTTGCCCGGGTGGCGGAAGTCGGCGGAGCCGTCGACGGCGGCCAGACCGTAGCGGCCGGTGCGGCGCATGGCGAGCGACGCGCCGAGCTGGATGGAGCAGTCCCCGCCGAGGACGACGGGGAACTCCCCGGCCCGCAGGTGGCGTTCGATCCGGTCGGCGAGGGCGACCGTGTACGCGGCGAGCGCGTCGGCGTTGAAGACGCCGTCGCCCTCCGTCCAGTCGCCGCGGTCGTAGCGGGGCGGTACCACGACACCGCCTTCGCGGGCGCCGAGCCTGCTCAGCAGGCCCTGCTCGCGCAGGGCGCCCGCCAGCTTGTAGACACCGGGGACGGTCCCGGGCGCGGGCGGCCGCAGACCCAGGTTGGACGGGGCGTCGAGCAGTACGAGGGTGCGCATCCCCCCATCCTGCGCGATGCGGCGCGGCGGCGGGAGGCCCCCGGCCCGCGGCGTCCGCCGGCAGGGGAAGGCGACGCCCGCGTCATCGGGCGCGCGGCATCCCGGCGGTGAGGGCCCAGCGTTCGTGGTCGCGCCAGGCGCCGTCGACCTGGAGGAAGTCGGGGGACAGGCCCTCCAGCCGGAAGCCGGCGCCGCGGACCAGGGCGATCGAGGCGGTGTTGCCGGGCTGGATGTTGGCCTCCAGGCGGTGCAGGCCGAGGCCTTCGGCGGCGGGGGCGAAGGCGTGGTCGAGGGCCAGGGCGAGGGCTTCGCGCAGGAGCCCGCGGCCGGCGGCGTGCGCGAAGGCCCCGTAGCCGAGGGCCCCACACTGGAAGGCGCCCCGCACGATGTTGTTCACGTTGACGAATCCGGCGAGGGCGCCGGTGCCGAGCTCGCACACCAGGAACCCGGCGCGGGCGCCGCCCTCGGTCAGCCGCGCCGCGTAGGGCTCGTACTCCTCGACGGTGGCGGGCGGGTACAGCCAGGGGCGGTGCAGGTCCCGGCTCTCGCGGACGCGTGCGGTGAACTCGGGCCCGTCGGCGAGCCGGTAGGGCCGCAGGCCGACCCGGTCGCCCTCCCGGACGTAGCTGGAAAAGGTCATCGCGCCAGGCTAAGGGCTGTCCCGTAATCCCCGGTGGATCAGCGCACGGCGTCAGATGCGGTGCATCGCAAGGCGGAGGGGCGT
>NZ_MQUR01000071.1 GCF_001953875.1 Streptomyces amritsarensis
GGGGGTGTGGGGGCCGGGGGCTTGCGGCTCGGACGGCGGCGGGGTCGGCTGGGGTGGGGTGGTTGCCAGGATCGGTGCCGGCTTCGACGGGGTTTCTGCGGCGGGCGGGTGTTGGGCCTGGGCTCGGCGGGCCTTGGTGCGGGCCACGATGCCGATCACGAAGACCGTCAGGACGAAGAGGACCAGCAGCTGGCTGACGAACAGGCCCCAGAACAGCCCCCAGCCGGACAGGGCTGCGGGGTCGGTGTCGGGCCAGGCGGCCGGGAGGTCGTGCGGTTGCGCTATCAGGGCGCGGACGGCCGTCGGGGTCCGGGTGAAGGTGACGGTGCCGGGCCAGGAGCCCTTGGCGAAGAGCGCGGCCAGCCCGGTGGCCGTCCAGACGAGGACGGCCAGGCCGAGGAGGAAGGCCAGCAGGGCGACCAGCAGGCCGTCCGGGATTCCGCCGCCGCGCGCGGAGGGCTCCGTACGTCGTGCGTCGTGCATGGTCAGGCCACCGTGGTCGCGGATCCGGGGCTGCCGCTGCCGCGGCTGCGTTCGATGGACAGGGCGCGTTCCTCCGCTTCCAGTTCGGCGGCGAGGAGGTCTGCGGGCAGGTGGGCCGGGGTGGAGGACTCGGTCATGGCGCGGTCGGTGAAGACCAGGGGGCGTTCGGCTTCGGTGATGAGGTGTTTGACGACCTGGACGTTGCCGTTGACGTCCCAGACGGCGATGCCGGGGGTGAGGGTCGGGATGATCTCCACGGCCCAGCGGGGCAGGCCCAGGACCCGGCCGGTGGCGCGGGCCTCGTCCGCCTTCTGGGCGTAGATCGTTCGGGTCGAGGCCATCTTGAGGATGGCTGCGGCTTCGCGGGCCGCGGCGCCGTCGACGACGTCGGAGAGGTGGTGGACGACGGCGACGAAGGACAGGCCGAGGCGGCGGCCGAACTTCAGGAGGCGCTGGAACAGCTGGGCGACGAAGGGGCTGTTGATGATGTGCCAGGCCTCTTCGACGAGGAAGATGCGCTTCTTGCGGTCGGGCCGGATCCAGGTGTGCTCCAGCCACACGCCGACGATCGCCATGAGGATGGGCATGGCGATGGAGTTGCGGTCGATGTGGGAGAGGTCGAAGACGATCAGTGGGGCGTCGAGGTCGATGCCGACGGTGGTGGGGCCGTCGAACATGCCGCGCAGGTCGCCGTCGACGAGGCGGTCGATGACGAGCGCCACGTCGAGGCCCCAGGCCCGGACATCGTCTATGTCGACGTTCATGGCGAGGGCGGACTCGGCTTCGGGGTGGCGCAGTTGTTCCACGATGTCGGTCAGGACGGGCTGGCGGTCCCGGATGGTGTCGACGACGTAGGCGTGGGCGACCTTGAGGGCGAAGCCGGCGCGTTCGTCGAGGCCGTGGCCCATGGCCACCTCGATGATGGTCCGGAGCAGCGCGAGCTGGCCGGTCGCGGTGATGGCCGGGTCGAGGGGGTTGAGGCGGATCCCGGAGTCGTTGGCGGCGATCGGGTCCAGGCGGATGGGGGTTATCCCCAGCTGCTGGGCGATCAGGTTCCATTCGCCGACGCCGTCCTCGCCCTGGGCGTCGAGGACGACGACCTGGCGGTCCTTGAAGCGGAGCTGGCGCAGGACGTACGTCTTCTCCAGGGCGGACTTGCCGTTGCCGGACTCGCCGAGGACCAGCCAGTGGGGGGCCGGGAGCTGCTGGCCGTACAGCTGGAAGGGGTCGTAGATGTAGCCCTTGCCGCTGTAGACCTCGCGGCCGATGATGACGCCGGAGTCGCCGAGGCCGGGGGCGGCGGTGGGCAGGTAGACAGCTTGCGCCTGCCCGGTGGAGGTGCGTACGGGCAGGCGCGTGGTTTCGACTTTGCCGAAGAGGAAGCTGGTGAAGGCGTCCGTCAGCGCTGTCATGGGATCTCGCATGGGCGGCTTTCCCTCCAGCTAGCGTCGGATGCCGGTGGCGAACGGCAGGGTGTTGACGAAGGCGCGGTGGTGCTCGCGGTCGCACCACTCCAGCTTCAGGTAGGACTTGCCGGCCGAGGCGCGGATGGTGCGCTTGTCGCGGGCGAGGGCCTCCGGTGAACGCGAGGACACCGTGATGTACCCGACCAGGTTGACTCCGGCAGCGCCGCTGGCGAGATCTTCACCCCTCTGGTCGAGTCGGCCGTGGGCGGCGATGTCGCGGGGGTCGACGGTGCGGTTCATCTTGGCGGCGCGGGAGGCGTCGGCCTCGTCGTTGGTCTTCTCGGTGAGCATGCGCTCGATGGCGACCTCGGTGGGCTCCAGGTCCATGGTGACGGCGACGGTGCGGATGACGTCGGGGGTGTGGACGAGGAGGGGGGCGAGGAAGTTCACGCCGACGGGGGTCATGGGCCATTCCTTGACCCAGGCGGTGGCGTGGCACCAGGGGGCGCGGGTGGAGGACTCGCGGGTTTTGGCCTGGAGGAAGGTGGGTTCGACCGCGTCGAGTTCGGCGGGCCAGGCGTTGCGCTTGGTCATGGCCTGGATGTGGTCGATGGGGTGGTCGGGGTCGTACATGGAGTGCACGAGGGAGGCGAGGCGGCCCTGGCCGAGGGGCTGGCGGACGCGGATGTCGGCCTCGGCGAGGCGGGCGCAGATGTCGGTGAGCTCGCGGGCCATGACGATGGCGAGGCCGGCGTCGCGGTCGAGCTTGCGGCCCTTGTGGGGGGTGGAGGCGCGGGCGATGGTCACGGCCTCGGCGGCCAGGTCGCGGGTGTAGTGCATGCAGGCGACGAGGTAGGCGCGGTGCTGCTCGGAGGAGGTGGACACCATCGACTGGAGCTGGTCGTAGGAGTCGCGGAGCCAGACGGGGGCCTGGGTGTCGCCGCGCTGGGCGACGTCCTTGGCGTGGGCGTCGGGGTCGGCGGGCAGGGTGCGGGCGAGCATCTGGAGGCGGGTGACGAAGCCGTCGCCGTTGGCGACGTGCTTGAGGAGGGTGCCGAAGCGGTCGACGAGGGCTTCCTGGTCCTCGCTGTCGCGCAGGCCGACGCCGGGGCCCTCGATCTCGATGGCGGCGGTGACGGTGCGGCGGTCGGCGTGGAGGAGTACGGCGATCTCGTCGGGGCCGAAGGGGGCGGCGAGCCAGCTGATGCGGCCGATGCCCGGGGGCGGGCCGACCTCGACCTCGCGGCCGTCGGCGGCGCGGACGCCGGCTTCCATGGCGCCGGAGCGGTAGGTGGTGCCGCGGCGCAGGGTGCGCTTGTAGCTGCGGCTGATCTCGAACCAGCGGTAGAAGGTGCGGCCCTTGTACGGGACGTACACGGCGGCGAGCGCGAGCATGGGGAAGCCGACGAGGCTGACGATGCGCAGGGTGAGGTCGGGGACGAGTAGTCCGCTCATCATGCCGAAGAACGCCCCGGTGATGATGAGGGCGATCTCGCCGGTCTCGCGGTTCTTGCCGACGATCGCGTTCGGCCGGGCGCGGCCGATGAGATACGTGCGGCGGGGCGCGACCGGGTGCAGCTGGTGGGACTGGGACGTCAACGCCCGTCACCTCCTGTGTTCCTCGTGCTCGAGCTCGTGCGGGGCGGGGGTGCGGCGGAGGGGACAGATCCGCCGCCGCCCCCGCCGCCGGAGGTGGGGCGGCTGCTGTGGGCGGCCACGCCTCCGGAGAGGGGGTTGGCGGGGCGGGGAGCGCCTCCGCCGTCGCCTCCGTGGTGGGCGCCGCGGCTGCTGTGGGTCTTGATGCCCTGGGAGACGAGGGAGGCCGGGGAGCTGATGACGGCGGCGGCCTGGGCTCCGTCGGTGGCCTTGCTGCGGCCGGCGCGGGCGGAGGCGATCTCGTCGCCGAAGCCGGGGACGAAGCGGTAGATCATCGCGGAGGCGAAGATCGCCAGGAGGATGATGGAGAGGCCGGTGACGACGGCGGAGAAGGCGTTCGGGCCTTGTTCGCCGGTGAGGGCGCCGGCGAGGCCGAGGACGATGACGATGACCGGCTTCACGAGGATGACGGCGATCATGATGCCGGCCCAGCGGCGGACGTGGCCCCAGAGGTTTCGGTCGACGAGCCCTGAGTAGACGACGACGCCGAGGAGGGCGCCGACGTAGAGGAGGGCGGCGCGGATGAAGAGCTCGAGGAAGAGGATGCCGGCGGCGAGGACGGTGACGAGGGCGACGACGATCAGCATGATCGGGCCGCCGCCGATGTCGTCGCCCTTCTTGAGGGCCTCGGAGAAGGAGCCGAAGAAGACGTCGGTCTGGCCGCCGGTGGCGGAGGCGATGACCTCGGTGACGCCGTCGGTCGCGGAGACGACGGTGTAGAGGATCAGGGGGGTGAAGGCGGAGGCCAGGACGGTGAGCCAGAGGAAGCCGATGGCTTCGGAGATGGCGGTGGTGAGGGGGACGCCGCGGACGGCCCGCTTGGCGACGGCGAAGAGCCACAGGACGAGCGTGAGGATGGTGGAGGCGGCGAAGACGACGGCGTACTGCTTGAGGAAGGTGGCGTTGGTGAAGTCGACGTTGGCGCTGCCGTTGACCGCTTCGCTGAGCTTGGTGACGATCCAGGCTGCGGCGTCGGCGCAGCCCTTGGCCAGGGAGGCGAGGGGGTTGAGGGCGTCGGCCGGGTCGCTGGGCGCGAGGCCTGTGCGGGGAGTTCCGCTTTCGCCGCGCTCGCAGTACTCCTTGGCGGGGCCGGCGATCAGCGAGCACGGGTCCTTGCTCGCGCTCGGCGAGGGAGTGGGTGTCGGGTCCGGCGCGGCCGCCGCCCGTGCCGCGAGGAGGACGACCGCGGTCTGGACGGCCGCGGTGACCGCGCCGACCTTTCGGAGCGAGGGCCGGTTGCTACCGGGCATAGGTGAACCCTCCGAATTCGGTGACCGCGCTGCCGATCTCGTCCGAGGTGGAGACGGGGACGTCGCCGGTGACCGGCGTGGGTCCGTCCTTCTGCGAGGTTTCGACCACCTTCCAGTCCGAGCCGTTCCACTTGAGAGTCATTGAGATCGTGAACCAGCTGCTGGTGACGGGGCGCGTGGACTTGTCGCCGGTAAGGCCGAACATGCCGATGCACCACACATCGACTGACGCGGATCCGGCGGAGAAGTTTTTGACTTTGGCGCCCGCCGGGATGGTGCGGTTGACGAAGGTGGAACCAGTCGGCGCCAAGCCGTCCTTGGTGAGACCGATCTGGGCGAGCAGGCCCGCCGAGTAGTCGGCATCGAAAGCGGCCTGGAGTCTCGTGCGGCTGCTCTCCTCCGCCATGGCGTCCACGATGGAGTGGCGCCGCGCCGGGTTGAACATCCCGTCGGAGCCCAAGGCCACCGCGTAGTTGGCGGCGGCCGATTGGGCGCCCTGTTCGTCCTGGGCGAAGCCCTTCGGGATGCCGGCGGTTTTGCCGGTGACCGGGTCCGTGCCCGTGGCGGCTGTGGAGGCGGCGGCCGGGGCGTCGTCCGAGGGGCGGTCGTCAGGGGTGTCCGGGGACTGGTTGGCGAAGGCGATGGCGGCGATCAGGAGGACCACCACGCCGACCACGGTGACCAGGCTGCGGGGGGCGCGGGAGGTGCGGCGGGTGGGCCCGTACGGGTCGGCGGGGGCTTCGGGGAGGCGGGTGCGGGTCTGGCCCGTGCCGCCGACCTCGCCGTAGCCGGCGCCGCCGTACTGGTCGTCGTTGCTCATTCCGTTTCCGCCCCCTCCGCGTCGTACGACGGTAGCGCTGGTTCCCGCGTGGATGCGGTGTGGTGAGCTCCCGTCAGGTCGGGGCCACCGGTGGTCGGTCGGGCTAGACGGCCATTCCGTAGACGATCGTGAAGAGGGTGCCGAGGGAGCCGATGATGAAGACGCCCGTGAGGCCGGCCACGATCAGGCCCTTGCCCTGTTCCGCGCTGAACGTGTCGCGCAGGGCGGTCGCGCCGATGCGCTGTTTGGCCGCGCCCCAGATGGCGATGCCGAGGCAGAGGAGGATCGCCACGGCCATGACCACCTCGATCATGACCTTCGCCTCGTTGCCGAGGCTGCCGAACGGCCCCCAGTTCGGGGCGATTCCGCCGATGATGGTGGTGATGTCGCCCTTTTCAGCTGCCAGGATCATGTAACTCACCGCCCCTGTACGGGTAGTTCCGGATGCCCGCTGCCCGATGGCAGGGGTCACGCACTATCTTCGCTGATGAAACCGCCGCCGTCGTCGACTTGTCGGCTCTCTTTACCCGATCTCGCGGCCCGCGACCGGCTTCCGCGCTCTGACCTGGGCCGGACTGCCGTCCGTGCGCGAGAACGTGCGGTCACTCTGTGTATCACGGGGGGTGACGCCGGGCAATGATTGTCCTCTCGGCGTACGGGGGGTGGGGCGAGGGGCCGCCGTTCGGAGCAGT
This sequence comes from Streptomyces amritsarensis, assembly GCF_001953875.1. Lineage (GTDB taxonomy): Bacteria > Actinomycetota > Actinomycetes > Streptomycetales > Streptomycetaceae > Streptomyces > Streptomyces amritsarensis. The sequence continues at coordinate 6,308 of NZ_MQUR01000071.1, forward strand.
GGGGTCGCGTGTCGTTGGGCCGACTCGCTGACATATGTCCGACATTCCGTCAGTAGTCCATTCGCGTGCGGGGCGCTGCGGGCGAAGCTCCGCGTCACGGGGAGTACGACGCGGGTGGTGAGGGATGGGTTCCTCGATCGGGGCGGGCGCCGGCGCCTGCGGTACGGCTTGTCCGGCGCGGGGCTGGGGGGCGAAGCGTGGGGCGCCGTGCCGCCGGGGCCGCCGGGCCGCCGGGGGCGATGTCGGGCGGAATAGGGGGTGGCGCTGGCCCGCCGTGGGACGTGCGTCGGCTACGGAGCGCGCCGACCGGTGCCTACGCGCTGACAGACCCGGCCGACCGCCGGCAGACGCTGGGTCATCCGCGGAACGCCTTCTGCCTGAAGGCGCTCACCACCGTCGGCGTGGTCTTCGAGACCGCGTGCAGGGTCGTGGCCGCCGCGTTGTTGTCAGTGGGGTGCGGCAGGCTGGAGGGATGACGACTCCCTGGACTCTTGCGGATCTCGAGGCGGCCATTCGGGCGGGATGGTCCGCCGATACCACCGAGCCGACCGACAACAGCCGGGTGCCCTGGACTCCGGAGAATCCGGCCTGGGGGCAGTGTGACATCACGGCCCTGGTCGTGCAGGACCTCGTGGGTGGGGACCTGGTGCTGGGCGAGGTGTTCCACGAAGGCCGACAGGAGGGCTACCACTGGTGGAACCTCCTGCCCGGCGGCATTCGGGTCGATCTGACGCGGGAGCAGTTCCGGCGGGGTGAGACGGTCACGCCGGGGCGTGTGGTGAAGCGGCCGGGCGGGCGGCTGAACCGGCGCTGGGAGGAGTACCAGCTGCTGCGGCAACGGGTCATCGACAAGCTGGGGCCGCTGCCGGGGGTGATGGTGACGCAGGACGGGCGGCGCCTGGCCTACACCGACTTCGGCGGGCCCGGAGCGCCGCTGCTGGCACTGCACGGGCATTTCGGGTCGCGGGCCGCGTTCGAGCGGCTGGCCCGGGAGGTGGGCCCGGCCTGGCGGGTGATCGCCCTGGACCAGCGCGGGCACGGGGATTCCGACCGGGCGGGGGAGTACACGCGGGAGGGGTACGTCGCGGACGCGGCCGCCCTGCTGGAGCATGTGGGGCTCGGTCCGGCGGTGGTGCTGGGGCATTCGCTGGGCGGGGTCAACGCCTACCAGCTGGCTGCGCGGCGGCCGGATCTCGTGCGGGCGGTGGTCGTCGAGGACATCGGGACGGTGGTCGACGACGACCTGTCGTTCGCGCGGGCGTGGCCGCGGCGCGCCGAGACCCGGGCCGGGTTCCTGGCGGGGGTGGGCAGCTCGGCGCCGTATCTGCACGAGTCGGTACGGGAACATCCGGACGGCTGGGGGCCCGCGTTCGAGGTGGAGGACATGGTGGTGTCCCAGCAGGAGCTGAACGGCGACCACTGGGGGGACTGGCTGCGGGTGCAGAGGCCCACGCTGCTGGTGCGGGGGGACCGGAGCGGGGTGCTGTCGGCGGAGCACGCCCGGGAGATGACGGTACGGAGGGCGGGGGTGCGGCTGGTGGAGCTGCCGGCGGGGCACGCGGTGCGGGAGGGGGACCCGGAGGGGTACTTCGCCGCGGTACGGGGCTTCCTGGCGCGGGTCGGGCGGGGGGCCGCTGCCTGATCGCTGCCGGGGCGCTGCCGCTGGGTGATCGCCGGGGCAGGCGGCCGGGCGGCGGCGCAGCGGCTGAGGTACGCCAGGGCCACCGCTTGGGGCGCCGAGGCTCCGGGCGGCCGGGACGGCCGGGGCGGCATGGCCGCGGGGCGGGTGTGCTGTGGGCACCCGTGCCGGGGGCGGCCATGCGGGAGTCGGCGCGGCTCTGTTCCCGGTCGCCCGTGAACTGGCTGTCCGGCCGTCGGGGTGTCGGGGCGGGGTCCGCTGCGGGGATGGGTGCCGGGGGCGGCCATGGGGGAGTCGGCGTGGCTGTGTTTCCGGTTGTCTGGCGATCCGGTCGTCGGGGCGACCGGCCGGCCCGGTGCTGCCCCGACGTTCTGACGTCGTGGCGGGAGGTGTGGCCCCGTGGTCGGGGGCGGCGGGTGGTTCGTAGGGTGCTCGTGGGCCGTACGGTCGCGTGACGCAGGTCACGGGAACTCCCTCGTGGGTGCCGGACAGCCGACAGGAGTGACCACAGAGATGCGAACTCGGGTGCGGTCCGGAGATCCGGACGCCTATGCGGAGCTGTTCGACAGCTACTCCCGCACCCTCTACAACCATGCCTTCCGGATGACCGGGGACTGGGCCGTCGCGGAGGACGTCATGTCGGCGGCCTTCATGGAGGCGTGGCGGCTGCGCGGCACGGTCGATCCCGAGGGCGGCTCCCTCCGGCCCTGGCTCCTGGGGATCACCACCAACCTGGCCCGCAACCACTGCCGCAGCAACCGACGCTTCCGGGCCGCCGCGGCCGCCGCAGCGGCGGCGGCGGCTTCCGCGTCCGTGCCCGACCACGCCGAAGAGGTCGCCGGCCGGCTCGACGACCGGCAGCAGATCGCGGCCACGCTGGCGCAGTTGAGTGCGCTGCGCGGGCCCGAGCGCGAGGTCCTCCTGCTGTGCCTGTGCGAGGGCCTGGAGTACGCCGAGGCCGCGCGGGTCCTCGGCATCCCCGTCGGAACCGTGCGCTCGCGGCTGTCCCGGGCCCGTACGAAGCTGCGCAAGCTCGCCGACGCGGAACTGAAGAAGAACAGACGGGAACCCGCCGCCCGGTCCCGACAGACATATGACGACCGCGCGAAGACGGTCCGGTCCGCACAGGAGGGAATCTGATGAACGCCGACCTTTCCCGGCGCCACCCGGCCGGCCGGGAGGAGAATCCCCTCCCCCTGCCGTTCGCCGAACGGGAACTGCCCGCGGGCCGCCACCGGTTCCACAAGGAGCGACTGATGGCCCAGATCCACGAAGACCTCCGTGCCGCCGACGCCCACCCCGGCATGACCGCCCCCGCCCCCGCCCGTACGGCGAGGCCGCGCCGGCTCTTCCTGAACCGTGCGTTCCTCGTGCCCGCCGCGGCCTTCGCCCTGGCCGGAGCGCTCGCCGCCGGCTTCCTCACCTACGTGGACCGGGGCGCGGCGGACGGCCGCGGTTCCACGATCGCCACGGGTCCGGCGATGACCACCCGCATCGGGACCGCCGACGACGGCAAGGGTACGCCGCAGCTCCTGGACCGCATCTCGCTGGCGGCCGCCTCGACCGGTGGTGGGGCGAAGGTGCGCGCGGACCAGTTCATCTACATCGGCAGCAAGACGGCCACCACCTACGTGAAGAGCACCGGGGACAAGAACACCCTGGTCAGCGAAGAGCTGCACATGCGCCACCAGTGGAACTCCCCGGACGGCCGCGACGGCTGGCTGATCGAGCCAGGCAACACCGGTCCGAAGGGCATGACCCTGGGGGGGAAGAACGAGAAGGGCGAGACCCCGACGCCGTACCTCAACGCGCCGAGCTACGACTACCTCGCCGGGCTGCCCACCGATCCCGACGTGCTGCTGAAGAAGATCTACGAAGAGACCCGGGGGATGGGCCGCGCGCCCGACCAGGAGGCCTTCACGACGATCGGCGACCTGCTGCGCTCCAGCTATCCGCCGGCCGAGCTCACGGCCGCGCTCTACAAGACTGCGGCGAAGATCCCCGGTGTGGTCGTCGTGGACGACGCGGTCGACGCCGCGGGGCGCCATGGGATTGCGGTCGCCCGGCTCGACGAGACGAGCGGGCAGCGGGAGGAGTGGATCTTCGATCGGCAGACGCTGACGTACCTCGGTGAGCGGGTTGTCCAGGTGCAGGGTGAGGCCGGGGAGGGGGGACTGATCAAGCCGGGCACGGTCGTCGCCACCACTGCCGTGATGACGCGGACCGTTGTGGACCGGATGAAGGAGATCCCGCCTTCGGCCGGCTGACCCTTCGCCTGCCGCGGGCTCGGCGGATTCCGGCCCCACGGGCCCCACGGGCCCGGGCCCGTGGGGCCCGTGGGGCCGGCGCCCGTGGGCCGGGTGCGGCGCCGTTGCGGGGGCCGTGCCCCCGGGCCCCCGCGCCTCGGACGCCGGCGGGGCTGACGGCCTGGCGGGCTTGGTCAGGTCCAGTGGGTGGGGCGGGTGAGGGTGTCGGGGATGTGGGTCTTCGGGTCGCCGTGGGCCGCGTTCAGCTGGGGCTGGGTGAGGAAGACGGCTCCGCGGAGGTCCGCGCCGCGCAGGTTCGCGTCGCGGAGGTCGGCGCCGATCAGGTCGGCCGTGCGGAGGTCGGCGCCGGAGAGGTCGGCGGCGATCAGATAGGCGCCGCGGAGGTTCGCGCCGCGCAGGTTCGCCCCGGAGAGGCGGGCGCCCATCAGGTCGGCGCCGCGGTGGTTCTTCCTGCGGCCCGGCACCTTGGACCGTACGAGCTCACTGGTCTTGAGCAGCAGGGTGTTGACGCGGCCGCGCAGGGCCGCGACGTCCAGGGCGGCGAGGGCGCCGGCGTCGGCGCGCGTCCACTGCTCCGTCTCGGCGAGCAGGCGGCGCAGGTCGGGGTGGACGGGGGCCGCGTCGGGCAGGGCCAGGGCCTGGTCCACGTAGAAGAGCAGTTCGTGCAGTTGGCGCATCACCGGGAAGACGTCGAACATCTCCGCCCGGGTCTCGGGCCGGGTGCGCCAGTCGCGGCCGCCGAAGGTGACCTGGGAGACCTGCTGGCCCGCGCCGAAGCAGTCGAAGACGGTGCAGCCCTGGAAGCCCTGGTCGCGCAGCCGGGTGTGGATGCCGCAGCGGAGGTCCTGCCGGAGGTTCTTGCAGGGGGTTCCGGCGGGCTTGTTCACGGCGAAGTCGTTGGATTTCGCGAACGGCAGGGCGACGCAGCAGAGCGCGAAGCAGTTCGCGCAGTCGGCCTGGAGGAGGGGGAGGGGCCGTGGCAGGGGCAGACTCTGGGGCACGTCCTCATTGTCCCCGGTCGGAGGCGGGCACGTCGCATCCGGTGGACGCTCCAGGGCACGCCGTCGGCCGTCTCGGCCGTCTCGACCCGTCTCCACCGCGAGCCGAGTTTCTCGTGGACGCGCAGCGCCGCCGCGTCAGGGCCGCCTCGTCGAAGCCGAGGTGCCCGAGCGGGGAGACCGCGGTGGGCCGGGCGGCGGGCGCGGGACCGGCTGCGCGGGACGGGGGTTCTCGGCCGGGCGGCCGGGCGGACGGGGCGCAGGGCGGGCGGCTGCGGGAGGTCCGTGCGCCAAGTGGGCGCCGCGGAAGAGGGGTTGATCGCGAGGGAGGCGGCGGCGAGCATCGCCGTATGACAGAAGTGATCGCAGTCGCCGTCATCACCCTGCTCGCAGTGATCAGCCCCGGCGCCGACTTCGCCATGGTGGTCCGCAACAGCTACCTCTACGGGCGGCCCACCGGGTTGTTCGCCGCCGCCGGAGTCGCGGCCGGAGTGCTGGTCCACGTCTCGTACACGATGCTGGGGGTCGGTCTGCTGATCGCCTCCTCCACCGCGCTGTTCACCGTGATCAAGCTGGCGGGTGCGGCCTACCTGGTGTGGATCGGGATACGGACCTTCCGGGCGCGGGCGGAGGTGACCGTGGACCTGGAGTCGAAGCCGGGCCTGACCCGGCTGGGGGCGATGCGGTCGGGGTTCCTGACCAATGTGCTGAACCCGAAGACGACGCTGTTCGTCGTGTCGACCTTCACGCAGGTCGTCGATCCGGGTACGCCGCTGTGGCAGCAGGCGGGCTACGGGCTGTTCATGTCGGCGGCGCACCTGGGCTGGTTCGGGGCGGTGGCGGTGTTCTTCTCCGTCTCCGGGCTGCGCGAGCGGATGCTGAAGGCGCAGAAGACGCTGAACCGGGCCATCGGATCGGTGCTGGTGGGGCTGGGGGTGGGGCTGGGGTTCGCCCGGTGAGCGGCGGAACGGGGCTGGTGCCGCTGGTTACCTGTCGGTAGCGTGCAGGGCATGGGCACAGGCACAGGCATGGGCATGGGCACCGGCGAGGGGTTCTTCGAGCGACGTGATGCCGGGCGGTTCGCCGCCACCGAGTACACGCGCGGGCCGTGGGACGCGGGCTCGCAGCACGCCGGCCCGCCGGCCGCGCTGCTCGGGCGGGCCGTCGAGGAGCGGCCCGGTGCGCGCACGGACATGCGGATCGCCCGGATCACGTACGAGATCCTGCGCCCGGTCCCGATCGGCGAGCTGGAGGTCACCACCGGCGTGCTGCGCTCCGGGCGCAGCACCGAGGTGGTGGAGGCCGCGATCGGCCCGGTGGGCGCCGCGCCGGTGATGCTGGCGCGGGCCCTGCGGATCCGGGTCGCGGAGGAGTCCGTACCGGCCGTGGTGAGCGGGCCGCAGCTGCCGGCGCCGGGGGAGGTGGAGGTGACCCCCTTCTTCCCGGTGCCGTGGGAGACCGGCTACCACTCGGCCATGGAGACCCGGTTCACCGAGGGCGCGTTCGTCGAACCGGGGCCCGGCACCTGCTGGATGCGGATGAAGGTGCCGCTGATCGCCGGGGAGGAGACCCGGCCGTTGGACCGGGTCCTGATCGCCGCCGACTCGGGCAACGGGATCAGCGCGGTGATGGACTTCGGGCGCTACGTCTTCGTCAACAGCGACCTGACCGTCCACCTGCACCGCCATCCGGTGGGCGAGTGGGCGTGCGTGCAGGCCCGCACCCACGTGGACGCGGCCGGCATCGGGCTCGCCGACGCGCAGCTGCACGACGAGAAGGGCCCGATCGGGCGGAGCGCGCAGAGCCTGTACGTGGCGCCGCGCTGACCCCCCGCGCGAGGGCAACCCCGTTGCGGTGCAACGCAGTCGGTATGGCAGCCTCGTGCGGATGGACGCACTGAGGGGGACCGACCCGGCCCGCATCGGGGAGCACACGCTGCTGGCCAGGCTCGGGGCCGGAGGCATGGGACAGGTGTATCTCGGCCGGTCGCCCGGCGGGCGCCTGGTCGCGGTCAAGGTGATCCGGGACGAGATCACCGGGCACCCGGAGGCGCTGGCGCGGTTCCGGCGGGAGGCCGAGACGGTGCGGGCGGTCCGGTCGGCCTACACGGCGAACCTGATCGACGCCTCGCTCGCGGCCCCGCCGTACTGGCTGGCCACGGAGTACGTGGCCGGCCCCACCCTGGGCCGGGCGGTCGCGACGCGCGGGGCGCTGCCGGCGGACACCTGCCTGCGGCTGTTCGCGGCGCTGGCCGAGGGGCTGGCGAGCGTGCACGCGTACGGGGTGACGCACCGGGACCTGAAACCGCAGAACGTCATCCTGGGCGCGCAGGGACCGCAGCTCATCGACTTCGGCATCGCCAAGGGGGTCGGGGCCACCGCGCTCACCCAGGACGGGCAGGCCCCGGGCACGCCCGGGTTCACCGCGCCGGAGGTGCTCGTCGGCGGCGGGAGCGGGGACGGGAGCGGGGACGGGGACGGCCCCGGGGGCGGCAAGGCGGACGTCTTCGCCCTGGGCGCGACGATGGCGTACGCGGCGACCGGGCGCCCGCCGTACGGGACGGGCGACGCGGCGACGGTGAGCTACCGGGCGGTGCACGAGCCGGTCGACCTGGCCGGGGTGGAGCCGGGTCTGGCGGCGCTGATCGGGGCGTGCGTCGCGAAGGACCCGGCGGCCCGGCCCGGCCTGCCGGAGGTCATCGCCCGGTGCGGGGTGCGGGACGCGCTGATCGACGATCCCGTCTACCTGGGGCTGGGCACGCTGGGCGAGGCCGTGCCGGTGCACGAGATGCGGACGCAGGGGCCGGGCCTCCCGTACGGCTACACGCCGACCGACCTCGCGGTCGCGGCCCCGGGCACCGCTCCGGCCGAGGCCACGGCGCGGCGCGGGCGGGCGGGGATGTGGGTGGCGGCGGTGGCGGTGGTCGCGGCCCTGTCGCTGGCCGCCTGGAAGCTGGTCCCGTTCGGCGGCGGGGACGGCGAGGCGGGCCGGGGCGGGGACGCCTCGGCGGGTGCCGCGGGCACGCCGGGCCGGACCCCGGGCGCCGCAGGCGCCGGCGGCACGCCTGCTGCGACGGGAGGCGTCGGCGCCACGCCTGCCGCGAGCGGGGGCCCCGCCGGCAAGCCGCCGGCCGAGTACATCGAGGGCAACCGGATCTCGCGCTACTTCTGGCTGCCTTCCACCGACCCGGAGCGCGCGGCGCACGGCACCGGCGCGTGCAACCTGGGGGTGGAGCAGAAGCCGCCGGGTGCGGACTTCCAGGCGGGCGCCGAGGTCGTGGGCAAGTCCGTGAAGATCAGCATGCGCGTCAAGTACGCCGAGAGCAGCCCGACCAAACCCGATCCGTACTACGTGTCGGTGGCGGTCAGGGCCCCGCACGACCTCGACCCGCAGACCGGAAAGCCGTTCCCGATGGACAACCGGTCCGTGGGTTTCACCAGCAAGCCCGTCGACATCTACGGCAAGTGGAAGACGGGCGAGTACCTGACGCTCACGTACCCGGACGACTTCGCGGAGCACGTGAACGGCAAGACGTACCCCGGCGTGCCCCTGGCCAACGACCCGGGGGACTGGACGCTGGTCTTCTATCACGTCGAGGATGACCCTGCGCAGTACGCGAGCTTCCACTGCACGGGCTTCCGGGTGGAGTAAGTGGAGTAGCGGATCCGTCGACACGGGCGATTCGCACGTGAAAGCGACGGGCATGGGGGAGGGTTGACGGGTGCGTAGATTCTGGATGGCGGGCGGGATCGGGATCGGGCTGTGTCTGACCTTCGTGGCACTCCTCGTCGTGGGGACGTACTCGGCGGCGGCGGGGCTCGTGGGATCGGGTGCCGGCGGCCGTGCCGTGGGCCTGACGAAGGGGGCGGTGCCCGCGAAGTACCAGGCGCTGGTGGAGAAGTGGGGCAACCTCTGCCCGGCCATCAGCCCGCCTCTGCTCGCCGCGCAGCTGTACTCCGAGAGCGGCTGGAACCCCAGTGCCGTCAGCCCGGCGGACGCGCGGGGCATCGCGCAGTTCATCCCGGGCACCTGGGCGGGCCACGGCATCGACGGGGACGGCGACGGGGACCGGGACATCTGGGACCCGAACGACGCCATCCCCTCGGCCGCTTCGTACGACTGCCAGCTGGCCCAGGACGTGAAGAGCGTGCCGGGCGACGCGACGTCGAACATGCTGGCCGCCTACAACGCCGGCGCCTACGCCGTCATCAAGTACGGGGGAGTGCCGCCGTACAAGGAGACCCAGGGGTACGTGAAGGCGATCACCACGCTCGCGAAGAGCTTCGCGCGGCCCGTGGGGCGGGTGGCGCCCTCGCAACAGGCCGCCGGTGCGATCTACTTCGCGCAGAAGCAGCTGGGCACGCCGTACCTGTGGGGCGGCAACGGCACGCCCGACCAGGGCGGGCGGTTCGACTGCTCGGGGCTGACCAAGGCCGCGTACGAGACGGTCGGGATCGAGCTGCCGCGTGTGGCCAACGACCAGTACAACGCCGGTCCGCACCCCTCGCGCGACGAACTGCTGCCCGGGGACCTGGTGTTCTTCTCCGATGATCTGACGAACTCCCGGGAGATCCGGCACGTCGGGCTCTACGTGGGCGGCGGATACATGATCAACGCCCCGTACACCGGAGCGGTCATCCGCTTCGACAAGATCGACACGCCCGACTACTTCGGAGCGACCCGCGTGACGAAGGACGGTGCGGAGTCCCTCCCGCAGCGGTCCGGTACCGGCCGGCCGTCCTAGCAACTCTCCGTGATGCAAAGGCCCTGAGCTGCGACGGCCAGTCACTCTTCGATAACGTTGCCGTGATCATTCGGTGGAGAGTGGAACCCGGCTGTCGGAGCGGGCGTTCCATCAACGCGGGGGTTGATCAAGTGGGTGTCGAAGGGGCGCACACCCGGGTGCGCCTGCGGGGGAACCACGGCAAGAGCAAGGGGCCGCGTCACCATGGCTGGACTCACGACAGGTGGGCCGAACGTGGATGTCAGCCTGCTGTACGAGGTCAACGGAGCGGCCCGGCGGGCCCCCGCGTGGCTGGACACCGCCGTGAGCCTGGCCGGTGAGTACGGGGTCCTGCTGGCCCTGGTGCTGCTGGTCCTGTGGTGCTGGCGCGGCGCCCGCCGACAGGACGAGGCCGCCGCCGTCGAGTCTTTCACCGCGCTGGTGTGGGCGCCCCTCGCCGCCGGCCTGGCCCTGCTGGTGAACGTGCCGCTGCGTGAACTCGTCGGCCGGCAGCGGCCCTTCCGCCAGCACGAGGGGCTGCAGGTCCTCGACCCCGGCTGGGGCGTGGGACTGGGCAACACCGAGTTCTCGTTCGTCAGCGGACACACCACCGTCGCGATGGCCCTGGGCGTGGGCCTGTTCGTCGCCGACCGGAAGTTCGGGATCCTGGGGATCGGGCTGGCCCTCGTCGAAGGACTCTGCCGCGTCTACATGGGCGTCAACTACCCGACGGACGTGATCGGCGGGCTCGCGCTCGGCACGGCCGTGGTCCTCGTGCTCGCGCCGCTCACGCTGGCCCTGCTGAGCCCGGTGGTGCGGGCGGTGGCCGGCTCCCGGCGGTTCGGGCGGCTCGTACGGGCCGGAGGCCGGGCGCATGCCCTGCCGGTCGACCTCGCGCAGCCCCGGACCCCGCCCGCGGGCCGGCGCCCCCAGGACAAGGACCTCGCCGCCTGACGCAGGGCCCGGCCGGGACGCGGCGGGGCTCTCAGCCCGTCCCGTACGAGTCCCACACGGCGAGCAGCGCCGCCGTCAGCAGGCAGAGCGCGGCCACCCCGAAGCACACCAGGACCGCCCGCGGGCGGGGTCGGGGCGTCACCGGTCCCCCGCCTCGGTGTCGCCCTCGCGGCGGTGGCGGGCGCGCGGCCACAGCCCGGTGGCCGGGGCGGCGCCGGCCGGGCTGTCCGCCGGGCCCACGGGTCTGGCCCGGGCCGCGGCGGCCGGGGCGAGCGCGATGAGCACGACCCGGAGGAGGGTGGCGAGGCGGGCTGCGGAACCTGGCATGAGTCAAGGGCATCCGCTGCGGCGTCCCCCGGCCAGCCGGGCCGTCCGAACGGGCGAGGGGGCGTCGGAGGAACGCGAGAGGGATGCCAGCGGGATGCCAGAGGGGCGCCGAAGGGGCCTCAGACGGCGCCTGCCGCCTCGTGGCCTGCGGCGTCCTTGCGGGCCAGGTCGCGCGAGCGGCGGGCCGGTCCCTTCCAGCCGCAGGAGCAGACGGCCAGGCAGAACGATCCGCGGTCGGCGGTGGATGTGGTGTGGGAAGTCTGCGGCTGCGGCTGCGACGGCGGCCGCGGAGGCGCTACGGAGTCGAGCGGAGGGACCGGGGTCGCGTCGATGTGCGGTTCCACTTCTCCACGGTACCGGGGGCCTGCGGGGGCGGGGAGGGTGCCCCCGTGACGGGAGACCCGGGGCCTCGTTAAGCGGAGCGGGTGGGGGCCTCGGGCAAACAGCGGTCACGCGTTGGGGGTTGGCAGGCGATGGTGGTTCACCGGCACAAGCGGCTGCGCGGGCGCGCGGCTGAGGTGGTGCTCGCCGCCGGAGTCACCCTGGCGGTCACGGCGACGAGCGGGTGCGCCGGAGGCCACGGGAGCGACGACCGGTCCCCGGCGGAAGCGGCCTCGGTGGTCCGCGGGGCCGCCGACGCCCTGGCACCCGCGGGCAGCGCCCGGGTCCGTACGGCCATGGAGATGGCCACGGGCGGGACCCGGGTCACCATCCGCGGTGAGGGCGGCGTCGACTTCAAGAAGCGGATGGGGCAGCTCCTCGTGCTGCTCCCCGCCGATGTGAAGGGCGAGGACGAGCACCGGCCGATCACCGAGCTTCTCGTGCCGGGCGCGCTCTACATGAAGAACCGCGGCGCGGGCGTCCCCGCCGACAAGTGGGTGCGCGTCGACACCACGACCCTCGCCGACGGGAACCTGGTCACCGGCGGGGCCACCGACCCGCTGATCGCGGCCGAGCTGCTGCGGGCGGCGCAGGAGGTGACGTACGTCGGGGAGACCGAGGTGGCGGGCACCAAGGTGCGGCACTACCGGGGCACCACCGACATCGGGCGGGCCGCGGCGAGCGCGTCGGCGGAGCTGCGCGGGGCGCTGGCGGCAGCGGCGAAAGGGTTCAGCAAGGACACGGTGCCCTTCGACGCGTACCTGGACGAAGAGGGGCGCCTGCGGAAGGTCCGGCACCGCTTCACCTACGTCAACAATGGCGTGATCGATGTGTCATCGACCACGCTGCTGTACGGGTTCGGGACGCCGGTCACCGTCGTCTTGCCTGCGAGCAGGGACATTTACGCCGGAAAGATCGCCGACTAGTGGGGCGGGCGGTCCGGGGGCGGCGCGATCGGGCCATGGCCGGGTATCCGGAAATGGTCCATCCGTGTCATGCGGGGGGCCGGGCGTCCTCCCTACGCTGAGAAGCCGGGCGCCGGCAGGTGGTGCGGCATGACCGATGACGGCCGGTGGCCGGTGGCAGACAGAGGTGACACGCGTGACTCCCGCAGGCGGTACGACGGTGCAGGACCACGTGGCGCTCGCCGAGATCGAACTGTGCGGTGAGCTGATCATCGCCGCGTCCGCGGCCGCCGAGGACCGGCTGAGCCTGGACCGCATCGACGAGGTCCTGCTGGGCCGCTAGCCGGACATCCGCCGGACGCCCACCGGCCCGTCACGGGTGCCGCTCCGGGCCCCGCAGCGCGACGTCCCGCGGCGGGGGCCGGGCGGGTCAGGTGCCCGGGTCAGGTGCGCAGGAGCCGTGCGATGGCCTTGGTGGCCTCCTCGACCTTGGCGTCGATCTCGGCCCCGCCCTTGACCGCGGCGTCGGCGACGCAGTGGCGCAGGTGCTCCTCCAGCAGCTGGAGCGCGAAGGACTGGAGCGCCTTCGTGCTCGCCGAGACCTGGGTGAGTATGTCGATGCAGTAGACGTCCTCGTCGACGAGCCGCTGGAGGCCGCGGATCTGCCCCTCGATCCGGCGCAGCCGCTTGAGGTGCTCGTCCTTCTGGTGGTGGTAGCCGTGGACGGCCGCGGCGTCGTGGGAGGTGCCGGGGGTGGCCGCCGCGCCGGACACGGCTCCGGAGCCCTCCGCCTCGATGGTCGTCATAGGTTCTCCCGTGGTCCGGAACGAGGGGGGTGGATACCCCTCATGGGTATAGGGTACCGGGCTCCCGCCCGGCTGGCAGGGGCTCGTGGTCCTCACTCTGCCTGATGGAGGACACTGGGGAACGGCCGGTTAGCCGTGGCAGGGGGATGCGCCTAGCATCAGCCTGACCGAATCCGATGCACCCCGAGGACCTCACGTGCGATTTCGTCTGACCCCCAGGGAGACGAGCTTCTACGACATGTTCGCCGCATCCGCGGACAACATCGTCACGGGCTCCAAGCTCCTGATGGAACTGCTCGGAGCGGACGCCTCCGCCCGGGCCGAGATCGCGGAACGGATGCGGGCGGCGGAGCACGCGGGGGACGACGCGACCCACGCGATCTTCCACCAGCTGAACTCCTCCTTCATCACGCCGTTCGACCGCGAGGACATCTACTCCCTGGCGTCCTCGCTCGACGACATCATGGACTTCATGGAGGAGGCCGTCGACCTCGTCGTCCTCTACAACATCGAAGAGCTCCCCAAGGGTGTCGAGCAGCAGATCGAGGTCCTGGCGCGGGCTGCCGAGCTGACCGCCGAGGCCATGCCGCACCTGCGCACGATGGACAACCTCACCGAGTACTGGATCGAGGTCAACCGGCTGGAGAACCAGGCCGACCAGATCCACCGCAAGCTGCTCGCGCACCTCTTCAACGGCAAGTACGACGCCATCGAGGTGCTGAAGCTCAAGCAGATCGTCGACGTGCTCGAAGAGGCGGCCGACGCGTTCGAGCACGTCGCGAACACGGTGGAGACCATCGCGGTCAAGGAGTCCTGAACCTCGTGGACACCTTCGCTCTGGTCGTGACCATCGGTGTCGCGCTCGGTTTCACGTATACGAACGGTTTCCACGACTCCGCGAACGCGATCGCGACCTCGGTCTCGACGCGTGCGCTGACCCCGCGCGCCGCCCTCGCGATGGCCGCGGTGATGAACCTCGCCGGCGCCTTCCTGGGCAGCGGGGTGGCCAAGACGGTCAGTCAGGGGCTGATCGAGACGCCGCACGGCTCCACCGGCATGTGGATCCTCTTCGCGGCGCTGGTCGGCGCGATCGTCTGGAACCTGATCACCTGGTACTTCGGCCTGCCCTCGTCCTCCTCGCACGCGCTCTTCGGCGGCATGGTGGGCGCGGCCCTGGCCGGCGGCACGGAGGTGATCTGGTCGGGCGTGGTCGACAAGGTCGTCATCCCGATGTTCGCCTCGCCGGTCGTCGGCCTCGTCGCCGGCTACCTGGTGATGGTGGTCATCCTGTGGATGTTCCGCCGGTCCAACCCGCACAAGGCCAAGCACGGCTTCCGCATCGCGCAGACCGTGTCGGCCGCCGCGATGGCGCTCGGCCACGGCCTGCAGGACGCGCAGAAGACGATGGGCATCGTCGTGATGGCCCTGGTCATCGCCGACGTGCAGAGCTCCGACGCGCCGATCCCGGTATGGGTCAAGGTCGCGTGTGCCGTGATGCTGTCGCTGGGTACGTACGCGGGTGGCTGGCGCATCATGCGCACGCTCGGCCGCAAGATCATCGAGCTGGACCCGCCGCAGGGCTTCGCGGCGGAGACCACGGGCGCCTCGATCATGTTCGGCTCGGCCTACCTCTTCCACGCGCCGATCTCCACCACCCACGTGATCACCTCGGCGATCATGGGTGCGGGTGCGACCAAGCGTGTCAACGCGGTGCGCTGGGGCGTCGCCAAGAACATCATCCTGGGCTGGTTCATCACGATGCCGGCCGCGGCTCTGGTGGCCGCCGTCAGCTTCTGGGTCGTGAACCTGGCCTTCGGCTAGGGCGGCTGCCGGCCCCTGCTGGGGGTCCGGGGGTCATCCCCCGGGGGATGCGGTATCACGATGCCGGCCGCGGCTCTGGTGGCCGCCGTCAGCTTCTGGGTCGTGAACCTGGCCTTCGGCTAGGGCGGCCGCCGGCCCCTGCCGGGGCGGCGGCCGTACGGGCACGAAAGCGGGCCGGCTCCCCCCACCCAGGGGGAGCCGGCCCTCTTTCTTTCTTCCGCCCTCGCGGTGGCACCGCCATGCAGCACCGCGGGACGCTCTCACATCTCGCTTTAGCCGAAGCGGCCCGAGATGTAGTCCTCGGTCGCCTGCACGGACGGGTTCGAGAAGATCCGGTCCGTGTCGTCGATCTCGATGAGCTTGCCGGGCTGGCCGACCGCCGCGAGGTTGAAGAAGGCGGTGCGGTCGGAGACGCGGGCGGCCTGCTGCATGTTGTGCGTCACGATGACGATCGTGAAGCGCTCCTTGAGCTCGCCGATCAGGTCCTCGATCGCCAGGGTGGAGATCGGGTCGAGGGCCGAGCAGGGCTCGTCCATCAGCAGGACCTGGGGCTCGACCGCGATGGCGCGGGCGATGCACAGACGCTGCTGCTGGCCGCCGGAGAGGCCGGAACCGGGCTTGCCCAGGCGGTCCTTGACCTCGTTCCAGAGGTTGGCTCCCTGGAGGGACCGCTCGACTATGTCGCTCAGCTCGGACTTCTTGAAGCTGCCGTTCAGCCGCAGGCCCGCCGCCACGTTGTCGAAGATCGACATGGTGGGGAAGGGGTTCGGGCGCTGGAAGACCATGCCGACCGTGCGGCGGACCGCGACGGGGTCCACGCCGGCGCCGTACAGGTTCTCGTCGTCCAGCATCACCTTGCCCTCGACGCGGCCGCCGGGGGTGACCTCGTGCATGCGGTTGAGGGTGCGCAGGAAGGTGGACTTTCCGCAGCCGGAGGGGCCGATGAAGGCCGTCACCGAGCGGGGTTCGACGGTCATCGAGATGTCGTCGATGGCCTTGTGGCTGCCGTAGAAGGCGGACAGTCCGCTGACGTCGATTCGCTTCGCCATGGGGGTCACTTCGCTTTCATACAGTCGCGTCAGCGACCGGTCTTCGGGGCCTTCCAGCGGGCGATGCCGCGGGCCACCAGATTGAGGATCATGACGAAGGCGATCAGGACGAGCGCTGCGGCCCATGCCCGGTCGTAGGAGGCGTCACTGCCGACCTTGTACTGCTCCCAAATGTAGAGGGGGAGCGAGGACTGGGCGCCTTCGAAGGGGTTGCCGTTGATCAGCTGGGAGCCGAAGACCAGCAGCATGATCGGGGCGGTCTCGCCGGCGATGCGGGCGACGGCCAGCATCAGGCCGGTGGAGATTCCGCCGATGGCGGTGGGGAGGACGACCTTGAGGATCACGCGCCACTTCGGCACACCGAGGGCGAGGGCGGCCTCGCGCAGCTCGTTCGGGACGAGCTTGAGCATCTCCTCGGTGGAGCGGACCACGACCGGCATCATCAGGATCGACAGGGCCATGGCGCCGGCGAAGCCGGAGGGGCCGAAGCCGAGCATCAGGTTCCAGGTCGTGAGGATGAACAGACCCGCGACGATGGAGGGGATGCCGGTCATGACGTCGACGAAGAACGTCACGGCCTTGGCGAGCTTGCCCTTGCCGTACTCGACGAGGTAGACGGCGGTCAGCAGGCCGATCGGGGCCGCGATCAGGGTGGCCAGGGCGATCTGCTCGATGGTGCCGAGCAGGGCGTGGTACACGCCGCCGCCCTCGTCGAAGCTGGTCACGCCATTCATGGAGTGGGTGAGGAAGTTGCCGTTCAGCAGCTTCAGGCCGCGGCTGATCGTGGTCCACATCAGCGAGAGCAGCGGGATGACCGCGAGGACGAAGCAGACCCAGACGAGGGAGGTCGCGACGCGGTCCTTGGCCTGGCGGCGGTTCTCGACCACCGCGCTGGCGGCGTAGGTGATGCCGATGAACAGCAGGGAGGCGATGAGCCCCCACTGGATCTTGCTGTGCAGGTCGAAGGCGAGGCCGATGCCGCTGCCGAGGGCGATCGAGAGCGCCGCGATGCCGGCCGGCGCCCAGCGGGGCAGGCCGCCGCGGGTGAGGGAGGCGGGGGCGGCGGACTTGCGGGCCCGGGTGGGCCGCTGGTCCTGGAGTGTGTGGCTCATCAGGCGTTCGCCCCCGAGAAGTCCTTGCGGCGAGCGATGATCAGGCGAGCTGCACCGTTGACCAGCAGGGTGAGCAGGAAGAGGACGAGACCGGAGGCGATCAGCGCGTCCCGGCCGAACTCGTTGGCCTCGTCGAACTTCGCGGCGATGTTCTGCGCGAAGGTGCCGCCACCCGGGTTCAGGATGTGGCCGGAGATCAGGAAGCTCGGGGAGAGGACGGTCGCGACGGCCATGGTCTCGCCGAGGGCGCGGCCGAGGCCGAGCATCGAGGCGGAGATGACGCCGGAGCGGCCGAAGGGCAGCACCGACATCCGGATGACCTCCCAGCGGGTCGCGCCGAGGGCCAGGGCGGCCTCCTCGTTCATGCGCGGGACCTGGAGGAAGACCTCGCGGCTGACACTGGTCACGATCGGCAGGATCATGATCGCGAGCAGGATGCCGACGGTGAAGAGCGAGCGGGCGACGCCGACCTGGGTCTTGTCGAAGACGTAGGTCCAGCCCAGGTACTCGTCGAGCCAGAGGTTCAGGCCGTTCAGCTGCGGAACGAGGAAGAGGGCGCCCCAGATGCCGTAGATGATCGACGGTACGGCGGCCAGCAGGTCGACCACGTAGGCGATCGGCGCGGCCAGCCTGCGCGGCGCGTAGTGCGAGATGAACAGGGCGATGCCGACAGCGATCGGAACCGCGATGGCCATCGCGATGATCGAGCTGACGACGGTGCCGAAGAGCAGGACGGCGATGCCGAAGACGGGCGGGTTGGCCGACGCGTTCCAGTCGAAGGTGGTGAGGAAGTTCCCCTCGTTCTCCGACAGGGCGATCGTGGCGCGGTAGGTGAGGAAGGCGGCGATCGACGCCATGATCACCAGGAGCAGGATGCCGGATCCCTTGGAGAGCCCGGCGAAGATCTTGTCGCCGGCGCGGCCGGTGGACCTTCCGCTCTTGGCGACAGGCGGAGCCGTGTCTATCTGGGTGGGTGTGGTGGAAGCCATGGTCTTTCCGGTCTGTGTGGGGGGCGAGCCCCCTGGCGGCGGTGCACCGGATTCCCCCGGGTGGAGGGGAAGTGTCTCCGGGGCCGGCCCGCCCGGTCCCCGGACGGGGGGAGGGGGCGGACCGGGCCTCGGAGCTCAGGACTAGCCCAGCGAGTTGATGGTCTCGCGGACCTTGGCGTTGATCTCGGCCGGGATCGGCGCGTAGCCGTTCTCGAGGAGGACCTTCTGGCCCGCGTCCGAGGCGGCGTAGCTCAGGAAGGACTTCACGGTCGGCAGGGTGTCCGCCTTGTTGCCCTTGTCGCAGACGATCTCGTAGGTCACCAGGACGAGCGGGTAGGCGCCCTCGGCCTTGGTGGTGTAGTCGAGCTTCAGGGCCAGGTCGGAGCCGGTGCCGGAGACCTTGGCGGCGGCGATGGCCTTGGAGGCGTTCTCGCCGGTGGCCGCGACCGGGGCGGCCGCGCCCGTGTTGAGGTCGACGGTCTTGATGCCCTGGGCGCTGGCGAAGGAGAGCTCGAAGTAGCCGATCGCGCCGTCCACCTGCTTGACCTGCGCGGCGACACCGGCGGAGCCGGAGGCGGCCTGGCCGCCGGGGGCGGCCCACTTCTTCGCGGCCTCGTGCGGCCAGGCGTCGGGGGCGGCGGCCTTGAGGTACTTGGTGACGTTCTCGGTGGTGCCCGAGTCGTCGGAGCGGTGGAAGGCCTGGATGGCGGTGGAGGGAAGCGTGACCCCGGGGTTCAGCTTCTTGATCGCCTCGTCGTCCCACTTCTTGATCTTGTCGTTGAAGATGTTGGCGATCGTGGCGGCGTCCAGGTTCAGCTTGTCCACGCCGGCGACGTTGAAGCCGAGGGCGACGGGGCCGCCGACCATCGGCAGGTCGATGCCCTGGCCGCCCGTGCAGATCTTCTTCGACTCCTCGATCTGCTCCGGCTTCAGCGCCGAGTCGGAGCCGGCGAAACCGACCGTGCCCTGGTTGAAGGCGACGATGCCCTCACCGGAGGAGGAGGACTTGTAGTTCACCTCGACGCCGGAGCAGGCGGCCATGTAGTTCTTGATCCACAGCTCGACCGCGTTCTTCTGCGCGGAGGAGCCGGAGGCGAGCAGCTTGCCCTTGGCGCCGTCGCACTTGATGTCGCCGGCGGCCGGAGCGGCGGCCTTCGATGCACCGTCGCCGGTCTTGGTGTTGTCGTCCGAGCCGCACGCCGTGAGGACCAGGGCGCCGGACACGACAAGCGCACCGAGGGCGGAGGCACGAAGCATGTTCTTGCGCTGAAGCTTCACTTTCGGGTGTTCCTTCCAGAAGCCGCCGGCCGCTTTCCGTTCGTACCGGGCGGCGTGCGAAGAGGACTACTACGTCGGGTGCGCGGGCCGGCCGCTCCGTCTGCGGACCGCCGTCTCCGTGCACGACCGAAACTAGGCAGAACAGGTGAAGCAGCCGACCGGCCCGAGTGAACGGAGGGTGAACCGTGGCGGACGACCCGGTGCGTTCCGGCGAGTCCGCCCACGATCGCCATCATCCGTTATCCCGCCGTTACCGCGGTGCGCCCCGCGGGCTCCCGGAGCCAGAGGTGCTGGAAATCCGTCCGGGCCGCCTCGACCTCGTGGCGCTGGTCGGCGTGCAGGACGCCTAAGGCGTAGGCGGTCGCCGGGGCGATGCGCGGGGTACGGGCCGCGGCGGCGGAGGCGGCGGCGGCCTCGGCGGCGTCGCGGTGGCGGTCCAGCGCCTCGCCCGCGGCCGCCGACCGGCTCACGTCCTCTCCGAGGACCTCCTGCGCGTAGCGGTGGACCCGCAGCAGGCGGCGCACGTCGTGCCAGAGGCCGTCGTGGTCGGCGTCGTACGGGCTCGGCGTCGCCTCGCGGGCGTCGATCGGCGGCAGCGCCGACACCGCGGCCGACAGTCGGGATTCGGCCACGGCCGCGAGGGGGACGAGGACCTCCCCGACCCGTCCGCGGGCCGCGACCGCATCGAGCGGCACCTCGGAGGCCAGGAGCGCCACCGCGTCCGCCACCGCGTGGAAGCGGGACGATCCGAGCGCCTGGAGGGTGGCCGAGTGGGCGCGCGTGCGGGCGAGGGTCAGCTGGCGGTCGAGCAGTGCTCCCGCGCGCGTCGAGCCCACCGTCAGCGAGCCGGCCGAACCGCGCTGCGCGGGGAGCTCCGGGGACCCCGACAGCCGGTGCAGCGCGGCCGTGAGGCGGGCCAGCCGGGCGGCGTACGCGTGCTCGTCGGCCAGGGTCGAGGACAGCCACGCCAGCTCGGTGCGCAGTGCGTCGGCCCAGGACGACTGGGTCACCACCCGGAACGTGGCCAGTGATCCGCTGATGCGGCGCGCGGCCCCCCGCAGGCTGCGCGCCGCGTCGCTGCTCTCCGCGGCGTCGGCCCCGCTCTCCTCGTGCAGGCGCAGGCCGCGCAGGAAGGCCGTGGCCTGCGAACGCAGGTACGTGCCGAGCACGTCACCTGCGTCCGGCTCCCCTGCCTGCGGGTTACGGTTTTGCTGAGCCACGCCGGCGCCTCCGGGCGTCTATGAGCATCTCCTGTACGTGCCGCAGCGGCTGGCCGTCCGCGTCCGTGCTGTGCCGTGTCCATTCGCCGTCCGGGCCCAGGTGCCAGGAGGAGGTCGTGTCGGACATGCCGGTTTCCAGCATCCGGTCCAGGGCCGCGCGGTGGGCCGGGTCGGCGACCCTGACCAGTGCCTCGATACGGCGGTCGAGGTTGCGGTGCATCATGTCGGCGCTGCCGATCCACACCTCGGGCTCGCCGCCGTTGCCGAAGGCGAAGACGCGGGAGTGTTCGAGGAAGCGGCCGAGGATCGAGCGGACCCGGATGTTCTCGGAGAGTCCGGGGACGCCGGGGCGCACCGCGCAGATGCCGCGCACCCAGATGTCGACGGGCACGCCCGCCTGGGCGGCCCGGTAGAGCGAGTCGATGAGGGCCTCGTCGACGATCGAGTTCATCTTGAGGCGGACGTACGCGGGGCGGCCGGCCTTGTGGTGGGCGGCCTCCTTGTCGATCCGGGCGATCAGTCCGTCGCGCAGCGAGCGGGGCGCGACCATCAGCCGGCGGTAGGTCTCGCGGCGGGAGTAGCCGGACAGTCGGTTGAACAGGTCGGAGAGGTCCGCGCCGACCTGCGGGTCGGCGGTCAGCAGGCCCAGGTCCTCGTAGAGCCGGGCGGTCTTGGGGTGGTAGTTGCCGGTGCCGACGTGGGCGTAGCGGCGCAGCTGGTCGCCCTCCTGGCGGACGACGAGGGAGAGCTTGCAGTGGGTCTTGAGGCCGACCAGCCCGTAGACGACGTGGCAGCCGGCCTCTTCCAGCTTGCGCGCCCACTTGATGTTGGCCTGCTCGTCGAAGCGGGCCTTGATCTCGACGAGGACGAGGACCTGCTTGCCGGATTCGGCGGCGTCGATCAGGGCGTCCACGATCGGGGAGTCGCCGGAGGTGCGGTAGAGCGTCTGCTTGATGGCGAGGACGTCCGGGTCCGCGGCGGCCTGCTCCAGGAAGGCCTGCACCGAGGTGGAGAACGAGTCGTAGGGGTGGTGGAGCAGGACGTCCCGCTCGCGCAGGGCGGCGAAGATGTCGGGCGCGTGCGCGGACTCGACCTCGGCGAGGTCCCGGTGGGTGCCGGCGACGAACTTCGGGTACTTGAGCTCGGGCCGGTCCAGGGAGGCGATCCCGAAGAGGGCGGTCAGGTCGAGGGGCCCGGGCAGCGGGTACACCTCGGAGGCGTTGACGTTCAGTTCCTGCACGAGGAGGTCCAGGACGCCGGGGTCGATGGACTCCTCGACCTCCAGGCGCACGGGCGGGCCGAAGCGGCGCCGCATGAGCTCCTTCTCCAGGGCCTGGAGGAGGTTCTCCGCGTCGTCCTCCTCCACCTCGAGGTCCTCGTTGCGGGTCACGCGGAACATGTGGTGCGCGAGCACCTCCATGCCCGGGAACAGCTCCTCCAGGTGTGCGGCGATGACGTCCTCCAGCGGGACGTAGCGCTGCGGGGAGGCCTCCAGGAAGCGGGAGAGGATCGGGGGGACCTTGACCCGGGCGAAGTGGCGGTGGCCGCTGACGGGGTTGCGTACGACCACGGCCAGGTTCAGGGAGAGGCCGGAGATGTACGGGAAGGGGTGCGCGGGGTCCACGGCCAGCGGGGTGAGCACCGGGAAGATCTGGTTCCGGAACAGCGTGAAGAGGCGGGCCTGCTCCTTCTCGGTGAGGTCGGGCCAGCGGATGAGGTGGATGCCCTCCTCGGCGAGCGCCGGGGAGATGTCCTGCTGGAAGCAGGCGGCGTGGCGGGCCATGAGTTCGCGCGAGCGCGTCCAGATGAGGTCCAGCACCTCGCGGGGCTGCAGGCCTGAGGCCGATCGGGTGGCGACACCCGTCGCGATACGCCGTTTGAGGCCGGCCACGCGGACCATGAAGAACTCGTCGAGGTTGCTCGCGAAGATCGCCAGGAAGTTCGCGCGCTCCAGGAGCGGGGTCGTGGGGTCCTCGGCGAGTTCCAGCACCCGCTCGTTGAACGCGAGCCAGCTGCGCTCCCGGTCGAGGAAGCGGTCCGGGGGGAGCTCCCCGCCGTCCTTGTCGTCGTAGGCGTCCAGGTCGGCGTCGAGGTCGGGGTCGAGGCCGATGTGCGGGCGGTGCGCGGCGATGGAGCCTATGCGGGCGTGCGCGGCGGCGGTGGCCGGGGCGGCGGCCTTGCCGGTGTCTTTGCCTGTCGCCTTGCCCGTGGCCTTGCCGGCGGCGGAGGCGGACGTGTGAGACGGGTGCTGGGCGGGGACCTCGGTGGGGCCGGCGCTGGGCTTGTGACTCATGACTCCATTCTTCCGCGCAAGCGGCAGGACAGGCGCGTCGGACGGGTCGGCCGTCAGCCGGAGTCGGGGCTGCATTGGGGGAGAGTCGCAAGCGCTTGTGAATGCCCGGTTAATGGCGCGTGGCTTCCCGGCTCCGGCTGGCGCACGAGTCGTTCCCGGAGGGCGCGGGGTGTGGTGGTGGTCGGGGGTGTGCGCGGGTGCGGCGCCGTTGCCGGGGCGCTGCCCCGGACCCCGCGCCTCAAACGCCGGCGGGGCTGACGTGAGGCGGCGGGGTCGGGCGGGGCGGCTGGGCCTGGGGCTTGTGCGGGTCAGCTTTCCGTGCGGTACATCAGGTCGACCTCGTGGGTGGTGAAGCCGAGGCCCTCGTACACGGCCAGGGCCGCCGGATTGTCGGCGTCGACGTAGAGCATGGCCGTCGGCAGGCCCAGGGCCGCCAGGTGCTGGAGGCCGATCGCGGTGAGGGCCTTGCCGAGGCCGCCGCCCTGGGCGCCGGGGAGGACTCCGACGACGTAGACCTCGCCCAGCTGCTCCGCCGCGTGGACCTTCGTCCAGTGGAAGCCGACGAGCTCGCCGTCGCGCTCGGCGAGGAAGAAGCCCTTGGCGTCGAACCAGGGCTGCGCGATCCGGTCGTCGAGGTCGCGCTGGGTGAGCGAGCCCTGCTCGGGGTGGTGGGCGAAGGCGGCCGCGTTCGCCGCGAGCCAGGCCGCGTCGTCGGTGCCGGGCAGGAAGGTGCGTACGGCCACTCCGGGCGGGAGCACCGGATCGGGCAGCGGGGCCCCTTCGGCCAGGGGCCGGCGCAGCTGGCGCAGCTCGCGGAAGAGGGTCAGGCCGAGCACCTGGGCGAGGTGCCGGGCGGCGGACTTGCCGCCGTGGGCCCACACCCGCAGCCGCTTGCCGGAGGCGGCCAGCAGGGCCATGCCCATCGCCCGGCCGTGGCCGCGGCCGCGCAGCGCCGGGTGCACGACGAGCTCGGCGGCGGGGGCCTCCACCGGGTCGGTGTCCTCCAGTTGCCCGTACGCGGCGAGCCGGCCTCCGTCGGTGAGCAGGAAGTGCCGGATCCCCGGGCGGGGGCCTCCGCGCAGTTGGAGCCTTCCCTGTTCCGACACCGCGGTGGTGCCGTCCGTACGCGCCGCGTCCTCGATCAGGTCGAGGACGGCATCGGCCTGTTCCCCCGTCAGCTCGTCGAGGGTCTCGATCTGCCGTCCCGGCTCCAGGGCCGCGCTTGAGTCAGTCATGGAACGAGCCTACGACCGTCCGGGCCGCCGGGCGGAGTACGGGCGCGGGGTCGGTCCTTCTTCTGCGTGTAACCAACGCGATACCCGTTACCCCCTGGTAGAGCTACGCGCGTTGACCATAGGCTTCGGCGGACCTCCCGAGCAGTATCGCTGTCCACAAAGGGGACTAAATGTCAGCGACGCCACAACGGCACCGCCGAACCCGCCGGTTGACCTTCGCCGCCCTCGCCGCCACGGCCGGGGCCGGGGCGATGGTCGCCGCCGCACTCCCGGCCGGAGCCGCGAGTGGTGGCGGTACGGCCAAGAGCCGGACCGTCGATGTGCAGATGCTGTCGTTCAACGACTTCCACGGCACTCTGGAGCCCCCGCAGGGCTCCTCCGGCACCGTGACCGAACGTCAGGCCGACGGCACCACCAAGGCCATACCCGCGGGCGGGGTCGAGTACCTCGCGACCGCCCTGCGCGAGGCCCGCAAGGGCCACGAGTACTCCGTCACCGCTGCGGCCGGCGACATGATCGGCGGCAGCCCGATGCTGTCCGGGCTCTTCCACGACGAGCCGAGCATCGAGGCGCTGAACAAGCTGGGGCTGAACGTCTCCAGCGTCGGCAACCACGAGTTCGACGAGGGCAAGACCGAGCTGCGCCGCATGGCGTACGGCGGCTGCCACCCGGTCGATGGCTGCTACGAGCTCGGCAAGGAGTTCACGGGCTCCACCTTCCAGTACCTCGCCGCGAACGTCACGGACGAGAAGACCAAGCGCCCCCTGATGTCGCCCACCTACGTGTGGAAGAAGGGCGACGTGAAGATCGGCTTCATCGGCGTCACCCTGGAGGGCACTCCGGACGTCGTGACCGCCGAGGGCGTCAAGGGCCTCAAGTTCGGCGACGAGATCGAGACGATCAACAAGTACGCCGCGGAGCTGAACAAGCAGGGCGTGAAGTCGATCGTCGCGCTGATCCACGAGGGCGGTCTGCCCGCGAGCGGCGCGTACAACTACGACTGCGACGTCCCGGGCGCCGGCGCCGGCATCTCGGGCGCGATCGTGGACATCGCCAAGAACGTCGACGCCAAGGTCGACGCGCTGGTCACGGGCCACACGCACCAGGCGTACGCCTGCAACATCCCCGACCCGGCGGGCAACCCGCGCGCGGTGACCTCCGCGGCCTCCGTCGGCCGTCTGTTCACGGACACCACGCTCACCTACGACCGGCAGACCAAGGACATCGTCCGTACGCCGATCAGCTCGCCCAAGCCGGTCAACAAGGTCGTCCACCGCGAGCAGCCCAAGGCCGCGGACATGACCGAGCTGATCGGTCGCTGGAACGCCCTGGCGGCCCCGATCGCCAACCGTCCGCAGGGCTTCATCTCGGCGGACATCCCGGGCCGCGGTTCGGCGGAGCCCGAGAAGCCGCTCGGCGACCTGATCGCCGACGCCCAGCTCGAGGCGCTCGCCCCGGCGGACAAGGGCGGCGCGCAGCTGGCCCTGATGAACCCGGGCGGCATCCGCTCGGACCTCGCCTACAAGGCCTCGGGGGCCGAGGGCGACGGTGTCGTGACCTACGGCGAGTCCTTCACGGTGCAGCCGTTCAACAACATGATGAACGTCGTGGACCTGACCGGCGCGCAGCTGATCACCGCACTCCAGCAGCAGGTCAGCGGCCCGGTCAACGGGACCAGCCCGAAGATCCTCCAGGTGTCGAAGGGCTTCACGTACACCCTCGACATGACGAAGACCGGTGCCGACCGCATCGTCGTGGACTCGGTCCGGCTGAACGGTGTCGCGATCGACCCCGCCGCGACCTACCGGGTCGCGATGAACGAGTTCCTCGCGGGCGGCGGTGACGGCTTCAGCGTCCTGCGCGAGCACAAGAACAAGCTGGTGGGCGCGTCCGACCTGGACTGCTTCAACGCCTACCTGACGAAGAACTCCTCGGAGTCCGCGCCGATCGCCCCGCCGGCGGCGAACCGGATCACCGTCATCAAGTAACACCCGCGCACAGCGTGCCCGAAGGGGCGGCGGGCCGACAGGCCGGCCGCCCCTTCGGCGTTCCTCCCCGTGCACCCCCGTGGCGCGGGGAACCGGCGGGTTCAGAGGGTCGCGAGGAACGTCCCGACGGCCCGGTGGAAGCCGTCCGGGTCGGTGAACGGCACGAAGTGGTCGCCGTGGAGGGGCGCGTACGAGGTCTTCGGGCGCCGGGCGACCATCGCGTCGGCGACCGACTGCGTGAGGGCCTGGCTGCCGGTGCCGTGGACCAGCAGGGCGGGGCAGGTGCTCGCGAGCCAGGTGTCCCAGTGGTCGCCGGCGCAGGCGTGGATGGAGTCGAGCATGTCCTGCGGGTGGTAGGCCAGGCGCCAGCCGGTGCCGTCCGGGAGCGGGCGCATCCCGTCGGTGACGAAGGGCGCGGCCGGGCCGGCGGCGGCGAGGAGTTCCTCGCGGGTGGCGGCGGTGTGGGGGAGGCCGCCCAGGAAGTCGAACCAGTTCGGGCCGTCGGGGATGCGGATCTCGACGGTGGCGTCGACACCGATGAGCGCGGAGATCCGGTCCGGGTGGGCGGCGGCCAGGTGGTAGGCGTTGAGCCCGCCGAGGGAGTAGCCGAGGAGCGGTACGGCGGTGTCGAGGCCCAGGTGGTCGAGGAGGGCGACGGCGTCGGCGACGTAGCCCTCGCGGCGGTAGTGGGGCGCCCGGTCGGATGCGCCGTGGCCGCGCTGGTCGGGCGCGATGACCCGCCAGGTGCCGCCGAGGGCGGCGGAGAGGCCGGTGAAGGCGAGGGCTTCGGACATGCCGCCGTGCAGGGCGAGGAGCGGGCGTCCGGTGCCGCCGAAGTCCAGGTAGGAGAGGGTCCGGTCGTCGATCTTCAGCTCGTGGCGCATGTGCGTGCCTCCCGTGGGCCCGTTGATCTTGCCGATGGCGCCACCCTGCCAGGATTTGGGCAAGCGCGCAATACACTTGTATTGCGCGCTTGCCCAAAAAAGGTCGCGACTACGATCCCGGCATGGGAAATCGCGAGGACCTGCTGGCCGGAGCCCGGCGCTGCCTGGAGGAGAAGGGCTACCTGCGCACGACCGTGCGCGACATCGCCACGGCCTCGGGGGTGAGCATGGCCGCGATCGGCTACCACTTCGGATCCCGGGAGGCCCTGCTCAACCAGGCGCTGTTCGCCGCCATGGAGGAATGGGCCGCGGGATCCGGCCGGCTCGCCGGCGAGGGCGAGACCGCGGGAGAGCGCTACGCCGACACCTGGGACCGCAAGATCCGCGACTTCGGCGAGACGCGCTGGCTCTGGCTGGCCTCCGTCGAGGCCTTCGTCCACGCGCAGTCCTCACCCGAGCTGCTCGCGATCCTCGCCGAGGGGCAGCGCCGCAACCGGCGGATGGTGGCCGCGGCCTTGCGCGGAGTGCCGCCGCAGGAGGTCTCCGAGGAGGATGTGCGGGCCCTCGGCTCGCTGCACATCGCCCTGCTCAGCGGGGTGATGGTGCAGACCCTGACCGATCCGGAGCAGGCCCCGGACGGCCGTGAACTCCTCCAGGGGCTGCGCTCCATGGTCGGTCTGCTCGAAGGCTGACCCCGCCGACGTGGTGGTAAAGCTGACGCGTGCACGCCATAATCCGGCCGTCACCGGGTCGGCGAAGGGGCGGGCATGGGCATCGGCACGGGCACGGGCATCGCCATCGGCATGGGTACGGGCGGGGGCCGGCGCGCAGCAATCGTCGCGGCCGATGCGGCCGATGCGGGCACGGCCGCCGCACCGGCAGTGGGCCGGCGGGCGTTCCTGGCCGGAGCACTGGCCCTGGGGGCGGCCGTCGGACTGGGGGCCGCGCCCGCCTCGGCGGCCGCGCTCGGCACCCAGGACTGGATGGCCGGCCTCGGCGACTCCACCGCCCTCCAGCGGATGACCATCCCCGGCACGCACGACTCCGGAGCCACCCGGGGCGGGCTCTACGTCGCCTGCCAGAACACCTCGATCGCCCAGCAGCTCGACTCCGGCATCCGCTTCCTCGACATCCGCTGCCGGGTCACCGGCGGCTCCTTCGCCATCCACCACGGGTCCTTCTTCCAGGACCTGATGTTCGGCGACGTCCTCGCCGCCTGCGCGAACTTCCTCGCCGCGCACCCCGCCGAGACCGTCCTGATGCGCGTCAAGCAGGAGTACTCCGGGGAGAGCGACGCCACCTTCCGCGCCGTCTTCGACGACTACCTGGACCACCGCGGCTGGCGCCCGCTGTTCCGGATCGCCGACGCCCTGCCCACGCTCGGACAGGCCCGCGGCAAGGTGGTGCTGCTCGCCGACAACGGCGGCCTGCCGGGCCTGCGCTACGGCGACGGGAACGTCTTCGACATCCAGGACGACTGGAACGCCGAGCCCTTCGCCAAGCGCGGGAAGATCGAGGACCACTTCCGCAAGGCCGTCCAGCAGCCCGGCAAGCTCTTCGTCAACTACGTCAGCACCTCCGCCTACATGCCGCCCCGCTGGAACTCCGACCGGCTCAACCCGCAGGTCCACGGCTTCGTCGACGGCGGCGAGATGGCCGGCCGGACCGGGCTGGGCATCGCCGCGATGGACTTCCCGAACACCCGCTCAGGCCTGGTCGCCTCACTGATCCGGCACAACTGACGGCTCGGAGGGCGGCGGGGTCGGCGCCCCCGGGATGCGGAGCACCGCCTCCGTGCCCGCGCCGCCGTCCGCCGCCGCCCGCAGCTCGGCGCTGCCGCCCGCACGGGCCGCCGTACGGGCCACGATGGACAGGCCCAGCCCGCTGCCGGGCAGGGCGCGGGCCGACTCCGACCGCCAGAACCGCTCGAAGACGTGCGGCAGGTCCGCCGCCGGGATGCCCGGCCCGTGGTCCCGTACGGTCAGCTCGCCCGCCCGCAGCCCCACCTCGACCGTGCCGCCCGGCGGGCTGAACTTCACCGCGTTGTCCAGGATGTTGACCACCGCCCGCTCCAGCGCCGCCGCCTCGCCCCGTACGTACCAGGGCTCCAGGTCCGACGTGAAGGCCAGCTCCGGACCGCGCAGCCGGGCCCGGGACAGCGCCGCCGCGGCGATCTCGTGCAGGGCGACCACCCCGAGCGGGCCGGGCGAGGCCGCGTCGGTCCGGGACAGCTCTTGGAGGTCCCCGATCAGCGAGGCCAGTTCCGTCACCTGCGCCTTGACCGAGGCCAGCAGCTCGCGCCGGTCGTCGGGCGGGATGGCCCGGCCGGTCTCCTCACTGCGCGCGAGGAGCTCGATGTTGGTGCGCAGCGAGGTCAGCGGGGTGCGCAGCTCGTGCCCGGCGTCCGCGATCAGCTGGGACTGCCGCTCCTGGGAGGAGGCCAGGGCCGCGGTCATCGAGTTGAAGGACCGCGACAGGCGGGCGATCTCGTCGTCGCCCTCGTCGGGGATCCGTACCGTCAGGTCCTCGGTGCGGGCGATGTGCTCGACGGCGTCGGTCAGCTCGTCGACGGGCCGCAGCCCCGTACGGGCCACCCACAGGCCGGCCGCGCCTGCGCCGGCGATGCCGACGGCGGAGACGAGCAGCAGCACCCAGGCCAGGGTGGACAGCGGCTTGTCGATGTCGGAGAGCGGCCGGGCCACCGAGACCGCGAAGATCGGTGCGCCGGGCGTGGTCTGCGCGGCGAAGGTGTAGACGCGCATCCGCACGCCGTTGTCCGTGGTCGCGTCGTGCAGGGCCTTGTTCTTCAGGCCGGTCGCGACCTGCCGGTCCAGGGCGCTGACCGGCAGGTCGGTCTGGCCGCTCACCCA
Source organism: Streptomyces amritsarensis (assembly GCF_001953875.1). GTDB lineage: Bacteria > Actinomycetota > Actinomycetes > Streptomycetales > Streptomycetaceae > Streptomyces > Streptomyces amritsarensis. The sequence goes on from NZ_MQUR01000071.1 coordinate 36,047, forward strand.
GCAGTGGTTGCCGTCCGCCGTGACGATCTGGACGGTCGCGTTCAGCTTCTCGGCGATGTCCTGCTGGGGCTGGGCGGGCGGGCGGGCCGGGCAGCCGCTGCGCAGCCGGTCCAGGACCTGGCTGGTCGGGTTGGTGGCCATCAGGGACTGGTTCAGCTGGTTGTCGAGCTGGGCCCGTACCACCACCCAGGACACCCCGGCCACGGTGGCCACGGCCGCGGCCACGGCCACCGTGACCAGCAGGGCCAGCCGGGAGCGCAGCGGCAGCGCGCGGAAGCGGGCGGCCGGGCTCACTCGGGCCCGCCCTCGCCGGCGCGCAGTACGTAGCCCACCCCGCGCACGGTGTGGACCAGGCGCGGCTCGCCGCCCGCCTCGGTCTTGCGGCGCAGGTACATCACGTACACGTCCAGGGAGTTGGAGCTGGGCTCGAAGTCGAAGCCCCAGACGGTCTTGAGGATCTGCTCGCGGGTCAGGACCTGGCGGGGGTGCGCGAGGAACATCTCCAGCAGCGTGAACTCGGTCCGGGTCAGCTCCACCGGGCGTCCGGCCCGGGTGACCTCGCGGGTCGCGAGGTCCATGCGCAGGTCGCCGAAGGTCAGGGCGTCCTCGTGGGGAGCGGCGCCGGCCTGCGCGGCGGTGTAGGAGCTGCGGCGCAGCAAGGCGCGGACGCGGGCGAAGAGCTCGTCGAGCTCGAACGGCTTGACGAGGTAGTCGTCGGCGCCCGCGTCGAGGCCGGTGACGCGGTCGCCGACGGTGTCGCGGGCGGTGAGCATCAGGATCGGGGTGACACTCCCGGAGGCGCGCAGCCGGCGGGCGGCCGTGAGCCCGTCCATCCGCGGCATCTGGATGTCCAGCACGATCAGGCCGGGGGCGTACGAGGCCGCTTTGTCGAGGGCGTCGAGCCCGTCGACGGCGGTCTGCACGGCGTAGCCCTCGAAGGCGAGGCTGCGGCGCAGGGCCTCGCGTACGGCCGGTTCGTCGTCGACGACGAGGATCCGCGCGTCGCCTTCGGCGGGGTTCATGGATGGGTCTCCCGGGGGTGGTGGCCGGCCTGCGGGGTCCGGCGGCTGACGGCGCCTCCAGCCTCGCACGGCCGCCTGAGGGCTGTCCCGTAGTCCCCGGCGGGCGCACGACGACAGCTACGGCACCTCGCTGCGTTGTCGGAACGCCCGAATACGCCCAGTATGAGGACGCCCTTCCGCCTTGCGATGCACCGCATCTGACGCCGTGCGCCGATCCACCGGGGATTGCGGGACAGCCCTTAGAAGGACGTGCCGAAGCCGTCTGCGAAGGAGTCCTGGCCGGAGGTGTCGGAGGAGCCCTTGCCGCCGGGGCCGCCCTTGCGCAGGGAATCCAGGTCGGCCTTGACCGTGTCGACGGGGATGGCGAAGCCGAGGCCGACGCTGCCGGCGGCGGAGTCGCCGGTCGAGGGCGAGTAGATGGCGGAGGGCATGCCCACGACCTCGCCGTTCATGTTGACCAGGGCGCCGCCGGAGTTGCCCGGGTTCAGTGAGGCGTCGGTCTGGAGGGCCTTGTAGGAGGTGGTGTTCGCGCCGGTGTCCCCGTTGAACTGGCGGCCGCCGAAGGAGAAGGGCCAGCCGTCCTCGCCCTGCTGGCGGGCCCGCGGGGCGCTCTGCTGCGACGTGGGGACCTTCACCTCGCGGTTCAGGGCCGAGACGATGCCGCTGGTCACGGTGCCGGTGAGGCCGTCGGGGGAGCCGATGGCGACGACCTGGTCGCCGACCTTGACGCTGCCGGAGTCGCCGAGCCTGGCGGGCTTGAGGCCGGACGCGCCCTCCAGCTTGATCAGGGCCAGGTCCTTGCCGGGATCGGTGCCGACGATCCTGGCGGTGTACTTCTTGCCGTCGCTCGTCGTCACCTGGATCCGGGTGGCGCCGTCCACGACGTGGTTGTTGGTGGCGATCTCCCCGTCGGCGGTCAGTACGAAGCCGGATCCGGTGCCCTGCCCGGAACCGGTGCGGGTGTCGATGCGGACGACGGAGGGGCCGACCTGCTCGGCGACGCCGGCGACGGTGCCGCTGCTGGACTGCGAGACGTTGGTGCCGCTGACCCCGCCGCTGGTGCCGGCCTGCCGTTCCAGCAGTTCCCGGGCGGCCACCGCGGTGCCGCCGCCGACCACGGCCGCGGCGAGTGCGACGGCGGCCAGCAGGGCGACGGGCTTCTTCGCGCGCCGGGCGGGGGCGGCGTGGGCCGGCCCCTGCGGGACGCCGGCTTCGCCCTCGCCGCCCTCGCCGCCGCCGGCCGGGGCCGGGACCGTCTCGCCCCGGATGACGGGCGGCCGGTGCGCCTCGTACCAGCCGGGCGCGGCCGGCGGGTAGGCGGGCGGCGGCGGATACGCCCCGGTCCCGGTCCCGGGTCCGTCCCCGGTCCCGGCTCCCGTTCCGGCACCCGCCTCGTGCGCCAGCCGGTCGCGTCCGCGCTGCCAGTCCTCGCCGAACGGCGCGTGCTGGGGGCGGTGTTCCTGCGGGTACTCGCCTTCGCGGCGGAAGCTCTCGGTCATGACACGACTCTCCCCGCCGTTGATGAGAGCTTCCTGAGTCAGGCCTGAGAAGCCCGACAGAACCGTGTATGCCCGATGTAAGGACGCTTCCCGACGTCGCCCCGATCCGCTATCTTGAACGCGTTCAAATGAACGTGTTCACATGATGGTCGGGGGAGATCGTGGACGAAGTTGTGCGCCGGAGGGTGCCCCGCGTGCCGTGGAGGCTGGCCGTGACGGCGGCCGCGGTGACGGCCGTCCCGGCGGCGTGCGCCGCGACCGTGGGGATGGGGGACGTGCCGGCCGCCGTCCACCTGGCGGTGCTGGCCGTCGCCGCCCTGCCGCTCCTCATGCGCGCCGCGCCGACGGTCTTCCGCCGGGCCTGCCTGCTCATCGGGATGGTGCTGCTGTGGGCCTCGCTGATCGGGGCCGCGTTCGGTCTCGGACCCGTCGTCCCGGCGTCGCTCCTGCTGCTGGTCGCCGCCGTCGCCGATCCCGACAACTCGCCCGGCTGCGCCTCGGTGGTGTTGGCCGTGGTGCTGCCTCTGATGTTCCTGCTGTTCCTCTTCTGCGCCTGGTGAGGCTGAGGCAGCGGACGGCCGAGGCCGCGGCCTAGCGGCAGCCGCAGGAGCGGCGGACCACCAGCGCCGACGGGAACTGCTTGAGGCGCTCGCGGCGCGAGCCGGCCACGCGCAGGCCGTCGTCCAGGACCAGGTCCACCGCGGCACGGGCCATCGCCGGGCGGTCCGAGGCGATCGTGGTCAGCGGCGGGTCCGTGAGGGCCGCCTCCTTCACGTCGTCGAAGCCGGCCACGGCCAGTTCCCCGGGCACGTCGATGCGCAGTTCACGGGCGGCGCGCAGGACACCGATCGCCTGGTCGTCCGTGGCGCAGAATATGGCCGTGGGCCGGTCCGGCCGCGCCAGGACCTCCAGGGCGACGGTGTACGCGTCGTAGCGGTTGTACGGGGCCTCGATCAGCCGGCCCTCGATGGAGCGGCCGGCCTCCAGCATGGCCCGGCGCCAGCCCTCGACGTGGTCGGCGACCGGGTCGCCGACCGACGGGGTGTTCTCGATGCCGCCGATACAGGCGACGTACTCGTGCCCGTGCTCCAGCAGGTGCCGGGTGGCGAGCTGGGCGCCGCCGATGTCGTCCGTGACGACGGCGACGTCGTCGATCGCCTCCGGGCGCTCGTGCAGCAGCACCACGCGGGCGTCCCACGCCTCGATCTCGCTGGCCGCCTGCTCGCTCATGCCCTGGCTGACCAGGATCAGGCCGGAGACCCGCATGCCGAGGAAGGCCCGCAGGTAGTGGACCTCGCGCTCGGTCCGGTAGTCGGAGTTGCCGACCAGGACCATCTTCCCGCGCTCGGCGGCGGCCTGCTCGACCGCGTGCGCCATCTCCGCGAAGAACGGCTGGCGGGCATCGGGGACGATCATGCCTATGAGGTCGGTGCGCCGCGACGCCATCGCCTGGGCGACCCGGTCCGGGCGGTAGCCCAGATCCTTGATCGCGGCGAGGACACGCTCGCGCGTGGCCGGGGCGACCGGCCGGGGTCCGTTGTTGATGACGTAGCTCACGACGGCGGTAGAAGTACCCGCAAGTCGCGCTACGTCATCCCGCGTCACCTTGGCCACGCGCGGCAGTCTACGCGGGGTGACCTACCTCTGGGCAGGGCGTCCTGAAGACCGGACGATCACCGGGCCTTTAGGCCGACCGGGTGGCCGCCCCGGAGGCCGTGGCGGAACCCTCCGCGGCCGCCTCCGCGGCGACCTGGGCCGCCGCCTGGGCCGCCGCCTCCGCCGCCGCCCGCTCGACCTTCTCCGGCGTGACGAAGCGGTAGCCGACGTTGCGGACCGTGCCGATCAGGGACTCGTGCTCGGGGCCGAGTTTCGCGCGCAGCCGCCGTACGTGCACGTCCACCGTCCGGGTGCCGCCGAAGTAGTCGTAGCCCCAGACCTCCTGCAGCAGCTGCGCACGGGTGAAGACCCGGCCCGGATGCTGCGCGAGGTACTTGAGGAGCTCGAACTCCTTGAAGGTCAGGTCCAGCACCCGCCCCTTGAGCTTGGCGGAGTACGTGGCCTCGTCCACCGACAGGTCGCCGTTGCGGATCTCCATGGGGGAGTCGTCCGAGCCGAGCTGCTGGCGGCCCGTGGCCAGCCGCAGACGCGCCTCGACCTCGGCGGGGCCGGCGGTGTCCAGGAGGACGTCGTCGATGCCCCAGTCGGCGGTGACGGCCGCCAGGCCGCCCTCGGTGACGACGAGGATCAGCGGACAGCCGGGGCCGGTGGAGCGCAGCAGCTGGCACAGCGACCGCACCTGCGGCAGGTCGCGGCGGCCGTCGACGAGGATGACGTCGGCGCCCGGGGTGTCCACGAGGGCGGGGCCCTCGGCCGGCGCCACCCGGACGTTGTGCAGCAGCAGGCCGAGTGCGGGCAGCACTTCGGTGGACGGCTGCAGTGCGTTGGTGAGCAGCAGGAGCGAGCTCATGACCGACCACCTGCCCGGGCCGGACGGTGGTGCACGGTTCGCTGGTCCATCACGTCGGTTCCTCCTCGGTCCCGTCGAGGACGTGCGCGGTACTGCTTCGTACGTGTCGCCTGGTGCCCTCGCGGCCCCGCGCCCTGGGGATCCGCCCGGCCACCACTGTTCTCGGTTCGTTCAACGTGCTGAAAGCACAAAAGGACCCGGGGGCCACATTGCCCGGATCCTCTCGCCAGCAGAATAGCCCACCCGTCGTTTCCCGTCCGGGACTCTCCTGCTTCGTCTTCTGTGGTTCCTACCACGCTCCTGCCACGTTCCCGCCCTGCGTATGCACCGTTTTTCACCGGAACGGAGGTATGCGGGTCGGCGGGGCAGTCACCCCCCGGCGCACGGACGGCGCGTCGGAGCACGCCGGGGGCGGTGGCCGGAGGGGCCATCATGGAGGCCGACGGTAGAGAGCCGACGATAGGAGCTGCAGTGGCAACCGGAACCATCCGCTACTGGGCGGCGGCCAAGGCCGCCGCCGGGACTGCGGAGGAGCCGTACTCGGCGGGGACGCTGGCCGAGGCGCTCGACGGCGTGCGGGAACGCCACCCCGGGGAGCTGACCCGGGTCCTGCTGCGCTGCTCCTTCCTCGTGAACGAAGAACCTGTGGGCAAGCGCCCGCACGATTCCGTACCGCTGACCGAGGGGGGCACCGTCGAGGTGCTCCCGCCGTTCGCGGGCGGGTGAGCGGGAGCCGATGAGCACGCCTGAGGAACAGCAGCAACAGCAGCAGCAGCGCTCGCAGCAGCAGCCGCCGCAGGACCCGTACGGGACCCAGACCTGGCAGGCCGACACCTGGGACACCGGTTACCAGCCGGTGCATCCGCCGCTGGGCTCGGTGCCGGGGCAGCCGGTCGCGCCCGAGGGATGGTTCCGCGAGGAGGCCGCCGCCCCGGGTGCGGGGTTCGTGCCCGGCCAGGCCGAGGCCTACCCGGCGTACCCGGGCCAGGGCCAGGGGCAGCCGCCTGCCGGGGTTCCGGCCGAGGGGCCGGCCTGGGGAGCGCCGGCCACCGGCCCGCAGCCGCAGGCGCCGGCCCCGGAGGGCTGGTTCCGCGACGAGGCTCCGGCTGCCCCGGCCCCGGCCCCGTCCCCGTATCCCGCGGCTTCTCCGGTGCACGACTGGTCGCAGGGCGGCCAGGGCGGCCAGGGCGGCCAGGGTGCGGCGGCCGGGTCCGCCGCCGAGCAGACCGCCTACCTCCCGCCCTACCCCGGGCCCGAGCAGCAGCAGGCCGTGGCCCCGGAGGGCTGGTTCCGCGACGAGGCCCCCGCCGCGCCCGTGCAGGACTGGTCCCAGGGCGGGCAGGGTGCGGCGGCCGGGTCCGGCGCCGCGGAGCAGACCGCGTACCTTCCGCCGTTCCCGGGTCCCGGTCTGGAGCAGGGTGGGGCCGCGGAGCAGACCGCGTACCTTCCGCCGTACCCGGGTCCCGGTCTGGAGCAGGGCGGGGCCGCGGAGCAGACCGCGTACCTTCCGCCGTACCC
>NZ_MQUR01000060.1 GCF_001953875.1 Streptomyces amritsarensis
GAGCGGCCTGCACCAACCGCCCGGATTCTCCGAGTAACCATCGAGAAGAGGTATCGAAATGCAGGCGGTCTTCGAGCCCAAGACGGGCTTTGACCTGAAGGATAATGGTCCGGCTCTGGAGCTGGGGATGCAGGAGCTTGAAGCCATGGAGGCGCCGGGCTTCTACACCGGTTTCAAGGACGGCCTGATGTTCAGCATCGCAGTGGGTGCGCTCAGCGTGGCTGCCTCTACCTGATGCCTGCCGGGGGCGCGAGCCCCTCGCGGTGTCAACAGCGGTGACGCCCGGCCCGGGACGGCCTCGGCCGGCCCGGGCCGGGCGTGCGGAGCGTAAACATCCGCAGAAGGAAAAAGGGAGAATCTCATGTCGAACACCGGAAACCGGTATCCGTCGAGCAAGTCGCTCACCATGATGACGGGGCTGCTCGCACTGATCCTCATGCCTGTCGGCGCCGCGCTGGACGGGACCGCGCAGTGGGTCCTGATCGGTGCCGCGACCGTCTTCATCTTCATCTGCGCGTACCAGATGAACGCGAACAGGCGGGCGGGCAGGGGATGAGCGACACCGCAGCGGTCTCCGTCCGCGGCCTGACCAAGCGGTTCGGTGAGGTCACCGCGGTGGAGGACGTGACGTTCGAGGTCCGGCCGGGCCGCATCGTGGGGCTGCTCGGCCGCAACGGCGCGGGGAAGACCACCTCGTTGCGCATGCTGCTCGGGCTCTCTCGCCCCAGCTCCGGCACTGCCACCGTCTTCGGGCGCCCCTACGCCGACCTGCCCGACGCCGCGCGCCGGGTCGGGGTCAGCATGGACGGCATCGCCCCGATGCCCGGCACCAGTGGACGCCGCGATCTGCGGATCTGGGCCCGGATGCTCGGCCTGCCCGCGACGCGTGTCGACGAGGTGCTGGACAAGGTCGGGCTGACCGGCAGTGCCGACCGGAAGATCAAGGGCTACTCCACCGGCATGCGGCAGCGGCACGCCCTGGCGGTGGCGCTGCTCGCCGACCCGGAACTGCTGGTGCTCGACGAGCCCGCCAACGGGCTCGACCCGGACGGCATCCGGTGGCTGAGGACCTTCCTGCGCTCACTGGCCGACGAGGGACGCACCATCCTGCTCTCCAGTCACCTGCTCTCCGAGGTGGAACAGACAGTGGACGACGTGGTGATCCTTCAGCGCACCCTGCGGTACAGCGGTCCCATATCCGAGCTGGTCCCGGGCAGCGGAACCAGCCTGGAGGAACGATTCTTCGAGTTGGTCGGCACAGAAGCGGAAAGGCACGTCGATGCGTGAGGTGCTGAACGCCGAGTGGCTCAAGGCATGGAGCGGACGCACCTGGTGGATCATGGGCGCACTCGGTGTGTTCCTGGGCCTGCTGGGCAGCAGCGGAGCCGCAGCCGTGGCCGACCAGCAGATCGACTCCGGCGCGACCGATGCCGCCGCGGCCACCGCCGAGCTCATCCGCTCCTGGTTCTCCGTTCTCCTGGCCTCCGTCCTCTTCGGCGCCCTCTTCGTGAGCCGGGAGTACAACACCGGAGCCATCAGCCGGTCCGTCCTGCTGTGTGGCAGCCGGACACGGCTGCTCGCGGCCAAGACGATCGTCGGAACGGCCATGGGCCTGGTCTTCGCGCTGCTGGCGGCGGTCCTCGCCCCCCTCTCGCTGTGGGGTTTCTTCACCCTGTTCGGCATGGATGTCCAGTGGAGCGGCGAAGCGACCCTGACGCTGCTCGGCGTGCTCACCGTGGTCACGCTGGCCGTGCCGTGGGGGGTCCTGCTCGGCTGGATCATCCGCAACCAGGCGGCGAGCGTGACGATCGTGCTGGTGGTGACACTCTTCGTCGACGAGACGCTCTTCCGGGTGCTGCCCGCTGTCGGCAAGTTCACGATGGGGATCGCCATGGGCGCGGTCTACCGCGACGCCAAGCCCGAGATGCTGTCGATCCCCCTGGCCCTGCTCGTCATCGCCGGCTGGCTCGTCCTCGCCGGTTGGACGGCCCGCAGACTGCTCGTCACCCGGGACGTCAAATGACCCTGACCGACGAGCGGACCGCGCCGACCGCTCCGGGACCGGCCGGTCGGCCCCGGCGTCGCCGCAAGCGGGCCGACGCGGAACCCTCGGCGGCCGAGACGGCCGAACTGACCCGCCGGCCCCGGCTCGCCCCGCGGGTCCAGGTGCACGAGCCGACGGCAGAGGGTTCCCTGTGGATCGTGCAGTCCGGGCAGCAGTACATCCGGGTCGGTGCGGACATGGCCAGGCTGATGCGGGCGATGGACGGAGAACGCGACCACGCGGCTCTGGTGAGCACGCTGGGCGGACCCTGGACGGAGAACGCCGTCGCCACCGCCGTCCACAACCTCCAGGAGATGCGGCTGCTGGAGGACGGGAGGATCCACCGGCACAGCGGCACCTGGTTCAAGTACGTACCCCCCCTGACACTGCAGTTCACCGTCCTGAAGCCGCAGCGGCTACTGAACCGGCTGGTGCCCCTCATCAGGCTGCTGGCGAACCGGGCCGCGGCCGTGGTCGCCGCGATACTCGTCCTGGGCGGACTGCTGGCGCTCACGGTGCAGGCCCCGGCGCTGACGCAGGCGCTCGGACAGCCCTTGCCGTTCGCCGTCCTGCTCGGTGTGATGACCGCGACGATCCTCACGACCGCGCTCCACGAGATGGGCCACGGGGCGGTCCTGACCCACTACGGCGGACGCCCCAGCCGGATGGGCGTGATGCTCTTCTACATGTCGCCCGCCTTCTTCTGCGACGTGTCCGACGGCTGGCGCCTGCCGCACAAGGAACAGCGCACCCGGGTCGCACTGGCGGGCATCGTCACACAGACAGTGGTCGCCGGAACGGTTTCCCTGAGCGCGCTCGTGCTGTCCGCGGTCAACGGCCCTTCGCTGCTGCACGACGGCATGCTGGTCTTCGGGGTCTCCACCTACCTCACGGGCGTACTCAACTTCGTACCGCTGGTGAAGCTCGACGGCTATCTCGCGCTGATGAGCCATCTCGACATCCCGCACCTGCGCGACCGGTCCATGACCGACGCGCGGCGGTTCCTGGCCCGGATCCTGTTCGGCGGCCGGTACAGGCGTGAACTGCCGGGGCTCACCTGGGCCGTGCCCTTCGGTCTCGCCTGCATGATCTTCCCCCTCTACCTCGTGGCCGTCGCGATCGGCCTCTGGTCGGACATCGTCCAGAGCCTGGGCCTCGCCGGCGCCGCCGTGATGGCCGCGGCCATCAGCTACCTGATGTACCACGCCTGGAACGGCGGCGAGCGGCTGCTGCGCGAGGCGCGGCGGGCCGGGGCAGGCCTTCCGCGGATCGCCCTCGTCTCCGTGCTGGCCGTCGCCGCCGCGGCCGCCGTCCTGCTGTTCGTCCGGCTGCCGTACACCGTGGTCGGGGGATTCGTTCAGGAAGGCGGCCAGGTCCGGCTGGTGCTGGCCGACACAGCCGACACCGACGCGGTCGCACGGGGCTCCGAGGTCCGCCTGGAGCGGCGCGGCCTGGTCATCGGCACCGATGTCGGCACCGGGGTCGTCGCGGTGGACCGTGGCACACGGCAAACGGCACCACTGTCCGCCTTCGTCCCCTTCCGTGAGGGCGAGCACTTCCCGATGGAGGTGTCGGGCTTCGCGCTGCGTACGGACAAGGCACCGGCCGAGCGCGCCGGACTGGCGTACGTCGACGCGGGCACCCGGCCGGCGTGGGAGTGGCTGTACCTCAAATACGTAGCTCCATACGGGCGTTGACATTCAGAAGTTGACATCACGACGGCCGGGCCAGGCAGTCGGCAGGGGAGACAGGTAAAGGTTATGGACGTAGGCAGACATCTTCACTATTGCCCTCCCGGCAGCCCGTTCTTCGATCTGCCGGCCGCGGCCCACACCGACGAGGACGACTTCCCTCTCGCCCATGAGGAACCGCCCCCCGGCTGGACCCGGAGAGGCGGCACCGAGTGGATCGGCATCTCGCCGCCCGACTCCGAGATACCCGGGCAGGGCTGGAAGATACATGTGTCGGCGACCCCCGACAACGCCGAGGACATCCTGGCCACCGTCCGGAAGTACTGCCTCGAGGGCGGCATCACCTTCAAGTTCCTGCGCAGCCGCGCCGTACTCGAATCGCGCAACAGCAAGTACGGCGACCGCAGCGCCAGCGGCAAGTTCGTCACCATCTACCCTCTCGACGAGGCCCGTCTGGCCCTCATACTCAGCGAGCTGGACGACCTGCTGGGCGGCCGCGAAGGCCCCTACATCCTCAGCGACCTGAGATACCGGTCCGGGCCGCTCTACGTGCGCTACGGCGGCTTCCTCCTGCGCACCGTACGGGCGGACACCGGCGAACTCGTGCACTGCGTGGAGGATCCCGAGGGCAGGCTGGTACCCGACCACCGCGGCCCGGGCTTCCGCCCGCCGGCCTGGGCGCCCCTTCCCGACTGCCTGGCCGAATCGGCCGCGGCACGCAACTCCGGCACGCTTGAGGACTTCCCCTACCGCGTCACCTCCGCCGTGCACTTCTCCAACGGAGGAGGCGTCTACCGGGGCACCGACACCCGGGACGGCGCGGACGTCCTGCTCCGCGAAGCCCGCCCCTTCGCCGGTCTCGTCGACGGCGAGGACGCGGTCGGCCGCCAGCAACGGGAACACTGGGCGCTGGAGCGACTGGCCGGCCTGGACTGCATTCCCCGCCTCATCGACTTCCGCAAGGGGCGCGAACACTACTTCCTGGTCAGGGAATACGCCGAAGGCGAGCCCCTCGCCAAGGAGATGATCCGCCGCAACCCCCTGGCAGGCGAAAACCGGTCCCCCGAGGCCTTCACCGCGTACACGGAGTGGGCCCTGAGGATTCTGGGTCTGGTCGAAGAAGGCATCGCGTCCCTGCACGCCCGAGGCGTCGTCTTCCGTGATCTGCACCCGTCCAACATCCTCGTCCGCCCGGACGACACGGTTGTCTTCATCGACTTCGAGACGGCCGACTCCGTGGACTCCCCGGCCCGGCAGACCATGGGAGCGCCGGGGTTCACCGCACCGGCCGAGTACCGGGGCCCCGCCATCGACCGCTACGCCCTGGGATGCCTGCGCCTGGCCGTGTTCATCCCGCTGCCGACCCTGCTGCTCTGGGGCCCGGAGAAGACGGAGGACCTCATCGACGCGGTCCTCACGCACTTCCCGGTACCCGCGGACTTCGCCGACACCGTCCGGCGCGATCTGGGCATCGAGGCCGACACGACGTGCCCCCGACCCACCGCGGACCTGCGGCCGGATCCCCGTGAGAACTGGCCCGCGCTGCGCACAGAGATCATCGACGGAATCCTGGCCACCGCTACACCGGACCGCCAGGACCGGCTCTTCCCCGGGGACCCGGAGCAGTTCGCCACGTCCGAGGGTGGGGCAGCCTTCGCCTACGGCGCCGCCGGGGTCCTGTGGTCCCTGGCCGAGGCCGGCGCGTCGGTCCCCGCACACCTCACCGACTGGCTGGTCGCCGCCACCCACGCCCTCGACCGCCCTTCGCCGGGCTTCTGCACCGGACTGAGCGGAATCGCCCTGGCCCTGGACCGGCTCGGGCGTGCCGAGACCGCCCGCGCACTCGTCTCCCAGGTCGTGGCGGACCTCGGCACAGAATCCGGCAGCGCTGACGACACCTTGCTCAGCGGAGCCTCCGGAGTGGGGCTCACCCTGCTCCACTTCGCCCGGAGCACCGGCGAGGGTGCCCTGCTGGACGAGGCCGTCCGACTGGCCGAGCGGATCACCGCCGGGCCCGCCGGGAGCCCGGACGGCAGGACACGTTTCGGGCTGCTGCGGGGGCCGGCGGGCCGCGCCCTGTTCCTGCTGCGACTGTACGAGGCAACCGGCGCCCCGTCCTTCCTGGAGCACGCGCACACCGCGCTGCGGCAGGAGCTGACCCACCTTGGCTGGAAGGGCGACCACCTGCCCGAATCGGCTCCGGGACGAGCTCCGTTGCTGGCCGTGGGCAGTGCGGGTACGGGAATGGTGCTGCACGATTTCGTCACGCATCGTCCGGAAGCCGAGCTCATCCGCGCGCGTGACGCGATCCTGGGATCGACCCGGCGCAGATTCGTGGCCCAGACGGGCCTGTTCCACGGCCGCGCGGGCACGCTCGTGGCCCTGCGTCACATGGTCGACGGCACCGGCGCGCAGAAGAACGGGGCAGAGGAGGAGAGCCTACGCCTCCATGTGGACGGCTTCGCCCTGCAGACCGTGCGCCTCGACGACCGGCCCGCCTTCCTGGGCCACGAGGCCATGCGCGTCTCGACCGATCTCGCCACGGGAGGCGCGGGGGTGCTGCTCGCGCTGAACTCCGCGCTCACGGACGGCGGGCCGTCGCTTCCGTTCTTCCGCAGGAGCGGCCTCGCGCCGCGTACAGGAGCCGCTTCGTGATCGACTTCCTCGGCACTTTGGACCGTACGCACGGGCTCGCCGAACGGTGCGAGGTCCAGCCTCCCGCCCCGCCCACCGATCTGCTGTGGCGTGCCCTGGTACGGATCACCCCCGCCGCCGCCCAGGAGCCCGTCGGCCGCGCTCTGGACCCGTGCGTCGTCGGGGCGTACGGACACTCGCGCTCCGACGCGCTGACGCGCGGCGTGGGCGAAGCCGTGGAGCGCTACGCGCTCTTCCCCTCGGCGACTGCCCCGCCCGGCACCGTACGCGCCACAGCGCGCGAAGCCGGCGGGCAGGTACTGGCGTTCCACGGCCCGGACACGGCGCTGGGCGACCCGCGCGCCGCCGACGAGGTGCTGACCTGGTACCCGGCCCGGAGGCTGCGGGACGGGGCCGAGATCCTGGTACCCGCGCCGCTCGTGGACTATCCGAACGCCTCGCCCGAGGCGCGGCATTTCGACCCGACACCATCCGGAGCGGCGTCCGGTCACGGCTACACCATGGCGCTGCGCGCCGGCCTGATGGAAGTCATCGAGCGCGATGCCTTTCTCGTCGCATGGGAGGAGCGGCTTCGGCTCGCGCGAGTGACACCGTTCCCGCTCACCGCAGGCGATGCCGCCGCCGGGCTCGGAGGGAAGCGCAACATCAAGCGCCGCAACCTCGCGGCGCTGTGGCAGAAGACGGAGCAGGCGGGACTCGTGCCGGTCCTGGCGGACCTGCCCACCGCGGTGCCGGGCGTCGTCTGCACCGTCGCCGCGGTCATCGACGAGACGGGTGCCGGGGCGGGTCCGTTGGCGACAGTGGGGTGCAACGCCTCGGACGATCCTTGGTGGAGCATGCTCGGGGCGCTGCAGGAAGCCCTCCAGGTCCGCTCGGTGATCCTCAATTCCTGGGACGAGCACGGCTTCGGCAGGGCGCCGGCGCGCATCGACGACGACGACGACCGTCTGCGCCATCTGGCGTCCCCGGAGGGATACGAGCAAGTCCGCGAGTGGGTCGACGGCTTCGTCCAGTGCACCTCGCACCGGACCGCGGTCGAGGTGCCGACCGACACGGTCGTACGGAGCCTGGTCGCCGACGGCGCGGATCCGTTCGCGATCGATCTCACCCACCGGCTCCCCGCCGGGCTGCGCGGGATGGGGTGGGCGGCGGTCAAGGTCATACCGGTCGGGTACCAGCCGCTGCGGCTGGTCGAGAGCCACGATTTCAGCTGGCACACAGGTCGGCTGCGGACCGCCGAGGCCCGCACCGGCCGTCGCGCGGGGCCCGTCTCCGCATTCTCGGGCAGGCCGCACCCCTTGCCGTGACACGCTCCTGTGACGGCGCCGGTTCGGACAGCGGGGCGACCGCATCCCCCAGCCGGCTCCGCTCGAACTCGCCCACGCGTACCGGCCCTCTGCCTGACCAGTGGCTCCACGGCCGCACTCGGAAGGACGACAGCCTCGAAAGCCAGGGCTGGTTCAAGTCGCGTAGAAGTCGGCATCGTTGGTGATGCCGAGGACGGACGGGCCGATCCCTTGAGTGCTCTGCCGTCGCCAGCGATCACGCGCGGCCGCCCGGACCCGCAAGGCGGTGGTGTCTGCGCGGGCACGGTGGCGGCGAGGTGCCGGTCGGCCGGTAGCCGCCCACCGCCCGGTCCAGGGCGGAACCGTCAACAGCCCCCGACACACGGCCGATCATGGCCGACGACGGAGCGCGCCACCCTCTGGGTAGGAGTGCCGGATCCCGATGACTGTCAGGCGTGCGTCGAAGCACGCCGGCTCCGGGCGAGCGCAGCCGCCCTGCTCCAGGGCCGCTCCACACTCCCCCGTGGTGATCAAATACGCTTAACTGGGGCGTTTGAGGCGGGCTTCCTCAATTCTTCCTCTGGTACTCGGCGCCGCTCCCTCCTCGCCTTCTTTGCCGAACCTTTGTGTGCTAGTTTCCTCGTCACTGCTCAAGGGTTTTCGGGGACGGGGGGCGCCAACTGGGCTTGACTCGCCCAGGTTTCCTGACGTCCTCTGTGTCAGAATTACGGGGAAACATGGAACGAATACTTCTTGTCATCGATTCTCCTGCGCTGCTACGACGGATGACTGAGGTGCTGGTCGGTCCCGGATGGGTTGTCTCCGGGTACGGAGACGGTGGAGCCGTCGCCGACTCGTCCACTCCGGCGGATATCGTCGTGGTGGAGGCCGGCGTGCTGAACGCTGAGCCGTCGCTCGCCCTACGGGGAACCCGGCTCATCGTCCTGGTGTCGGGCCAGAGCGACGCCTTCTGGCCGTCGTCGGCCCACACCCAGGTGGCCGGCATCATCGGCCGTGATGATCCCGACCGCGGGTACGTGGCCGCGGTCCGCGAGGTGCTGAGCGGGCGGGGCTGGGTCTCTCCCGAGCTTGTCCCCGCGCTGCTCTCGGGCCGTATGAGTCACCCACGGGCGACCGAGCCGCCCGTCGAGGAGGTCGGCCGGCTCACCGATCGTGAGCGGGGGGTGGCCCGACTGGTTGCCGAGGGCTTCTCCAACTCGGAGATCGCCGAGCAGCTGATCATCGAGCGCAGCACGGTCAAGTTCCACGTCTCCAATGTGCTGCGCAAACTGCGATGCCGTGACCGCTCGCAGGTGGCGGCCCTGTGGTACTCGCACGCACCCTCGGTCGGCATCGCGGCCTGAGCGCCCCCGGGTCCCGCCCCGGCACCCCGGGGTGGGATCCGGTGTGCCGGGGGTGTCCGCATCCTCTGCGCAAGCCTCCTCAGGTTTCTGCACGTCCGAGGATCCCAGAATGTGTTTCACCGTCAGGATTCTCTGATCCCGCATGGGGGCCTGCAATCCCGAATTTCAATGCGGGAATAATGGGCATTATTTGGCCGACCGGTCGCGAACCCGCAACCGACCACCCTGCACGGGCCTCATTCCGCGGGTGTCGCAATGTAATGCCGCAAAGTCGGGGCTTGTCGAGGATGTACCCGCAACTGCCCGGTCCGGTGGTGGCTGCTGGCGTGCTGCAGGCATTGAAGAACAGCGGAAAGAAGTCGCGGACAGCGGGTGAATGCGGGTCAGCACACACGACTTCCGACTCCACCACCGTCCGCGCCCACCGGCACGCCGCCACCTCCTTGCGAAGCGGCGGTCACACGCGCATCAATTCGAAGGTGGACCCTCAGCCTGAGGCTGGGGCCGCGCATGCACGAAACCGCAGGTAAGGATCCCTTTTCGGCAGGCTCCAGGAGCGCGGCGCACTCCACGTGGCGGGGTTATCGGGAAGAGGTGGAGATCCGGGCCACTGCGAGAGAATGGAGATGAGCTATCCAGTGCACCTTCAATGTGCACCCGGGGCATGGTATTTTCCTTGGCATTCGCAGGTCGCCAGCCGGCCCGGCCTCATCGGGCCGGGGTCACGGAGCGGGGCGGCAGCAGGCGGCATCCTCGGACTTCGTGGTCGGCCGCAGCACGGCCGCGGTGATCGAGCGTGTGGCGACGTCGGCCATGCCGACCGGCTCGACCCGGTCCGCCACCCCGTTGTCCACCCCATCCGGGGGCGGTGTCGGGCGGGTGTTCTGCGGCCGAACGGGTAGGCGGAAGGGGCCGATGGGGCGGCCGCGGATGTTGCGGGCGGGTCGTCGCGAGCGGGCGTCATACGGTGGCGGTTGCTGCCAGGCGACCTCGGAACGGACCCCCATGATGCAAACGAGCTGGGACCGCACGCTCTCCAGCACATCCTCGGCCCTTGCCACCACCGTCACCCACGACGTCGGACTGCTGGTGCTCCGCCTCGTCGTCGGCCTGACGATGGCCGGCCACGGCACGATGAAGCTCTTCGGCTGGTTCGGCGGCCCGGGCCTCACCGCGACCGGCAAGGGCTTCTCCATGGCCGGCTACCCCGCCGGGGACGCCATGGCCGTCATCGCCGGCCTCTCCGAGACCCTCGGCGGCCTCGGTCTCGCCCTCGGCCTGCTCACCCCGCTCGCCGGTGCGGCCCTCACCGGCGTCTTCATCAACATCCTCGACGTCCGCGGCTTCGACGCCTACTTCCCGCCCAAGGGCGTGGAACTCGAAGTGGTGCTCTTCGCCTCGGTCATCGCCCTCACGCTCACCGGGCCCGGCCGCTACGCGGCCGACCACTACCTGCCGGTGCTGCGTGCCTCACGGCCCCGCTACTCCCTGATCGCGCTGCTGGTCGGCGCCGTCGTCGGCTTCCTCGTCCTGCTCATCCGGGACTGACGGCCGGGCGGGCGGCGGGCGCGCACGCGCCGAGGTGCCCCAGGGGGCCCGACGGGTAGGGCGTCTCCACCGGCAGCAGCGCCCGGGCCGCGCCCTCGGCGTCCTGCGCCCCCGACCGCAGCAGGCCGTGGACCTCGCGGACCAGCGGCGTCACATCGCGGATGGAGACCGTCCACTCGTCGGCGTACGCCCGCGACGCGGGACCGGACAGGCCCAACTGCAGCGAGCGGTACGGCAGCGGGTTCAGGTGGAGGTCGCGCTCCGGGTCCCACTGCACGCGGGCGGGCGCCGAGCGCAGCGACTCCTGCCAGGCCGCCCGGTCCGCGTGCACGCCCGCCTCGTAGTGCGACAGGCAGGCCTCCCGCAGGGCCCGGTCGAAGCCCGCGCGGGTGATCTCGACCGCCAGCACCATCTCCTGGTCGGCCTTGGTGGCCCAGCCGCAGCGGTACATCATCCACAGGAACGACGGCTTGATCCACGTCATCCGCTCGCGCTTCCAGGCGGGCGGGAAGCGGTGGTCGCGGGCCGCCGGGACCCCGAGGCGGGGCGCGTATGCCTGGTAGACGGTGACGGTCGTGTCGGTGTGGACGGCGCGGATCTGGCGGTGCGGAACGGCTTGCATGGGCCCAGCGTGTCCCGCGGCGGGGCGGCGCCGCCAGCCGTTTTCCCCGCGGGTGCCGCACCGTTGCCGGGGGCGCCGCCCCGGACCGCCGGGCCTCGAACGCCGGCGGGGCCGGATCGTGCGGCCGGGCCGGATGCCGACAGGCTAGTGCTGTGACCGGCAAGGTTCACCGGGTCGCGACGCCGGCCACAGCACTAGAGGTGTTCGTCCGCCAGTTCCGCCACGCCCGTGACGCGGTGGAGGGCGTACGTGCGGACCTCGTCCGCCGTGTGGTCGTAGCCGGTGACGAAGCCGCCCTCGACCCGTACCGGCGCGATGACCCGCTGGCTCGCCGCGCCGTCCGCGTTCACGTAGCCGATCCACACCGCCGACCCGGTCAGCGCCGCCGCCTGGACCGTCGCCAGGGTCTCCGCCGCGCTCGTGCGCGGCAGCTCGCCCGGCACCGCGGCCGCCGGCCCCGGCTCCTTGCGGACCGCCGTCGCAGCCAGGTCGCCCGCGCGGATCGCCCGTACGGCCGCCCCCAGCAGCGTCGCGTCCGGCACCGGCGGACCGTCCGGCACCGGTACGGGCGCCGAGCGGGGCGGTGTGCGGTGGGCGTCGGCCCGCGCCACCAGCACATCGCCGGTGCCCGACTCCGCGGCCGGCGCGTACCCCATCGCCCGCAACCCCTCCAGCAGCGCGGTCGGTTCCGCCTGCGCCGCCAGCACTGTCGGCGCCAGTCGGCGCAGGCCCAGCCCCGCCGAGCGCTTGTCCGCCAGGATCTCCCCCAGCATCGCGTCGTCGTCGCAGCGCACGTACGAGGAGGCCGCGCCGACCCGCAGGTGCCCGTGCCGGCGGGCCACGTCGTCGATCAGGTACGCCAGCGGCTGCGGCACCGGCGTACGGCTGTGCTCCTTGAGGAAGGCGTGCAGATCGGCGGCGGCATGGCCGGCGTCCAGCGCCCGCCGCACCGACCCCGGCGTGAACCGGTACACCGTCGCCCCGCCCTTGGACTCCACGTCCGCGAGCACGGCCAGGGTGTCCCCGAGCGGGCGGCGCAGCGGGCCCGGCGCCACCGCCGTCAGGTCGGCCTGGAGCAGCACGTGGTCGACCGGCTCCGGCAGCAGCGGCGCCAGCAGCGGCGCCGGGTCGCGGTGCTCCAGCAGGGCCCGGCCGGGCCCCGACAGGGCGCCCCGGCCGGTCACGCCGAGGACCTCCGCCTCGGTCAGCGTCCAGCCCGCGAGCCTTGCCCGCAGGTCGCTCGCCGTGCGCACGGGCCGCTCCCACGCCAGGCGCGCCAGCACCGCCTCCGTGTCCGGCGAGGCGCCCTCCGGCAGGTCGGCGAGGAGTTCCAGGACGCGCCGGCGCACCTCGGGCGCCGCGGAACGGTCCAGTTCGGGGCCGAGCACCGACAGCGTGCGCCCCTTCGCGTCCTGCTCGCCGGCCAGGCCGGCCGTACGGGTCGCCGGCAGCCAGGCGGCGGCCAGCACCGACCACCGTTCGGCGGGCGGCAGTTCGCGCCAGTCGTCGAAGGCCGGGGTGGGCGCGTACCGCTCGTCGGCCTCGCCGTCGCCGGCCAGCAGCCCGGCCGCGTAGGCCAGTTCGATCCAGAACGCCGCCGACGCCTCGGTGGCGTCCAGGGCGGCCGCGGCCCGCTTCAGGTCCCGTACGGACAGCCCGCCCGCCCTCAGCACCGGCGGACCGGTGTGCTCCCAGGACTTCACCAGCTCCTCGACGGTGGCCAGCGCGGCCAGCGCCTGGCCGGCGGCGTTGGCGTCCACAAGCTGTGGACGGTGCTCGCGGTGCGCCGTCACCGGCGGCGGCACCGGCGCCGTGTCCTTGTGCGCGAGGCCGCCGCGCAGGTGCAGCGCCACCTCCCGCGGCAGGACCACGGTCCGCGCCGTCGCGGGCAGCAGCAGCCCCCGGTCGCGCAGCCAGCGCACCGGCGGCGCCGGATTCGGGGTCACCTCCCCGTACGGCGGCCCCCACACCAGCCGCCCCAGCACCTGGTGGGCCTCGGCAGGGGCCTCGTCCAGCAGCGCCGACATCCGTTCCGGGTCGGTGAACAGCGCGGTCAGCGCCGTGACCGCGGAGACCGGGTCGTGCGTGGCGGGCAGCCCGGCCGCCGCCACGATCTCCTGCACCCGCGTCGGCGACATCCCGGCGGTGGCCTCGGCGACGGTCGGCCCCAGCCCCGTCGGCGACGGCCGCTGCGCGGACGGCGCGAGCAACTCGCGGGCCGTGCGCACCAGGCGCAGCCGGTCCTCGTCGCCCCACACCAGGGCCTGGTCGCGCAGCCGGCCCAGGGCCGCAGGGAGCGCGGCACGGGCCTGCTCGTCCTCGCCGCCGGTCAGCAGCCCCTCCAGCACGGGGTACGGGCACGGGTCCGGAGCCACGGCGAGGGCCTCGGCCGTCTGCAGCGTGAACCGGTCCAGGCGCTCCAGCGCCCGCACCACCGAGGCCCGCGTCCCGGCGCGGGTGGCGAGCTGGGTCACGTCGCCCGGCACCGGGTTCAGCAGGTCCGGGCGGGAGTGCAGCAGGGCGGCGAGCGCGGCGTCGTCGCGGGCGCGCAGCGCCTCGGCGAGGGAACGCGGGGAGCTCGCCCCGGTCCCGCTCTCCGGAGCTCCCGCAGCAGTGCTTGGCTCGGGCACAGTCGCCTCCCGGTCGCGTCGGCCGGTCGTATCGGCCGGTCCCCATCCGGCCAACGGTATCCGCTGTGCCCGGGGCGGCTCCACGGGCGCACGCGCTACCTTCGGGAGAGGCGGTACGGGAGGAGCCTGGGCGTGGGGATCGAAAGCGACCACCTGGTCTACGAATATCTGAGCGCCGTCGGGGACTTGGCGCAACGCCGGCACCTCTCCTCCGGCGACCGGATGAGGCTCGTGGCGGGCCTGCGGGACGAGATCGACCGTCGGCGCGCCAAGTACGACCCGGAGACCCCCGCGGCCGTGCGCCGCATCCTGGAACGCATCGGCACGCCGGAGGAGGTCCTGGACACCCTCGGCTCCCGGCAGGGCGCGGCTCCCGCCGCCGGCCCGGCCGAACCGGTCTTGTCGGTGCCCGCCCAGCGGGCCCCCGGCCGCCTGCGCCTGCCCGGTGTGCCCGCGCCGCGGCCGACGCCGGAACGGGAGCCCGAGGCGGAGAACGTACCGCCGCACCTGGCCGGGCTGGACGAGCTCGGCCCGTCCGGCGGCGCCGAGCCCGACTGGTGGCGGATGACGCCCGGCACGTACGGACGGGGCCCGCAGGTCGACGGCTTCGCGGGCGGCATCGAGATCCCGGAGCGGTTCGGGGAAGGCCCGCAGGAGGACGCCGAGGAGAAGGAGGGGCCCCCGCCCGGGCCGCCGGCTTCGGGCACGCGGGCCCTTGTACGGTTCCTGCGCGAGCGGCGCCGTGCGAAGGCGGAGGCGGCGAAGGAGGCGGGGGCGCAGCCGGAGGCGGCCGCCGCCCCGGCCCGCCCGCGCCCCAACGCCTTCCTGCTGCTGGCCGCGGCGGTCCTCGTCGTCGGTGTCGTCAGCGGCCACTGGCTGCTGCTCGTCATCGGCTGGCTCCTGCCGTACGCCTCCCGGGTGCTGCGGCCCGCCGAACGCAAATGGGCCGTCTTCGGGCCGCCCGGCGCCGTCCTCGCGGGCGCCGCGGTATGGCTGTGGGGCCGCACCAACGGCAAGTGGGGCGAGACCCTCGCCGACGACCAGGTCGGCGGTGCGGTGCAGGGGATGTGGCCGTGGCTGCTGCGGGGCGCGGCGCTGGCGTCGGTGCTGTACCTGGTGTGGCGGGCGCGCCGACGCTGAAGCACCGCGGCGGCCCGCCCCGACGAGTTCCGGGAAGGTTCCGGGGAGGTTCGCCGCACCGTCCGCGGCCGTCCGCCCGCCTCGGCACAATGGGCCGTATGAACCTCACCGTCGGCTTCGACCTCGACATGACCCTCATCGACTCCCGTCCGGGCATCCGGGCCGCCTACCGGGCGCTGTCGGCCGAGACGGGCACGTACATCGACGCCGACGCGGCGGTCACCCGCCTGGGCCCGCCGCTGGACGAGGAGCTCGCGCACTGGTTCCCGCAGGCCGAGATCCCGGCCATGGCGGACCGCTACCGGGCGATCTACCCCGACCACGCCATCGGGCCGACCCCCGCCATGCCCGGCGCCCGCGAGGCCGTCGCCGCCGTCCAGGCCATGGGCGGGCGGGCGATCGTCGTCACCGCCAAGCACGAGCCCAACGCCCGCCTGCACCTGGAGCACCTCGGCATCGAGCCGGACGCGGTCATCGGCTGGCTGTGGGCGGAGGCCAAGGCGGGCGCGCTGCGCGAACACGGCGCGCAGGTCTACGTCGGCGACCACATCGGCGACGTACGCGGCGCCCGGAAGGCCGGCGCGCTGTCCGTGGCCGTGCCGACCGGCCCGTGCCCGGAGCCGGAACTGCGCGCGGCGGGCGCGGACGTCGTCCTGCCGGACCTCACCGCGCTGCCCCGATGGCTCGCGCAGTACGTCGCCGCACGACCCGTCCAGCCCGTCCCCGTCCAGCCCGTCCCCGTCCAGGCCGGCTAGGCCGCCTGGGAGGCGCGTGCCGCCTTGCGCTGGGCGGCCGCGGAGCGCAGCACGCCCGCCGCGGAGATTGCGAAGCCGACGCCCATCAGCATGCACACGGCCCACGCGTATGACGGGAACGGGTCCATGTCGAGGAACAGCGGGGCCATCGTGGCCAGCGTGGCCACGGCACCGGCGATGAACACGATGCCGCCCGCCTTGACCAGTCCGTCGCCGGGCCGCGCTTCGTCTGAATGAGGAGTAACAGTCACCTCACCAGGGTAGTTCCCTGGCCGAAGCAGCCGACCGTGAAGGACCGGGGAACGTCTTGTCACCCGGCTCCCGACCATTAGCCTTGAGGTGGCGGGTCACACATGGCCCGCTGCGCTGTTGTCCGGAGCCGTTCGCGGCCCCCGGACCCCGACGAGCACAAGGACAGAGGACGGACGTGCCTACCGGCAAGGTCAAGTGGTTCAACAGTGAGAAGGGCTTCGGCTTTCTCTCCCGCGACGACGGCGGTGACGTCTTCGTCCACTCGTCGGTGCTCCCTGCCGGGGTCGATGCCCTCAAGCCCGGTCAGCGAGTCGAGTTCGGCGTCGTTGCCGGACAACGCGGTGACCAGGCACTTTCGGTGACCGTCCTGGACCCGGCGCCCTCCGTCGCCGCCGCCCAGCGCCGCAAGCCCGACGAGCTCGCCTCGATCGTGCAGGACCTCACCACCCTGCTGGAGAACATCACCCCGATGCTGGAGCGCGGCCGCTACCCCGACAAGGTGCACGGCACGAAGATCGCCGGACTGCTGCGCGCGGTGGCCGACCAGCTCGACGTCTGAACCGCCTACGCACCCCTGCGCCCCGCTGCTCCCACGAGCGGCGGGGCGCAGCCGCGTACGGCGCGAGAGCGCTACGGGAAGGCGAGCGCGTCCGGAGCGATGGCCGGTACCAGCCCCTCTGCCGCGGCCCGTGTCAGCAGCCCGCGCACCGCCGCGTAGCCGGCGTCGCCCAGATCCGCCGTGAACTCGTTGACGTACAGCCCGATGTGCCGGTCGGCCACGGCCGGGTCCAGTTCCTGCGCGTGCGCGCGGACGTACGGGCGGGAGGCCTGCGGGTCGTCCCAGGCCATCCGGACCGAGGTGCGCGCCGACTCGGCCAGGGCGCGCAGCCGCTCGGCACCCAGCGAGCGCTTGGCGATGATCGCGCCGAGCGGGATCGGCAGGCCGGTCGTGGACTCCCAGTGCTCGCCCATGTCGGCCAGGCAGTGCAGCCCGTAGTCCTGATACGTGAACCGGGCCTCGTGGATGACCAGCCCGGCGTCCACCCGGCCGTCGCGGACCGCCGGCATGATCTCGTGGAACGGCAGGACGACCACCTTGCCGACGCCCTCCGCCAGCACGTCCGCCGCCCACAGCCGGAACAGCAGGTAGGCGGTGGAGCGCTCGCTCGGCACCGCGACCGTCTTCCCCGCCAGGTCCAGGCCCGGTTCGCGGGTCAGCACCAGCGGGCCGCAGCCGCGCCCGAGGGCCCCGCCGCACGGCAGCAGCGCGTACTCCCCCAGCACCCACGGCAGCACCGCGTACGACACCTTCAGCACGTCCAGCTCACCGCGCTCGGCCATGCCGTTGGTGAGGTCGATGTCCGCGAACGTGACGTCCAGGGCCGGCGCGCCCGGCACCCGGCCGTGCGCCCACGCGTCGAAGACGAACGTGTCGTTCGGGCAGGGCGAATAGGCGATCTTCAGCGGTTCAGCCTCGACCACGGTGTTGCTCATGGCGTTCTCCCCAGTTCGCGAGTACGGGCCCCAGCACGCGGAAGCCCTCGGCGAGCGCCGCCAGCGCGTCCCCGATCCGCCAGGCGGCCCGGTCGCGCGGCCCCACGGCGTTGGACACGGCGCGGATCTCCAGTACGGGCAGCCCGTGCGCGGCAGCGGCCTCCGCGACTCCGAAGCCCTCCATGGCCTCGGCCCCGGCCATCGGATGCCGGGCCGTGAGAGCGGCCGCCCCGTCGGCGGTACCGGTCACGGTGGACACGGTCAGCACGGGCGCCAGCAGCGCCCCGGTCGCCTCCGCGGCCCGGGCGGCCAGCTCGGCGGGCGGCAGGTGCACGGTGCGCCCGAAGCCCAGCGTCGCCACGTCGACGAAGCCGTCGGGGGTCTGCGCCCCCAGATCGGCCGCCACGATCGCGTCCGCGACCACGAGGGAACCCACCGGCGCGGCGGGCGCGAACCCGCCGCCGATGCCGGCGCTGACGACCAGCCCGTACGCGGTTTCGGCGAGGGCCAGCGCCGTGGCGGTGCCCGCGGCGGCCGCTGCCGGACCGACGCCGCCGACGAGCACGTCGAAGGCGATGCCCGGCAGGTCCCGGCGGGTGATGAGGTATCCCTCCCCGGACTTCGTCCGGGGATGCCCCAGCGTGAGGGTGCGCGGCTCGGGGCCGGGACTGTCCGGATGAGGGGTCAGACCGGTGAGGACGGAGTCCGACTCCGCCCCCACCGCCGTCACGACGAGCGCGCGCACCGGTGCCGTCCGGTTACTTGAGCTTGAGGTTGAAGGACCAGACGGCGAGCGGCTTGCCGGCCGCGTCGATCTGCAGGAACGCCAGCTTCTTCGAGGTCGGGGCCTCGCCCTGGCCGCCCGTCGCGAAGACGTCGGCGCCCGGGAAGCTGCGGTACGTGTTCGACGAGGGCTCGGTGATCGGCTGGCCGTCGAGCACCGCCGACCAGCGCTTGCCGTCCTCGACGATCTCCGGCTCGACGCCGAGCCGCAGCGTGTCGCCACGGCCGTACTCGATGGTCTTGGGGTTCTTCAGGTTCGTCAGGCAGTCCTGGACCTCGTCCACGGAGAGCTCCTTGCCGTCCTTGTGGCAAGAGGCCTCGGCGGAAACCGACTCGCTGCCGACCGTCACGGTCGCGAGCGGGGTCGGCTTGTCGCAGGCGGAGAGAAGGAGGAGGCCGGCGGACACGGCTCCGAGGGCCGCGACGCTGCGGCGGGCCCTACCCGAGAAAAGCGGTGCGGTCATGAGCCGAAGGCTATCGGGCCCCTGGGCTGCACCGCTGCACGGGGTACCGCCGGCCTGCGGCGCGCCGCCGTTCGGCTCCCGCCGGGGGTGGCCGTGTGCATGCCGGTGCGGCGCCCTGGCGGGGGCGCCGCCCCCGGACCCCCGCGCCTCAAACGCCGGCGAGGCTGAAAACCGGGGGTCAGGCGACCCGGGGGCGGGACGGGCGTTGCCGGGGGTGGTGGCGGGGCGCCGAGATGAGGCCGCGGACGGCCATCGTCGCGCCCAGCGCGACGATGGCCGCCGCCACCGACATGCCCAGTACGCCGTTCAGCGGCAGCACGATGCCGATCGCCCCGCCCAACACCCACGCCACCTGGAGCAGCGTCTCCGAACGGGCGAACGCGGACGTCCGTACCGCCTCCGGCACGTCCCGCTGGATCATCGCGTCCAGCGACAGCTTCGCCAGCGCCTGGCAGAAGCCCGCCGTCGCGGCCAGCACCGCCATGAACAGCCCGCTGAAGAACACGGCCGCCAGCACCGCCACGACGAGCGTCACGCACAGCACCGACGCCACGATCGCCTCCGGCGCCCGCGCCCGCAGCCACGCACCCACCGCCGTGCCGCAGGCGTTGCCGACACCCGCCGACACGCCCACGATGCCCAGCGACACCGCCGCGCTCTGCCCCGCCAGCGGCTGCTCCCGCAGCAGGAACGCCAGGAAGAAGATCAGGAACCCGGACAGCCCGCGCATCGCCGCGTTCGCCAGCAGCCCGCACAGCACACTGCGGCTCACCGTCCGCAGCCCCGGCCGCTTCGAGTGCGCCTCGTGCGTCGACAGTCGGGCGCGGCGCTCGCCCTTCGCCTCGTCCACCTTGTGCGGCAGCGTGAACGCCGCGAAGGTGCCGCCCAGGAAGACGACGCAGGCCCCGTACAGCGGCCACTGCGGCCCGATCGAGTTCAGCCCGGCGGCGACCGGCGCCGCCGCGCCCGTCGCCAGCAGACCGGCCAGCGTGACCCGGGAGTTCGCCTTGACGAGTGAGAATTTCGGCGGGAGCAGCCTGGGCACCACCGCGCTGCGCACCACCCCGTACGACTTGGACGCCACCAGCACGCCCAGCGCCTCCGGATACAGCTGAAGGCCCCCCGTGGCCACCACGGCCGACATCAGCAGCGCCAGGACCGCCCGCGCCAGCATCGCCGCCGCCATCGAGGCCCGCCGCCCGTGCGGCAGCCGGTCCAGCAGCGGACCGATCACCGGGGCCAGCACCGTGAACGGCGCCATCGTGATCGCCAGGTACAGGGCCACCCGGCCCCGCGCCTCGTCCGTGGGCACCGAGAAGAACACCGTCGACGCCAGCGCCACCGTGATCATCATGTCGCCGGCGCCGTTGATCGCGTGCAGCTCGATCAGCTTGCCCAGACCCGATTCGCCCGCCCCGTGCGCGTGCGTGGCCCGCCGGATGCCCTTGGCCGGACCGGTGATCGGACGGTGCAGGGCACGACCGACGGCCCGGCCGGCCCGCCTGGCCGGTCCCGAGCCGTCGTCGGACGACCGTACGGGTGCCACACTCGACATAGTGCCCCACCCGGCCCCCGCGGGGCGCCTCCCGGCGCGTCGCGGAACCCGCGGCTTGTCCGCGAATCGGACCTTGCATGTGTGCCCAGGGCTTAAGAGGAGGTAGCGTGCGTAGCGCGCCACCGGCGGTTGCTCCTGGCCGCGCGCCTCTTCGTGATCCCGCAGAATGGATCGCAGTGAGGTGCGCCCGGAGTCCGATCGGGTGCGGACGTCGACGCGGCCCTCTGGTCCGCTCCGCCCGCGCCTCGTACGGACAGCACCACCGGGTCGTTGTGGACGACAGTACGGACGGCGCACACGTGAGACGGCGTAGGAGAGAACGAGACCAGTGAGTGCTGCGACGACGCGAAGCCGTACCCCGCGTACCCCCGACCGCCTGTGCGTCGAGGCGGTGGAACTCGCCCGCGCGGCCGCCGAGGAGGCTGCCTTCCCCGGTGTGGTGGGCGCACACGTCTCCGCCGTGGCGGAGGGCGACCGCGTCGTCACCCACTTCTTCGAGTCCAAGGAGCCGGGGTACCGCGGCTGGCGCTGGGCCGTCACCGTGGCCCGCGCCTCCCGCGCCAAGAACGTCACCCTCGACGAAACGGTGCTGCTCCCCGGCGACGACGCCCTGCTCGCCCCCGAGTGGGTGCCGTGGAGCGAGCGGCTGCGCCCCGGCGACATGGGCCCCGGCGACCTGCTGCCCACCGAGGCCGACGACCTGCGGCTGGAGCCGGGCTGGTCGGGCGAGGACACCCCGCCGCCGAACTCCGTCGTCTCCACCGAGATGGCCGAACTCGTCGAGGCCGAGGACGCCGACGTCACCGACCGGGTGACCGTCCCCGTGCGCGGCTCCATCACGGCGGTCGCCGAGGAGCTCGGCATGCGCCGGGCGCGCGTGCTCTCCCGCTACGGGCTGCACAGCGCCGCCGACCGCTGGGACGAGTCCTTCGGAGCGAAGACCCCGATGGCGCAGGCGGCCCCCGCGTCCTGTGTCTCCTGCGGCTTCCTCGTCGCCATCGGCGGCTCGCTCGGCCAGGCCTTCGGCGTCTGCGCGAACGAGTTCAGCCCGGCCGACGGCCGTCTGGTGTCGCTGTCCTACGGCTGCGGCGGCCACTCCGAGGCCGCGGTCATGCCGGCGCCGCTGCGGCCGGCCCCGCCGGTCCTCGACTCGATGGCGTCCGACGAGTTCGTCCTGCGGCCGGCCGCGGACACGGGCTCGGTCCCGGCCCCGGAGGCCCAGGCCGCGGACCTGGACCTCGGCCACTCGTAACCCGTCCGGGGCCCGCCGGCCCGCCGGGGGAGTGCGGTGACGGGCCCCTGCCGCACCGCGTCAGTCCCGCGCGCGGCGGCGGAAGAGACGCCTGGCGCCGAAGACCAGGGCCAGGCCGCCCGCCAGGACCAGGGCGCCCTTGCCGAAGCTGCCCGTGGGCTCCGCGGAGGTCGCCGACGCGTCCGGCGGGGACCCGGGCTGCGGCGACGCCGAACCGCCGGGCGAGGACGCCGCGGCCACCGGGACCGCGACCACCCGGCTGCTCGCGCCCTCCGAGCCGAACATGAGCGTGGAGCCGTCCGCCGTGTACGTCACCGACTCCGCCTGGCCCTGCCACGGCGCGTCCACCCGCTCGCCCTCGCCCTCGGGCCGGCCGTCCTTCCACGGGTAGGTCCGGGCGGTGAAGTAGCCCCGCAGTGTCAGCCGGCTGCCGTCCGGGGAGAACGCGCCGTCCGTCACCCACGGGACGGCGGCGACCCGCCGGAAGACGTTGGCGCCGCCCGTCGACAGCTCCGCGGGACCCTCGTACAGGCCGCCCTTGCTCTCGTTCTTGCTCGCGATGTAGACGCGGCCGGTCACCGGATGGACCATCAGGGACTCGGCGTCGCGCGGCCCGTCCTCGTACCGCACCGTGAACTGCGCCGCCTTGACCGTGACATCACCCAGTTGCCGCGGCTCCTGGAACCGGTAGATCCACACGTGGTCCCAGGTGCCGCCCCGGTTGTCGCCGATGTCCCCGACGTAGAGCTGCCCGTCCGGACCCAGCGAGATCGCCTCGACGTCCCGCGGCCGGCCGATGCCCGTCAGCGTCACCCGGGCCACCGTGTTGCCGGTGGCCGAGTCCACCCCGTAGACGTACGGGCCGTCCTCGCTGTCGTTGTGCGTCCAGTAGACGCCCGGATGGACGCGGCTGGCCGCCAGCCCGCTCGACTCCTTGATCCTCGGATCGGAGATGGTGAACGAGGACGACTCGGGGGACTGCGCGGCGGACGCCGCGCCCGGCAGCACGACGACGACGGCGGCGGCGAGGACGGTGGCGGTTGCGGTGGCGGCGGCCGTAAGGGCGGCGGCGGACGGCAGGGGCAGGCGCATCCTCCCAGCCTGCCAGTACGTGCCGCGTGTCCGGCGTCACAGAGGTTTCTGTCGCGCGATCCGCGATGATGACCGGATGCGTTTCATGTTCGTCGGCGACTCCATGACCATCGGACGCGCCGGCGACTACACCTGGCGCTACCGCATGTGGCAGCACCTCAACTCGACCTTCGGCGGGCCCTACCGGATCGTCGGCCCGCGCTGCGAGGTCTACGACACCACCGCCGACGCGCCCGTCAGCCACGAGTACGCCGACCCCGGCTTCCCCGACCACGCCCGCCGCCATTTGGCCGGCTGGGGCGAGGGCTGGCAGCACATGGCGCCCGTCATGGGCGAGACGGTCGCCGCGCACCGCCCGGACATCCTGCTGGTCTCCCTCGGCCTGATCGACCTCGGCTTCTACACCGACGCCGAACAGACCGCCGACAACGTCCGCCGCTTCACAGCGGGAGCCCGCTCCGCCCACCCCGGCGTCCGCATGGTGCTGCTGCCGGTCATCCCCAACAGCCGGGCCGAGGAGGACGCCCCCTTCGCGGCCGAGGTGGCCCGCTTCAACGAACTCCTCGCCAAGGCGGTCGCCGACCTCACCACGGACGCCTCGCCCATCCTGCTGGCCGCGCGTCCGGCCGCGTACGACATCCACCGCGACACCTACGACGGCACCCACCCCAACGCCTCCGGCGAACACCGGCTCGCGGGTGAGTTCGCCGCGGTCCTGCACCAGGCCTGGGGCATCGGCGGCCCCTACAGCCCCGCGCACGGCTGAACCGTCCGGCCCCCCTATGTGAGCCGGGCGGGCTGCCGCAGCCCGTCGCGGAGCCACGGCAGCACGCGCACCTCCTGCTACCCGATCACCAGGCGAAGGCCTCCGGGGAGGGACCGGGCCCGGGGAAGATCTCGTCCAGCCCGGCCAGCACCTCCTCGCTCAACTCCAGCTCCAGCGCCCTCAGGGCACTCTCCAGCTGCTCGGCGGTCCGCGGGCCGACGATGGGGCCCGTCACGCCCGGCCGGGTGAGGAGCCAGGCCAGGGCGGCTTCGCCGGGCTCCAGGCCGTGCTTGTCGAGCAGGTCCTCGTACGCCTGCACCTGCGCCCGTACCGAACTGTTGGCCAGCGCGTCCGCGGACCGGCCCGACGCGCGGCGGCTGCCCGTGGCCTCCTTCTTGATGACCCCGCCCAGGAGCCCGCCGTGCAGCGGGGACCACGGGATGACCCCGAGGCCGTAGTCCTGGGCCGCCGGGATGACCTCCATCTCGGCCCGCCGCTCGGCGAGGTTGTACAGGCACTGCTCGCTGACCAGACCGACCATCCCGCGCCGGGCGGCGGTCTCGTTGGCCTGGGCGATCTTGTAGCCGGGGAAGTTGGAGGAGCCCGCGTAGAGGATCTTGCCCTGCTGGATGAGCACGTCCACGGCCTGCCAGATCTCCTCGAAGGGGGTCCGGCGGTCGATGTGGTGGAACTGGTAGACGTCGATGTGGTCGGTGTGGAGCCGCTTGAGACTGGCCTCGACGGCCCGGCGGATGTTCAGGGCCGACAGCCGGTCCTCGTTGGGCCAGGTGTCCCCTTCACGGGACATCGAGCCGTAGACCTTCGTCGCCAGGACCGTCTTCTCGCGCCGGCCACCGCCCTGCGCGAACCAGGTACCGATGATCTCCTCGGTACGGCCCTTGTTCTCCCCCCATCCGTACACATTGGCGGTGTCCACGAAGTTCAGGCCTGCGTCGAGGGCCGCGTCCAGGATGCCGTGGCTGGTCGGTTCGTCTGTCTGCGGACCGAAGTTCATCGTGCCGAGGACGAGTCGGCTGACTTTGAGTCCGGTGCGTCCGAGCTGCGTGTACTTCATGGGACCCAAGCCAACTGCTTGGAGTCCACTCCAGGCAAGAGCGGCTCACGGCGCCGCGCGCCGTGGAGCCGGGCGGGGCGGGGCGAAAGGGGAAGGGGCGGGGCGAAAGGGCAGGGGAGGGGCTACTGGCCGGTGGCGGCCGCCACGGCGACGACGAGGAACATCAGCACGAGCACGCCGGCCATCACACGGTTTCTGGTCTTGGGATCCACCCGTCGAGCCTAACGCGGCAGCCCCCGCATCGTGGACGCAGGGGCTGTGCCGAGGTGGGTGTGCTGCCGGCCGTGGCCGGACGGTCACTGCCAGCTCATGTCGCCGTTCTGCGCGGCGACCGGGGGCTTGGCGGCGGTGAGCGGGGCGGCGGAGGCGACGGCCGGGGTGCCGAGGACGAGGGCGAGGGCGACGACCGCGGCGGCCTTGAGGATGCGAGAGGTGTTCATGGTGTCCGGAGTCCCTTCGGGGTGCCGTGGGGCGTGTTCGACAGTGGCTTCCCGGTCGGTCCCGCACCCCGCGGTGGCGCTGTCCCGTTCCGGTGAGACATAGCTAAGCCGCAGCTCAGCGGGGGGAGAAGAGATATCGGCTGGCCCAAACCGTCCGTGGACGGATGAGGACAGGCAGCCCCGCCCGGTCAGTGGCTGCGGTGCTCCAGCAGGGACAGTGGCATCAGCGGGACGCCGACGTCCAGCAGCCGCGCGGCGGGCAGCGCCCGCGCGCCGAGCAGGCGCCGGCATACGGCCTCGGCGTGCCGTTCCGCCTCCTGCAGGGAGTCGGAGAGCAGGTAGAAGCCGAGGGTGAAGTGCTCCGCGGACTGCGGGTGCACGGCGAGGTGCTCCACGCGGTCCCTCGGGCTCAGCCCGGCACGGGCCGCCTCGCGCAGATCATCGGGCACTTCCACCGGAGGAACCGTCCGCAGACGGGCATGGACGAGGTACATGACTCCACCGTCCCCCGCCGGACCCGTGCAGGACACCCATCCGGCCGGCCGTTTGCGGCCGTGGACGCATCCGTCCATCCGCTTCTTTGAGATGATCTTCCCATCGAAGTGCCAACGGGGTGGGGGGAACCACATGTTGACCGAACTGGGCCTCGACGCGAGAGCCGAGGCCGTCTACCGCGCCATGCTCATGGAACCCGGGTCGGGCGTGACCGCGCTCGCCGATGCCGTGGGGATCGGCGAGAACGACGTGCGCGAGGCCCTGGACCTGCTGAGCGAGCTGGCGCTGGTCCAGCCGTCCGCCGACGACAGCGGGCGGCTGCGCGCCGTCTCCCCGGACATCGGGATGGAGATCCTGATGGCGCGGGGGCAGGCGGAGCTCGCCGCCCAGCAGCAGCGGCTGGAGGCGTCCCGGGCCGCCGCGGCCCGGCTGATCTCCGAGTACTCGCAGTTGCGGCCGACCGCCCGGCATCCCGGCGTGGAGCAGCTCATCGGCCTCGACGCCGTCCGCGACCGGCTGGTCGCGCTGACCCGGGAGACGAAGGAGGAGCTGCTGGCGTTCTCACCGGACGCCACGCTGAGCGAGTCGGCCCTGGCCGCCTCGCGGCCCCTGAACAGGACGCTGCTCGAACGGGGCGTCCGCATGCGCACCCTGTACCTCGACAGCGTGCGCAACAGCCGGCCCTCCATCGAGCACGCCAACTGGCTCACGGAGCTCGGCGGGCAGGTGCGCACGGTGGCGTCGCTGCCGACGCGGATGCTCATCGTCGACCGCAGGACGGCGCTGATCCCGGTGAGCGACGATTCCGCGGCGGGCGCGGTCGTCCTGACCGGGCACGGCATGCTCGTCGCCCTCTGTGCGCTCTTCGAGTCGACGTGGGCGCAGGCGCAGCCGCTGGCGGAGGTGGCGGTCCTGGGCCCGGACGGCCTGACCGCGCAACAGGCGGCTGCCATAAGGTTGTTGGCGGAAGGGCACACGGACGATGCGATAGCCAAGCGGCTGGGGGTGTCCTCGCGCACGGCCCGGCGCATCGCCAACGAGCTGATGGAACGCCTCGGTGCCCGCAGCCGGTTCGAGGCCGGGGTGCGGGCCGTACAGGAGGGCTGGCTGCCCACGCGCGCCTGACAGACGTCTCGTGCATGACAAGGCCGCCGGGCGGGACCACAGCGATGGTCCCGCCCGGCGGCCTTCGCATGTCCGCGCGGGGAACGGGGAGAGCCGGGGGTGGGGCGGAGAGGCGGCCCGATCAGGCCAAGCGTGGACAGGTCCGGCCATGGCCCTTTCGGGCCAGTCGATCTCTCTTCCGCCCGGCCCGGGCAGCGGCGAATCTATTGCTTGTCAGCGGGGCAGCCCCCCGCCGGACGAGCACAGAAGGCCCTGAAAGCCCTGAACGGACGCCACCGCGGGACGTCCGAAGGCGACGGGTTCAAGCCACCAGCCCATTCGTTTCGGAAGGACGAACCACCCTCATGCGTACAGGAATCCTCCGGGCCGCCGCGGTTGTCGCCCTCACCCTCGGCATCACCTCCGTCGCGCCGATGGCCTCCGCCCACGCCCCGGCCCACCCGGTCCCGGTGGCGGGCGGCACGGCCGGCCAGGCCGGCCCCGCCGGAGCCCCGCCGGCGGCGGTGGCGATCCGGCCGTAGCGCCCGGGCCCAGTCCCCGCCCCGTACCACCGCGTCGCCCCGCGGGACCGCTGTACCTGCAGGACAGCTGTCCGTCCGCCGCGCCTCGCACCCGTCACGCCGCACCATCCGCCGGTCGAGCCCGCGCTCCCGGCCCCCAGACCTCACCTGACCAGAACCGGAGCACAGCCATGTCCCGATACGGGTTGAACACCCGCCATGCCGCCGTAGCCGCCCTCATCGCCGGGGCCGTCGCAGCCGGCACCGTGGTCGCCGTCGACACCGCGGCGGTCGCCGCCCCGGCGGCCGCGACCGCCGAAACCCCCGCCGACCCCGACTACGGCAGCCCCGGCCAGGGCGAGGAGGAAGCGGTCGACGGGGAGTTCCGGGCGGCGAGCTTCGCCGCGGCGACCGCCCCGCAGATCACCCGCGGCTCGGTCATCGCCCGCGCCAAGAGCTGGGTCGGCATCGGCCTGGACTACAACAGCGGCCGCCGCCACGGCGGATACCGCACGGACTGCTCGGGCTACGTCTCGATGGCCTGGGACCTGGACTTCCAGCCGGCCACCAACACCTTCGCCTCCCGCGGTGTGACCGAGCCGATCACCAAGGCGGAACTGAAGGCGGGCGACGCCCTCCTGGACGACGACGAGGGCTCCTCCGGGCACGTCGTCCTCTTCGAGAAGTGGGCCAACTCCGACCGCACGCGGTACTGGGGCTTCGACTTCACCCCCAGCGGCGTCCACCACCGCGTCTACGACTACCCGTACTACCCGGGCTACGGCCCCTACCACCCCGTGCGCTACAAGAACATCGCCGACGACGTGACCACCCCGCCGGCGCCCAAGCCCGGCATGACCGACCTCGTCGCGGCCAACATCAACGGCGACGGTGTCGACGACGTGGTCGGCGTCGAGGCCTCGACCGGCAAGCTGTGGCTCTACAAGGGGGCCTCCAACGGCACCATCGCCTCCGGCGGCAACCGCGTGGAGATAGGCAGCGGCGGCTGGAACGGCATGGCCAACCTGGCCGGCGGCGACTACAACGGCGACCGCAAGGACGACATCGTCGCGGTCGAGGAGGCCAGCGGCAAGCTGTACCTCTACCCCGGCACCGGCAGCGGCCTCTCCTCCCGCAAGGAGATCGGCTCCGGCGGCTGGAACGGCATGGCCGAGCTGATGGGCGGCGACTTCAACGGCGACGGCAAGGCGGACGTCGCCGCCGTCGAGAAGTCGACGGGCAAGCTGTGGCTCTACAAGGGCAACGGCACCGGATCGATCGGCGGCGGCAGCAGCCGCGTACTGATCGGGTCCGGCGGCTGGAACAGCCTGCACGACCTGGTCGGCATGGACGTCGACAACGACGGCAGGACCGACGTCGTCGGGGCCGAGACCTCCACGGGCAAGCTCTTCCTCTACAAGAGCAACGGCACGGGCCTGAACGCCCGCACGGAGATCGGCTCCGGCGGCTGGAACGGCATGAACGACCTCATCGGCGGCGACTTCACCTCGAACGCGAACGACGACCTCGTCGGCGTCGAGAAGGCCACCGGAAAGCTCTACCTCTACCCGGGCACCGGCACGGGTCTGGGGGCGCGCAAGGAGATCGGCTCCGGCGGCTGGTAGCCCCACGCCCGACGCATCTCCCCGCACTCCTTTCGCAACTCCCTTCCCTGACACCCTTTTTGGCACTTCGTGCCGGTTTGGAAGCACTCCCATGTCTGTTGAGACCACCACCACTGCCACCGCCGCCGCCCCTTCCGTCTTCTCCCGCCTCATGTCCCGCCGGGTCCGCATCGCCACCGGCCTCGTCTGCGCCACCGTCGCCGCCGTGGCCCTCTCGGCCGGCGGTGCGAGCGCCGACGGCGGCCCGGAGGACCCGCACGGCGACCTGACCGAGCTGACGGCCGCCGACCTCGGCCTGCCCGAGGGCCCGCAGATGATGGCCATGGCGGCCACCTCGGGCGACGACCGCCCCGACTTCCAGATGCCGTTCAAGTGCGGCGAGACCTGGCAGGGCGCCTCCCGCGCCCACCACAGCCCGAGCGCCAACGCGATCGACTGGACGCAGGGCGGCTCGACGGTCAACTCCCCCGTCGTGGCGAGCGCCGACGGCGTCGTGTCCAAGGTCAGGGACCTCGGCGGCTCCAGCTACGGCAAGTACGTGGTCATCAACCACGGCGGCGGCTGGTCCACCGTCTACGCCCACCTCAACGGCTTCAACACGTCCACCGGTGCCACGGTCAAGGCCGGACAGCAGATCGGCATCGTCGGCAGCACCGGCAACTCCTCCGGCGCCCACCTGCACTACGAGCAGCGCCACGACCTCGTCGACCGGCGGACGGTCTTCAACGGCTCCGCCTTCGGCGGCTCCGGTTCCTGGTCCAAGTCGCTGACCAGCAAGAACTGCGAGACCAAGACCCCGGAGCCGAAGCCGGAGGGTCCCGGTGACGGAGGGACCGGCTCCACCGGCATGGTCGACCTGGCCTCGGCCGACCTCAACGGCGACAACGTGATCGACGTGGCGGCCGTGGAAGCGTCCACCGGCAAGCTGTGGCTCTACAAGGGCGCCCCCAACGGCACCGTCGCCTCCGGCGGCAACCGCGTCCTGATCGGTTCGGGCGGCTGGAACGGGATGTCCAACCTGACCGGCGGCGACTTCACCGGCGACGGCAAGGACGACATCGTCGCGGTCGAGGAGTCCACCGGCAAGCTGTGGCTCTACAAGGGCGCCGACAACTCGACGATCTCCTCCGGGGGCAGCCGGGTCCTGATCGGTTCGGGCGGCTGGAACGGCATGTCCAACCTGACCGCCCTCAACCTCAACGGCGACAAGATCGCCGACCTGGCGGCCGTCGAGAAGTCCACCGGCAAGCTGTACCTCTACCCGGGCAACGGCACCGGCCTGAACGCCCGCAAGGAGATCGGCTCGGGCGGCTGGAACGGCATGTCCAACCTGACCGGCATGGACCTCAACAACAGCGGCCGCCAGGACCTGGTCGCGGTGGAGAAGTCCACGGGCAAGCTGTTCATGTACCCCGGTGACAAGGGCTACCTGAGCCCGCGCATCCAGATCGGCTCGGGCGGCTGGAACGGCATGTCCGACCTGATCGGCGGCGACCTGCTGAACTCGCAGCTCTCGGACGACCTGATCGCCGTGCAGAACTCCACCGGCAAGCTCTTCCTCTACCCCGGCACCGGCTCGGGCGGCCTGGGCGCCCGCAAGGAGATCGGCGTCGGCGGCTGGTAGGCACCGGCTGGACACGGCTGCCGAGCAGCTGGGGTCACGACACGTGAGGCGGCCCGTCCCTGCAGGACGGGCCGCCTCACGGCGTTCGCAGCGGCCAGGCGCGCACGGTCTCGTAGCGGGGCTGTTCCCCCCGCACCCCGCTCACCGGCAGGTGGCTGCGGACCAGGCTGAGCGTGTCCACCTGCCAGGCCGTGCCCTCGAAGTGGGCGAGGGCGTCCAGGTACGGGCGGAGCGGCACGGCCCCGCCGTTTCCGTGGCTGTGGCTGTGGCCGTGGCCGTGTCGGTGTCCGTGGGCGCGGGCCAGGGTGAGGTGCGGGGTGTACCGGCGGTGCTGCTCCATCGGGATCCCGGCCCGCCGCGCGGCGGCGTCGGCCCGGTCGGCGAGCAGGCGCATGGTGTCGAGGTCGCCGGCGGCTCCGGTCCACAGGGCGCGGTCGCCGAAGTGCCCGCAGCCGTGCAGGCGCAGGGCGAAGGGCGGCGTACGGTGGGCGGCCCGCTCCAGGCGGGCGTACAGCTCGGGGAGCGCGTCGTCGCGGACCTCGCCCATGAAGGCGAGCGTGAAGTGCCAGCCAGCCCGGGTGGTCCAGGTCAGCCGGTCGTCGTGGACCGCGTCCACGGCGGCGGCGAGCTCGGCGACGGCCTCCTCGGGCGGCAGAACGGCGGCGAACAGTCTCATGCGGTGAGCGTATGCCCTGCGCGCCGCCGGCTGCCGGGCTCCGGGGGAGCTGCGGCGGGGTCCGGGGCCGGGCGCCGTGAGGCGCCGGGCCGGACCCGGCCGCAGCCGCCCGGTCAGGCCACCGTCACCAGTTCGCGGCGGTGCGGGACCGCCGGGACGAAGGTCACCCCGTGGCGGCCGACCCGCAGCCGGAGGTTGCCGACACGGGCCAGCACGACGCCGACGGCCACGGACGCGGCCAGGGAGATCAGGGCGCCCGAGGCCATGCCGACGCGGGCTCCGTAGGTGTCGGTGATCCAGCCGAGGAGCGGGGCGCCCAGCGGGGTGCCGCCGGTGAACACCATCATGAAGAGGGCCATGACCCGGCCGCGCATCTCGGGGTCGGTGGCCATCTGCACGCTGGAGTTGGCGGTGACGTTGACGGTCAGGCCGAAGACGCCGATGGGCACGAGCAGCGCGGCGAACAGCCAGAAGCCGGGGGCGAAGGCCGTCACGAGCAGCAGTACGGAGAACAGCGCGGCCGCGGCCACCAGCAGCCGCAGGCGGGACTGCCCGCGGCGGGCGGCGAGCAGGGCGCCCGCGAGGGAGCCGGCCGCGATCAGGGTGTTGAAGAGCCCGTAGGTGCCCGCGTCGCCGTGGAAGACGTCGCTCACGAACGCCGACAGCCAGATCGGGAAGTTGAACCCGAAGGTGCCGATGAAGCCGACGAGGACGATCGGCCAGACCAGCTCGGGCCGTCCGGCGACGTAGCGCAGGCCTTCGCGCAGCTGTCCCTTGGCGCGGGGCCGCGGCGGGGCGGGGTGCAGCTCCTTCGTCCGCATCATCAGCAGGCCCGCGATGGGCGCGGCGAAGGACAGGCCGTTGAGCAGGAACGCCCAGCCGGAGCCGACGGCGGTGATCAGCACGCCGGCGATCGCCGGGCCGACCAGCCGCGCGGACTGGAAGTTGGCCGAGTTGAGGCTGACGGCGTTGGCGACCTGGTCCTTGCCGACCATCTCGGGGACGAAGGTCTGCCGGGCCGGGTTGTCCACGACGGTGATCAGGCCGAGCAGGAGGGCAGCGAGGTAGACGTGCCAGACCTGGACGTGTCCCGCGAGGGTGAGGACGGCGAGTGCGATGCCGGTCAGGCCCATCGCGCTCTGGGTGGCGAGGAGCAGGGGCCGCTTGGGCAGCCGGTCCGCGAGTACGCCTCCGTAGAGGCCGAACACCAGCATCGGCAGGAACTGCAGGGCGATGGTGATGCCGACGGCGGAGGCGGAGCCGGTCAGGGAGAGGACCAGCCAGTCCTGGGCGATGCGCTGCATCCAGGTGCCGGTGTTCGAGACGACCTGGCCGGTCGCGAAGAGCCGGTAGTTGCGGATCCTCAGCGAGCTGAACATCCCCCGGTTCCTGCTCGGGGGTGCCGCGGGTCGCGCGGCGGTAGGGGTGGTGGATATGTGGCCGGGTGCGGAGTCTGCTCCGTTTCCCGTACTCAAAAGCGTTCGCCTCCTGGCGTCGTTCCTACAGGTGCGCGAGCTTCTCCAGGACGGGTGCGGCCGCGCGCAGCTTGGCCCATTCGTCCTCGGTCAGCTCTGCCGCGAGCCCGGCCAGGAAGGCGTTGCGCTTGCGGCGGCTCTCTTCGAGCATCGCTTCGGCCTCCTCCGTCTGGCGGACCACCTTCTGGCGGCGGTCGTCGGGGTGCGGTTCCAGCGTGACCAGTCCCTTGGCTTCCAGCAACGCGACGATGCGCGTCATGGAGGGCGGTTGGACGTGCTCCCGCCGCGCCAGTTCACCGGGTGTGGCCTGGCCGCAGCGGGCGAGGGTGCCGAGGACCGACATCTCGGTCGGGCTCAGCGACTCGTCGACGCGCTGGTGCTTCAGGCGCCGCCCCAGCCGCATGACGGCGGAGCGGAGGTCGTTCACGGCGGCAGCGTCGTCGCCATGGGAGAGGTCAGGCATGTACTTAGAATAACTCATTACTCTCGCTAAGGAACACCGGTTTTCCCGGGCGTGCACCAGGTATGTGCCAGGTCACTCGTACGGGTGAGTCGGCGGCCGAAAGTGACACGCGTACGCACCCTGTGCCCCGACTCTTTCGGCATGGGGACACATGTGCTGAGCATGCGCATAGACGGGGAGCTCCTCGACAGGCTCCGGATCCACGCCGCAAAACGCGGAATGAGCGTCCAGGACTATGTGGTCCGGACGCTCATTCGCGACGACTTCGACGAGCGCTTCAAGGCGGCCGTCGACGAGACGGAGAAGTTCTACGGGCTGACGTGAGCCCGCCGGGTACGCCCTAGCCGAGGCCGAGCGCGGGCATCGCGTAGGAGAAGACGAACACCGCCGACACGACGTACATGGCAGTCGGGACCTCGCGGCCCCGGCCGGTCGCCAGGCGCAGCACGCTGAAGGCGATGAAGCCGATGCCGATGCCGTTGGTGATCGAGTAGGTGAAGGGCATCATCACCATGGCCAGGAAGGCCGGGACGGCGATGGTGAAGTCGCTCCAGTCGATGTCCTTGACCGATCCCGCCAGGATCAGGAAGCCGACCGCGACCAGCGCGGGCGTGGCGGCCTGCGACGGGACCATGGTGGCCAGCGGGGTGAGGAAGAGCGCCACGCCGAAGAGAGCGCCCGTCACCACGTTCGCCAGACCCGTACGGGCACCCTCGCCGACACCGGCCGTGGACTCCACGAAGCAGGTGGTGGCCGAGGAGGACGTCGCGCCGCCGGAGGCGACGGCGAGGCCGTCGACGAACAGGACCCGGTTGATGCCGGGGAACTCGCCGGTCTTCCTGTCGATCAGCTTGGCCTCGTCGCCGACGCCCAGGATCGTGCCCATGGCGTCGAAGAAGCAGGACAGCAGCACCGTGAAGACGAACAGGATGCCGGTGAGCAGTCCGACCTTGCCGAAGCCGCCGAAGAGGCTGACCTGGCCGACGAGCCCGAAGTCGGGGGCCGCGACCGGGTTGCCGGGCCAGGCCGGGACGGTCAGGCCCCAGCCGGAGTCGGGCAGGTCGGCGACGAGCTGGACGACGACCGCGACCAGGGTCATGGCCACGATGGAGATCAGGATCGCGCCGGGGACCTTGCGGATCAGCAGGGCGAGGGTGAGCAGCGTGCCGATCACGAAGATCAGGACGGGCCAGCCGTGCAGGTGGCCGTCGCTGCCCAGCTGGAGCGGGACCGTGGTGTGCGCGGCGTCCGGGATGCGGGAGACGAAGCCGGAGTCGACCAGGCCGATCAGCATGATGAACAGGCCGATGCCGATGGCGATGCCCTTGCGCAGGCCCAGCGGGACGGCGTTCATGACGCGCTCGCGCAGTCCGGTGGCGACCAGCAGCATCACCACGAAGCCGGCCAGCACCACCATGCCCATGGCGTCGGGCCAGCTCATGCGCGGGGCGAGCTGGAGGGCCACGACGGTGTTCACGCCGAGGCCCGCGGCGAGCGCGATGGGCACGTTGCCGATGACGCCCATGAGGAGGGTGGTGAAGGCCGCCGTCAGGACGGTGGCCGTCACGAGCTGGCCGCCGTCGAGCTGGTGGCCGTACATGTCCTTCGCGTTGCCCAGGATGATCGGGTTCAGCACGATGATGTAGGCCATCGCGAAGAAGGTCGCGAAACCGCCGCGGACCTCGCGGGCCACGGTCGACCCGCGCTCGGAGATCTTGAAGAAGCGGTCCAGCCCGTTGGAGGGTTCCCGGGGGGACGGCTCCGGAGCGGTGGATTCTGGGGCGGGGGCCGGGGTGCTCATACGGTCCTCATCGGTGGTTCATACGAAGAAAATGGGCCGCGCCCAAACCGTTTCAGTATGAACACATCAGGGAAAGGCCGTCCATCTCCGCGCGTAGACCGTGCGGGGGGCCGATCCGGCTCCCGCTTAAACTTGCGACATGGCGAAATGGATTGCGAAGCACGAGGCGCCCGAGCCCCTTGAGGGCCCCGTCGTCGCGACGGTCACGGGCGGCACGATCCTGTGGTTCGCCCTCTTCGTGGTCCAGCTGCCCTTCTACGGGTGGTTCGCCGACCGCGGCCAGCTGTGGTGGGTGTGGACCTGCGCGGCCGGCGGCTTCCTCGGCCTGATCGGCATCTGGTACGTCCGCGGCCGCGAAGCCGCCCTCAAGCGCCACGCCGAGTCCACCGCTGCCGCCCGGTCCGAGCAGGACACCCCTTAGCGCCCGGGAACCGGCTCCGCGCGGGGCGGTACGGCCTCCTACCAGCGGACGATTCGGGTCATCCCGAAGTCGCTTCTTCCGGCTCCTCGGCGGGTGAAGCCATCCGAGGCCGCTTACCGTCGAATGCATGACGGAGCGGGCGAGGATCGACCATGACGGGCGGGAGCCGAGCGGCGGACCCGGCACGGCCATCGACGCGGGGGCCGAGCTCGACCCCGTCCACCCCGTACGGCCGCCGGCGCCCCGCTTCAAGCCGGGCGGCCTGACCACCGCCGAGGTCGCCGAGCGCGTGGCCCGCGGAGACGTCAACGACGTCCCCGTCCGCTCCTCGCGCTCCACCACCGACATCATCCGCGGCAACGTCTTCACCCGCTTCAACGCGATCATCGGCGTCCTGTGGGTGGTCATGCTCGTCGTCGCGCCGATCCAGGACAGCCTCTTCGGCTTCGTGATCATCGCGAACACCGGCATCGGCATCATCCAGGAACTGCGCGCCAAGAAGACCCTCGACGGCCTCGCCGTCATCGGCGAGGCCAAACCCAGCGTCCGCCGCGACGGCCGCACCGCGGAGATCTCCACCTCCGAGATCGTCCTCGGCGACGTCATCGAACTCGGCCCCGGCGACAAGGTCGTCGTCGACGGCTCCGTCGGCGAGGCAGACGGCCTGGAGATCGACGAATCCCTGCTCACCGGCGAGGCCGACCCCGTCCTGAAGAAGCCCGGCGACCAGGTCATGTCCGGCTCCTTCGTGGTCGCCGGCGGCGGCGCGTTCACCGCCACCAAGGTCGGCCGCGAGGCCTACGCCGCCCAGCTGGCCGAAGAGGCCTCCCGCTTCACGCTCGTCCACTCCGAGCTGCGCTCCGGCATCTCCACCATCCTCAAGTACGTCACCTGGATGATGATCCCGACCTCCATCGGCCTGATCATCAGCCAGCTCGTCGTCAAGGAGAACAACCTCAACGACGCCATCGCCCGGACCGTCGGCGGCATCGTGCCGATGATCCCCGAGGGGCTGGTCCTGCTCACCTCCGTCGCCTTCGCGATCGGAGTCATCCGCCTCGGCCGCAAGCAGTGCCTCGTACAGGAG
Source organism: Streptomyces amritsarensis (assembly GCF_001953875.1). GTDB lineage: Bacteria > Actinomycetota > Actinomycetes > Streptomycetales > Streptomycetaceae > Streptomyces > Streptomyces amritsarensis. Next base: position 36,201 of record NZ_MQUR01000060.1, read on the forward strand.
CTGCCCGCCATCGAGGGCCTCGCCCGCGTCGACGTGGTCTGCCTCGACAAGACCGGCACCCTCACCGAGGGCGGCATGGACGTCACCGAGCTCCGCCCGCTCGGCGGCGCGGACCCGGCCTATGTCAAGAAGGTGCTCGGCGCCCTCGGCGAGTCCGACCCCCGCCCCAACGCCAGCCTCCAGGCGATCATCGACGCCTACCCCGACAGCGCGGAATGGCGGTGCACCGAGTCCCTGCCGTTCTCCTCCGCCCGCAAGTACAGCGGCGCCAGCTTCAGCGAGGGCGACGGCGAGAACAACACCTGGCTGCTCGGCGCCCCCGACGTCCTGCTGCCCGCCGGGGACCCCGCCCTCGACGAGATCAACGGCCTCAACGAACAGGGCCTGCGGGTGCTGCTGCTCGCCCGGTCCGCCCGCGAACTGGACGACGAGGCCGTCGCCACCGGCGTCAGGCCGACCGCCCTGGTCGTCCTGGAGCAGCGGCTGCGCCCCGACGCCGCCGACACGCTGCGCTACTTCGAGGACCAGAACGTCAAGGCGAAGGTCATCTCCGGCGACAACGCCGTCTCCGTCGGCGCGGTCGCCGGCAAGCTGGGCCTGCCCGGCGCACAGAACACCGTCGACGCCCGCAAGCTGCCCGCCGAGCAGGCCGAGATGGCCGAGGTCCTCGACGGGAACTCCGTGTTCGGACGCGTCACCCCGCAGCAGAAGCGGGACATGGTCGGCGCCCTCCAGTCCAGGGGCCACACCGTCGCCATGACCGGCGACGGCGTCAACGACGTGCTCGCCCTCAAGGACGCCGACATCGGCGTCTCCATGGGGTCCGGCTCGGAGGCCACCCGCGCAGTCGCGCAGATCGTCCTTTTGAACAACAGCTTCTCCACCCTGCCGTCCGTGGTCGCCGAAGGCCGCCGGGTCATCGGCAACATCACGCGCGTCGCCACCCTCTTCCTGACGAAGACGGTCTACTCGGTGCTGCTGGCCATCCTGGTGGTCTGCTCGCAGGTCGAGTACCCCTTCCTGCCGCGCCACCTGACCCTGCTGTCCACCCTCACCATCGGCATCCCGGCCTTCTTCCTGGCGCTGGCCCCGAACAAGGAGCGGGCGAGGCCGCACTTCGTGAAACGGGTGATGCGCTACGCCATCCCCGGCGGTGTGATCGCGGCGGCGGCCACCTTCGCCACCTACCTGATCGCCCGCCACCACTACACCGGCCCGGAAGCCCTGCCCGCGGAGACCAGCGCGGCGACGCTGACGCTGTTCCTGACCTCGATGTGGGTCCTGGCGATCATCGCCCGCCCGTACACGTGGTGGCGCGTGGCCCTGGTGGGCGCGATGGGCGGAGCCTTCCTCGTCGTCCTGATCGTGCCGTGGCTCCAGGACTTCTTCCAGCTCAAGCTGGTCGGAACCACGATGCCGTGGACCGCGGTGGCGGTCGCCGCGGTCGCCGCGACCCTCATCGAGTTCACCTTCCGCTGGGTCGACCGCAGATTCCCGGCCTGACCGGCTCGTTGTCCCTGCCGGATCTGTGGTCCGCGGACGCCGCCGGCCGGGTCAGCGTCTTCCCGGGTACGGGACGGCCACCCCGTACCCGGCGGTGACGGGCTTCGGCCCGGCCGCCTGACCGGGCGGGTCCCGGGAAGGAAGCCCTACGCCAGGCCGTCCGCCTGCAGGCCTGCCAGGACGGCCTGGCCCAGGGTGTGGACCGCGGACCCGGGGCGGACCATCACCGTGAACTCCCTGATCCGGCCCGCCTCGTCGAAGTGCAGCATGTCGATGCCGTGGATGTCCTTGCCGTCCACCGTGGCCCGGAACGGCAGGACCGTCGCCGGCGCCCGCGTGCCGTCCGCGCTCGTCTCGGCCGCGCCCTCGAAGTGGCCGACGTAGCGCAGGTCCTCGAAGACGCGCAGCAGGACGCCGAAGAGCCCCATCACCATCGGCCTGCCCTCGAAGGGGCGGAACTTCACCGGGCTGTACAGCCTGACGTCCTCGGTGAACAGGTCCTCCAGCGCGGCGAGATCACGCTTCTCGACGGCGGCACGGAAGCGGTCGGCGGTCTGCGGCACGGACTCCACGGCTCCTCCAGATACTGATACTCAAGGAATTGACTAGTCAGTTTCGTGAGTATCATGCGGGGGAGTACGAGGAAAAGGGAAGGGGCAGCCGCGATGGCCTTGCGACATGCCGTACTGGCAGCGCTGCTGGACGGCGAGTTCAGCGGCTACGAGCTGGCGAAGTCGTTCGACATCGGCGTCGCGAACTTCTGGCACGCCTCCCCCCAGCAGCTCTACACCGAACTCGCCAAGCTGGAGAGGGAAGGCCTGGTCGAGGGCCGGCAGGTCGTCCAGGAGACCCGCCCCAACAAACGCCTCTTCCACGTCACCGCCGCCGGCCGGACCGAGCTGGAGGAATTCGCGGCCGCCGCGTCCAAGCCCTCGGTCATCCGCGACGACCTCCTCGTCAAGGTCCAGACCGCCGACCGGATCGGCACCGGGCCCGTGATCGAACAACTTGAGGAGCGGGCGGCCGCCGCCGACGCCAAGATCGACCTCCTCGGCAGGGTGCTGCGCAAGATGCGCGGCGACCTGGACGAGGAGGAGTTCCTGCTCCGCGGCGACGCGATCGGCGGATACCTGACCTGCCTGCGCGGCATCGCCTTCGAGCAGGGCCACCGCGACTGGTGCCGCCGCAGCGCGACGATCCTGCGAGAGAGGCGGACCACCCGTGCCGAGCACTGAGTACCGGCGCTACGTCGCCCTGGGCGACAGCCAGACCGAAGGCCTCGGCGACGGCGACGACACCACGGGCCTGCGCGGCTTCGCCGACCGGTTCGCCGGACACCTCGAAGCCGCACGCCCCGGCCTGCACTACGCCAACCTCGCCGTGCGGGGACGGCTCGCCGGCCAGGTCCGCGCCGAACAGCTCGGCCCCGCCCTGGCCCTGCGCCCCGACATCGCCACCGTCGTCGCGGGCGTCAACGACGTACTGCGGCCCCGGTTCGACGCGGCCGAGGTCGCGGGCCACCTGGAGGAGATGTTCGCCGCGCTCACCGCGGCCGGAGCACACGTGGCCACCGTCACCTTTCCCGACCTGGGCCGGATCGTGCCGCTCGCCCGGCCCCTCGGACCCCGCCTGACCGAGCTCAACGACCGTGTCCGCGAGGCGGCCGCCCGACACGGCGTCAGCGTCGCCGAGACCGCCCTGCCGGAAGCCGTCGCCGACCCGCGGATGTGGACCACGGACCGGCTGCACGCCAGCGCCCTCGGCCACGAACGCATCGCCGCCGCCCTCGCCCACGCCGTCGGCCTCCCCGGCAGCGACGACACCTGGACGCAGCCGCTGCCGCCGCGCACCGCCCCCGGGCCCGGGGCGGCCGTCGCGGCCGAACTGCGCTGGGCGGCCGCATTCCTCGGCCCCTGGCTGGGCCGCCGCCTGCGCGGCCGCTCCTCCGGCGACGGCCGCACCGCCAAACGCCCCGACCTGCTGCCCCTGGCCACCGCGGACGCCCGCGACCGGTGACCCGGCCCCACGGCTGCCCGCCGCCGCCGGGCCGCGGGGGCCCCGGCGGCGACGGAAGCCCTCGTACCTAGTCGAACCAGCGGTCCCGGGCCAGCTCCGCCGTGCGGGACGGGTCCTCCAGCAGCGCCGCCACCTCGAAGCGGCGCGGCCACTGGCCCGCCGACCAGGCCAGGCCCGCCGCCACGCCCTCCAGGGTGGACGCGTGGAGGGTGCCGTCGGGCGTGCGCCGCCAGTCCAGCTCGATGCCGCCCGCGACCAGCTCCTCGTGCTCGATGTACGTGTGGGGCGTCGCCGGGCCCAGCAGCACCCGCACCGGCTCCGGCACCTCGTGCTCCTCACCCGGCGTCGTCACCTCCGCCGGCACCGTCTCCGACAGCCGGCGTACCTGGAGCAGCTCCGCCAGGTCCGCCGCGCGCACCGGTGACACCGGCAGCAGCGGCAGTCCCGCGGCGAGCGGCAGCAGGTCCGGGGCGTCCGCGATCACCGCGTCCGCCGCGTCCACCACCAGCACCTCGCCGTCCACCACAGCCCGCAGCTCGTCCGGCAGGGTCACCTGCTCGGGGTCGAGATCGGCCAGCGCGTTGTACAGGCCGTGCAGCTGCCGGTCCGTCACCTCCCGCTCCGGGTCGGCGAGCCGGCCCAGCAGCTCCGCCGCGCCCCCGGGCTCGTCCAGCAGGGCCGGTACGGACGTCCGTACGCCCAGCGCCCGCAGCACCTGCTCGTCCTCGAAACCGGTGGCGTCCGCCGAGGTGTACAGGCCCTCCAGCAGCGGGTCGCCGCCCGCCGCGCGCAGGCCCGCCGGGCGGCGCCCGTCCAGCACCGGGTGGTCGCGCAGCCACCACGCCGTGTACGGGCGCACCGACTGCGTCGTCCCGTCCGGCAGCAGGATCCGCACCGGCTGCGTCAGCGCGTCCCGCAGCGGCGGCTGCGCCAGCATCGCGAGGGCCTGCGGCCAGCAGTCGTCGTCGACGAGGTCCAGGTCACGGACGGCCACCAGCTCGGTCGCCACCGGCGGAACGGGCAGGTCCGGAAGCTGGTCCAGCACGTCCTCGCACCACACGTCCACCGCGTCGAGCAGTCCCGCGTCGTCCGGTTCGGCGAAGTCGCCGTCCCGGGGCTCCAGTTCGTCCGGGTCCAGGACCACGTCGGCGGCCCGCACCAGCTGGAACGTCGCCAGTACCCCGCAGGCGGTCAGCGGAGCCCCGCCCCACCGCTCGGCCAGCTCGGCGTCCACGTACGGGACCTCGTCCTCCCGGATCACGGAGGCCAGCGGCGAGCCCGGCAGCAGCAGTTCGCCCGCCGGGGTGAGCTCCCCGTCCTCGTCCGGCAGGGCCAGCGCCCCCAGCCACGGCTCGTCGCCCGGTGCCAGCTCCGCGTCACGGACCAGCCCGAGGACCACGTCGGCCAGCTCGTCGGCGTCCAGGGTGTCGGCGTCCTCGTCCCAGATTTCCCCGGCGTCCAGGGACGCGGCCACCGCGGCCCGTACCTGCGGGGTCGTCAGGACCGCGCGCGGCGTCGCCGGCAGGGAGCCGAGCTTCTCCAGCAGCGGGTGCGCCGCCTCCGGGTGGGCCACCTTCAGCCCCAGCCGGGCCAGGTCCGCGGGAGTCTCGGCGTACGGCAGCAGGACGTGCCGGGGTCCGATCGTCGTGCGGCCGTCGGCGAGCGGCACGGGCAGCCCGGACAGCCGGTCGGGGTCCACCCCGGCCAGGCTGTCGTAGAGCCGGTACCACCACTCGGGGGTCCGCTCGATGCCCGCGATCCGCTCGATGGCATCGCCCAGCGGGAGCCGGCCCACCCCCAGAGTGCGCAGCTCGGCGCGCCGCTCCAGGCCCGCCGGCAGCAGCGTCGGCAGGACCTCCGCCAGGACGCGTACGGTGTCGGCGCCCGCGCCCTCCACGACCTCGGCCTCGAACGGGCGCAGGGCGACCCGCTCCTCCGCGTGCTCGGGCGGCGCGGCCGGCGCGAGGAACGCCGTACGGGGCAGCCGCTCCAGCACGGCGGCGCGCAGGGCGCCGTCCAGCTCGCCCTGGCCGAGCGGGCCGGGCACCAGGTCCACGAGCCCGGTGACCACCGGGTCCCAGGCGCCGAGGAGTTCGGCGTACGCGTCGGCCGCGCGCTGCACGAGGAAGTCGGTCAGCGGCCCCGGCGCGGGGTGGCGGCGGCTGGTGTCCAGCGGCAGGGTCGCGATGAGCAGCGCCGGGATGCCCAGCGGTTCGTCGGTGGGCGTCGGGGCGTGCACCACGGGCGCTGTGGTCGGGCGCAGCGGGGCGCCGTCGGAGTCGACGGGCACCGCCCACGACACCGCCCAGGCGGGCCGCAGGCGTTCCTCGACGGGCCGGTCGGCGAGCAGCGCCTTCTCGATGGCGCCGCCGTGGCGGACGGTGCGCCAGCGGTTGGTGCGCGTACCGGAGGCGGTGGTGTCCTCGACGACGGTGTAGGCGCCCTCGTCGCGGCGGCCCAGGGTGCGCGTGCCGGCCGGGGTCTCCACGACGACCTCGCACAGCCCGGGCAGGGTCAGCAGCAGGGCGTCGTCGATGCCCGCGAGGAGCCGCTCTACGAGGTCCTCGGCGGCGGCGTCGCGCAGCGGCAGGACCACGACGGTGTCGTAGCCCTCGGGCGCGGTGCCCTCGGCGGGCAGCGGCAGGCGCAGCAGCGGTACGTGTCCGTCGCGGCGGCGCAGTTCGTCGCCGAGGCCGGGGCTGCCGACGGCGGCCTCGCGGGCCAGTTCGCGGGCCTCGGCGAGGGACCAGCGGACACCGCCGTGGCGGCCGAGGACCGCGGGTTCGTCGCAGACGGCGAGGACGGCGGCGAAGCCGACGCCGAAACGGCCGACGCTCTCCGCGGCGGGTTCCCGCTTGGCGGAGGCCCGCAGGGTGCTCAGCGACTCCACGCCCGTCGCGTCCAGCGGGGCGCCGGTGTTGGCGACGGCCAGCAGCGCGGGGCCGGCCTCGCCCGCGTGGAGGGTGAGCCGCAGCCGGCCGGGCACCTTGGCGCGGGCCGCGGCGTCGGCGGCGTTCTGGGCCAGCTCGACGACGAGCCGGTCCCGGTAGCCGCCGAGCGCGAGGTCCTCCTCGGCGTTGGCGTCCTCGCGGAACCGGGCCGGGCCGGCACCCCAGGCGTCGAGCACGCCGCGCCGCAGCCGGGCCGTGCCGAAGGGGTCCACGCCGCTCTGGGCCGCCGTCACTCGCACGCTCACGCCGCTGCCTCCAAGATTCGCCCAACGCCAACTCCTGAAGGTATCGCGTGCCGGCCTGCGCCTTGCCCGTGAGGTGGGCGAACACGACGACATCGCAGTCCGGTGGCGGGCCTTCCCAGGCCGGGACGGGCTTCGCGTGCCCGTGGGGGAAGGCCGAAGCCCCCGGTGACGAGCAGTCACCGGGGGCTTCGGCCGTACCGTACGGGCGACGGTCAGAGCTTCTCGATCACGTAGTCGATGCAGGCCGTCAGCGCCTGCACGTCCGCCGGGTCGATCGCCGGGAACATCGCGATGCGCAGCTGGTTGCGGCCGAGCTTGCGGTACGGCTCGGTGTCCACGATCCCGTTGGCACGCAGCACCTTGGCGACGGCGGCCGCGTCGATGTCGTCCGAGAAGTCGATCGTGCCGATGACCGCGGAACGCTTGTCGGCGTCGACGACGAACGGCGTCGCGTACTTGGACGCCTCCGCCCAGCCGTACAGGTGGCGCGCACTGGCCGCCGTACGGCCCGTGGTGAACTCCAGGCCGCCCTGGCTGTTCATCCACTCCAGCTGCTGGTCCAGCAGGAAGAGCGTGGCCAGGGCCGGGGTGTTGTACGTCTGGTTCTTCAGCGAGTTGTCGATCGCCGTCGGCAGCGAGAAGAACTCCGGGATGTGCCGGCCCGACGCGTGCACGCGTGCCGCGCGCTCCAGCGCCGCCGGGGAGAACGCCGCCAGCCACAGCCCGCCGTCCGAGGCGAAGGACTTCTGCGGCGCGAAGTAGTAGACGTCCGACTCGGTGATGTCCACCGGCAGACCGCCGGCGCCCGACGTCGCATCCACCAGAACGAGGGACCCGGCGTCCGCGCCCGCGACGCGCTCGACCGGCGCCGCGACACCCGTCGAGGTCTCGTTGTGCGTGTACGCGTACACGTCCACGCCCGCCTCGGCCACCGGCTCGGGGTGCGTGCCCGGCTCGGAGGAGATCACGGACGGCTCGTCCAGCCACGGCGCGAGCTTCGCGGCCTTGGCGAACTTCGAGGAGAACTCGCCGAAGGTGAGGTGCTGGGACTTCCGCTCGATGAGTCCGGCGGTCGCGACGTCCCAGAAGGCGGTGGAGCCGCCGTTGCCCAGGATCACCTCGTAGCCCTCGGGGAGGGAGAAGAGGTCCCGGATGCCCTGGCGCACCGATCCGACCAGGTTCTTGACCGGGGCCTGGCGGTGTGAGGTTCCGAGCAGGGAGGTACCGGTGGCGGCGAGGGCGTCCAGCGCCTCGGTCCGCACCTTGGAGGGGCCCGCGCCGAAGCGTCCGTCGGCGGGCTTGATGTCAGCGGGAATCTGGATCTCAGCCACGACCGGAGCGTATCGGGTCGCGGTCCGCGCTCCGGACGCGCGTCCACCCGATGAGACGCGGCGCGGCGGTGGCAGGCTGGGCGATGTGACGACACCCGGTGAAGTCGAGCGGACATTGCGGGCGGAGCTGCGCGGCGAGGTCGATTTCGGCGCCGCGGCCCGCGCCCTGGTGACCATGGACGCCTCCAACTACCGCCGCGTCCCCCTCGGCGTCGTCACCCCGCGCGACGCCGACGACGTCGCGGCCGCCCTGAGCGTGTGCGCCGACGCCGGCGTGCCCGTCGTCCCGCGCGGCGGCGGCACCTCCATCGCCGGACAGGCCACGGGCACCGGCGTGGTCCTCGACCTCACCCGGCACATGAACGCCCTCCTGTCCGTCGACCCGGCTGCCCGCACCGCCGTCGTCCAGCCCGGCCTGGTCCTCGACCGGCTCCGCGACGCGGTGCGCCCCTACGGACTGACCTTCGGCCCCGACCCCTCCACCCACTCCCGCTGCACCCTCGGCGGCATGATCGGCAACAACGCGTGCGGCGCCCACTCCGTGGCCTGGGGCACCACCGCCGACAACGTCGCCGAACTCGCCGTCACCACCTACACGGGCGCCCCCCACCGCATCGGCACCGGCTGGGACGGCGCCCCCGCAGGCCTGCGGGAACTCGTCGGCGCACACCTCGGGCTGCTGCGCACCGGCATGCCGCCCGCCTTCTCGCGAAGGATCTCCGGCTACGGCGGCCTCGACGCCCTGCTCCCCGAACGCGGGGTGCGGCTCGCGCAGGCCTTCTGCGGCAGCGAAGGCACCCTCGGCGTGGTCACCGAGGCCGTGGTGCGCCTCGTGGAACTGCCGCCGGCGCCCGCCCTGGCCGTCCTCGGGTACGCGGACGAGAGCGCGGCGGCGGACGCGGCCGCCGGACTGCTCCCGCACCGGCCGCTGACCGTGGAGGGCATGGCCGAGGACCTGCTCGGCCCGGCCCCGGGCACGGGCGCGGGCACGGGCGCGGGCACGCGCGGGGGCGGGGCGGTCAGGGCGGGCGGGGCCGCGGGGCTGCCCCGGGGCCGCGCCTGGCTGTTCGTGGAGATGCCGGACGAGGGCGGGGCGCGCGCCGTCGCACGCGGCGCCGACGCACTCGACGCGCTGGTCGTCACCGACCCCGCCCGGCAGCGGGCCCTGTGGCGGATCCGCGAGGACGCCGCCGGCACCGCGACCAGGACCCCCGACGGGCGGATGGCCTGGCCGGGCTGGGAGGACTGCGCGGTCCCGCCGGCCCGGCTCGGCGCGTACCTGCGGGAGTTCCGGGCCCTGCTGGCCGCCCACGGCCTGCGCGGCACCCCGTACGGGCACTTCGGCGAGGGCTGCGTCCACGTCCGCATCGACTTCGACCTCGCCTCCACCACCGGCGTGGCCCGCTTCCGCACCTTCTCCGAGGAACTGGCCGACCTCGTCGTCGCCCACGGCGGCTCCCTCTCGGGCGAACACGGCGACGGGCAGGCACGCGCCGAACTCCTGCCCAAGATGTACGGCCCGGACGTGATCCGGCTCTTCGGTGCGTACAAGGACGTGTGGGACCCGGCGGGCGGAATGAACCCGGGGACGCTCGTCCGGCCCGCCCGCCTGGACGAGAACCTCCGCTTCGAGGTGCTCCCCGCCACCCCGTTCGCCCGCGAGGTCGCACGGTGCGTCGGCGTCGCCAAGTGCCGTACGACCGAGGCGGGCGGCCCCGGCGTGATGTGCCCCTCCTACCGGGCCACCGGCGAGGAACAGCACTCCACACGCGGCCGCGCCCGCCTGCTCCACGAGATGCTCGCCGGGGAGATCGTCACCGGCGGCTGGCGCTCCCCGGAGGTCGCCGAGGCCCTCGACCTGTGCCTGGGGTGCAAGGGCTGCCGCAGCGACTGCCCGGTCGGCGTGGACATGGCCTCGTACAAGTCGGAGTTCCTGCACCACCACTGGGCCGGCCGGATCCGGCCGCTCGCCCACTACACGCTGGGCGGGCTGCCGGGATGGCTGCGCCTGATCGCCCGCCTGCGGGCGGCCGGCGCCGTCAACACGGCAGTCCGCCTCCTGCCGGTCCCGCTGCCCGGTCTGGCCCGGGAACGTAGCCTGCCGCAACTCGCACGGCGGCCGTTCACCCGGGATGCGGGGGCCGCGGGACGCGCGGGGGCCGCGGGACGCGGGGGAGGGCCGGGGCACGCGGGCGTCCCGGGGCACGCGGGCGTCCCGGGGCACGCGGGCGTCCCGGGGCACGCGACGGGCCGGGTGGCCGGGGAGCCGGCGGACGGTGATTCGGTGGCGCCCGGTGGTCGGGCGGCGGGTGGTGGTCCGGCGTCGTCCCGGGGGTCCGCGGCGCCGACCGGGGGTCCGGCGGCCGGTGGTCCGGCGGCCGGTGGGCCGGCGGCATCGTCCGGGGGTTCGGCGCCCGCCTTCGGTTCCGCGGCCGGTGGCGTCGGGGCCGGTCCCGTCGTCACACTGTGGCCCGACACCTTCACGGAGTACCTCGCCCCCGATGTCGGCCATGCCGCGCTCCGCGTCCTGCGGGCGGCCGGCCTGCACGTCACCGTCCCCCGCGGCGGCCGGGTCTGCTGCGGCCTGACCTACCTCTCCACCGGCCGCCTCGACCGCGCCCGCAAGGTCCTGCGCCGCACCCTGGACGTCCTCGGCGACGTCCCCGGGCCCGTCACCGTCCTCGAACCGAGCTGCGCCGCCGCCCTGCGCACCGACCTGCCCGCCCTGCTCCCCGACGACCCCCGCGCGGCCCGCCTGGCCGCGGCCGTACGGACCGTCGCGGAGACCCTGGAGGAGTACGCGCCGACCTGGCGGCCGCCCCGCCTCGACCGCCCGCTGGTCGGCCAGACCCACTGCCACCAGCACGCCGTCCTCGGTGACGCCGCGGACCGCCGGCTGCGCGAGCGCGCCGGACTCGTGGGCGAGCCCGCCGGAGGCTGCTGCGGCCTCGCCGGGAACTTCGGCTTCGAGCCCGGCCACCACGAGGTGTCGGTGGCCTGCGCGGAGGAACAGCTCCTGCCGTCGCTGCGCGCGGCCCCGCCGGGCGCGCTGGTCCAGGCCGACGGGTTCTCCTGCCGGACCCAGATCGCCCAGCTGGGCGGAGTGCGGGCCCGTCACCTCGTGGAACTCCTCGCCGAGGGGCTGGCGGACCAGGAGGCCCGGGAAGCCGGCCAAGGCCCTCCCGACACGCGGCCGTAGCGAACATGTAAGGAAAGATACGCGGCAACACTCCTTACGAAGCCTTAGTGTGGAGAGATGCCCGCACCTTCCGCGTCCCCGACGACCACCCCCGCCGCCGCACTCCCCGCCGATCCCTCCACCGAGGGGGTCCGGTCCCGCTTCGGCCCGGTCGCACTGGTGATCTCGGCGGGCGTCTCGGTCCAGTTCGGGGCCGCCCTCGCAGTCATGATCATGCCGAGGGCCGGTGCGGCGGGCGTGGTCACCCTGCGCCTCGCGGCCGCCGCGATCGTGCTGCTGCTCCTGTGCCGGCCGAAGGTGCGCGGCTACACCCGCTCCGACTGGGGCACCGTCGCCGCCTTCGGGGTGGCGATGGCCGGCATGAACGGGCTCTTCTACCAGGCCATCGACCGGATCCCGCTCGGCCCCGCCGTCACCCTGGAGGTCCTCGGGCCGCTCGCCCTGTCCGTCGTCGTCTCCCGCCGCCTGGTGAACTTCCTGTGGGCCGGCCTCGCCCTCGGCGGCGTCGCCCTGCTGTCCGGGCACGGTGGGGGCGGCCTCGGCTTCGGCTCCCTCGACCCGCTGGGTGCGGCCTTCGCGCTCGGTGCGGGCGTCATGTGGGCGGCGTACATCGTCTTCAGCGCGCGCACGGGCCGCCGCTTCCCGCAGGCGGACGGCCTGGCCCTCGCGATGGCCGCCGCCGCCGTCCTCTCGCTGCCGCTGGGCGTCCACGAAGCGGGCTCGGACCTCCTGGTCCCGAGCACCCTGGCACTGGGCGTCGGCGTGGCCGTCCTGTCCTCCGTGCTGCCCTACACCCTCGAACTCCTCGCCCTGCGGCGGATGCCGGCACCCACCTTCGCGATCCTCATGAGCCTGGAGCCGGCGATCGCCGCCACCGCGGGCTTCCTCGTCCTCAACCAGGCCATGTCGGCGCTGGACGCCCTGGCCATCGCCCTCGTCATCGCAGCCAGCATGGGGGCGGTCCGCTCCCAGATCGGAAAGCAGCCCGCCTGATGGATGTCGCCGCCTACCTGGACGCCGCCCCCGAAGCCCGCCGCCCGGCCCTCGCCCGCCTGCGCGAGCTGTGCGTGACGGAACTGAAGGGCTTCGAGGAACGCATCGCGTACGGAATGCCGGTGTACGTGCGGCCGGGCGGGACCGAGGCGGAGATCGCCTGGGCGAACCAGAAGCAGTACATCTCCTTCTACCTGATGCGCACGGACGTCCGGGACGCCTTCGCGGACCGCCTGGCCGCCCACGACATGGGCAAAGCCTGCCTCCGCTTCCGCAACCCCGCCAAGGTCGACTTCGACCTCCTCCGCGCCCTCCTCCGCGCCACGTCCCAGCCGGCCCCGCCCCCGGCCTGCTGAACGCCCCCGCGGCGACACCCCCCGCAGGCCGGCAGCACGAGGCGCAACGGGGCAGCGGGGACGGAGTTTCGGCGGGGCGGGGGCGTGGAGCGCGGCGGTGATGTGGGGGCGGGGTTTCGGCGGGGCGGTGGCGGCGGGTGCGCGGGGTGGCTTCGGGGCGGGATTTCGACGGGGCCGGGGTGGGGAAGCGCGGGGTGGCTTCGGGTGGGCGGGATTCACTGGGCCGGGAGTCAGTGATGTGCTGGGGGTTTCCCGTCAGTCCCATCGTCTCTCCGTGTCGT
>NZ_MQUR01000045.1 GCF_001953875.1 Streptomyces amritsarensis
CGTTTGAGGCGCGGGGCCGGGGGCGGAGCCCCGCCCACTCAGCCCCGCCGACGTTTGAGGCGCGGGGTCCGGGGCGGAGCCCCGCCCACTCAGCCCCGCCGACGTTTGAGGCGCGGGGCCCGGGGCCGAGCCCCGCCCACTCAGCCCCGCCGGCGCTTGAGGCGCGGGGCCCGGGGCCGAGCCCGCCCTTTCAGCCCCGCCGGCGCTTGAGGCGCGGGGCCGGGGGCGGAGCCCCGGCAGGGGGGCCGGGCCGGCCCGGAAACCCGCCGAACCCGCGGACGCGAGAACGCGGCGAGGCCCGATCCCCCCGGGCCGCGCCGCGTCCGCGCTTTCCCACCGGGCCCCCGTGCTTCCTCCCGGTTCCGGACAGAGGTGCCCGGTCCGCTCCGCAGCCCCGTGTCGGCGGTGCGGACCGGGTCTCCCGTCCGTGGCTCCCAGTCTGGCGTCCGCGCAGGTGGGAGCCCATCCGCGTGCCTACTCATTTCCGCGCCTAGGTACGGATACTCAGCGGCCGCGGCGGGCCCCACCAGTTGTACGGGCTGCCGCGCACGCCCGGCACCGCCGACTGGGGGGTGCCGCGCAGGTCAGCGGTTTCCGCTGACCCGGCCGCGCAGCAGCAGCGACAGCGCCGAGTGCACGTCGTCCAGGGACCGCTCCCGCTGGAAGGACTGCCAGTCCAGGGCGGCCACGAGCACCATGCCCACCAGCGCGGCCGCGGTGAGCTGTACGTCGATCTCGGAGCTGAGCTCCCCGCGCTCGACGCCCTCGCGCAGCACCTTCTCCACGACGGCCACCGCCTCCTGGCGGACCACCATCAGGGTGGACTGCCAGGTGCGGTTGGTCCGCCACAGCTCGGCGACGTACAGCTGGGTGAAGGCCGGGTAGCGGTAGATGAAGACCAGGCCGGCCCGGATCATCGCGTCGAGCGCCTCGACCCGGCTGCCGCCGTGCGCCTCGGTCTCCTCCGCGGCCGTCCGCAGCGATGCCGTCAGCAGTCCGACGCCGTGCCGCAGCAGCTCCTCGAACAGCTCGTTCTTGCTGGCGAAGTTGTAGTAGACCGTGCCCTTCGCCACGCCCGCCCGCTCGGCGATCTCATCGACCGTGGTCGCGGAGAAGCCCTTCTCGGCGATCAGGGTGACGGCCGCTTCGTAGAGCTTCTGCCGGGTGGCCGCACGACGGCCCCCGCCGGTACCCGTACCGGTGCTGCTGCTGTCCATGGCGCTGATTGTCACAGGTCAACACATCCCTACAGGCTCAGTTCCGGGTGCAGTCGGTCCATGGTCCACACCTGCTTGCCCCGGGCGGCGAGCGCGGTCAGGGCGAGGGCTCCGACCGTGAAGGCCACCAGGACCAGGCTGCCCTGCCAGACCGGGGTGAGGTCGCCGCCGGTGATGAGGCGGCGCAGGCTCTCCACGACGTACGACATCGGCAGGTACGGGTGGACGGCGTTGAAGAAGTCCGGGCTGGTCTGGACGGGGTAGGTGCCGCCGGCCGAGGTCAGCTGGAGCATGAGGACGGCGAGGACGAGGATCCGCCCGGCCGCGCCGAACTTGGCGTTGAGCCACTGGATGATAGCCCCGAAGCAGCCGGTGACCAGCAGCAGGAAGCCGATGGTGAGGGCCGGGTTGGCCATCTTCAGGCCGAGGCCCGGCGCCCAGTGGAGCACGGACATCAGCAGGGCGACCTGGGCGGCGCCGATGCCCATGACGGGCAGCCAGCCGGCGAGGGCGATCCGCCAGGGCGAGGCGCCCGCAGACAGCGCCCGCTTGTTCATGGGGGCGATCAGCATGTAGGCGACCATCGCGCCGACCCAGAGGGACAGCGGGATGAAGTAGGGCGCGAAGCCGGTGCCGTAGTTGGGCGCCTTGTGCAGGGACTGGTTGGCGAGCTTGATCGGGTCGGCCATGACCTCGGTGCGGGCGTCCCGCTGCTGCTGGTCGTAGTCGGGGATCTTGCCCGCGCCCTCGTGCAGGCCGCCGGCGAGCTCGCCGGTGCCGTCGACGAGCTTGTACATGCCGCCGTCGAGGCGGTGGGCGCCGTCGCCGAGCTTGCCGACGCCGTCGGTGAGGGCGCCGGAGCCGGTGGTGGCGGTGCCGAGGCCGGTGTGCAGCTGGGACATGCCGGTGGCGACCTTGTGGGCGCCGGTGTTGAGGGCGTTGACCTTGGCGACGGCCGCGTCGAGGTCGCTCGCGAGGTGGGGGGCCTTGTCGGCGAGCTCGCGGGCCTTGTTCTCCAGGTCGGTGAGCTGGGTGCGGAGCTTGGCGATGTCCCCGCCCGCGCTCTTGGCCAGGGTGCTGACGTCGCCGCTGAGTTCGGCGGCCTGGGCCGTGTCGTCCCGGACCTTCTTCAGGTCGGGGCAGGAGGCGAGGTGCGGTTCGGCGCCGGGGGTGACGCAGTGCTTGGTGTAGTAGGCGTCGGCGCCGGTGGAGGCCCGCTTGGCGACGGCCGCGGCGGCCGGGGCCTTCTCCACGAACTTGTCGAGGTGTTGGTTGACCACCTTCGCACTGTCGGCGACCAGCTCGGCCGTGGCCGCGAGGCTCTTGGGGTCCTTGACGAACGGGCGGGCCTTGTCGGCCGCGCCGTTGACCTTGTCGGCGACGACCTGGGTGCCGTTCGCGACGTCCCGCGTGCCCGTCTCCAGCTTGGCGGCGGCCGCGTTGAGCTTCTTCAGGCCGCTGTTGAGCTCTCCGCTCTTCTCCCCGGCGGTGTCGAGGCCGTCGGCGAGCTCCTTGGCGCCCTCCTGGGCCTTGCCCGCCCCGTCCTTGAGCTTGTCGGCGCCGTCGGCCGCCTCGGCGGTCTTGTCGTGCAGGTCCGAGAAGCTGACGAAGATCTTGTCGAGGAAACCGCGGGAGGCGTTGGCGGACGCCGCCGAGCGGACCTCGGAGAAGACGGAGCGCGAGATCGAGCCGACGACGTAGTTGTTGGCGTCGTTGGTGCGGACCTGGAGGGCCCCGGTGGCGGGGTCGTCGCCCGAGCTGGAGGCGATCTTCTCGCTGAAGTCGGCCGGCATGGTCAGGGTCAGGTAGTACGTACCGTCCTCCAGGCCCTTGGCCGCCTTCTCGGCGCTCACCTCCCGCCAGTCGAAGGTCTTGCTGTCGCGGAGCTTCTTGGTGATCTCACCGCCCGCGTCCAGGTGCTTGCCGTCGACGGTCGCGCCCCGGTCGGAGTTGACGAGGGCCACGGGCACCTTGTCGAGGCGGCTGTACGGGTCCCAGAAGGACCACAGGTACAGGGCTCCGTAGAGCAGCGGCAGCAGGAGCAGCGCGACGAGCGCGGCCCGGGGCAGCTTGCCCCGCCCGAACCGCTTCAGCTCAAGCGCGGCCAGCTTCGGCGAGCGCATCGTCCGCCCCCTTCGTGTCGTCGTTGTCGTCGTCGTTGCTGTCGTCGTTGCTGTCGTTGCCGTCGTCGGCCTTCGCGGGCTTCTCGGCGTCGGCCGCGGCGTCCTTGCGCTCGCCGGAGTCCTTCTCCACAGCCGCGTGACCGTCCGCGTCCGCCTCCGCCTCCGCGTCCCGGTCGGCCTCGGCGCCGTCCTTCGCCCGGGTGCCCCACGTGATCTTCGGGGTGCCGGCGGCGCCGGTCGGCTGCTTCGCCTCGGGTGCGCCGCCGTCCTCCTTGGGGCCGGTCCGCAGGACCACGGCGTCGGCGGGGGCCTCGCTGCACACCGCGAGGACGGTGACCCCGCGGGCGGCGATCGAGCGGAGCAGGGCCCAGACCTCGGTGCGTTCGGTGTCCGAGAGCTTGATGTCGAGGTCGTCGAGGGCCAGCAGCCTCGGGGAGCCGAGCAGGGCGATCGCCACGGACAGCCGTACGGCCTCCAGGCGCTCCAGGTCCCGGACGGTGGTGCGCTCGCCCTTGGGCAGCGTGGCGAGGTCCAGCCCGGCGGCGTCCAGGGCGGCCTCGATCCG
Organism: Streptomyces amritsarensis; assembly: GCF_001953875.1. GTDB lineage: Bacteria > Actinomycetota > Actinomycetes > Streptomycetales > Streptomycetaceae > Streptomyces > Streptomyces amritsarensis. The sequence continues at coordinate 3,906 of NZ_MQUR01000045.1, forward strand.
GGCGGCCGCGGTGGCGCGGCGCTCCGCCCGGGGGCGCAGCAGGGAGCGGATCGGGGCGCCGTAGTGGCGCTGGAGCAGGACGCCCTCGCGCAGCTGTTCGGCGACGGTGAGGGACTGGTCAAGGTCGTTGATCCCGGGGACCGGGCCGAGGGCGGCGATCCGGCGGACCGCCGCCATCTTCTTCGGCAGCCGGTGGCGGCCGATCTCGGCGTGGCCCTCGGTGGGTTTCATCCGCCCGGTGAGGGCCAGGAGCAGACAGGTCCGGCCGGTGCCGGAGGGGCCTTCGACCGCGATGAGCGAGCCGGGCGCCGCGTCGAGGCCGATCCCCCGGAAGGCCCAGCCGCGCGGTCCCTTGAGTCCGAAGTCCTCGGCCTTGACGGCCGCGCCGTGCGGGCTGTCCACGCCATCCCCCTTCTTTTTGAACTGACCGGTCAGTTCAAAAACTACCACTCCTTCCGCACCAGGCGCGCAGGAGGGGGCAGTTGCTGTGCATTTGACGGAAAACACGCAGGTCAGGGCGATTGTGGCAACGCATCGACAGGAGGTTCGCCATGGCCACACCGTCCCCGTCCCCTGTCCACCCCGTCCTGCGGAAGTCGACGGCCCCTCCGGCCGCCCTCGACCTCCTCGCCAAGGCCCGCCGCGGCCTGGCCGAGGCCGCCCTGCTGACCCGGCCCAACGAGCGCTACGCCACGGCCCATCTCAGCGCACTGCGCACCGCCGCGGCCGTGCTCGCGGCGCGCGCCCGCCCCGAGCCGGCGAACCCGCGGCGGCGGCCGCGGATCCGCAGCGCGTGGGAGGTCCTGCCGGAGCTGGCGCCGGAGCTGGCCGAGTGGAGCGCGCTCTTCGCCTCCGGTGCCGCCCGCCGGGCCCGGGCCGAGGCGGGGGTGGCGGACGCGGCCAGCGCCCGAGACGCGGACGACCTGCTGCGCGCCGCTTCGATGTTCCTGCGCCTGGTGGAGCGGATGCTCGCCGTCCGGGTGCCCGACCCGATACCGCCCCACGGCCCGCCCCAGACCTTGCCCCGGAGTTCGGCGCAGACCCTGCCCCAGCCGCGGCCGGAGCGTCCGGACGCGGGATGACCTGCTCGGCTGTGGAAGGCAATAGGGTGGGGCACGGACCGCTCACCCTTCCCTCGCCGAGGAGACATCAGCCGTGTCGGACACTTCCCGCCCCCGTGCCTCCCTCCGCACCGCCGTGGTGTGGGAGGTCCTGAAGGAGGCGCTCGACCGCCGGGTGAAGGCGACCGGACGGGATGTGCTGGACGTGCTCGACACCGGCGGCGGCACCGGCAAGTTCGCCGTGCCGGTGGCCCACCTGGGCCACCGGGTCACCGTGGTCGACCCCAGCCCGAACGCGCTGTTCGGGCTGGAGCGCCGGGTGTCCGAGGCCGGCCTCGCCGACCTGGTCCGCGGCGTCCAGGGCGACGCCCAGGGCCTGTTGGAAGTGGTCGAGCGGGGCGCGTACGACGTGGTGCTCTGCCACGGCGTCCTGGAGTACGTGGACGACCCGGCCGAGGGCGTGGCCAACGTCGCGGCGGCCCTGCGCCCCGGCGGCACGCTCAGCCTGCTGGCCGCGGGCCTCGGCGGGGCCGTCCTCGCCCGCGCGCTGGCCGGGCACTTCACGGAGGCCCGTAACGCCCTCACCGACCCGGCCGGCCGCTGGGGTTCCGGCGACCCGGTACCGCGCCGCTTCACCGGCGAGCAGCTCTCCGAGCTGGTCGGCGGCGCCGGCCTGGCGGTCGGCGCGGTGCACGGCGTGCGGATCTTCGCCGACCTCGTTCCGGGCGTCCTGGTGGACACCGAGCCGGGCGCGGTGGAGGCGCTGCTGCGCCTGGAGGAGGCCGCGGCGGAGCTGCCCGCCTTCCACGCGGTGGCCACGCAGCTGCACGTCCTGGGCGAGAAGCAGGCCTGAACTGCTGCTCCGGCCCGCAGCCGGTCGGCCGCTCACCCTCCGTTCGGCCGGTCCGCCCCGTATGATCGGGAGCAGTGACCGGCATGGTGAACGGGCCATTGGGGAATAACGGCCTCAGTGACCGCTCCCGCGGCGGTACGGTTTTCACGCAGTGGCTTTACCGGCTCTGTCTTTCTGTGCTGTGTCATTTTGGAACGTGCGTTGAGGGCGGGTGTCACGGGGGCGATTCCCCGCCTATCCTGAAGGGGACCCCTGGTCGCTACCCCCGCGACCGACGGATGAGGAGGACTCCCGTGCCGCTCTCGGAGCACGAGCAGCGAATGCTCGAGCAGATGGAGCGAGCGCTGTACGCCGAAGACCCCAAGTTCGCGACAGCGCTTGAGGGAAGCGGTCTGCGTACGTACACCCGGCGACGGGTCTACCAGGCAGTCGCAGGCATTGTGGTGGGTATCGCGCTCCTCATGACCGGTGTGATCATTCCGAACGTGCTGTGGATCAGCGTGGTGGGCTTCCTCGTCATGCTGGGATGTACGGTCCTCGTGGTCACCGGTTGGCGCAAGGCACCCAAGCCCGGCGAGCAGCCCGTCTCCGGAAGTACCGGCGGTTCGGCCCGCGGCCACAACAGGCAGCGCCGGTCGATGATGAACCGCATCGAGGACCGGTGGCAGCGCCGCCGTGACGAGCAGGGGCAGTAGCCCCCGGAACACGTCAGTGAGGGGATGGCCGCCGCCGTGCGGCCGTCCCCTCACTGTTCTGCGCGGACCTCGGGCCCGCGGGTGCCGCCGTACGGCATGATGATCCGATGAGTGTGCTCCCCCTGGTCTTCACCAGCGGCTGGGCCAGTGGGATCAACGCCTACGCCGTGGTCCTCCTGCTCGGCATCTTCGGCCGTACCGGCCTGACCGACGAGGTCCCCGCGGCCCTCCAGCGCACGGACGTGCTGATCGCCGCCGCCGTGCTCTTCCTCTGCGAGGCGGTCGCCGACAAGATCCCGTACGTCGACTCGATATGGGACGGCGTCCACACCGTGGTCCGCCCGCTGACGGGTGCGGTGATCGGCGCCCTGCTGGCCGGGCAGAGCGGCTCGCTCTCCGACATCACCGCCGGGGCGGTCGGCGGCACCACGGCGCTGGCCAGCCATTTCGTGAAGGCCGGCACCCGGATGGCGATCAACACCTCGCCCGAGCCGTTCACCAACGTGGCCATGAGCATCGCCGAGGACCTCGGTGTGGCGGGCCTCGTCACCTTGGCGATCTTCTACCCCGTCCCCGCCGCGATCATCGCGGGCTCCCTGCTGGTCGTCGGAGTGGCCATAGTGGTCTTCCTCTGGAGCCGGATCCGCCGCTTCCTGCGCCGCCGCGCCCAGCGCCGCGAGGAGAAGCGGCTGGCCGCCGAGGCCCGCGAGGTGACGGGGGCGCCACCCCGCTGAGCGCGGGCGTCCGCACGGGGTCATAGGCTCGGCCGCATGGCACGAATTGCGGTGATCGGCGCCGGCATGGGCGCGATGGCGACGGCGGCCCGGCTGGCCGTGGCGGGGCACCAGGTGACGGTGTTCGAGCGGGGCGCGACCTACGGCGGGGCCGTGGGCCGGTACGAGCGGGAGGGCTTCGCCTTCGACACCGGTCCCGGGCTGCTGCACCTGCCCGCCGTCTACCGCGACCTCTTCGTCAAGACCGGCAAGCGGCCGCTGGAGGACTGCGTCGACATGGCGCAGGTGGATCCGGCCGTCCGGCACGTCCTGCCCGGCCACGGCATCGACGTCACCCTCCCCGGCGCCTCGCACGGCGGTGTCGCCGCCGCCCTCGACGGCGCCTTCGGCCGGGGCGCCGGCGAGCGCTGGAACGAGGTGCTGGGCCGGGCCCGGGATGCCTGGGACGCCACCCGCCGCCCGCTGTTGGAGGAACCCCTGCCCGACGACGCCCGGCAGGCGCTGGGCGGCGACCCGTACCCGGCCCTGCGGCGCAGCGGCCTGCTCCGCCGCCGCAGCCCCACTCTCGCCGAGGTGGCCGGCCGGGAGCTGGGCGGCCACCTCGGCGAGGTGCTGGCCGGCGTGGTCCGCGGCTACGGCCTCGACCCGGCCACCGCTCCCGCCTCGGCGGCCGTGCTGCCGTACATGGAGCAGACCTTCGGCAGCTGGTACGTGCGCGGGGGGATGCGGGCGCTGGCCACCGCCGTGTACGAGCGCTGCCTGGAACGGAAGGTCGCCTTCGTCTTCGGGGCGGACGTGCGCGAGGTCCTGGTCCGGGGCGGCCGGGCGGCCGGCCTGCTGCTGGCCGACGGCACCGAGGCGGAGGCCGACTGCGTCGTCTGCGGGATCGACCCGCGGACGCTGCCGGCCGGCTCGCTGCCGTGGCCCGCCGGGGCGGTGCCCGCCCGCGGCGACGACGTGCCCGGCCGGATCACTGTGCTGCTCGCGCTGCGCGGCGCCCGGCCCGCGGGGACCGTGCACCGCACGCTCGTGCACGCCGCCGGGGCGCAGGTCACCGTCATGCGGCCGGACGATCCCGCCACGCGGCCCGACGCGGAGCACGAGGCGGTCACCGTGAGCGCCGTGCACGGCCCGGGGACCTCGGAGCCCGAGGAGCTGCTGAACCTCGCGGAGAAGGCCGTACAGGGCCTGCGGGAGCGGCTGTTGTGGCAGGAGGTGCGCACCCCGGCCGATGTGGAGGCGGCGACCGGCGCTCCGGGCGGCGCGGTGCCCCCGCCCGCCCTCGCGGGTGCGGGGGGCCGGCTGCTGTACCCGGCCAACACCACGGCCGTGCCCGGCCTGTACCTGGCGGGCGGCTGGGCGCACCCCGGCGGCGGGCTCGCGCACGCCGGGATGACCGGGGCCCTGGTGGCCGGGCTGATCGTGGAGGGCGCGGGCTTCCGCGGCTCCCGGTGACCCGGCCGCGGCCCCGGCCGGCTCAGTAGCGGTACTGCCCGTACTCGCCCTGCTGCGGGTACGGGTACTGCTGCGGCGGCTCGCCCTGCCCGTCCGCCGGGTAGGGCTGGCCGGCCCCGTCGGTGGACCGCTGCTGCGGGACCCAGACGCCGCCGGGCGGGGTGTCCGTGGAGTACTGCTGCTGCTGACCGTAGTCGGCGTACGGGGCGTAGTCGTACGGCTGGGGCGGGACGACGGCGCCGCCGGTGCCGATGTAGGGGTCCGAGTAGGCGGCGTAGACCTGCTGCTGGTCGCCCGCCGGGTAGCCGCCGGAGTAGTCGTAGCCGCCCTGGTTGTGCTGGTCGTAGTACGCCGCGTACTGGTGGGCGTCCTGCTCGGCGGTGGTGAACGGCGAGGCGAAGGCCGCCGTCTGGTCGGCCTCGGGGGCCGGCGTCGCGAAACTCTGTATGCCGTAGGACCCGGTGTCCTCGGGCACCGGCTGCGGGCTGTAGACCTCTTCGGCCGCGGCCTGGAACGGCCGCTCGTCCGGGGCCGCGTCCGCGTCGCCGTACTCCAGGGCGGTGACCTGGAGCGCCGGTTCCGGCGCGGCGGCCCCGCCTCTGCGGCGTCTGGCCTGCCGTACGGGCTCCCCGCCGCGGCGCAGCGCCCAGCCGGCGACGAAGCCCTTGCGGAAGGAGAGCGTCACCAGGGTCTGGCCCACGGCGAACGCGGCCGCGCCGGCGCCGATGACCGGCACCGAGGGCAGTATCACGCCGGCGACCACGCCGAGGAAGCCGGCGAAGGCGAGCAGGCGCCAGCGAAGCCGGGCCTTGTACTGCATCAGTACCTCGGCAAGCAGCCACAACGCGACGATTCCGAACGCGATGTAGAGGACCGTCATACCCATGCAAGGCCCCTCTCGGTACGGCCGTCACACGGGTGCGGCCGGTCAGGCCCGCTGGTGCAGGCCCAGGTTCTCGTAGATCTCGAGAGTCGCCGTGGAATTGTTCAGCGTGATGAAGTGCAGTCCCGGTACACCCTCGGACAGCAGCCGCGCGCAGAACTCCGTGGCGAACTCGATGCCAATGGAGCGTACAGCGGCCGGGTCGTCCTTGACGGCGAGCATGCGCTCTTTCACGTCCGCGGGGAAGACCGCGGTGCTCAGCTGGGGCAGTCGGTCGAGCTGCTTGATACCCGTAACAGGCATGACCTCGGGGATGATCGGGGTGTCGCAGCCCGCCTTCTCGACGCTGTCGCGCAGTCGCAGATAATTCTCCGGATCGAAGAACATCTGGGTGATCGCATAGTCGGCTCCGGCGCGGCACTTGTCCACGAAGTGCCGGATGTCCGTATCCCAGTCCGTCGAGCGGGGGTGCATCTCGGGGAAGGCCGCGACGCCGACGCAGAAGTCTCCCGACTCCTTGAGCAGCCGCACCAGGTCGGCCGCGTAGTGCACGCCCTCGGGGTGGGCCACCCACTCGGCCATCGGGTCGCCCGGCGGATCGCCGCGCAGGGCCAGCATGTTGCGGATCCCGGCGTCGGCGAACTGGCCGATGACGTGGCGCAGCTCGGCGATGGAGTGGTCCACGGCGGTCAGGTGCGCGACCGGGGTCAGCGTGGTGTCCGCCGCGATCTCCTGGGTGGCCTTGACGGTGCCGCCGCGGGTGGAGCCGCCGGCCCCGTAGGTCACGGAGACGAAGCTCGGGGATACCGCCTCGACCCTGCGCAGGGCGTTCCAGAGGTTGCGTTCGCCCTTCTCGGTCTTCGGGGCCCAGAACTCGAAGGAGTACGAGCGCCCGGACGCGAGGAGGTCGCGGACCGTGTGTGCACGGTCCGACCAGGTGGAAGCGGTACCAGAGGCCATGTGGGCAGGTTAGACGCGCCCCGGCGCTCCCCGAAGCGGCGTCCGCCTTTTGGACACGTTTTTGGACACCTGCGGCCGGACCTCTGGCCGGAAGGGGCTTCTACGGGCTATGGCGGCGCGGAATGCCACCGGGCTGACCGGGCGGACGGGACCGTGCGGCCGCAGCCCGGGCGGGCGGCCCGGCAGTCGGCCCGCGGTCGGCCGGCGGCGGGTCGGCGGTGGGCCGGGGCTCAGCCGAGGCGGGCGCGGACGCGCTTGGCGAGGTCAGCGGCGGCGGCCCCGGGGTCGGAGGCCTCGGTGAGCGCGCGGACCACCACGACGCGGGTGGCGCCGGCGTCCAGGACCTCGTCCAGGTTCGCGGCGTCGATGCCGCCGATGGCGAACCAGGGCCGGTCCTGCCGCAGCGAGGCCGCGTGGCGGACCAGGTCCAGGCCGGGGGCGTGGCGGCCGGGCTTGGTGGGGGTCGGCCAGCAGGGGCCGGTGCAGAAGTAGTCCACGCCCGGTTCGGCGGCGGCCGCGGCGACCTCGTCCTCCGCGTGGCAGGAGCGGCCGATCAGCACCTGCCCGCCGAGGATGGCGCGGGCCGCGGGCACCGGGATGTCGCCCTGACCCAGGTGCAGCACGTCGGAGCCGATGGCGTGGGCGACGTCGGCGCGGTCGTTCACGGCGAGGAGCTTGCCGTGGCGGCGCGCGGCCTGCGCGAACACCTGGAGGTGTTCGAGCTCCTCGCCCGCCTCCATGCCCTTGTCGCGGAGCTGGACGATGTCCACGCCCCCGGCCAGGACGGCGTCGAGGAACTGGGGGAGGTCACCCTGCCGCTTGCGGGCGTCCGTGCACAGGTAGAGCCGGGCGTCGGACAGCTGCATGGGTGTACCCCCCGTGGATGGAGGCGGTGTACGGGCACGGGGCCCGTACACCGCGGCGGAGCTACTGCGGATCAGGTCAGAGGGCGAGCGCCTGAGCGCGGCGCTTCACCTCCGTGCCGCGATTCTCGCTCAGCGCCTGGGCGGGGGTACCCGGCAGGGTCGGGTCGGCGGTGAACAGCCACTCCAGCATCTCCTCGTCGGAGAAGCCGTCGTCGCGCAGGACGGTCAGCAGGCCTACGAGGCCCTTGACCACCTTGTCGCCGTCGATGAAGGGGGCAGGAACCTGCAGGGCCCGGTTCTCGCCCCGGCGCACGGCGATGAGCTGCCCTTCCTTGACCATCTGGCGGACCCGCGTCACCTCGACACCCAGCATCTCCGCGATGTCGGGGAGGTACAGCCAGTCGGGGACGAGGGAATCGATCTTTGCGTCAATCTCGGTCACAGGCCAAGCCTGCCACCTCCCACCGACAGCCGGTACCCGGGCGGCCCGTCCGTGGCGCGTGCCCGCCGCGACCGCCCGGGCCGCCGGCTACGCGGTGGCCGATTTCAGCGGCGTGCCCGGGTCGGCGACCTTGGCCGGGTCCACCGGGGCGCCCGTCTCGATCAGCTTGCGGCCCTGCGCCAGGTCGCGGGGGCGGCCGACGGCGAGGACCGCGGCCAGGGCGCCGTCGCGCAGCCAGCACACCGACCAGGTCTCCTCGGCCGGGTCGCCGCGCCACACCGGGGTGCCGGCCCCCTCGTGGTGGCCGGCGTACTGCACGAAGCGCCCGAACTGCTCGGACCAGAGGTACGGCACCGGGTCGTAGACCGCGGTGGGCCTCCCGGCCAGGATGTTCGCCGCGACCGTCCTCGGCCCCTGGAGGGCGTTGTCCCAGTGGTGCACGAGCAGCCGCGCCCCGTACCGCCCGGACGGGAAGGAGGCGCAGTCGCCGACCGCGTACACCCCCGGCAGCGAGGTCAGCAGGTGCGCGTCGGCGGTGACCGAGCCGTCGGCGCCGCGTTCCACGCCGGACCCGGCCAGCCATCCGGTGGCGGGCCGTGCGCCGATCCCCACGACCACCGCGTCGGCGGGCAGGGCGCGCCCGTCCGCCAGGAGGACCCGCCCCTCCTCGACCGCGGCCACCTTCGCGCCGGTGATCAGCTCGGCGCCGGCCTGCCCGTACCAGCGCGCCATGGGCTCGGCGACCTCGGCGGGCAGGGCGCCCGCCAGCACCCGGTCCGCCGCCTCGACGACGGTCACCGCGCAGCCGGCCTCCCGGGCCGCGGTGGCGAACTCCGCGCCGATCCAGCCCGCGCCGACGACCACGATGCGGGACGAGGCCGCCAGGACCGGGCGCAGCCGCGCCGCGTCGTCCAGCGTGCGCAGCAGGTGGACGCCCGGGACGCCCTCGGCGCCGGGCAGGGTCAGCGGCTGCGCGCCGGTCGCCAGGACGAGGACCCCGTACGGGACCGGTCCCGCCTCGGTGTCCAGTTCGCGGTCGGCGGCCCGCAGCCCGGTGACCTCCGTCCCGAGCCGGAGCTCGATGCCCAGGCCGTCGAAGTCCACGTCGAAGGCGGAGTCCTCGGCCTTGCCGAGCAGCACCGCCTTGGACAGCGGGGGCCGGTCGTAGGGCTGGTGGGGTTCGGCTCCCAGCAGGGTCACGGGGCCGGTGAAGCCCTGTTCACGCAGGGCGACCGCGGTCTGCACCCCGGCCATTCCGGCGCCGGCGATCACGACGCCGCGCTGATTCGATTCCGTCTGCTCGCTCACGCGGCCACCCTAGTCATCTGACGCTCCGTCAGGAACAGGTGCCGCCTTACCCGCCGTCCACCGCCGGGATAGTCTGGCCACCGTACCTATCGCGGGAGTCCGGCGCACCGGGCTGAGAGGGAGGCTGGCCGGCCTCCGACCGTACGAACCTGATCCGGGTCATGCCGGCGAAGGGAGGGGCTGGACGCCCATGCACTCATCTCGGAAGGGAACCGACCGGGGATCCGACGTCCTCGTCATCGGAGGCGGCATCATCGGCCTGGTCACCGCCTGGCGGGCCGCCGAGCGCGGACTGCGCACCGTACTCGCCGACCCGGCACCCGGCGGCGGCGCCGCCCAGGTCGCGGCCGGCATGCTCGCCCCCGTCACCGAACTCCACTACGGCGAGGAAGCCCTCCTCGGCCTCGGCCTCGCCTCCTGCGCACGCTATCCGCAGTTCGCCGCCGAGCTCGCCGCCGCCAGCGGCGGCATGGACATCGGCTACCGCGCCTGCGGCACCCTCGCCGTCGCCCTCGACGCCGACGACCGCCTCCACCTGCGCGAACTCCACACCCTCCAGCGCCGCTGCGGCCTGGAGTCCGAATGGCTCACCGGCCGCGAGTGCCGCCGCCTCGAACCCATGCTGGCCCCCGGCGTCCGCGGGGGCCTGCGCGTCGACGGCGACCACCAGGTCGACCCGCGCCGGCTCGCCGCCGCCCTGCTGGCCGCCTGCGAAGGCGCCGGAGTGACCATCCGCCGGGCCGCCGCCGAGCAGCTCCTCACCACCGCGGACCGGGCGGCCGGCGCCCTCCTCGACGACGGCACGGAACTGCGCGCCGACCAGGTGGTCCTGGCGGCGGGCTCGCTCAGCGGCAGGCTGGCGGGCGTACCCCCCGAGGTGCTGCCCCCCGTACGGCCCGTCAAGGGGCAGGTGCTGCGGCTCGCCGTACCCCCCGCGTACGCGCCGTTCCTCTCCCGCACCGTACGGGCGGTCGTGCGCGGCAGCCACGTCTACCTCGTGCCCCGCGAGAACGGCGAACTCGTCATCGGCGCCACCAGCGAGGAACTCGGCTGGGACACCACCGTCACCGCGGGCGGGGTCTACGAACTCCTTCGCGACGCCCACGAACTGGTCCCCGGCATCACCGAGCTCCCGCTGACCGAGACCCGGGCGGGACTGCGCCCCGGTTCACCCGACAACGCCCCGCTGCTGGGCCCCACCGACCTGCCCGGCCTGCACCTGGCCACCGGGCACTACCGCAACGGGGTGCTGCTGACCCCGCTCACCGGCGAGGTACTGGCCGAGCTGCTGGTCACCGGCGAACTGCCCGAGATCGCGCGCCCCTTCACCCCCCGCCGCTTCTCCGCCGCACCTCAGGAGTCGTACGCATGACCATCTCCGTCAACGGCGAGCCGCGCGAGGTCGCGGCCGGCACCACGCTCGACGCCGTCGTCGCCACCCTGACCGCGGCCCCCTCCGGGGTGGCCGCCGCACTCAACGAGACCGTCGTCCCCCGCGGGCAGTGGCCGGACACCCGCGTGGGCGACGGCGACCGCGTGGAGATCCTCACCGCGGTCCAGGGAGGCTGACCGCCATGGCCGACGACCTCTTCACACTGGGCGACCGGACCTTCTCCTCCCGCCTGATCATGGGCACGGGCGGCGCCCCGAGCCTGGACGTCCTCGAACGCGCCCTGGTCGCGTCCGGCACCGAACTCACCACCGTGGCCATGCGCCGCCTCGACCCGACGGTGCAGGGCTCGGTCCTCTCCGTCCTCACCAAGCTGGGCATCTCCGTCCTGCCCAACACGGCCGGCTGCTTCACCGCGGGCGAGGCCGTCCTCACGGCCCGGCTCGCGCGGGAGGCCCTCGGCACCGACTGGGTCAAGCTGGAGGTGGTCGCGGACGAGCGGACGCTCCTGCCCGACGGCGTCGAGCTGCTGGACGCCGCCGAGGTCCTGGTCGACGAGGGCTTCACCGTCCTGCCGTACACCAACGACGACCCGGTGCTCGCGCGCAAGCTGGAGGACGTGGGCTGCGCGGCGATCATGCCGCTCGGCTCCCCCATCGGCTCCGGCATGGGCATTCGCAACCCGCACAACTTCGAGCTCATCACCGAGCGCGCCTCGGTCCCCGTCATCCTCGACGCCGGCGCGGGCACGGCCTCCGACGCCGCCCTGGCGATGGAACTGGGCTGCGCGGCGGTGATGCTGGCCTCGGCCGTGACCCGGGCGCAGGAGCCGGTCCTGATGGCGTCCGCCATGCGGGACGCCGTCTCGGCGGGCCGCCTCGCCTTCCGGGCGGGCCGCATCCCCCAGCGCCGCTTCGCCGAACCCTCCTCACCCACGGAAGGCCGCGCGACCCTGGACCCGGAACGCCCGGCGTTCTGAGGACCCGCCGGGGGCGGCGCCCCCGGCACAGCGTGCTCCGACCCCGATCGTGCTGGTCACGGCCGGTGGGGCGGGTGGGCAGCCACCTGCCCGCGGTGCGGGGGCCGAGGGGGTGGAGCGCCCCGACCCGGCCCTCTCCACGTCACAGCTGCGCTGCAAGGGCGGGCACCCCCGCCGGGGTACCGGCGCCGGCTCGTAGAATCGGCGGGTGGATACGACCCTGGAAGACCCGCTCGTCGGGCGCGTGCTCGACGACCGCTACCGCATCGATGCCCGCATCGCGGCCGGCGGCATGGCCACGGTCTACCGGGCCGTCGACACCCGCCTGGACCGGATCCTCGCCCTGAAGGTGATGCATCCGGCGCTCGCCTCCGACGCCGCGTTCGTCGACCGGTTCATCCGCGAGGCGAAGTCCGTGGCGCGGCTCGCGCACCCCAACGTGGTCGCCGTGTTCGACCAGGGCACGGACGGGCCGTACGTCTACCTGGCGATGGAGTACGTCTCCGGCTGCACCCTGCGCGACGTGCTGCGCGAGCGCGGGGCGCTCCAGCCGCGGGCGGCCCTCGACATCCTCGAACCGGTCCTCGCCGCTCTCGGCGCCGCCCACCGGGCCGGCTTCGTGCACCGCGACATGAAGCCGGAGAACGTCCTGATCGGCGACGACGGCAGGGTCAAGGTCGCGGACTTCGGGCTCGTGCGGTCCGTGGACTCGGTGACCAACACCACCGGCTCGGTCCTGGGCACCGTCTCCTACCTGGCGCCCGAGCAGATCGAGAACGGCGTCGCCGACACCCGCGTGGACGTCTACGCCTGCGGTGTCGTCCTCTACGAGATGCTCACCGGCTCCAAGCCCCACAACGGCGCCACCCCCGCGCAGGTGCTCTACCAGCACCTGCACGAGGACGTCCCGCCGCCGTCCGCCGCCGTGCCCGGGCTGCCCGTCGGTCTCGACGGGCTCGTGGCGTCGGCCACCGCCCGCAACCCCGACCTGCGCCCGTACGACGCGGCCGCTCTCTTCGGCCTCGCCCGCGAGGCCCGCGCGGAACTCACGGACGCCGAGCTGGACGCCGTACCGCCGCAGGCGTACGCCGTGGAGCGGTCGTCCGCCGAGGACCGCACCGGCGTGATCCCGCGCCCGGTGGCCGCGCAGCCCCTGAACCTCACCTCCCGGTTCGAGACGCCCCCGTTGGACGAGCCCGCTCCGCCCGGACGCCGGCCGGCGCCCGCGGCGCGGCCGCGCCGCGGGGTGCTGCTGGTGGTCGTCGGCGTCCTGTTGGCGCTGGGCATCGGCACGGGTGTCTGGTACATCAACTCCGGCCAGTTCACCAAGGTCCCCAACCTGCTCGGCAAGACCGAGGCGCAGGCCCGCTCCCAGCTGTCCGAGGCCGGTCTCGGGGTGAAGGGGGTGGAGCGGAAGTTCAGCGACGCCTTCGAGCGCGGGACGGTGATGAACACCGACCCTGCGGGCGGCCGGCGGATCCGCGGCAACGGCGCGGTGACCCTCACGATCTCCCGCGGCCCCGAGGTCGTGTCCGTGCCCAACCTGAAGGGCAGGCCCCTGGAGGAGGCCAAGGAGGAGCTGACCCGGACCGGGCTGGCCCCCGGGATCGTCACGCAGGCCTTCAGCCAGGACGTCGCCCAGGGTTCGGTGATCAGCACCAATCCGGCGGGCGGCGAGAAGCGGGCGCCCGACACGGCGGTCTCGTTCGTCGTCAGCAAGGGCCGGCCGGTGCCGGTGCCGGGGGTGACGGGTCTGCCCTTCGAGCAGGCGAAGGCCACCCTGGAGGGTCTGGGCCTGAAGGTGGCGACAGCTCCCGAGCAGGTCAACGCACCGTCGGATCCGGGTACGGTCGCCAACCAGTCGATCGGTGCCGGCACCCAGGCGGCGGCCGGGGACACGGTCACGCTGACGGTGTCCAAGGGCCCGCGCCAGCTGCCGGTCCCGAACGTGGTCGGCCAGGACGTGGACACGGCTCGCAGGACCCTGGAGGCGGCGGGCTTCAAGGTGAAGGTGGACCGGCCGCTGATCTCCTTCAGCAGGACCGTGGACGCCCAGTCGGTGCTGCCGGGGCAGACCGCCGCCGAGGGCCTCACGATCACCATCCGGACCAAGGGACTGTAAGCGCACGTGGTACGCAATCCAGTGGGCGGGCACGTCCCCGTCGCGGGCGGTCTCGCCTCGGTCGGGCTGACGTACGCCCGGGAGATGGGCGCCGAGGCGGTCCAGGTCTTCGTCGCCAATCCGCGCGGCTGGGCCACCCCGGTCGGCAATCCGGCGCAGGACGAGCGGTTCCGCGAGGAGTGCGCGCGGGAGGGCATTCCGGCCTACGTGCACGCGCCGTATCTGATCAACTTCGGCTCGCACACCGCCGCCACCGTGGAGAAGTCGGTGGAGTCCCTGCGCCATTCGCTGCGCCGGGCCCGGCGGATCGGCGCGCTCGGGGTGGTCGTCCACACCGGCTCGGCGACCGGCGGCCGCCCGCGGGAGGTGGCGTACGCGCAGGTCAGGGAGTACATGCTGCCGCTGCTGGACGAGCTGACGCACGACGACGACCCGTTGTTGCTGCTGGAGTCGACGGCGGGGCAGGGTTCCTCGCTGTGCTCGCTCGCCGAGGACTTCGGACCGTACTTCGATGCGCTGGACCACCATCCGAAGCTGGGGATCTGCCTGGACACCTGCCACATCTTCGCGGCCGGTCACGATCTGGCGGAGCCGGGCGGGACGAAGGTGACGCTGGACCTGCTGGTGGACACCGTGGGCGAGGGCCGGCTGAAGCTGGTCCACGCGAACGACTCCAAGGAGGGCGTGGGCGCGCACAAGGACCGGCACGCGAACATCGGCCAGGGCCACATCGGCCGGGACGCCTTCGCCGAGCTGTGCACGCACCCGGCGATGGACGGCGTACCGCTGATCATCGAGACGCCGGGCGGCAAGGAAGGGCACGCGACGGACGTGGCGCTGCTGAAGGAGCTGCGCGGCTCCCGGTGATCCGCTGCCCCTGAGGGCTGTCCCCGTCGTCGCGGGTACACCGTCCGGGTGACTGCCGCCCCTAGAGTTCGGGGCCGTCCCCGGGCTCCTCCTGGTACGAGTAGCGCTGCTCGCGCCAGGGGTCGCCGATGTTGTGGTAGCCGCGCTCCTCCCAGAAGCCGCGGCGGTCGGCGGTCATGTACTCGATGCCGCGGACCCACTTGGGGCCCTTCCAGGCGTACAGGTGCGGGACCACGAGCCGGACGGGGAAACCGTGCTCGGCGGTGAGCAGTTCGCCGCCCTCGTGGGTGGCGAAGACGGTCCGGTCGGAGGCGAAGTCGGCCAGTCGCAGGTTGGAGCTGAAGCCGTACTCGGCCCACACCATCACGTGCGTGACCTGCGGCGCGGGCGGTGCCAGGGCCAGCACGTCGCGGGCGAGCACGCCGCCCCATTCGGCGCCCTGCATGCTGAACTTAGTGACGCAGTGCAGGTCGGCCACGACAGAGGTGAACGGCAGGGCCGTGAACTCCTCGTGGTTCCAGCAGTGCTTGTCGCCGTCGGCGGTCGCGCCGAAGACGCGGAACTCCCAGCGGTCCGGCTTGAACTTGGGCACGGGACCGTAATGGGTGACGGGCCAGCCCTTCTGCAGCCGCTGCCCCGGTGGAAGCTCCAGCTGCTCTGCTCCCGGAGATTCCCGGCTTTCCGGCTGACCCATGACTCCATGGTGACAGACTGGGCAGGGTGGTCATGACCAGGTCCGGGCCGATTCGGGCAAGTCACGGTAACTCCCACTAAGGAGGCACTTACTGGACGGCCCTCAGCGGCGGTGCAAGGATGCGCGCAACTGCCCCGTCACATAGCTGACATTGCCTGGAAGGAGCCTCTGCGATGCAGGGCGACCCCGAGGTCCTTGAGTTTCTGAACGAGCAGCTGACCGGCGAGCTGACGGCCATCAACCAGTACTGGCTGCACTACCGCATCCAGGACAACAAGGGCTGGACCAAGCTCGCCAAGTACACGCGTGAAGAGTCCATCGACGAGATGAAGCACGCGGACAAGATCACCGAGCGCATCCTGATGCTCGACGGTCTGCCGAACTACCAGCGTCTCTTCCACGTGCGCGTCGGGCAGACGATCACCGAGATGTTCCAGGCGGACCGCCAGGTCGAGGTCGAGGCCATCGACCGTCTCAAGCGGGGTATCGAGGTCATGCGCGGGAAGGGCGACATCACCTCGGCCCGTCTCTTCGAGGAGATCCTGGAGGACGAGGAGCACCACATCGACTACCTCGACACCCAGCTGGAGCTCGTCGAGTCCCTGGGCGAGGCGCTGTACATCGCGCAGCTCATCGAGCAGCCGAGCTGACCCTTCCGGCGGACCCGCTCCGGGCAGGTTCCGTGTGCCGGTCCGAGGCCGGGCCCGGGCGCCGGAGCCTTCGCTAGGCCGCTTCCGCCAGCTCGGGCGAGCGTGCCGGATCCGCGTCGGCGGCGAGCACGGACACCGCGTCGCCCTTCTCCAGCAGCTCCCTGCGCGGGCACGCCCCGCGGCCGAGGATGCCCTGGATGGTGCGCACGCAGGAGCCGCAGTCGGTGCCGGCCTTGGTGGCCGAGGCGATCTGGCGGGGCGTGCAGGCCCCGGCAGCCGCGTGTTCCTTGACCTGCTTGTCGGTGATCCCGAAGCAAGAGCAGACGTACACGCGGTTCACCTCCTGGCGCTGAGTGGTGCGGCGAGCCATCCCCGATTCGGTGAGGCTTACCTAACCGTACCCAAAGTTAGGGTGACCTAAAAGACCCGGGTACGACAGTGGGGCGCGGATCACATCGATCCGCGCCCCACAGTCGTAGGAACGCACCTACTGATCGCGACGACTAGTCGCGGTAGAGCTCCGCGACCAGGAACGCCAGGTCCAGCGACTGGCTGCGGTTGAGCCGCGGGTCGCAGGCCGTCTCGTAGCGCTGGTGCAGGTCGTCGACGAAGATCTCGTCGCCGCCGCCCACGCACTCGGTGACGTCGTCGCCGGTGAGCTCGACGTGGATGCCGCCCGGGTGGGTGCCGAGGCCCTTGTGGACCTCGAAGAAGCCCTTGACCTCGTCGAGCACGTCGTCGAAGCGGCGCGTCTTGTGGCCCGAGGCCGCCTCGAAGGTGTTGCCGTGCATGGGGTCGGTGACCCAGCCGACGATCGCACCGGAGGCGGTGACCTTCTCGACCAGCTCGGGAAGCTTGTCGCGGACCTTGTCGGCGCCCATGCGGACGACGAACGTCAGCCGGCCCGGCTCGCGCTCGGGGTCCAGGCGGTCGATGTACGTCAGCGCCTCGTCCACCGTGGTGGTGGGGCCGAGCTTGATGCCGATCGGGTTGGCGATCTGCGAGCAGAACTCGATGTGCGCGTGGTCCAGCTGGCGGGTGCGCTCACCGATCCAGACCATGTGCCCGGAGGTGTCGTACAGCTTGCCGGTGCGCGAGTCGGTGCGGGTCAGCGCGCCCTCGTAGTCGAGCAGCAGCGCCTCGTGGGAGGCGTAGAACTCGACCGCCTTGAACTCGGCCGGGTCGGTGCCGCAGGCCTTCATGAAGTTCAGCGCGTTGTCGATCTCCCGGGCCAGCTGCTCGTACCGCTGACCGGACGGGGAGGACTTCACGAAGTCCTGGTTCCAGGCGTGCACCTGGCGCAGGTCGGCGTAACCGCCGGTGGTGAAGGCGCGCACCAGGTTGAGCGTGGAGGCGGAGGCGTTGTACATGCGCTTCAGCCGCTCGGGGTCCGGGACGCGGGCCTCTTCGGTGAAGGCGAAGCCGTTGACGGAGTCGCCGCGGTAGGTCGGCAGGGTGACGCCGTCGCGGGTCTCGGTGTCCTTGGAGCGCGGCTTGGAGTACTGGCCGGCGATGCGGCCGACCTTGACGACCGGCACGGAGGCCGCGTACGTCAGGACGGCGCTCATCTGGAGCAGGGTCTTGAGCTTGGCCCGGATGTGGTCGGCGGAGACACCGTCGAAGGCCTCGGCGCAGTCGCCACCCTGGAGCAGGAACGCCTCGCCCTTGGCGACGGCTCCCAGACGGGCACGCAGCTGGTCGCACTCGCCCGCGAAAACGAGCGGAGGATACGACTCGAGGTCCGCGACGACAGCGCGCAGAGCCTCGGCATCGGGGTACGAAGGCTGCTGCGCCGCGGGAAGGTCTCGCCAGGCCGCCTTGGCGGCGGGGGCTTGGTTTTCAGCGTTCACGGTCACCTCGTACACATTACGGCGTTACGGGTGGCATCCGGCCCCCCGCCCACAACGTGAGACGGATTTCTCGAAGGCCGTGGACGCCCCAGGGAACGGAATCCATGGTTCAGCCGGGGGTCCGGGACGGATCGCGGGCGTCGGCGGCGCTCTGGGCTAGGGTTGACCGCATGTACGCGCACTCGCAGCAGAACTGGTGGTGGCCCGCTCCCGGCGGCCCACTTCCTGCGCGTACCTGACGACACACGCACGACGCGAAGGCCGCCCCCGAGGGGCGGCCTTCGCGCGTTCCCGGCCTCGGCGCCGGCAGCGAGAGCCGCTCCTCCCCCGACGGAAGGACGCTCCGCCCATGGACCCCACGGACACCAGCCGACCCAACCGCCCCGACGTACCCGGCCCGCTGGGCCGGCTGCTCGACGACTCCTGCCCGCCGTTCGCCCTGCTGCGCCGGCGGACCCCCGGCCGCGACCACGACACCGTCGAGGTCCTCCTCGGCGCGGTCCACGAGGCCGAGCGCCTCGCCGACCTGCCCGTCGGCCCGCTGCCCACCCTCGCGCTCGTGCCCTTCCGGCAGATCCGGGAACGCGGTTTCGACGTCCGCGACGACGGCACGCCGCTGGCCGCGCTGGTCGCCGAGGAGGTGTACGAGATCCCGCTCGACGAGGCGCTGGCCGCGCTGCCGGCGCATCCGGTACGGGTCGAGGACTGCGGCTTCGACGTCAGTGACGAGGCGTACGCGGACACGGTGGACCGGGTGATCCGGGAGGAGATCGGCCGGGGCGAGGGCGCGAACTTCGTCATCCGGCGCACCTTCGAGGGCCGGATCGACGGCTTCGGCCGCGCGGACGCGCTCGCACTGTTCCGCCGGCTGCTGGAGGGCGAGCGGGGCGCGTACTGGACGTACGTCGTCCACACGGGCGGGCGGACGCTGGTCGGGGCGAGCCCCGAGGTCCACGTGCGGATGGCCGGGGGCACGGTCGTGATGAACCCGATCAGCGGGACGTACCGGCATCCGGCCACGGGACCGACCCCGGAATCGCTCCTCGCCTTCCTCGGCGACCGCAAGGAGACCGAGGAGCTGTCGATGGTGGTCGACGAGGAACTGAAGATGATGTGCACGGTCGGGGACCGGGGCGGGGTGGTCGTCGGACCGCGCCTGAAGGAGATGTCCCACCTCACGCACACCGAGTACGAGCTGCGCGGCCGCTCCTCCCTCGACGTGCGGGAGGTGCTGCGGGAGACGATGTTCGCGGCGACGGTGACGGGCTCGCCGGTGCAGAACGCCTGCCGGGTGATCGAGCGGTACGAGAGCGGCGGGCGCGGCTACTACGCGGGCGCCCTGGCCCTGCTGGGCCTGGACTGCGCGGGGTCGCAGACGCTCGACTCCCCCATCCTGATCCGCACGGCCGACATCGCCCGCGACGGGCGGCTTCGGGTGCCGGTGGGCGCCACGCTGGTCCGGCACTCCGATCCGGCGGGCGAGGTCGCCGAGACGCACGCGAAGGCGGCGGGTGTGCTGGCGGCGCTCGGGGTGCGGCCGGCCGCGCCCCGGCCGGCGGCGCCCGGCGCGAGGGCGGCGGACGACCCGCGGGTGCAGGCGGCCCTCGCCGCCCGGCGGGCCGACCTGGCCCCCTTCTGGCTGCGGATGCAGGAGCGGCCGGCCGCGCCGACGGGCCGTGCGCTGGTGGTGGACGGGGAGGACACCTTCACGGCGATGCTGGCGCACGTGCTGCGGGTGGCCGGACTGGAGGTGACCGTACGGCGCTTCGACGAGCCGGGGCTGCGGGAGGCGGCCCTGGCCTGGGCGGGACCGATCGTGCTGGGGCCCGGCCCGGGCGACCCGGCGGACTCGGCCGACCCGAAGATGCGGCTGCTGCGCGGGCTGGCCGCGGAGCTGCTGGCCGGGCACCGCCACGGCCTGCTGGGCGTGTGCCTCGGGCACGAGCTGCTCGCCGCCGAGCTGGGCCTGCCGCTGGTCCGCAAGGCGGAGCCGGCGCAGGGAGCGCAGACCCGGATCGAGCTGTTCGGGACCGAGGAGGTGGTCGGCTTCTACAACACCTACACCGCGCACTGCGACGACCCGCTGGCCGCCGGGCTGGCCGCCCGCGGGGTGGAGGTGGCCCGGGACCGGTCCACGGGGGAGGTCCACGCCCTGCGCTCCCCGGCCGGGGGCTTCGCGGGGGTCCAGTTCCACCCGGAGTCGGTCCTCACCCTGCGCGGCGCCGACCTGCTGCGCGAGCTGGTGGCCTCGGTCCGCGCGCCGGCCACCGCCTAGCGCCCGGTACGGCCCGCCCCGGTCCGGGGGCCGCACCTACTGCCCTGCGGGGGCGGATCCTTCGCCGGCGGCCGGGGTCGGCCTCGCCGCGCGGCGGGCGAGGAGGGCCAGGGCCGCGCGGGCGGCCTTGGCAGCGAGCACCACGCCGGTCAGGGCCAGGCCGACCCCGAAGAGGGGCAAGCTGCCGAGTGCGCCGCCGACGGCGGTCACCAACCCGGCGCACTGGTCCGCGATGTCCCAACGGCGGGCGGGTCGGCCTGCGGGCTCCGTCCGGCGCAGCCGCCGGAACTCCCGTACCAGGCCGGCCATGGCCAGCAGAATCAGGCCGGCGAAGATCCAGCGGATGATCTCGGGGAAGTCCACGCGAGGAATGTAGGCCCCGCGCGCCCGCGCCAGGCGTCGGGGAGGTGAACGTGATCCGAAATCCCGGGGGCTACGGGGCCTGCGGCGGGTCCGGGACGAGGGTGTTCTCGGAGCGGCGGCCCGCGAGGTAGTCGGCCACGTTGGCGGCTGTGGTGTCGACGATCTGGCTCACCGCGTCGATCGTGTAGTACGCCTGGTGGGAGGTCACCACGACGTGGGGAAAGGTGACCAGCCGGGCCAGGGTGTCGTCCTCGACGGTCTCCAGCGACCGGTCCATGAAGAAGAGCCCGGCCTCCGCCTCGTACACGTCCAGGCCGACCCCCGTGAAGCGTCCGGCGCGGAGCTCCGCGACCAGGGCCTCGGTGTCGACGAGGCCACCGCGGCTGGAGTTCACCAGGATCGCGTCGTCCTTCATCAGCCGCAGTGCCGCCGCGTCGACGAGGCGGTGCGTGGACTCCAGCAGCGGCACGTGCAGGCTGATCAGGTCCGCGGAGGCGAACAGCTCCTCCTTGTCCACGTACTCCATGCCGAGCTCCACGCAGGCCGGGTTGCGCACCAGGTCCCAGCCCAGCAGGTGCATCCCGTGGCCGTGCGCGATGCGGGTGAACGCCTCGCCGATCTTGCCGGTGCCGAGCACCCCGACCGTGCGGCCGTGCATGTCACGGCCCATCAGGCCGTCCAGGCGGAAGTCGAAGTCCCTGGTCCGGGTCGCGGCCCGGACGATGCGCCGGTTCACGGCCATCGCGAGGGTCCAGGCGAACTCGGCCACGGAGTACGGCGAGTAGTACGAGACCCGGCTCACCGTCAGGCCGAGCTGCCGCGCCACGTCCAGGTCGATGTTGTTGAAGCCGGTGGAGCGCTGGGCGATCATCCGGGTTCCGCCGGCGGCCAGGATCCGCAGCACCCGCCCGTTCAGGTCGGCGTTGACGCTGGAGGAGACGACCTCGTACCCGGCGGCGATGGGGGCGGTGTCCTCGGTGAGGAAGACGTCCAGGCAGCGCACCTCGTGCACGCCCGCGAACGCGGCTTCGAGCATCGGCTTCTCGTCCGACTGCACGCCGAACGCCAGGATTTCCACGTGCACTCCCGTACGTAGGACCATGGGCCGTCCGTCACGATACGGCCCATGGTGTGCCGGCGCCCGGCGGCTCAGCCGAAGAAGACGCCGACCTCCTGGTAGAGGGCGGGGTCGACCGTCTTCAGCTTCGCCGTCGCGTCCGCGATCGGCACGCGGACGATGTCCGTGCCCTTGAGCGCGACCATCTTCCCGAAGTCCCCGTCGTGCACGGCGTCGATCGCGTGCAGTCCGAACCGGGTCGCCAGCCAGCGGTCGAAGGCGCTGGGGGTGCCGCCGCGCTGGATGTGCCCGAGCACCGTCGTGCGGGCCTCCTTGCCGGTGCGCGCCTCGATCTCCTTGGCCAGCCACTCGCCCACGCCCGACAGCCGGACGTGCCCGAAGGAGTCCTTGGTGCCGTCCTTCAGCACCATGTCTCCGTCCTTGGGCATCGCGCCCTCCGCGACCACGACGATCGGCGCGTAGCTCGCCTTGAACCGGGAGGTCACCCAGGCGCACACCTGGTCGACGTCGAAGCGCTGCTCCGGGACGAGGATGACGTTGGCCCCGCCGGCGAGCCCCGAGTGCAGGGCGATCCAGCCGGCGTGCCGGCCCATGACCTCGACGACGAGGACCCGCATGTGCGATTCGGCCGTGGTGTGCAGGCGGTCGATGGCCTCGGTCGCGATGCCGACGGCGGTGTCGAAGCCGAAGGTGTAGTCGGTGGCGGACAGGTCGTTGTCGATGGTCTTCGGCACGCCGACGCAGGGGATGCCGTATTCGCCGTGGAGGCGGGCGGCGACGCCGAGGGTGTCCTCGCCGCCGATCGCGACGAGCGCGTCCACCTCGTACTTGGCGAGGTTCTCCTTGATGTCGCGCACCCCGTGCTCCGTCGTGAACGGGTTGGTGCGCGAGGAGCCCAGGATGGTGCCGCCGCGGGGCAGGATGCCGCGGACGGCGGGGATGTCGAGGGGGACGGTGCGCCCCTCGACCGCGCCCCGCCAGCCGTCCTTGAACCCGACGAACCCGCAGCCGTACTCCTGCTCGCCCTTGCGGACGACGGCCCTGATCACCGCGTTGAGCCCGGGGCAGTCGCCGCCGCCGGTCAGCACTCCGACCTTCATTGCATCTCCCTTCGCCATGACGGTCACGCTAGTGGTGACGCAGGTCACAACACGGAATCTGCAGGGGCAATTCAGGTGGAATCGCGGGGCGTTGTGTACGCCCGTTCACTCGTACGAGGACGTAAGTACGATCGACGGCCGCGAGCGGTGCTCACGCGTCGTCGAGGCCGGCCTCTATCGCGTACCGGACGAGCTCCACCCGGTTGTGCAACTGCAGCTTGCCCAGGGTGTTCTGGACGTGGTTCTGCACGGTGCGGTGCGAGATGACCAGCCGCTCGGCGATCTGCTTGTACGAGAGCCCCTTGGCCACCAGTCGCAGCACCTCGGTCTCGCGGTCGGTCAGCTGCGGCGCCTTCGGCTCGTTCGAGGCGGTCGGCACCGGGTCGGTGGCCAGGCGGCGGTACTCGCCGAGCACCAGGCCGGCCAGGCCCGGCGTGAAGACCGGGTCTCCGGCGGCGGTGCGGCGGACGGCGTCGATCAGCTCCTGGGCGCCCGCGGACTTCAGCAGGTAGCCGGTCGCGCCGGACTTCACCGCCTCCAGCACGTCGGCGTGTTCACCGCTCGCCGACAGGACCAGGACCCGCAGCGCCGGGTTGGCGCCGACCAGTTCCTTGCAGACCTGCACCCCCGGCATGCCGGGCAGGTTGAGGTCGAGTACCAGGACGTCGGGGGTGACCGCGCGGGCCCGGCGTACCGCCTCGGGGCCGTCGCCGGCGGTAGCCACCACGTCGAGGCCGGCGGCGGCCAGGTCGCGGGCCACGGCGTCGCGCCACATCGGGTGGTCGTCGACGACCATCACCCTGATCTCGCGCTGCTCCTGCGGCTGCTGCGGGTTGTCCACGTCGGTTCGCTCGCTCACTTCTTGTCCGTCCTGCCCCTGGGTACCTTCAGTTCCACTTCGGTGCCCTGCCCGGGGACGGACACCAGATCGGCGCTGCCGCCGAGGTCGCGCAGCCGGCCGCGGATGGACAGGGCCACACCCATCCGGCCCTCGCCCTCGGCCTGGTCGAGGCGGCCCGCCGGGATGCCGGGGCCGTCGTCGCGGACGGTGACTATCACCTCGTCGCCCCAGTCCTCGACGAGGATCCAGGCCCTGGCCCCTTCCCCGGCGTGCTTGCGTACGTTGTCGAGGGCCGCGCCGACGGCCGCCGCCAGCTCCTTCGCGGCGGGCACGGGCAGCGGTACCGCAGTGCCCGGCTCGGCGAAGCTCACCCGGGAGCCGGCGTGCGGGGCGAGGAGCGTGCGCAGGTCCAGCTCGCCGGCGTCCGCGCCGGGCTCGTCGTCGTAGGTGTCCACCAGCGCGCCCCGCGACTCGTCGCGGGAGACCCGGGAGGGCTGCACCAGGCCGCTGGAGACGAGCGTGCGCAGCGCCACCTCCTGCTCCCCCGCCAGCCTGCCGAGCTCCTCGGCCTCGCCGCCCAGTTCCGAGCCGCGGCGCTGGACCATGGCCAGGACCTGGAGGACGCCGTCGTGGATGTCGCGGGCGAGACGCTCGCGCTCGCGGGTGGCGGCCTCGATCTCCAAGGCGCGGGCGAGGGTGTTCTCGCTGGCCCGGGCGACCTCGACGACGTAGCCGATGGCCACGGAGGCGACCCAGACCAGCAGGACGTTGTGCAGGGTGTCCCCGGTGGGCTGGCCTCTGTGGACGAGGATGTTGGCCATGGCCACGAAGGTGGAGGCGAAGCAGGCCCAGCGCCAGCCGCCCTTGATCGCGAAGCCGAGGACCGCGCCCGCGGTCCAGATGGTGGGGAGGGTGGGGCCGCCGCCGATGATCCGCTCGTGGGTGTCGACGATCGGCGTCAGCAGGATCCCGACGACCGCGACGGTGAGGTCCGCGACGAGGAACCCCTTCGTGCAGCTCGCGGCGTTCGCGACCTTGCGGAAGGTCACAAGCGTCCACACGGCGAGGACCGCGAGGTAGCCGGCCGCGGGCCAGGGGTGCGGGAACTGCTTGTACGCCGAGGCGAACAGCAGCACCGCGTAGACCATGGTCAGCAGCCGGTACGCGGTCAGGGCACGCCAGAGCGGCTGCTCGACCGACATGCGTACGACGCGTTCGCGTTTCGCCATCTCCCCCACCCCCCTGGGCGGTACCGCCCGCCGCTATTCGCCCTTGTCGGCCTTCTCCGCCTTGGCCGCCTTCTCCGCCTTCTCGGCGTCCTTGGCCGCCTTCTCGGCGTCGGCGATCTGCCGCTTGGCCGCCGTCGCGTAGATGTCGACGTACTCCTGGCCGGAGAGCTTCATGATCTCGTACATGACCTCGTCGGTCACCGAGCGCAGGATGAAGCGGTCGCCGTCCATGCCGTGGTAGCGGCTGAAGTCCAGCGGCTTGCCGATCCGGATGCCGGGGCGCATGAGCTTGGGGATGACCTTGCCGGGCGGCTGGATCTTCTCCGTGTTGATCATCGCGACGGGGATCACGGGCGCGCCGGTCGCCAGGGCCACGCGGGCCAGGCCGCCGGGCTTGCCGCGGTAGAGGCGTCCGTCCGGTGAGCGCGTGCCCTCGGGGTAGATGCCGAACAGCTCACCGCGTTCGATGACGTCGATGCCGCTCTTGATGGCGGCCTCGCCTGCGCCCCGGGCGCCGGAGCGGTCCACCGGGAGCTGGCCGACGCCCTTGAAGAACGCGGCGGTCAGCTTGCCCTTGACTCCGGGGGAGGTGAAGTACTCCGCCTTCGCGATGAAGGTCACCTTCCGGTCCAGCACGGCCGGCAGGAAGAAGGAGTCGGAGAAGGACAGGTGGTTGCTCGCGAGGATCGCCGGCCCCTCCGCGGGAATGTTCTCGAGGCCCTCCACCCACGGCCTGAACGCGAGTTTCAGCGAACCGCCGATGGAGAACTTCATTGCGCCGTAGATCAACTCGAAAGCCTTCCTGTGTCTGTCGAACAGACCTTATCCCGTGCCCCCACCGGCAGGAGCCCGACGACCCTGGCCGGTGCCACCCCGGTCGCGTACCTTGAAGTCACACAGAGCAACGCACCCGCCCGACGTACGTCATGATCAAGGAGACCCTGGTGCCCGTCCTCCCTGGAGCCGAGCCGTTCCGCCACGAGGGCGGAGAGGTCGGCGTCCTCCTCTGCCACGGCTTCACCGGTTCCCCGCAGTCGCTGCGCCCCTGGGCCGATTATCTCGCCGGGCGGGGCCTGACGGTGTCGCTTCCGCTGCTGCCCGGGCACGGGACGCGCTGGCAGGACATGCAGCTCACGGGCTGGCAGGACTGGTACGCCGAGGTGGACCGCGCGCTGCGCGAGCTGCTGGAGCGGTGCACGCAGGTGTTCGTCTTCGGACTGTCGATGGGTGGCGCGCTGACCCTGCGGCTGGCGGCCAAGCACGGGGACGCCATCAGCGGCATCGTGCTGGTCAACCCGGCCAACAAGGTGCACGACCCGCTGGCCCCCCTCCTTCCGGTGGCCCAGCACTTCATCCGGTCGACGCCGGGCATCGCCAGTGACATCGCCAAGCCGGGCTCGGTGGAGGTCGGCTACGACCGGGTCCCGACGCGGGCCGCGCACTCGCTGCGGAAGTTCCTGCAGCTGGTGGACGCCGAGCTGCCGCAGGTGACCCAGCCGCTGCTGCTCCTGCACAGCCCGCAGGACCACGTCGTGCCGCCCGTCGACTCGGCGCGGGTGCTGGCCCGGGTCTCGTCGACGGACGTGACGGAGACCCTGCTGGAACAGAGCTACCACGTCGCGACGTTGGACCATGATGCGGAGCGGATCTTCGCGGACAGTTTTGCGTTCGTCGGCCGACTGGCGGAGAGCGTGGGCAGGGAGGGGGCGGAGGCCGGTGGCTGAGCACGAGGAGCAGTCGGGCGGTATCCCGCCGCTGGACGAGGAAGCGGCGTGGGCCGCGATCGTGGCCGGGTACGGGCAGGAGCCGCCGGACCCGCCGGGGTCCCGGCCGTTCCGGCCGATCGAGAACCTCCTGCTGCCCGAGGAGGACGTCAAGCCGCTGCCCCCGGAGCCGGGGGCGGACGCCAAGGCCGAGCCCGAGCCGGAGCCGCCCGCGGCGGCGCCCGCGCTGGGCAGCTCGGTGGTCTTCGCCCCGGGCGTGGGCATGGCGGGTCCCCGTGACCATTCGCTGGCGGAGCCGGACGACGAGGACCTGACTGCGGCGGACGAGGGCCATTTCGTCCAGCCGGAGCCGGAGCTCCCGCCCGCGGACACGACGGCGAAGTTCGCGTGGCTCGCGGTGGTCGGCGGCCCGGTGCTCCTGCTGCTGGCGGTGCTGCTGCAGTGGGACATGACCTGGTGGCTGACGACGCTGGGCATCGGCGGCTTCCTGGGCGGCTTCGCGACGCTGGTCGCCCGCATGCAGCACGGCGACGACGAGGACGACGACCCGGGCCGCGGCGCCGTCGTCTGACCGGCCGGACAGGCGGGGCTGCCCATGCAGCCCCGCCGCACCCCCGCAGGGGCACCTCCCACCGACCGCCGAGACGGCGGCGCGGGCCCCGCGGTTTCACCCCCACCGGCGCCACGAGGCGCCGGGGCTCGGGGACAGCGCCGATCCTTCGACCCCGCCGGTCTTGGCGGCGCCAGGAGCCCGGGGGCAGTGCTCGATCCTTCGACCCCACCGGCCTTGGCGGCGCCAGGGGCCCGGGGCAGCGCCCGATCCTTTGACCCCGCCGGCCTTGGCGGCGCCAGGGGCCCGGGGCAGCGCCCGATCCTTTGACCCCGCCGGCCTTCGAGGCGCCGGGGGCCCGGGGGTAGCGGCCCCCGCAGCGGTGCCGTGCCCGTACCGGCCGGCGGGGCTACGTCGCCGCCGGCAGCCGCAGCGCCGCCAGCACCGGCAGGTGGTCCGTGGCGGACCGCAGGTCCGTCGCCGAGACCCCCGCCAGTCCTGCGGGGACCCCGCAGGCCAGCACCTCCACCCCCGCCGTGGCGAAGACCGCGTCGATCCGCCGGTCCGGCGCGGCCGCCGGGAAGGTCCGCTCCCCGCCCCAGGGCGCCACCGACCAGCAGTCCTGCAGCGCCCCGGCGAGCCGCCCGAAGGCGGGGCCGTCCGGTCCCTCGTTCACGTCGCCCGCGGCGATTCCGTACGGGGTGTCCAGCGCGGCGACCCGGTCGAGGAGGAGGTCCGCCTGCTCGCGCCGCTGGCCCCGGTCCAGGGAGAGGTGCGCCGAGACCACGCCCAGGCGCACGCCGCCGATGCGGACGACCGCGGTGGCGAGGCCCCGTCGGTGCAGTCCGGGTGTGTGCGGCAGCAGTACGTCCTGCGTCCGCTCCACGAAGACCCGCAGCGAGCACAGCAGCAGCGGGCCGGTCGCGGTCGCGCCTCCGCCCAGCACCACCAGGTCGCACTTGGCGGCGAGCCTTGCCGCGTGTTTGCGCCACCGGAAGAACCGCGGCGCCTCCTGTACGAGGACCAGGTCCGGCTCGCAGGCCCGGATGACCCGGACGAGCGCCTCCTCGTCGTCGCGCAGGGAGCGGATGTTGTAGCTGAGCACCCGGATCACGGCGGAACCGTCGGGTTCCGTACGGGACTTCGGCAGCGGGGGCGGCGACTGGTCCATGTACCGCAAGATACGCAGCCGCCCGCCGCTCCCCCAAGGGGCGCGGCGGGCGGTCCGGGTGGAAGGGGCTCAGCCCTGGCGGGCCAGGTCGGCCGCGCCGACGAGTCCGGCCTTGCCGCCGAGCTGTGCGGCGAGCACCTGGGCGTGCGGGCGCCAGGCGCCGCCGACCAGCCAGCGCTTGAAGGACTTGCGGATGGGGTCGAGGACGAGGTCGCCCTCGTCGGAGACGCCGCCGCCGACGATGAAGGCGGACGGGTCGAACAGGGAGGCCAGGTCGGCCAGTCCCGCGCCGGCCCAGCGGGCCAGCTCGCGGAAGGCGTCGACGGCCACCAGGTCGCCCTGCCGGGCGGCCTCGCTGATGTGCTTGCCCTCGATGCCCTCGGGGGTGCCGTCGCCGAGCGCGAGCAGGATCGTCGCGTTCTCGGGGGTGGCGTTGGCGCGCTGCTTGGCGTAGCGGACGAGGGCGCGCCCGGAGGCGTACTGCTCCCAGCAGCCCTGGCTGCCGCAGCCGCACAGCAGGCCGTCCGGGACGACCCGGATGTGCCCGAACTCGGCGGCGACTCCGAAGCGTCCGCGCCGCAGCTTGTTGCCGATGATGATGCCGCCGCCGAGGCCGGTGCCGAGCGTGATGCAGATGACGTCGTCGTGGCCCTGGCCGGCGCCGAAGCGGTATTCGCCCCAGGCCGCGCAGTTCGCGTCGTTCTCGACGACGACGGGCAGGCCGATGCGCTGCTCGACCTTGTCCTTGAGCGGCTCGTGGCGCCAGTTGATGTTCGGCGCGAAGAGCACGGTCGCGCGCTTGTCGTCCACGTATCCGGCGGCGCCGATGCCGACGGCCTCGATGGTGTGGTTGCTGCTGACCTCGGATACGGCGGCGCAGATGGCCTCCGTCACCCCGTCCGCGGTCGGCGGGGTGGGCACCTTGTACGTCTCAAGGATCGTGCCCTCTTCGTCGACCACGCCGGCCGCGATCTTCGTGCCGCCGATGTCGACGCCGATGGTGAGTCCCATTAGTCCCTCGGTTTCCGGTCAAACCCCGCCACGGCCAACGGTACCCGAGGGCGTCGGGGGTTCAGTCGAGATCGATGCGCTCGGCGGGACCGTCGTCGGGGCCTTCCCGGCGGGGGTCGCGGTCTTCGGAGGTCTGCCGGGGTGCCCGGGGCTCGCCCCGGGTCCAGCGGGCCTCGTGGCCCTCGACGGCGGAGCGGTAGGCGGCGAGCAGCTCGGAGCCGGCGGCCGCGAGGTGGTCGAAGACCTCGGGATTGCGTTCGACGACGGGCTTCGCGGCGGTTTTCGCCTGGTCGACGATCTGGCGGACGGCGCCCTGCGCGGCGGCGCCGAACAGGGGGTTGTTCAGGCCGGAGACCTTGTCGGCGACGGCCTCGAAGAGCTTGAACAGTTCCTCGGCGGCGGTGCCGGTGCCCCCGGAGCCGGACCGGTCCTGCCCGCGCAGGCGCTCCTTCTCGGCGGCGAGGTCCTCGGCACAGGCCTTGGCCCAGGCGTCGTCGTCGGTGGGGCGGTCGGTGGCCTCGCTCATGGCGGACTCCTGCGGCGGCTGCTGGGCGTGCGTGCTGTCTACCTTCGACGGTACCCGAACGGGGGTATCAGGTTCAGCGCGTACGGGGCCACAGACCGGGGTCCGGGGTGAAGCGGATGCGGAGCTCGCCTTCGGTGAGGGCGGCGCCGGACACGGTGCAGCGGCGCAGCGCCGAGGGCAGGGGAACGATCCTGCGGTACGGGCCCGCGGTCAGCAGCAGCTCGTCGCCGCGGCGGACGAGGTCGAGGTCGCGTTTGTGCGCGCCGGGCAGCGGAACCACCCAGACGAGGACGCCGTCGTCGGCGAGCCGGTCCTCGACGGTCCAGGCGCGGCGGGGTGCGGGGGCGTCCGGGACGAGGCCGGCGGGTGCGGCGAGCCGGTCGAGGTCGTCCTGTCCCCGGGGGTCGGGGCCGAGGTGGGCGAGGGCGACGACGGGGCCGTCGCCGGCCCACTGGGCGGCGTACTTCTCCTGCTGGGCGGCGAGCCCGGCGAGCCAGGGGTCGGCGGAGGCGTGGGGGACCATCCGGTTGGCGACGACGTCGCGGACGGGCAGCTGCTGGAGGGCGAGGCCGAGGCGGCCCGGCCGGAGCGCGTCGGCGGCGGCCGGTCCGGGTTCGGCGACCAGGCGCACGTCGGTGGTGTCGGCCTCGATGACGGCCTGGACGGCGGCCAGCTCCTCGTCCCAGCGCGCTGCGGCCTCGTAGAGCCACTGGGCCGGCATGGGCACGCCGGCCAGCTGGGCCAGTACGGGCCGCAGGGCGCGGGCGGCCTGCTTCTCGGCGGGGAGCAGGCGGGCGAGGTAGCGGCGCAGCTGGGCGGGGAGGGCGAGGGTGGCGACCGCCTGGTGGAGCGGGGGCAGGTCGACGACGACGAGGTCGGTGGCGGGTGCGGCGGCGGCCCGTCGCAGGGCGCGGAGCAGGGCGAACTGTTCGGAGCCGGGCAGCTCGGTGAGTTCCTCGGCGCTCAGGGGGCGGGCGCCGACCATGGAGAGCAGGGCGGATCCGCGTTCCTGGAGGGCGACGAGCTCGTCGCGGAACTCCTGGCCGCAGTCCACCGCGGCGACGCTCAGGCCGGGCGGGAGCGGGTCGCCGAGCAGCTGGGCGAGGGGGTCGCCCGGGTCGCCGGAGAGCAGCAGGACCCGCTGCCCCCCGCGGGCCGCTGCGAGGGCGGTGGCCGCCGCCACGGTGGTCCGCCCGGACCCGCCGGGGCCGGTGATGAGCAGGGTGTGCATGTGCGGGTGCTCCGGATCGGGTGGGGTCCGCGGCCGCGCGGGGTCCGCAGCCGCGCGGGGTCCGCGAACGCGCGGGGTCCGCGGCGGGACGCCGCGGGGCGGTGCCGCGCCGCGGTCGGGCGCGGCACCGCCCCGGGTGCCGGGTGCCGGGTGGGGCTCAGACGGATTCGACGCGCTTCTTCAGGCCCGCCAGGGCGCGGTCGATGATGACCTTCTCGGCCTTGCGCTTGATCATGCCGAGCATGGGGATCTTGACGTCGACGGTCAGCTGGTAGGTGACCTCGGTGCGCTTGCCGCC
The DNA here is from genome assembly GCF_001953875.1 of Streptomyces amritsarensis. Taxonomy (GTDB): domain Bacteria; phylum Actinomycetota; class Actinomycetes; order Streptomycetales; family Streptomycetaceae; genus Streptomyces; species Streptomyces amritsarensis. The sequence goes on from NZ_MQUR01000045.1 coordinate 35,112, forward strand.
GTCCACCGGGGCCAGCCGGTAGGAGCCGTCGAGCTGGCGCAGCATCTGGGACTTGTCCAGGGTCCAGCTGACCTCGTCCGTGCCCTTCCAGGTGTAGGCGAGGGTGTGGTCGTCCTTGATCGCGCCCGCGTCGAGCAGCAGCCGGACCTTCTCGGCCCGGCCCGCGGCGTCGGTGGCGAGGACCTCGGCCTCCTTCACCTCGCCGGTCCACTCGGGGTAGCGGGCGAAGTCGGCGATCACGGCCATCACGTCGCCGGGCGCGGCGTCGATCGTGATGCTTGAGCTGGTGTGTTCCGCCATCGCGGTCGCTCCTCCGGAGTGTGTTCGAGGATGTGTACGGCCTCCGGCCGCCGCGTGAAGGCTACCGCGCGTGCGGACGCCGCCACTCCAGTGGCTCCCCGGGCCCGGTGCGGGCGGTGCGGAACAGGCCGGTTCTCACCACTCCATGGCCCATGGGCGGCCGGTCGAGGCGAAGTGCCCGACGTTCACGCACTCGGTGGCGCCGATCCGCATCCGCCGGGCCAGCGGCTGGTGGACGTGGCCGAAGAGGGCGTAGCGGGGCCGGGTGCGGCGGATGGCGGCCAACAGGGCCTCGCTGCCGCGTTCGAAGCGGCGTGCGACGGTGTCGTAGCAGAGCTCGGGCACTTCCGGCGGGATGTGCGAGCACAGGACGTCGACCTCGCCGAGGGCCTCGACCTTGGCGGCGTACTCCTCGACGTCCACTTCGTAGGGGGTGCGCATGGGCGAGGGCAGTCCGCCGCCGACGAAGCCGAAGACGCGGCCGGCGATCTCGACGCGCTGGCCGTCGAGCACGGTGAGGCCGTGGCGGTCGGCGTACTCGGGCCACAGCGTCGGGATGTCGACGTTGCCGTAGGTGGCGTAGGTGGGGCGGGGGAAGGCGGCGAACATCTCGGCGTACTGGCGGCGCACGGCTTCCTCGATCACCTGTTCGCGGTCGAGGCCCGCCCACAGCCGGCGGCCGAGGGCGTGGGCCTCTTCGAAGCGGCGCTGGGTGCGCAGCTCGACGATGAGGTCGGCGTTCTCGACGCCGAACAGGTCGGGGAAGATGCCGCGCGAGTGGTCGGCGTAGTCGAGGAAGAGGACGAGGTCACCGAGGCAGATCAGGGCGTCGGCGCCGTCGCCGGCGCGGGCGAGGGCTTCGGTGTTGCCGTGGACGTCGCTCACGACGTGGACCCGCGTGCGGCTCGATCCGCTCGTGCCGCCGCCGTTCCCGTCCCGCTTGGTGCCAGCCATGCGGACAACCCTAGGGGGACTCGTGGGGGCGGGGTAGTGGCGCTGTGAAAGGTCGGCCTACCTGCGGTTACTTCCGAGTCGCCAGAGGGGTCGACTACTGTCGGCACGTTGGGGCCGGGCCGTGTGAGTGCAGAATGTGACGCACGGAACATCTGGCCGGTTCCCTCTATCGGGAACCCACTACCGGTGGGTAACGTCCGGTCGGTCCACATGGTGGCGATGGCGCCCAGAGGAGCAGCAGTCTTGCGCGAGTTCAGCCTTCCGGCCCTGTACGAGGTCCCGTCGGACGGGAACCTGACGGATCTCATCCGCCGCAACGCCGCTCAGCACCCAGACACCGCCGTGATGAGCCGCAAGGCCGACGGCCGGTGGCAGGACGTGACGGCGACCGAGTTCCTGGCCGAGGTCCGTGCCACCGCCAAGGGCCTGATCGCGGCCGGCGTCCGCCCGGGCGACCGCGTCGCCCTGATCTCCCGCACCCGCTACGAGTGGGTGCTGATCGACTTCGCGATCTGGAGCGCGGGCGGCGTCACCGTCCCCGTGTACGAGACGAGCTCCCCCGAGCAGATCCAGTGGATCCTCGGCGACTCCGGCGCCGTCGCGGTCGTCGTGGAGAGCGCGGCGCACGGCGAGGCCGTGGCCTCGCTGCGCGACCGGCTGCCGGAGCTGCGCGAGGTCTGGGAGATCGAGCAGGGGGCGGTGCAGGCGCTGAAGGCCGCGGGCGCGGCCGTCACCGACGCCGAGGTCGAGGAGCGCAGCAGCCTCGCGAACGCCGACGACCCGGCCACCATCGTCTACACCTCGGGCACCACCGGCCGCCCCAAGGGCTGTGTGCTGACCCACCGCAACTTCTTCGCGGAGTGCGGCAACGCGGTGGAGCGCCTGAGCCCGCTGTTCAGGACCGGCGAGTGCTCGGTGCTGCTGTTCCTGCCGGCCGCGCACGTCTTCGGGCGCCTGGTGGAGGTGGCGGCCGTACTGGCGCCGATCCGCCTGGGCTGCGTACCGGACATCAAGAACCTCACCGACGAGCTGCAGTCCTTCCGCCCCACGCTGATCCTCGGCGTCCCCCGGGTCTTCGAGAAGGTCTACAACTCGGCGCGCGCCAAGGCGCAGGCCGAGGGCAAGGGGAAGATCTTCGACGCGGCGGCCGACACGGCCATCGCCTACAGCCGTGCGCTGGACACCCCGCGCGGCCCGTCGTTCGGGCTGAAGCTCAAGCACAAGGTCTTCTCGAAGCTGGTCTACAGCAAGCTGCACGCGGTCCTCGGCGGGCGCGGCGAGTACGCGATCTCCGGCGGCGCGCCGCTGGGCGAGCGGCTCGGCCACTTCTTCCGCGGCATCGGCTTCACGGTCCTGGAGGGCTACGGCCTGACCGAGTCCTGCGCGGCGACCACCTTCAACCCGTGGGACAAGCAGAAGATCGGTACGGTCGGCCAGCCGATGCCGGGCTCGGTGGTGCGCATCGCGGACGACGGCGAGGTGCTGCTGCACGGCGAGCAGATCTTCACGGGCTACTGGAACAACGAGGCGGCGACCGCCGAGGCGCTGACCGACGGCTGGTTCCACACCGGCGACGTCGGCACCCTCGACGAGGACGGCTATCTGACGATCACCGGCCGCAAGAAGGAGCTCATCGTCACGGCGGGCGGCAAGAACGTCGCGCCGGCCGTGATCGAGGACCGGATCCGGGCGCACGCGCTGGTCGCGGAGTGCATGGTGGTCGGCGACGCGAGGCCGTTCGTGGCCGCGCTGGTCACGATCGACGAGGAGTTCCTCGGCCGCTGGGCGGCGGAGAACGGCAAGCCGGCCGGCGTCACGGCGGCGGAGCTGCGCGAGGACGAGGACCTCATCGCCGCCGTCCAGAAGGCGATCGACGACGGCAACGCGGCGGTCTCCAAGGCGGAATCGGTGCGGAAATTCCGCATTCTGCCCTCCCAGTTCACGGAGGAGTCGGGTCACATCACGCCGTCGCTGAAGCTCAAGCGCAACGTGGTGGCGAAGGACTACGCGGACGAGATCGAGGCGCTCTACCGCGGCTGACCGCGGCCCCGGCCCATCGGCCCGCGACCGGAGGTCGGAGGCCGCTGTCAGCGGGGGTCGGCGAGGATCCGTGCCATGTTCCGCTCGGCGAGGGCGGTGATGGTGAGGAATGGGTTCACGCCGAGCGACCCCGGGACCAGGGAGCCGTCCACCACGTAGAGCCCCTGGTAGCCCTTGGCCCGCCCGTAGGCGTCGGTCGCCTCCCCCAGGACGCAGCCGCCGAGCGGGTGGTAGGTGAAGTCGTCGGCGAAGGCCCGGTTCCCGCCGAAGAGGTCGTAGCGGTAGATCGTGAAGTTGCGCCGGTTGATGCGGTCGAAGAGGTTCTTCGCCGCGTTGACCGCGGGCGTGTTCTGCTCGCGGCGCCAGTTCAGGCGGGCGGAGTCGGTGGCCGCGTCGTAGGTGAAGTGCCCGCGCTCCGGGTTCCTGGTGATGGCCAGGTACATCGAGATCCAGTGTTCCAGGCCCATGGGGAGCGGGGCGATCTCGGCGAAGACGGGGTTGGCGGCGTTGTCCCAGTCGTCGATGCCCAGCGCCGGCATGGTGGCCTGGTGGGCGCCGACGGTGTCCCAGAGGTGGTTGGCGCGCGCGGTCATGACGTTGCCGTTGGGGCCCCAGCCGAGCCCGACCCTGTCGCTGAGCGCGGGCAGCGTGCCGGTCTCGCGGGCCCGCAGCAGGATCTCCGTGGTGCCCAGGCTGCCGGCTCCGAGGAAGAGCTGCCGGCAGCCGAGTTCGCGGACCTGGGTGACCTTGCCGGTGACGTCGCTGGTCAGCACCGTCAGGACGTACCCGCCGGCCGGGTCGGGGCGTACGCCGACCACCCGCTGCATGGTCTCGATGGTGACGTTGCCGGTGCCGACGGCGGCGGCGAGGTAGGTCTTGTCGACACTCTTCTTGCCGTGGTTGTTGCCGTAGATGACCTCCCCGGCCAGTGCCGAGCGGGGCGCGGTGCCGGCGGCCTCGCGCTTCATGTGGCCGAAGTCGTAGACGTTGGGCACGAACACGGTCTTCAGGCCGGTGTTGTGGGCGTGCCTGCGGGAGATCCGGGCGAAGCGGTACCACTCGGTGGACTCGAACCAGGCCGGATCGATGTCGTTCACGCCGAGCATGGCGCGGGCGCGCGGGTAGTAGGTGCCGTACATCTCGTCGGCGTCGACCCCGGGGAAGACCTCGGTGAAGTACGAGCGCCTGGGGGTGGGCGCCATGCCTCCGTTGACGAGGGACCCGCCGCCGACGCCGCGCCCCACGTAGACGGACATGCCGCCGAAGTTCACGCGGTCCAGGACCCCGGGGTACGGGCTGATGTCGCGGTTGACCACGTCGAGCCAGAGGAACTGCGCGAGCGGGGCCTCGGTGCGGGTGCGGAACCACATGGAGCGGTGGTCGGGGGCGGAGGTGGAGGGGAAGACCTTGCCGTCGGGCCCGGGGGTGTCCCACAGCCGGCCCATTTCGAGGACGACGGTCCGCACGCCCGCCTGCCCGAGCCGCAGGGCGGCGACGGCCGATCCGTAGCCGGAGCCGACGACGACGGCCGGGGCGTAGGGGACGGCGGCGGGCTCGACGGCGGCGGCGGAGGCGGCCCCGATCCGGGTGAAGCCGAGCGCGGCGGCGGTCGAGAGTGCGCCGAGCCCCAGCATGTGACGGCGCGTCAGGTTGGGTGTCATGGCCGCATCATGAGCGGATTCCGGCCGTCCGCCCAGACGCGGTGTTGACAGACATCTGAGGAACAGTCAGGCATGGCGGCGCCGGGCGGGCAGACCCCGCAACCGCGCCGCACCCGCGGGAGCGCCCGGCTACAGCAGCTCGCGCAGACGCTCCGCCAGAAGGTCCCAGCGCCACTTCTCCTCCACCCAGGCGCGACCGCGCTCGCCCATGCGGGCGCGCAGGTCCGGGTCCTGGAGCAGGGCCGTGATCCGGTCCGCGGCCTCCTCGGGGGCACCGCCCCGCACGACCCAGCCCGTCTCGCCGTCCAGCACCGCGTCCGGCGCGCCGCCCGAGTCGCCCGCGACCACCGGCAGGCCCGTCGCCGATGCCTCCAGGTAGACGATGCCGAGCCCCTCCACGTCGAGGCCGCCGCGCCGGGTCCTGCAGGGCATGGCGAAGACGTCGCCCGCACCGTAGTGCGCGGGGAGTTCGGACCACGGGACGGCTCCCGTGAACACCACCGACCGGGCCACACCCGTGGACCGGGCCAGCGCCCGCAGGTCCGCCTCGTACGGGCCGCCGCCGACGATCAGCAGCACGGCGTCGGGGACCGCGGCGAGGATCCGCGGCATGGACTCGATCAGCGTGTCCTGGCCCTTGCGCGGCACCAGCCGGGACACGCACACCACCACGGGCCGGTCCGTCAGGCCCAGGCGGGCCCGGACCTCGTCGCCGCCGGACGCCGGGTGGAAGGTCTTCTCGTCGACCCCCGGCGGGAGTTGGACCATCCGCGCCGCCGCCCGGCCGGTGACGGCCGAGGCGATCCGGGAGCGGGTGTACTCCCCCAGGTAGGTGAGGGTGTCCGTGCCCTCGCCGATGCGCCGCAGCAGCTGCCGCGCGGCCGGCAGCTGGGCCCAGCCCGCCTCGTGCCCGTGGGTGGTCGCCACGATCCGCCGGGCGCCGGCCCGCCGCAGCGCCGGGCCCATCAGGCCGAGCGGGGCGGCGGCCCCGAACCACACCGACTCGCAGCCGTGTTCGCGCAGCAGGCCGACGGCCCGGCGCGTCACGCGCGGGGTCGGCAGCAGCATCGTCGTACGGTCGCGGACCACCTGGAAGGGTTGCTCCGCGTCGAAGGCCGCGGTGGCCTCGCGGCCCTCCGCGCCGTGCTTCCACGTGGAGGCGTAGACGACGACCCGGTCGGGATCCAGGCGGAGCGCCATGTTGTGGAGGAAGGCCTGGATGCCGCCCGGTCGCGGCGGGAAGTCGTTGGTCACGATCAGGGTCTTGTGCATCGCCTGCCGACAGTACCCGCTCAGCGCAGCTCCCCGCGAAGGGACTCCTGCCATGCTTGCGTCAGCCCGGCCCGGTCCACCCCGAGGGTCGACCGCAGGGCGGTCTCCAGCGACTCCCGCCCGGCCTTTCCGTACAGCTCCACCAGGGCTTTCCCGCCCCACTCCGCCGCGATCAGCCGACAGGCCAGCCAGGCGCCCTCGTACGCCCGCGCCGCCGCGTCCGGGTCCCCGCCGAAGGCGAAGTCCTCCGTCCGCGGCAGCTCCCCCGGCAGCTCGCCGCGCCGCACCGCCCGGGCGAGCGCCGGGGCGGCCTGCGCGGGGGCCGCGGCGGCGCCCCGGTACGCCGCCCAGTCCGCGAAGCCCTCGGAGAGCCACAGCGGCGTGGTCGCGGAGGTCGCCGCGCGCGTGGCCACGTGCGCGACCTCGTGGGTCAGGATGATCCGCCGGCCCTCCGCGCCCAGCCCCGCGTACCCCTCCGGATTGACCACGACCCGGTCCGCGGGGGCCGGGCCGGCCCCCACCCGGCCGGTGGTGACGGCGCCGAGCCCCCGGTAGGTGTCGGCGGGGCGGCCCAGCAGCCGGGCCATCGCGTCGAGGGAGCCGGGTACCAGTACGACGACCCGGCCCGCCCAGGGACCGGGCCAGGCGGCGCTCGCGGCGGGCACCGCGCGGTCGGCCTCGGCGGCGATCTCCCGCAGCGTTCCGGCGCTCTGCCCGGCCCCGCCGAGGACCAGGGAGTGCGTACCGGCGGCCACCGAGACCGGGCCCTGGTCCCACAGCTGCGGCAGGGCGCCCGGCGCGGGCCGGTCGGCGCCCACCCGCCAGGCCCCGTCCTCGCGGATCAGCTCCACCTCGCGGGCCGACTCCTCGGGGGCGGTGTCGTAGCCGGTCAGCCGGTAGCGCAGCCTGGCCGCCGCGAGGGCCCGCGCACCGTCGCGCCGTACCGAGGAGACCTCGTACGCCCAGTCCGTCAGCGGGATCCCCGCGAGCGCCTCGGGCACGGTCCGCGACCAGTCGGCGACGGCCCGGCGGACCTCCCGCTCGGCGGTGTCGGCGCTACCGGCCGGCTGCGGGCCGCAGCCGGCGAGCAGCACGCCCAGGAGGAGCGCCACGAGCGGCAGGATGCGCGGCGGTCGGCGGGCGGGGAGCATCCGCCGATCGTACGCAGGGCCCCGCAGGCGGCGGGGACGGCGGGGGGGCGGTCCGCCGCCGGCGGGGTCAGGGGCGGGTCACCGCCGAAACCGGCATCATCCCGACCGGGTCGTAGCGCACCCGGGCCCCGGGGTAGGGGGCGTGGACCACCTGGCCGTTGCCGACGTACATGCCGACGTGGCTGGCGTCGGAGCGGTACGTCACCAGGTCGCCCGGGCGGGCCTGCGACAGCGGCACCTGCCGCCCGGCGTGCCGCTGGGCCTGCGAGGTACGCGGCAGCGAGACGCCCGCCTGCCGGTAGGACCAGACCATCAGCCCGGAGCAGTCGAAGCCGGAGGGGCCGGTGGAACCCCACACGTAGGGGCGTCCGACGGCGGCCCGGGCGGCCATCACCGCGGCGGCGGCGCGGCCGGAGGACGGGCCTCCTGCGCCCATGGGGCCGAGGTCGGGCAGGGCTTCGTGGCGCCCGCCGGAGCGGGAGGAGCGCTCGAAGTCGGCCCGCTCCTCGGACGGCATGGAGTTGAGCAGCCGCTGGGCGGCGGCGAGCTTCGCGGTGACGGAGCGCTTGTGGCGGGCGACGTCGGAGCGCAGGGCGTCGAGTTCGGCGAGTTTGCGGGAGGCCTCCGAGCGCACCTGGCCGAGCCGGCGCTGCTCCTGGCGCAGCTCGTGGAGTTGGCGGGCCTGGCGCTCGGTCAACCGGTCCAGGGCGGCGGCCTGTTCCAGGTAGGCGTCGGGGTCCTCGGCCAGCATCAGCCCGACGGCGGGGTCGATGCCGCCGCTGCGGTACTGGGCCCCGGCGAAGGTCCCGAGGACGCCGCGCATGGTGTTGATGCGCTCCTGGCCGCGGGCGACGGCGTCCTGGGCCCGGTTGACCTCGACGCGCAGCCTGTCGGCCTTCTCTCCCGCCTCGTTGAAGTGCTCGGTGGCCTGCTCGGCCTCCTCGAAGAGCCGGTCGACCTGGGCGCTGACGCCGGACCTCGCGCTGCCGCCGGGCTCGTGCGGGTGGCCGGGGGCCGCGCCCGCGGGTGCGGCCGCCATGGCGACCGCGGCGGTGGCCGCGGCGGCGGTGAGGACGGTGACCTTCGTGTTCCGGTCGAGGCCGCCGAGCCCGGTCCGGCGATGGGACGCCACGTGAACCCGCTCCCTTCCGCTGGGCGGGGCCCGGGTCCGCCCCCCGTGGACGGCCGTGTGCCGGGTTCCGCGCTGGCAGACAGTAGCCGTGCCACCACGCACCGACCAACGACCGGCGGAGGGCACACGCACCGACGCCCCGCCGGAGACGCAGGTCACCGGCGGGGCGTGTGGTCAGAGCGGGGCCGCGGAATTCGCCCGGATGGGCGGTGTGCGGCGCGTCAGCCGATGCGGACGCCGAACTGGAACGGCATGTTGTCCATCGACTCGTACTTGACGCCGCCGCGCGGGTTCGAGGCGTGCAGCGTCATGTTGTTGCCGGCGTACAGGCCGACGTGGTGCAGGTCCCCGTAGAAGAAGACCAGGTCACCGGGCTGGAGCTGGCTGCGGCTGATGCGCGTGCCGTCGTTGGCCTGGGTGTAGGTGACGCGGCTGATGTTGACGCCGGCCTGCTTGTACGCCCACTGCGTCAGCCCGGAGCAGTCGAAGGAGTTGGGGCCCTCGTGGCCCGATATGTACGCGCTGCCGACCTTGGTCTTGGCGGCGGCGAGCGCGGCTCCGGCACGGCCGGAGGCCTTGACGTCGCCGAGGTCGACGCGCTGGCCGGCGGCGCGGCTGGCGCGCGTCTCCTCGTCCTTGAGGGCGGCGCGCTCCTGTGCCGTGAGGGTGTTGAGGATGGCCTGGGCCGCGGCGAGCTTCTCGGACGAGACCTTCTTCTTCTCGGCGAGTTCCTTGCGGGTGGCGTCGAGGTCGGCGAGCTTGCCGGAGGCCTCCTGGCGCTGCTGAGCGAGGGTGCGCTGCTTCGCCTGGATCTTCTGGACCGCTTCGACCTGCTTGCCGCTCAGGTGCTCCAGGGTGGAGGCCTTGTCGAGGTAGCCGTCGGGGTCCGCGGAGAGGAGGAGGGCGAGGGAGGGGTCGATGCCGCCGCTGCGGTACTGGGCGCTCGCCATCGAACCGAGTGCGCTGCGCAGGTCGTTGAGCTCGCTCTGGCCGCGCGCGACCTGGTCCTGGATCTGCCCGATCTCCTTCTCGAGCGTCGCCTGGCGCTCCTTGGCCCCGTTGAACTTCTCGGTGGCCTGTTCCGCCTCTTCGTAGAGGGCGTCGACCTGGCTCTTGACCTCGTCCTTGCTCGGCTTCGCCGGCGCGGCGGAGGCGCTCTGCGCGGTGAGGGCGACGGCCGCGGCGGCGACCGAGGTGAGCACGGTCACACGAGCGCGGGTCGGCTGCTTGGGTCGACGGTGGGACGCCACGAAGGCGAGCTCCTTCTTCCTAGAGCCGCCGAAGAACGCAACTCGGCAGCACCTTCGCCGCCACCCCGAATGAGTGATCTACCGCACGAAGGTTTGAGCAGACCCTAGTGACCCAGCTGTGATCAGTTCAAATCCTGTCGGGAAAAAACTCGGCCCCCCACCAGGTTCTTTACCTTCACCGCACGCTCCGTGCCGGGTACTTGACGGTGCGTCCTCCACATGACCCACCAATTCCGGCATTCGGCACGGGAGTTAGGAAACGCGCGAAAGCCGCTTCAGCAACAAAGCGGACGTTACGGGCCGGGCCCCGGCCTTGGCCACGCCGTCGGCGACCTCGCGGTCCGTGGAGACCACGACCACCGGCCGGCCGGGCGGCTCCGCCCGCACCAGCTGCCGGATCAGTTCGTCCGCCGTCACCCCGGCCTTGGAGAACAGCACCCGCACACCGCGCGGCGGCGCCAGCAGCACCGGGGCCGCCAGCTCCGCCCCGTCGAAGACACAGGTCATCTCCGCACCGGTCTGCGCGGCCAGCATCGACAGCCCGCCCAGCAGCCGCAGCCGCTGCTTCTCCAGCGGCATCGTCGGGTAGCCGGTCTTGGTCACGTTGTAGCCGTCGACCACCAGATGGGCCTGCGGCAGCGCCAACAACTGGTCCAGCAGAGCCGGATCGGTCTCCGACAGGGCGCGCGCCGCGATGTCCTTCGGTGTCATCCGGCCCGGCTCCACCGCGTCCACCGTGTCGGCCGGGCGGGTGTTGACCGGAGGCAGCGCCAGCTCACGGCGCAGCCCCTGGGCCGCGTCCAGGACGGTGTCCAGCAGCAGCCGCAACCGCATGTCCTCGATGCTGCGCCCCTCGCGGGTGGCCCGGCGCGAGGTCTCCAGCGCCGTCTCCACCTCTGCGAGACGGGACTTGAGCCGCCGGCTCTCGCTCTCGGCGGCCGCCACGCGGGTCGCGGCCTCGCCGCGGATCCCGTCGATCTCCGCGGTCACCTTGCGCAGGGCCGCCTCGCCGCGCTTGACGTCACTCAGGGCGCTGCGCAGCCGGCGCTGAAGCGATTCCGCTTCCTTCCGCGCGGCCTCCAGCTCGACCCGTACCTGCTCACCGCCCGTGCGCTGCAGTTCCCGTACGTGCTCCAGCTCCTCGCGCAGGCGCTCCAGCTCGCGCCGGGTCTCCTCGCCGACCCGCTCGGCGTCCGCGCGCTGCGCCTCCTCGCCCGCGGCGGCCACGAGCTTGACCCATCCCGCGGGCCGCAGGACGAAGGCGGCGGCCGCCACGTCCAGCGGGTCCGCGGCGGCCGGCGGCGCGCCGGACTCCAGCGCGCCGGCCAGGTCCGCCTGGGCCTCGCGCACCTTCTCGGCGACCCGGCTGCGGAACACCGGGTCGGTCTCGACCGCCGCGGCCATGGCGTTGCCGGCGAACTTGGCGCGCCGGGTCGGAGTGAAGCGGGCGTACTGGCGCAGCTGCGCCGGCAGGTCCGCGACCGTCAGCGCGCCGAAGGCGTCCGAGACGAGCGCGACGACCCGGCGCCGCACGCCTTCCGGCAGCGGGCGGTCGAGCGCCTCCGCGGCGTCGCCGGCCGCGTCGGCCGGCCCGGCGCCGCTTGCTGGCTCCACAATCCGTCACCCCTACCGTGATGGTCTACCTGCGGACGGGGCTCCGTCAGGAGTCCGCGCCCGGCCTGTCCACGAGCTCGATCTGGTCCACCGCGTTGCACCAGCGGCAGCGGACCGACTCGATGGTCTCATTGACCACTTCGCGCTCCTCGACCTTGGGCTCCCCGGCGAGGTCCAGGTGGACGTACTCGACGACCTTCGACGAACGGGTGACGTCGAAGCGCGTGAGGTTGCCGCACAGGGTGCAGCGCCACCGCGTGGTGTCGGTCGGCAGGGGAACCGTCATCGGGCTGCTCACTCCTTCGTAGCTGATTCAATTAAAGCGGTCCGTTCGGCCGTCCGCGTCGGCCTGCGCACCGCAGCTCGTAACCCTACGGCCTGCCACCGCTTCAGGTGGGTCGCGTTGCGTCATGCTCTGTCACATGATCGTAAGGTGGCGGGCCCTGCGCGAGGCTGCCCGGGGACCGGTGGTCACCCACGCGCTGATCGCGGGCTGCGGTGTGGTGTTCGCCCTGAGCCCCGCCTCGGGGCTCAACCCGGCCTACGGGACCGGGGACGAGCTGCTGGCCGCGGGCACCGCGTACTTCCGGCGCTGGGGCGTGGTCCCGGACGAGCTCTTCACGGACACACCCCGCGCGTGGCTGACCCCGCTGACCGCGCTGTTCGTCCACGGCAGCTGGCTGCACCTGCTCGGCAACATGCTCTTCCTCTTCGTCTTCGGCGCGCTGGCCGAGGAGCGGATGGGCCGCCCGGCGTTCCTCGTCTTCTACCTCTGTACGGGCTACCTGGCGCTGGCGGCGTACGCGGCGGCCAACGCGGAGTCCGCGCAGACGCTGGTCGGCGCGTCCGGCGCGATCTCGGCCGTCCTGGGCGCCTTCCTCTTCCTGCTCCCGCGGGCGAGGGTGACGAGCCTGTTCCCGTTCCTGTTCTTCCTGCCGCTGCGGTTCCCGGCGTGGATGGTGCTGCTGTTCTGGTTCGCCCTCCAGTGGGTGGCCGCGCACCGCGCGGAGAGCGGGCCGGGAGTCGCCTATCTGGCCCACCTCGTGGGGTTCTCGCTCGGCTTCCTCTACGCGTGGGCCCGGTATCGGGGTACGACTAGAGTGAGGCGACCAGCGACGGCCACCGAGGGAGACAGCCAGCCGTGATCACCGCGATCGTGCTCATCAAGACCAGCGTGGACCGCATCCCCGAGATCGCCGAGTCCATCGCGGCCCTCGACAACGTCAGCGAGGTCTACTCCGTCACGGGGACGTACGACCTGATCGCGCTGGTCCGCGTGAACCGCCACGAGAACCTGGCCGACATCATCCCCGGCCGCATCAGCAAGATCCCGGGCGTCGAGGCGACGGACACGCACGTGGCGTTCCGCACGTACTCGCAGCACGACCTGGAGGCGGCGTTCGCCATCGGCCTGGACGCGTAGCGGCTCGCTCCCGGCGGGGCGTGTCGTGCGGCGGGCTCGGCGGTACCCCTCGGCTCGGCGCCGGGCCAGTGGGTGGTACTCGGCGGTGCGCGGCTGGATCCCGGCGGGGGGTGCCCCTCGGCTCGGCGCCGGGCCAGTAGGTGGTGCTCGGCTGGATCCCGGCGGGGGGGTGCCGTCCGGCGGGCTCGGCGGGACCCCGGGCGGGGTTACTGCGGGGTGCCCGGCGGGCGGCTCGGCGGTGTGCGGCCGGATCCCCGGCAGGGGTGTCGTGCGGGCGGCTCGGCGGTACCCCTCGGCTCGGCGCCGGGCCCTGCGTGGTGCTCGGTGGTGTGCGGCTGGATCCCGGTGCGGGGTGTGGTGCGGGCGGCCCGGGGGTGCCCTTGGCGGGGTGTGGCGGGGCCGGGTTCGGTCTGGGTCGGGGGNNCCCCGCCACGTCCCCCCTCGACCCCGGCCCGGCACAGGCAAGGGGATTCCGGGGTGCTTCCGGAGCCGGCCGCGACGGCGGGATGCGCGAGGGGATTCCGGGGTGCTTCCGGAGCGTTGGTGTGGGGTGGGGACACGCAGGAGGGTCCCCGCAGGACGAGCGCGCNNGCCCGACCCCCACACCGCCCAGCCCCCGGCACCGGCACCGGCACGACTCCGCCAAAGGTCCCGGCCGCCGCCGACCACCGCCCGGGGGCCCGACCCCACACCGCCCAGCCACCGGCACCGGCACCGGCCCGACTCCGCCAGGGGTCCCGGCCACCGCCGACCACCGCCCGGGGGCCCGACCCCCACACCGCCCAGCCCCCGGCACCGGCACCGGCACGACTCCGCCAAAGGTCCCGGCCGCCGCCCGGGGGCGCGCCCCCTATACCGCCGAGCAACCCCGCAGGGGAGCGGTGGGGACGCAGCGGCCCTCCTCCGTGCGGTACTGCCACTTCGCGCCGTCCGCGACGAGCTCCTTCACCGCCCGGACGAAGCGCTCGACGTGCTCGTCCGGGGTGCCCGCGCCGAAGCTGACGCGGATCGCGTTCAGGGAGCGCTCCCCCGGGGCGGCCTCGGGGGCCCCGCACTCGCCCTGGGCCTGCGGCTCGCTGCCGAGCAGGGTCCGCACCAGCGGGTGGGCGCAGAACAGGCCGTCCCGTACGCCGATCCCGTACTCGGCGGAGAGCGCGGCGGCGAAGTGGGAGCTGTTCCAGCCGTCCACGACGAAGGAGATGACGCCGACCCGCGGGGCGTCGTCCCCGAAGAGGGACAGGACCCGGACCGCCGGGACCTCCGCCAGGCCTTCGCGGACCTTCGCGACGAGGTGCTGCTCGCGGGCCACGAGGCTGTCGAAGCCGGCCTCGGTCAGGGCCCGGCAGGCGGAGGCGATGGAGTAGACGCCGATGACGTTCGGGGAGCCGGCCTCGTGGCGGGCGGCGGTGGTGTGCCACTCGACGTCCACGCCGCCGTCCTCGCGGCGGGAGACCTTGCGGGAGGCGCCGCCGCCGGCCAGGTACGGCTCGGCCTCCTGGAGCCAGTCGGCGCGTCCGGCGAGGACGCCCGAGCCGAAGGGCGCGTAGAGCTTGTGGCCGGAGAAGGCGACCCAGTCGACGTCGAGGTCGCGTACGGAGACGGGGTGGTGCGGGGCCAGTTGGGCGGCGTCCAGGACGATCCGCGCGCCGTGGGCGTGCGCGGCGGCGGCGAGTTCCTTCACCGGCCACAGCTCCCCGGTGACGTTGGACGCGCCGGTGACGCACACGAGCGCGGGGCCGTGGCCCTCTTCGATTGATGCAGTGCGGTCGGCGAGCGCCCGCTCCAGGGTGGCGACGGCCTCGCCCGGGGTGCGGGGCGCGTTGAGGTAGCTGACCTGCGCGTTCGTCCACGGCAGGAGCGAGGCGTGGTGCTCGGTCTCGAAGACGAAGACCTCGCAGTCGGCGGGGAGCACCGCGGCGAGCAGGTTCAGGGAGTCGGTGGTGGAGCGGGTGAAGACGACCTGGTCGCCGGGGCGGCAGTCGAGGAACTCGGCGACCGTGGCGCGGCTCTGCTCGAAGAGGTCGGTGGACAGCTGCGAGAGGTAGCCGGCGCCGCGGTGGACGCTGCCGTAGTACGGGGCGTAGGCGGCCACGTCGTCCCAGACCCGCTGGAGGGCGGGGGCGCTGGCGGCGTAGTCGAGGGCCGCGTAGGTGACCTCGCCGCCGGTGACGAGCGGGACGGTGACGTCGCGGCCGAGGACGGCGAGCGGCTCGGCGCAGGCGGGGTCCTGGGCGGTGGCGGTGGCGGTGTTCAGGGATGCGGACATGGCGGTATCTCCCGGCAGGCAGGGCTGAATGGCTTCGGTGTGCCCGTACGCGGGTACGGCCGTGCGGCCGTCCGGGGGTACGGGAGGTTCCTCGGACGGGACGGTCGCGGTACGCGGAAGTGGCCCTGGTCCGAGGGGTGAAGTCGGGGCGTCAGTCGCCCTATCGCATTCGCTTGCTCACGGAAAACGCTCCTCGAGAGACCAGGACCCCTGGTGTCGAGGGATCCGCGCTTGCCGTAGGCCTTGCTGCCTACGACCTGGTCATCACCCGGGGCACCCCGCCACGGAAGGAGGGTTGCCGGACAGCAAGCCGGGGCCTAAACGCTGTCACTCGTGACCTGTTGAGCATCCTGCCACAAGATCCCCCGAGGACAAGACCCCGGTCCGCATGGCGGACCGGGGTCTTGGCTCGGAACGTGTGCCGGTTCAGGCGTTGCTGGCCGTGACCCAGCGTTCCAGTGCGGCCCTGGCGGCACCGGAGTCGATGGACTCGGCCGCGCGGGTGATGCCGGCCGCGATCTGCTCCTCCAGGGTGCCCGTGCCGGGGTCGAGGGCCACCAGTGCGGCCGCCGAGTTCAGCAGCACGGCGTCGCGTACCGGTCCGGTCTCGCCGGCCAGCAGGCGGCGGGCCACGTCCGCGTTGTACGAGGGGTCCCCGCCGGCCAGGGCGGAGACGTCGACGAGGGGGATGCCGACGTCGCGCGGGTCGAAGGACTGTTCGGCGACCTTCCCGTCGCGGACCCACCAGACCCGGGAGGTCGCCGTGGTGGTCAGTTCGTCCAGGCCGTCGTCGCCGCGGAAGACCAGCGCGGAGGAGCCTCGCTCGGCGAGTACGCCCGCCACGATGGGGGCCATCCGGGGGTCCGCCACGCCGGTGGCCTGGGACCGGACGCGGGCCGGGTTGGTGAGCGGGCCGAGGATGTTGAAGGTGGTGCGGATGCCCAGTTCCCGGCGGGCCCCGGCGACGTGCCGCAGGGCCGGGTGGAACTTCACCGCGAAGCAGAAGGTGATGCCGGCCTCCTCGGCGACCTCGACGACCCGCGCGGTGCTCAGGTCGAGGTTGACGCCGAGCTTCTCCAGGACGTCCGAGGAGCCGCTCGCGGAGGACGCCGCCCGGTTGCCGTGCTTGACGACCTTGGCGCCGGTCCCGGCGACGACGATCGCCGACATGGTGGAGATGTTCACCGTCTTGGCGCCGTCGCCGCCGGTGCCGACGATGTCGACGGTGCGGCCGGGCACCTCGATGAGGTTGGCGTGCCCGTACATGGCCTGTACCAGGCCGTTGATCTCGGCGACCGTCTCCCCCTTGGCGCGCAGGGCGACCACGAAGCCGGCGATCTGGGCGTCGGTGGCCTCCCCGCGCATGATCCGGTCCATGGCCCAGGCGGTGTCGTCGGCGCGCAGGTCCTGGCCGGTGAGCAGGGCGTCGAGGACGCCCGGCCAGCCACGGGCCGCCACGCTGTCGCCGCCTGCCGGGGTCGCAACGTTCATGGTCAGCTCCTGCTGCTGTAGGGGTTCCCCGTCGAAGGGGTCGGAGATCAGCCTATCCAGCCCCGGTTACGGCAAAGAGCCCCGTCCGGACACTGGACGGGGCTCTCGCCGTGGCGACACCAGGACTGACCGAAATCAGTCCCTCATGCGGTGGTGCAGGGGATCAGTGGTGGCCGTGGCCGGACTGGATCTCCTTGTACTCCTCCACCGTGGGCTTCGGGATCTGGTTGCCCTCGGCGTAGAAGCCCTTGCTGAGCTTCGCGCGCAGCTTCTCGGTGGCCTTCACCTTGCGCTCGACACCGTTCTCGTCGACCGTCGGGCCGATCTCGATCGGCTTGTACTGCTCGTGCGCGGTGAGGGTGTGCAGCTTGCCCTGCGGGAGCGGCTCGTGGACCTCGACGAACTCACCGTGCGGCAGACGCTTGATGATGCCGGTCTCGCGACCGTGCAGCACCTTGTCGCGGTCCCGGCGCTGCAGGCCGAGGCAGATCCGCTTGGTGACGATGAAGGCGATGACCGGGACGGCGAAGAAGCCGATCCGGACGAACCAGGTGATCGAGTTGATCGACAGGTGGAAGTACTGGGCGAACATGTCGTTGCCGCCGCCGATGAGGAGCACGATGTACTCCGCGATCCAGGCGACACCGAAGGCCGTACGGGTCGGGACGTTGCGCGGGCGGTCCAGGATGTGGTGCTCGCGCTTGTCGCCGGTGACCCAGGACTCGATGAACGGCCAGACGGCGATCGCGCCGAGCACCAGCGGGAAGAGCACCAGCGGGATGAACACGCCCAGGACGAGCGTGTGGCCCCACAGGTTGATCTCCCAGCCGGGCATGGCACGGATCAGGCCTTCCGGCATACCCATGTACCAGTCGGGCTGCGCACCGGTGGACACGTGGTCCGGGCGGTACGGGCCGAGGGCCCAGATCGGGTTGATCGAGGCGACCGCGGCGACGACCGAGATGACACCGAAGACCAGGAAGAAGAAGCCTCCGGCCTTGGCCATGTAGACCGGCAGCAGCGGCATGCCGACGACGTTGTTGTTCGTCTTGCCGGGGCCCGCGTACTGGGTGTGCTTGTGGTAGAAGACCAGGATCAGGTGGGCCACGAGGAGGCCCATCATGATGCCGGGCAGCAGCAGGATGTGCACCGAGTAGAAGCGCGCGACGAAGTCGCCGCCCGGGAACTCCCCGCCGAACAGGAACATCGACAGGTAGGTGCCGACGACCGGGACGGACAGGATGGCGCCCTGCATGAAGCGGACACCGGTACCCGAGAGCAGGTCGTCGGGCAGCGAGTAACCGGTGAAGCCGGTGAACATGCCGAGGACCAGCAGCAGGAAGCCGAAGATCCAGTTGACCTCGCGCGGCTTGCGGAACGCGCCGGTGAAGAAGACGCGCATCATGTGCACGATCATCGCCGCGACGAAGATCAGCGCCGCCCAGTGGTGGATCTGGCGGATCAGCAGGCCACCGCGGACGTCGAAGCTGATGTCGAGCGTCGAGGCGAAGGCCTCGGACATCAGCACGCCCTGCATCGGGACGTAGGAGCCGTGGTATTCCACCTCGTTCATGCTCGGGTGGAAGAACAGCGTCAGGTACACACCCGTGAGGATGATGATGATGAAGCTGTAGAGGCAGATCTCACCCAGCATGAAGGACCAGTGGTCCGGGAAGATCTTGCGCATGTTGGCCTTGGCCAGGCTGTAGATGCCCAGGCGGCCGTCCGCCCAGTCCGCTACCCGCTCGCCGGCCGGCGCTTTGCGCGCCTTGTTGTCAGTGGCGGTGCTCATCCGCGCTCCCAGAATGCAGGGCCGACGGGCTCTTCGAAGTCGCCGAGCGCTTCGAGGAAGCCTTCGTCATTCACGCCGATCCGCAGCTGCGGAAGGGCGTGACCGGCCGGGCCGAAGATGACACGGGCGCCGTCGGAGAGGTCGAAGGTGGACTGGTGGCACGGGCAGAGCACGTGGTGCGTCTGCTGCTCGTACAGGCTGATGGGGCAGCCGACGTGGGTGCAGATCTTCGAGTAGGCCACGATCCCGTCGTGGGACCACTCGAGTTCCTTCTTGTCCTTGATGTCCTCCGGCTGGATACGGACGATCATCAGGGCGGCCTTGGCGATCTGGACCTGGAAGTCGTGCTGGTGCTCGTCCAGGCCCTCGGGCATGGCGAACGTCAGCGAACCGACGAGCACGTCCTCGGGACGCAGCGGCTCCATCGTGTTCTGGTTGATGAGCAGCTTGCCCTTGGCCCACAGGGTCTTGCGCAGCTTGTCCTCGGGCAGCGGGCCCAGGTCGCGCATGATCACGACGGCGGAGAGCGGCAGCATGGCCAGCGCGCCCAGCATCGTGTTGCGGATCAGCGGGCGGCGGCCGATGCCGGACTCGTTGGCGCCGTCGGCGAAGTCCTGGAGGACCTTCGCCTTGACCTCCGGCGAAGCGGCGATCTCGTGGCGGTCGTCGGCGACCTCGACGTCGGACATCAGGGTGCGGGCCCAGTGGACCGCGCCCGCGCCGATGCAGAAGAGGGCCGTGCCCAGCGTCATACCCAGGGCGAAGTTGAGCGCGCTGACCTTCCCGAGCGGGAAGATGAAGACGATCTTGTCGACCGGGAAGATCACGTACGAGGCGATGAAGCCGATCGTGGCCAGCATCGACAGCGTGAACAGCATGGCGACGGTGCGCTCGGAACGCTTCGCCGCACGCTCGTCGATGTCCTGGATGCGCGGCTTGTGGACCGGCAGGCCCGGGTCGGCGAACGGGTCGTCCGCCACTGCTACGCCACCGTGGTGGACGTCGCCCTGCTCGCTCGGCAGGTGCTTCTCTTCGGGAATCTCTTGGCTACTCATGACTTCTTGGCCTTAGCGGTGTGGGCCGCGACCCAGACGGCGACAGCGATCAGCGCACCCAGAGCGAAGATCCAGCCGAACAGACCCTCGGAGACGGGGCCGAGGCCGCCGAGCTTGAGACCACCGGGGTTGGTCGACTTCTCACCGTTCACGTTCTGGAGGTACGCGATGATGTCCTTCTTCTGCTTCTCCGGCATGGTGCTGTCGGGGAAGGAGGGCATGTTCTGCGGGCCGGTCTGCATGGCCTCGTAGATGTGCTTGGGCGAGACGTCCTCAAGGTTGGGGGCGTACTTGCCGTTCGTCAGCGCGCCGCCTTCACCGGTGAAGTTGTGGCACTGCGCGCAGTTGTTGCGGAACAGCTCACCGCCGTTGGCGATGTCGGCGTCCGCCGGGTCGTACTGCTTCTCGGTCGGCGTGATCGGGCCGGCACCGAGGGAGGCGATGTACGCGGCCAGCTGGTCGATCTGCGCCTGGGTGTAGATGACCGGCTTCTTCGGCACCTGGGCGCCGGGCTGCTGGGCGGGCATGCGGCCCGTGCTCACCTGGAAGTCGACGGCCGCGGAGCCGACGCCGACCAGGCTCGGGCCGTCAGAGGAACCCTGACCGCCGGTTCCGTGGCAGCTTGCGCAACCCACGGCGTAGAGCTTCTTGCCCTCCTCGATGGCGAGGGACTGGGCGGTTTCATCGGCCTGCGCCTTGCCCGCGGGAGCAAAGGCGGCGTACAGCCCCCCAGTGGCCGCCAGCGCGAGGAGTAGAACGACGACCGCCGCCAGCGGATGGCGTCGTCGTGCGGAGAGCTTTTTCACGGATTACCCCGGTGTCAGGATCTTCTGCGTCGGTGTGTCTGGATGGAGTGCCGGGTCGGGCCCGGTGACGTGTTCGCTACTTGATCAGGTAGATCGTGGCGAAGAGGCCGATCCAGACGACATCGACGAAGTGCCAGTAGTAGGACACGACGATGGCCGACGTGGCCTGTTCGTGGGTGAACCTCTTGGCCGCGTACGTCCGGCCGAGGACCAGCAGGAAGGCGATGAGACCGCCCGTCACGTGCAGACCGTGGAAGCCGGTGGTCAGGTAGAAGACCGAGCCGTACGGACCGGACGAGAGGCTCATGCCCTCGTGCTTGACCAGCTCGGTGTACTCGAACACCTGGCCGCCAATGAAGATCGCACCCATGACGAACGTGATGATGAACCACGTCCGGAGCTTCTTCACGTCACCGCGCTCCGCGGCGAATACGCCGAGCTGGCAGGTGAGCGAGGAAAGCACCAGGATCGTCGTGTTCGTCGCCGAGAAGGGAAGGTTCAGGGTGTTCGCCTGTTCCGTCCAGTACTCGGGACCCGTCACGGATCGCAGGGTGAAGTACATCGCGAAGAGGGCCGCGAAGAACATCAGCTCGGAACTCAACCAGATGATGGTTCCGACGCTGACGAGGTTCGGCCGATTGACCGTCGGGTGCGCGTGCCCGGTATCTACTGTCGTTGCTGTCGCCACGACCGACATTATGTCGGTCGCTTATCCCGCCCTCACCCCGGGGGGTGCCGTTCGGAGTGTCAGGGGCGTGTGCAAGGCCCGAACGGCCCATCAGATCACCTCTCCGAACGGCCTCGTGCACACGTCCGAACCGATGCCGAGGGGGCGGCGGGAGGAGTAGCATCCCGCGCAACATCAACGTGATTCATGGGACACGTGGAGGATCGAAATGCGGGCGACTGCGCGGGTTCTGGTCTACAGCGACGACGCGGGCACCCGGGAGCAGGTGAGACTGGCGGCGGGCCGCCGTCCCGCCGCGGATCTGCCACCGGTGGAGTTCCTGGAGTGCGCGACCCTGCCGGCGGTCCTGTCGGAGCTGGACGCGGGCGGCATCGACGTGTGCGTGCTGGACGGCGAGGCGGTTCCGGCCGGGGGCATGGGTGTGTGCCGGCAGATCAAGGACGAGATCTTCCGGTGCCCCCCGGTGCTGCTGCTGATGGGGCGCCCCCAGGACGCCTGGCTGGCCACCTGGAGCCGCGCCGACGCCGCCGTGACCCTTCCGGTGGATCCGGTGGAGTTCGCGGACACCCTGGCGGGCCTGCTGCGCTCCCGGCTGTCCTCCTCGGCGGCCTGACACCGGCGGGGCCCCCGGACAGGGTCCGGGGGC
>NZ_MQUR01000027.1 GCF_001953875.1 Streptomyces amritsarensis
TCCATCAACCGCGTCGGCGTGACCGGCTTGTAGGAGGAGCCGGAGCCGTCCGTGGTGTAGTAGCCCGCCACGTCGGCGATCAGGTCCACCGATCCGGCGTTGTTGTAGAAGCTGACCTTCCCGTTCACCACGGGGACGATCACGAGGTTCGGAATGGTCTGCCCGGCAGTGAAGTTCAGGTTCGACGCACTCGAACGCGGCGTCCCGTCCGGGTACACCGACACATGGCTCGCCGAGGTCGGGTCGGTCGCCGTCACGTTCAGGACGACGGCCGTGACACCCGACGCCGGGATCCCCGCCGTACCCGCGACCTGCAGGGTCACCGTGCCGCCCTGGCCGACCTTGGCCTTCGGCACGCCCAGACCGCTGCGCGTGTCCATCAACCGCGTCGGCGTGACCGGCTTGTACGTGCCCAGGCCGGAGACCGCAGGCGGCGTCACCGTCAGCGTGCCCGCCGCGTACTGGTGCCTCAGCGCTCTCACGCTGATGGTCCAGTTGCCGGCGGGAGCCGTGCGCAGGTCCACGGTCGCCTTCAGGGTGCGGGCATCGTCGGAGACCGAGACGGTGGTGGCCGTCAGCGGCGCCGGTCCGCCGGTCAGGTCGACAGTGGTGCTCATGCCCAGCGCCGTCCCCTGAACGGTGAGGGTGGCGACCGTACCGCTCTGCACGGTGGTCGGCGTGATCGTCCCGATGGTCACCTCCTCCCCGCCGCACGGAGCGGTGGTGCACACGAGCTCGGCGCGGTAGGCCGTACGCTCCGTCCCGTCGGGCAGCGCGAGGACGTACAGGCTCTGGTCGGAGGCCTGGCAGTCGTACGAGGGCGGCCTGCCCGTGCAGAGGTTGGTCCCGTCCTTGGTGTACAGCGAGGGGACCGGAGCGTACGTCCCGCCGTCGGTGGCCGTGATGTCGGCCCTGAACCGGTCGTCGTCGACGCTCGGCAGGGCGGCGCACACACCGGTGCGTTCCTCGGACAGCGTGCCGGTCAGCGGGCCGTACCCGTACGCGATCGACGCGGGCCGTACGCACTCGGGGGCGGGGCCGGCGGCCGTGGCGATCTTCCAGGCGTCCAGGCGGTAGGAGTCGGACAGGTCCCAGCCGTCCGGTACCTGGGTGACGACCTGGTAGCTCGTGGAGTTGGTGGGCGCGCACGCCAGGTTCTTCTGGTAGCAGGCTATGCCGCCGTCACCGTCCATGACCAGCGTGTGGGTGCTGTCGTGGGCGTCTCGCGCGTCGAGGCGCAGCCGGTCCGTGGCAGCGGACGTGGTGATCCGGTGGCAGCGCGGGGTGCCGCTCTGACCGGAAGCGCTGGTCACGGCCGGGGCGCCGACCGCCGTCGCGGGAGACACGGCGCAGCCACGGGCCGTGGCGGTGACGTCCCAGCGGTCGAGGGTGTGACTGCGTGGGGCGTCCTGGCCGTGCACGAGGACGGTGTACGCCTTGCCGGCGCTGAAGGAGCAGCTCGTGAGTCCGTCCGTGCGGATCGGCTGGTTCGCAGTGGGGTGGCTGTAGCAGGAGGGGCCGTCGCCATCGGTGTCGATCATGCTGACCACGTAGCGCGGGATCAGCTCGCCGTCCTCCGGGAACCCGTAGCGGATGCGCAGGAGCTCGGAGGTGGAGTGCGCGTCGGCCGGGATCGTCAGGCAGTGCGAGAAGACGCCGTTGCCGGTCTCCAGCCGCACCGTCCCCGAGTCGTCGGCGAACGTCCCCGCGGGCAGGGTCCGGCACTCCTTCTGGAGGACGTCCGTGCGCACGAAGTGGACGCCGTACGGACCGGTGGCCTCGGTGTCGTCGGCGTGCACCAGCGCGCGGAACGGCGCCGTGCCGGTCAGCCCGCAGACGCCCTCGGCGAGGTCACCGGCGGTGCACTGCGCGGTGCCGTTCCGGTCGACCACCTCGACCTGGACGGTCAGGCCCGCGCCGCCGCGCGAGGTGAGGGCGGCGATCCGGGCGCCCTGCGGGCTCGGCAGCTCCAGGCAGTGCGTCTGCCCGGGCGCGGTGAACGTGCCCGCGTACCGTCCCTCGGTGACGCCGACGCAGTCCTCGGCGACCGGCGCGGCCTGAGCGGTGCCCACCGGCAGGAGCAGCGCAGCGAGGACGCCTAGCAAGACCGTCAATACGGTGGAAAGCAGGCGTCTTCCGGACGCCGATGCGGTTGTCATGGACCCCCCAGGGTGATGTGCGACGAGAGATCGTCGCACATCCGTACGGGGTCGGCGTGACCGATTTTTGCGCACCCCGTGACCGCGCCGCCACCGCCCCGTCCGGCCGGGTCCGGCTGTGCCCCGTGACGTCCACGGACATCGGGTGGGTGGTCAAGACGTCCGGATGGCCGCCATCTGCTCGGCGTGTCCGGCACCGGGGAGCGTTCGATCGAGGTTGGGAACGCGCCGCTCCGCTCCGTCCCCCCTGGACCGAATACGCTCCAGGTTGGATCAGATCTGGTGATCGTTGCTGTGGCGGCCGAGGCTGCGGCCGAAGCGTTCCGAGATGGCCGGCATCAGGCTCTGGCCTTCGCCGGGCCGGTCCAAGCCGAAGACGTAGCCGGGGAAGTCGAGCTCCTTCTGTACCTCCCAGATCCCGTTGTGGTCCTCCGGCGGGAGGATGCGCGCCGGGTCGCCGACGGCGATCCAGCCGATCGGCACCGTCGAGTCGGCGGGCAGAACCGTGCGCAGGTGCACGATGCCGTTGATCCGGACCTCCGAGCGGGTGCCGATCCGGGCTCCGTTGAAGACGCGGCTGCCGGTGGCCAGGAAGACCTCGTCCTCGACCCTGCAGCCGGTCAGGTAGGAGGTGGGGCCCACCAGGACCTGTCGCCCCAGGACCAGCGGATCCCGTCGGGTGCCGCGCAGGACCGCGTTCTCCATGACGATGCAGCCTTCGCCCAGCTCCACCGCTCCGCCCTCTGCGGTGAGCACCGCACCGAACAGCACCCGGCATCCGGCCCCCACGCGCACGTCCCCGCACAGCGTGGCGTTCGGAGCGACATAGGCCGTGGGATGGACGGAGGGCGAACGGCCTTCATGAGTGAGAAGCATGGCCGCGATCAGCCGTCCTTTCGTATGCCTGCCAGTGTCTGCGACGTACGGTCATGCGGGGTGGGTGCATGCGGGGTGGGTGCTGGTCAACGCGCTGACCAGTTGAGCGAAGTCGGCACGCTGCCGGGCGGTCAGCGTGGCGTAGAGCGGCGCCTGCATCTCGTCGGTGAGTTGCTCGGCGCGCTGCCATCGGGGAATCAGGGCCGCGGCGGCCGGATTCGGCTCGCGCCAGCCGTAGTGGGCTGCCTGCTCGACGCCGAGGTTGACGACCATCGCCTCCCGGGCGCTCAACCCGGACAGGCGTACCGCCGCGAGATGGCAGGCGCCACGGTGTTCCCGCAGTACGTGGACGCGCTGCATCGCCGCCCCGAGCGGGTCGTCGCCGGGCACGGGCTGCGCGCGCCAGCCGGCGAACAGGGGCAGCGCGTCGGCGTCGGCGGCGTCGATCAGCCGCTGCGCCAGGCGGTTGAAGTGCTCCACGTCGGCGTCGGCGGGAATGCGGGCGCGCCCCCACGTCCGGACGGCCTCTGCGTAGCAGGCGGCGGCCTTCTCCGCCGGCATCACGGGCCGGCCGGCCCGCCAGCCGGTGACGACGAGATCGGGGCCGAGGAAGCCCTGCACCGCCTGGACCACAGCGGCCGGCGCCTCGCCCAGCACCCCGAACCGGCCGCGGCAGTAGAAGCCGCGTCCCGGAGTGAACCCGGCGCGCAGACCGATGGCCGCGGTGGCCTCGTCGGACATGAACTCGTCGCCGAAGTCGTGGACCGGCCTGGCCACAGCGGCGATGCAGTCGAAGATCTCCATGCACAGAAGGTCGCTCACCACGACTCAGCAGGTCAAGAGGATGATTTCCGATGGGACCATTTAGGTAATCTATCGAGTCATGCTGGATATCCGCCGTCTTCACATGCTCAAGACCGTCGCTGCGCGCGGTTCCATCACCGCGGCAGCCCAGTCCCTGGAGTTGTCCGCCGGCGCCGTGTCCCAGCAGCTCGCCGCACTGAGACACGACGTCGGGGTCGATCTCCTGCGCCCCGACGGGCGAACCGTCGCGCTCACGGAGGCAGGCCGCGTCCTCCTCGAACACGCCGACCGGATCCTCGCCGCCATGGAGGAAGCCGAATGCGCCGTCGCGGCGGTCAAGGGCACGGTCGGCACCACGGCCACGCTCGCCGCGCTGCCGTCGACCGTCGCCAGGATCGTGGCCCCCGCGCTCACCGCGCTGGGCGCGGACCATCCGCAGCTCGCCGTCACCTGTCTTGTCACCGACCAGGCACAACTGCGCGAACTCACACTCGGCACCGTCGACGTGGTGCTGGGGCAGCACTACCACCACCTGCCGAAGACCACGCCCAAGGGCATCGCGGTCTCGCCGCTGCTCGACGACCCGCTGCTCGTCGTGACCGCCGCCGGTGGAGCCACCAGCGGATCCGACGAACGGTCCGTCGCCCTGCGCGACCTGGCCGCGCATCACCTCGTCGTGCCACCGCCGACCACGGACTGCGGACAGGCCATCCTGCACGCCTGCCAGCAGGCCGGCTTCACCCCCACGCCCCGTTACGTCACCGCCGACATTGCCGCCCAGCTCGCCCTCGCCCGATCAGGCCTCGCCACCGCGCTCGTCCCCCGGACGGCCATCGACCCGGCCACACCAGGAATCCGCACGGCCCCCATCGAGGACCATCCCATCCAGCGCCTCCTGTTCGCCGCGACCCGCCGCACCGAAACGACCAACCCGACGACCGCGGCCGTCATCGCGGCGCTCCGCACAGCAGCGCGGCAGCACCGCACCCCGCACCGTCCGCCGGCCTGAGAACAGGACCGAGCGCAGGGGGCCAACAGGGCCAGGACGCCCGCCCATCGCGTCCTTGGCAGACCGCCCCTGATGGCCACGGCGCCAGCGCGGCATTCGCGACGGTGCCTGCCTCGCGCAGAGTCACCAACAGGCGAGGCACTCGACCTGCGAATCTCAGATCACGTGGTCGACCGGCTTCGTGGTTTTCCTGCGCCATCCGTTACCGGAGGGGACTGACCCCGCCACCGGAATTCTGCAGGCATGCGGCCTGCGCCGCCTGGGTCGGTGAACTGCTTGTCAGTCGGCGAGAGGTGAGCACGCGCACACGGCGCGACGTGCTTTCTCCAGGTACGAGTCGACGCGAACCGGCCAGGGTTCGCCGCGCCCGTACGGGGTCCTGCGGCCCCACGGGTCGCCGAGCCGATCCGGATCCGGCTCTAAAACGCCTTCGTCAGACACGACCGGTCACCGGGCCTCACGGGCGCCGGCGTCCGCCCGCGGCCCCCACCGCCATGACACCCCGGCCGACCGGCGTCATCCCCCGCCGGTGAGGGCCCCCGCGAGGCCCGCGGCCGCGAAGACGGCCGCCGTCAGGTGCGAGATCGACGGGGAGAAGCCGGACGGAGGCCGGTCGGCAGCGGCAGCGGGTGTGGGGCTGGGCTGCGCGGGGCGGTCGGGGGTGGCGGCATGGTGCGGGAGGACGCCGCGATGCCAGAAGAGGCACAGGCGCTGCCAGTGCATCCGTTCGTCCTCGCCGTCGCCCACCGGGCGCCCCACCGCGTCCAACAGGTGTCCCCGGTACAGGTCGAAGGCCACGCGCAGGTGCTGTCCGTAGGCCACGGCCCGCAGCAGGGCACCGCGGTAGCACAGCCACCCGGCCAGCCCTCCGCCCCACAGGCACAGCAGGAACAGCCGCGTCGGGGCGTCCACGGCCCACAGGTAGCCGGCGCCGCCGACCGCGAGGACGACGGAGAGGAACGCCGATCCGAGCAGCGCCGTCAGACCCGTTCGGGCCGCACCGAGCGTGGCCAGGAAGGTGTCCGGGAGCAGTGGGTGCAGCCGCGGCCACACCAGGGCGGCGTCGATGCCGTAGCGCAGGCGCGGGTAGAGCTCGGCGGCCTTGAGGGCGTTGCCGAGCCGGGTGGGCATGAGGTCGTCGGGGCGTGTGCGCGGGGGATAGCGGTCGTGGGTGGAGGCGTCGTCCGCACGACGGACCAGACGCCGGTGGTGGCCGCGGCCCAGGCGGCCGATCGTCCTGCGCAGCGGCGGGCTCCAGTAGCCCTCCGCCAGCCGGATCAGCGCCGTCTGGGCGCTGCCGAGCGCCGTGGCCACACAGACCAGGGCGAGGAGGAACCCGGCGACCACGAGCACCTTGGACTCCCACGACCCGTGCCGCCAGGCGTGCAGGGCGTCCTGCGGGGAGCCCCGGCCGGTCGCGACGACGAGGAGGGCCAGGCAGCAGAACACGAGACTCGGCAGCAGCACACCGCGTACGGAACGCCGCCCCGCCACGCCCGAGAGTTCACCGAGGGTGGCGCTGAACATCCCTCACCGCTCCTGCGGATCGAGGGGATGGCCGTCCTCGCCGCCACACGTCGGCGGGTAGTCGGGGTCGTACAGCGTGACCTGGTTCAACTGCCCGCACCGGCACAGCACCCGGGCGACGGGAACACCGACCGCCCCGGCGAGGACCGCGTCCTCGGGGTGCGCGAGGTCCGACCGGGTCCGGCCGGCCGGCACCTCCGCGCCGGTGGCGTGGCGTGCGATCGTCGGGTGCTCCAGGACGCCCAGAATGCCGGACGCGTCGATCACCACGGCCCCGAAGGGGTTGAGCGGGAGCAGGGTGACCGCTTCGCTCGTCAGCAGCTCGTGCAGGCTGAGGCCGGCGGGCAGGAGCACGGCGGGCGGCAGGCCCCCGCCGGTCCCGGGCACCGCGCCCGCGGTGCCCGGGGGAGCGGCGAGGCCCAGGCCGGTCGGCACTCCGGCGGCGTCCAGCGTCACGACGTACCCGTCCGTCACCTCGCCGGGACGGGTGCTGACGGGCGCGAGTGGCAGCTCTTCCAGGGTCATCGCCAATCTCCTACCAAGGTGAACGGAGCCCAGTAGTACGGGTGGTCGAAGGCGGGCAGGTGGTGGTCGCGGCGCGGGGACGCGTAGCGGGCCCGCTCGCGCAGCACGAGCATGCGCCGCCGATGAGCGGAGCCGGCGCAAGCGTCGGCGAGCCGGGCCTCGATCTCCTCCAGGGCCCCGCCGACATCGCCCGCCCGCAGGCGCAGCCGGGCGATGTCGTGGCTGAGGGAGTGCTCGCAGTCGGGATCGGCCGTGCGCAGCCGCTCGCGTTCGCAGTGCTCCAGCGCCTGTTCGAGGGTCATGGTCCGCACCCGGTGCCGGGCGGCGGACAGCGCCGTCGCGAGGGGGCTGCCCTGCTTGAGCCGCCGGTAGAAGTCCTCCATCAACAGCGCACCGGCGACATCGTCCACCCGCCACCGGGTCACGAGGACGGACCGGGCTCCCGCATGCAGGAACTGCCGCGTCAGCCCCATCAGTTCGTTGCCCCTGCGCTGCTCCTGGGCGCCCGTGTCACAGCCGCTGAGCACGACCAGGCGGACATCGAGCCGTACCGTGTGCAAGTCCTCGGCGGTCAACTCCCCGTCGGCCAGGAGGATGCCCGACCTGGATGGCCGTTCCCCGTCGAGGCGGCAGTGACAGGCCAGGTGCACGACGTCGTAGCGGGCCTGCGAGAGGCGCTCCCGCAAGGTCCGCAGCGTGGCCGACGCGCCCGTGTGCACCTCGGTCGAGGGCAGGACCGCCCGGATGGCCCGGGCCTCGGCCCGGGCGTGCACCAGGTCCCCCCGGGAATCGGCCAGGACCAGAGCCGCACCGGTCCCGTTCCCGCTTCCCCGCCCGCTCCCGCCGGTGCTTCCCTTCGGTGCGGCGGGCCCGAGCCGGTACCGCATGAGCGACGCACTGGGCGTACAGCTCATCGGGTTGCGTTCACCCCAGGGGATCCCCTCGAAGGTCACGGCGTGGAGCGGCAGATCGTGCAGCGGGCCTTCGGGCACCAGCCACAGCACTTCACCCGGCCGCGTGTGTGCGGCGAGGGCCTGGGCCAGCGGCGCCAGCTCGGTGACCCAGGAGGGCGCCTGCCGTCCGGCGTCCGGCTTCCCCGGCAGGAGGGACCGCGCCGTCAGCCGCAGGTCCACGACCACCGGCTCGGGCCGGTCCCGGCGCACCAGCAGGACGATCGTACGGGCGCCCGTGTGGACGAACTCGCACAGCACCTCGCCCGGTTCGAGCATGGCCCGAAGCTGCGCGAACTCCGCCGGTGCACCCCGCCGGCCGCTCACGTACGCGGCGCCGATCGCTCCCGTCGCCTCCATGGCGCGCCAGATCTCCTCCAGCTTCGCGCGTTCCACCTCGCCCCAGTAGGGGTTGAGCACCGCGAAGCCGTACGGGCCGCGTGAGCCGATCCCATCGCCGCTGCGGACGCTCTGCAGCAGACCCTTCTCCTTCTCCTGCAACTCCCGCAGCCCCGCGGGCAGAACGGCCTCGTGAACGCCGCCCAACGTCTGGAGCATGACACGGGCCCGGCCGCGCTCCGCCACGTCCAGTGCCGCCGTCAGCGGTACGCCGGGTACGCGGCGGTCGACGATGAGGGCGACGAGTTCGGCACAGGGCTGAGCGAGGTCGAGATCGATGCGCAGATCGGCGTCGGCGACACGGTCACGTGCCGTCTCGACCGAGGCGACGAGGGCGATCAGGTGGGCGTACTGCTCCGCCCAGTTGCGGGAGCCGGCCGCGGTCCGTGCCAGTAACCGCAGGGCGGCCGTCTGCTGGGCCAGGTCGTTCGCCGACCGGGCGGCTTCGAGCACGTCCATGGCCGCGCGCCGGGCCACGTCGAAGGACCCGTGGGCGTAGGACCGCTGCGCGTCGGCCATCACCTGCCGGAGGTCGTCGCCGGCGGATGAGCGGTACCTCCCCGCGAAGCCCCGGTGGATGCCGGGGAACGTCACGTCGGGCTGCCGGTCCGACAGGTGCGCGGCATTGTCGGCACGCTGCTCGACGTGCCGCACGAAGGCGATCTCACGGTGGTGGACGGAGAGGAAGGGAAGCCAACTGGGAAGCTCCTCGAACAACGCGGTCGCCGCGCCCGGCAGCAGGGCCGACGGTCGTCTCCGATCCCCGCCGGCCCTGCGGGGCGCCCGGCCCGCGACGCCCTCCACGAGCTCCGCGAGCCGTTGCAGGGCCGGTGGCAGCACGGCGCGGTCGCCCATCTCGTCCACCTCGGCCAGCGCCTCGTCCGGACGCGACAGTTGGAAGGCGAGGAGGTCGGCGGTCAGGCACCGGGCAGCGGCCGCGTTCAACGGGAGACCGGCGGCGGCGAACAGCTCCGCCGCATAACGCCGGTTGCGCACGGCATTGTCCAACAACCCGGTGGCCGCACTCACTTCGGCCCGGGCCATGGCCGTCATGGCGGCGACGGCCTGCCACGTCGCGAACAGCGCCCGGCGCTCGGACGGCGGGATCTCTGTCCCCGCCTGGTACTGGAAGAGAGCCTTCAGGGAGTCCGCGTACGCCTCGGCCGTGCTCACCCACGGCTCGGCGTCCGCGGTGGGCGTGGTCGCGTTCGCCTGCCAGGTCCTGACCACGACGTCGTGGGCGACGGACCCGGCCAGAACCTCGTCATGACGCAGCATCAGCTCCCAGGGAGCCAGATCGGGCCGACGAGGTCGGCGGACCACCGAGTCGTACGCCCACGACCCGACCGCGCTCCCCTGAACCCAGGGCACCCGGAACGACGGCTGGAGCGGGAGGCGCAACGCGTCGACCACCCGCAGCTGCCAGTCCCCGGTGCGGGCCGCGTACCCGGAGAAGGCCAGTTCGGCCGCCGTGACCGCGATGGCGGGCAGCAGCAATCCGCGTACGCCGGGGTGGGTGACCGCCAGCAGGGCCGGGCCCCAGCCGCACCCCAGCAGCCGGCGCTGCACCCAGAAGGGCTGCAGCCCGCACGACGGGACGCCGCGGACGTCCGGCCACGTGCGCCACTCCTGGAGGCAGCCGAGCGCCGTGACCAGGAGCAGGGCCGACGCCCACCCCACCGAAGCCCAGGACACCGCGCCTGCCGCACCCTCTCCCGCCCCGGCACCGGCGAGCCAGTCCGCGGGCCACAGCGCCAACGCACCGCCGGACAGCAGCAGGACCAGAACCCGCTTCAGGCGCTCCCGGCCCCGCAACAGCCGGATGAACACCCGCAGCCGCAGGTCGTACAGAGCGATCCGTCCGAGCAGCAGCAGCGCCAGCACCAGCCCCGCGACCCCCGAGGCGGACGGATCGCGCGCCCAGAGCAGCAACGGCACCGTGCCGACCGCGAGATGGAGCCACCGGCACAGGTGATCGCCGAGGTACGGCGGCTGGATCACACCCGCGCGCGTCCGCCAGACCCCTCGCCCCCCGAGCTGCAAGATCTCACTCCCTGTGCGTGCACATGAACGGAAAGTGCGGAGAGGATCCTAGCGGCCGTGGAGGGCGCGGCAGGACCACGTGCCCCGAGTTCACCCCTCCCGGGCCGCGGCGGGGACGTGCTTCGGCGCGTCGCTGCCCGGCCGCCTCGGCCGCGGCCTGTGGTTCCCCCGACCGGGGGAACCACAGCCTGCGAGGGTGACGCCCCGCCACTTTGCCGCGTGTCCTTCCGCCGTGAAGCAGCAGGTCGGAGGAGCGCGTGCGGCTGTGCGGCTCGGCGGGGCCGCCCATTCCGGTAGCCTGCCGATGTAACCGGCAGGTGCGGGCCGAGAGCCCGGTGGGATGGAGATCGGCCATGGCCCTTCGTTACGACTGCTCCACGGATTCGACCCGGGCCGACGGCCTGAACGCGGCCGCCCTCGCGGTCCGGCGGGGCGAGCTCGTGGTGCTCCCGACCGACACGGTCTACGGCATCGGTGCGGACGCCTTCGACGCCGACGCCGTGGACAGGCTGCTGGGAGCCAAGGGCCGCGACCGTGCGATGCCGTCGCCGGTCCTGGTCGCCTCCCCGGACGCGCTGCACGACCTCGTCGCCGACCTCCCCAAGCAGGGATGGGCGCTGGTGGAGGCGTTCTGGCCGGGCGGGTTGACCCTGGTCGCCCGCCACCTGCCCTCGCTGACCTGGGACCTCGGGGAGACCAACGGCACGGTCGCCGTCAGGATGCCCTCCCACCCGGTCGCCCTGGCCCTGCTCTCCGAGACCGGGCCCATGGCCGTCTCCAGCGCCAACCTGACCGGCCGGCCCTCCCCGCAGGACTGCGACGCGGCACAGGCCATGCTGGGCGACCGCGTCTCCGTCTACCTCGACGGCGGCCCCACCGCGGCGGCCGTCGCCTCCTCGATCGTGGACCTCACCGGCCCGGTACCGGTCCTCAAGCGCGCCGGCGCCATCAGCGCCCAAGCCCTGCGCGGCGTCGTGCCCGACCTGCTGGAGGCGTGACCCCCGGCCCCGACTCGCGGTCCGACCCTCGGCAGGTGGTGCTCAGGGCGGCGTCGTAGCCTGCGGTCATGAGTACATCGCTGACACCGACACCGACTCCGTCCGAGGCCTTCGAACTGCTGCTCGCCGGAAACCGGCGTTTCACCGCAGGCACACCCGAGCACCCGAACCAGGACGCGGCCCGCCGTACCGAGACCGCTCCGGCCCAGCGCCCTTTCGCCGTCCTCTTCGGCTGCTCCGATTCCAGGCTGGCCGCCGAGATCATCTTCGACCGCGGACTCGGTGACCTGTTCGTCGTACGCACCGCGGGCCACGTCACGGGCACCGAGGTCCTGGGCACCATCGAGTACGGGGTGAGCGTGCTGGACTGCCCGCTGGTCGTCGTGCTCGGCCACGACACGTGCGGTGCGGTGGCCGCGACCCGGGCCGCCCTGACCGACGGCGTCGGTGCCACCGGGTACGTGCGCGACGTCATCGAACGCGTCACCCCCAGCGTGCTCGCCGCCCGGGCCGCCGGACTCACCGACGAGGACGACATCATCGCCGAGCACATCCGACACACCGTCGACCTTCTCCTGGACCGCTCCCGCGTCCTCGCCGACCAGGTCGCGGCGGGGCGCGCCGCCGTGGTGGGCCTGTCCTACCGACTGGCCGACGGCAGTGCCCGGGTCGTCACCACCCGAGGCCTCGCGCACGAGGTGCCCGCCTGACCCTCCGGTGAGATCGCCGGGCGGCGCCGCCGTCCGGCGATCCGGCGGTGTCCCGATGCGGAAGGGCGCGGCCGGTCACCGGGCGCCCGGTGACCCGTACGCCGCTCCGATCGGGGAGACGCCGGTGGTGACGTGGCCACACACCGATCATCACCACCCGCGCGGGCCGGGCGGACGCGCTCGGGCAGCGGCGGCGGGACGTCGGCCGCCGACCGGCGCCCCCGGTCACCAGGCGCCGACGACCGGCGCCTCCCCCTCGTACCGCGCCCAGGTCTCGTTGAGGCGCGCGAGCCGGTGCGCTGCGGCCACGCCGCGCAGGGAGGCGACCTTCCCGTCGCTGACTTCGAACGCGACCGCGCCCACGACCCGGTTGCGGACCACGGCGATGACGGCCGTGGAGCCGTTGACCCGCGCCAGGTGGAACGCCGGGGAGCCGCCGGCCAACCGCCGCTTGGCCTCAGTGGGCCGCAACCCGGCCCGCACGTACGAGGCGATGCGCTCGGGCGTCCGGTGCCGCAACAGCCGCCTGGCCAGGCCGGCGCCGTCCGAGACCGCGGTCGCGTCGGCGGTCAGCAGCGCCACGAGCCGGTCGGTGCGCCCCGACATGGCGGCCGTCAGGAACTCCTCGACGACCCGGCGCGCAGCCGCGGGGTCCACCTCGCCGCCGCCGCGGCGCTCGGCGGCGACCCGGCGCCGGGCGCGGTGCACGTGCTGCTGGCTCGCGGACTCGGTGATGTCGAGGATCCCGGCGATCTCCGCGTGCGGGTAGGAGAAGGCCTCGCGCAGCACGTATGCGGCCCGTTCGACCGGCGAGAGGCGTTCCATGAGGGTCAGGACCGCCAGGGACACCGATTCGCGCTGCTCGACGGTATCGGCGGGACCGAGCATCGGGTCGCCGTCGAGGAGCGGCTCGGGCAGCCAGTCCCCGACGGCCCGCTCGTGGCGTGCCTGCGCCGACCGGAGCCGGTCGAGGCAGAGGTTGGTGACGACCTTGGTCAGCCATGCCTCCGGCACCTCGATGCGCTCCCGGTCCGCAGCCTGCCAGCGCAGGAACGCGTCCTGCACGGCGTCCTCGGCATCGGCCGCCGAGCCGAGCAGACGGTACGCGAGCGAGGCCAGCCGGCCCCGGCCGGCCTCGAA
This sequence comes from Streptomyces amritsarensis, assembly GCF_001953875.1. Classification (GTDB taxonomy): domain Bacteria; phylum Actinomycetota; class Actinomycetes; order Streptomycetales; family Streptomycetaceae; genus Streptomyces; species Streptomyces amritsarensis. The sequence goes on from NZ_MQUR01000027.1 coordinate 13,141, forward strand.
CCGATCGATCGTCGCCATGTCCATGCCGATCAGCCTATGCGGCGGCGCTCGCGCCGATCCGGTCGGGTGCGCCGGCCGCGGCGGCCGGCCGGCGCCTGCGCTCCTGGAAGATCGCGTCGCGCCGGCCCAGGCTGACGTGGTCGCCTTGGTACTTCAGCCCGGTGGACGGGGTCTCGCCGCCCGCGGGCCGGCCGAAAGCCTGGCGCAGGTGACGGCGGGCCTCGGGGGAGAGCGCCGCGGCGTATCCGGCGCCGAGTACGACGATGCGGTGCTTCATGTCGTGGCTCCTGTCTCGTTCGCGTCCCCCTTGAACGGGACGGCGCCCCGATTCCTGACAGGAGTCGAAGGTGAGGTGGCTCACACTCGCGGCGGGCGTGTCGTACGCGGCGGGCGTCGGGAAGTGGCGGATCCCGGACGGCGGACCCGCCCGCTCAGTCGTCCTTCTCCCCGGTGCCGACGAGTGAGGCTACGAGGAGGCCCGCGAGTGCCGCCCACAGCGCGGCGGTGGGTCCGGCCGTGGCCCATCCGAAGACGCCGAGCACCACGGCTGTGCCCGCCCCGATGGCCCAGGCGCGCCGGTCGGTGAGGAAGGCCCACTGTCTGCGTCCGCTCCCCGGGGCGCGGAGCTCTGCCACCGCGGTCCTGACCACCAGGGCGGCCACGATGATCGCGACGGTGAGCAGGGTGACCGCCATACCGCCTCCGGAAGGAAGACCGCCGGGAGCCCGCCGGCAGCCCAGTGTCCCACGGGCGGGTGCGCCTGCGCCGCCCGCCGCGGGCCCGCAGGGGGTCCGGCGGCGGCCCGAGCCGTCCTCGGCGTCGGCGCCGAGGACCGTCGAGGCGCGCGTTCCTGACGGCGGGCGGAGCCTCCCGTTGCGTCAGGAGCGAGGCCAACTGCCGTGCCTGACCCGGCCCGTGACGTCACGCCAGTGGCGCGTAACATCACGGGGTCCCCACCCCGCACGATCGCTCGGGAGTTCCCCCCCATGAACCACCCTTCCGGTTTTCCCCTCACCCGCCGCGGCCTCATACGCGCCGGCGCCGGCGTCTCACTCGCCGCGCTCGGGCTCGGCGTCGGCGCGCAGACCGCCTCCGCGGCGGTGGCCGCCACCAAGCGGTTCGATCTGACACAGCCGTCACACGACCTGTTCCGCTCCAAGGACACGCACGGCGCACGGGTGCAGCAGAGCTTCGCCTTCGACTGGGTGAACAAGTTCCTCTTCGTCGCGACCAAGCGGAGCGGAAGCACCGAGGCAGACGGCGACCTGTGCATCAACAAGATGGACTTCGCCGGGAACTACATCTCGTACATGCACCTCAACGGCTTCGGCCACGGCGTCGCCTTCGCCGCCCTGCCGGACGGTTCCGGCACCGAGCTGTGGATCGAGTGCGCCGCGAACACCAAGGGGTTCGGTACCGCGCTCGCCCCCATCCCCTACATGGCGAACACCACCCTGGGCTCTCCGGCCGCATCGGCCGCCTACCGGCCGATCTCCGGTGCCACCGAGTACACCTGCTCCGTCGACCCGGTCTACCAGCGCATGATCGTGCGCTACCACACCAGCGACGGCAAGCGCATCGCCGTGTTCCCCCTCTCCGCCTTCCAGACGCGCAACTTCGGCGCGCCGCTGGTCGACTTCAAGCAGCCGGCGATCCCCGGAACCCCGCAGGGCTACACCCTCTACGGCTCGTACATGTACTACCTGACGGGTGACGCCTACCCGGAGCCCGGTGTCCCGGTCGGCGACGGCAACAGCTACCTCACCAGTGTCGACATCAACACGGGCACGGTGAAGCAGGGCCCCGTCCTCACGAAGGCCGGCTCCACCCTCCACCACCGTGAGCCCGAGGGCCTGGCGGTCTACCGCACCGACGCCGGCGAGAGCCGCCTCTTCCTGGGCTTCGCCACCGGCGTGGAAGGCGACCGACGCTCCAGCATCTTCTACAAGAACGCGCTGGTCTGAGTCGTCTGAGTCGTTCGAGACGCCTGTGCCCGGTGACCGGTCGACGCCACCGGGCGCCTGGCGGCTCAAGGAAGCGCGATGCCTGTCAGAATCCGACCGGCTCCTCCGTGTGGTCGGCAGGCTCCACCTGGATCGTGGGGTGCGTGACGCCGTACCGCTCGGCCAGGATCAGGCGGCTCTGGTCGAGGACGGCGTGCCAGTCGGCGCCGTCCTTGATCATCACGTGGACCGATGCCGCTTCCATGCCGCTGGTGATGGTCCAGACGTGCAGGTCGTGCACCTGCTGTACACCGGGGATGCCCGCGAGGTCCCGTTCCGCCGCCTCGACGTCGACACCCGGTGGCGCCACTTCCATGATGATCCGCAGGGCCTGCCGCATGAGCTTCCAGGTCCGCGGCAGGATGAACAGCCCGATGGCGGCGCCGATGATCGGGTCGGCGTACTCGAAGCCGGTGGTCCAGATGACGAGGGCGCCGATGATCACGCCGACGGAGCCGAGCATGTCGGCGAGGACTTCGAAGTAGGCGCCCTTGACGTTGAGGCTCTCCTTGGCGCCGGCCGTGAGCAGGCGGAAGGAGATGACGTTGACGACGAGGCCGACGACGGCGACGACCAGCACGGGCAGGCCCGGGACCTCGGAGGGCTCGCGGAAGCGTTGCACGGCCTCGTAGAGGACGTAGAAGGCCACGCCGAACAGCAGGAGGCCGTTGATGATCGCGGCCAGGACCTCCAGCCGGTAGGTGCCGTACGTGCGCCGGCCGGACGCCGGCCGCTTCGCGAGTCGGATCGCGGCGAGGGCCAGACCGAGGCCCAGGACGTCGGTGCCCATGTGGGCGGCATCGCTGATCAGGGCCAGGGAGCCGGTGACGACGCCGGCCACGACCTCCACCAGGGCGTACCCCGCGGTGATGGAGAAGGCGATGGCCAGCGGCCTCTGGTGGCGCTCGCCGGCACTGCCGATCCGCGGGCCGTGGGCGTGCCCGTCACCACCGTCGTCGCCGGGCGAGGCGCCGCGGCTGTGGCCGTGTCCCATGGTGCTGGTCCTCCTGGTCTGTCGCGCCGGCTGAGCCCGTGGTCAGCCTGGCAGGGGTGGGCCCGGAGCCCGGGAAGCCGCGGGCGGCGGATCGGGCGTGTCGGGCCGTGGCCGATCCGGCTCCGGATCAGGCCCCGGCGCCGCCGGCGCGTCGGCCTATGCCGGGGACGAACCGGCCCGTCCGCGCGGTGTAGTCGAGGTAGGCGCGGCCGTGCACGCGGGCCAGGTACGGTTCCTCCACCACGCGGACCTGGAGCTCGACGGCGAGGACGAGCGCGAGCCAGGCGATGACCGCAAGGGCGTTCGCCACCATCATCGCGAGCCCCGCGGCGGTCACGGTCATGGCGGTGAAGACCGGGTTGCGCACGTACGCGAAGAGTCCGGAGGTCACGAGTTCCGTGCGCTCGGCGGCGTCCACGCCGACGCGCCAGGAGGCGCCCATCGCGCTCTGTGCGGCCAGGGTGGCGGCCATTCCCGCCAGGGCCACGGCCAGCCCCGCCCCGCGAAGGCCCGTACTGTCGGCCGCCCCGGCCGGCCCCGGCAGTCCGGGCATCGCGGCCAGTGCGGCGGCGGGAGCCGCAGCTCCGCCCAGGAGGGCGAGGGCGAACAGGATGCCCGCCCACCACGAGGCGGATCCCGGTTGCCCCGATATTCCCCGGAAGCCGGCGTCTCCGGTGCGGCGCCGCTGCACCGCGGCTCGTATGCCGAACGCCGTCGCCGCCCACACGGCGAACAGCGCCAGCGCGGTCAGGGCCCAGTGGTTCACCGTGCCGCCCCCTTCGTCTTCCGGGTGGCCGTGGTGCGGCACACGCGGGCGGCCGGCACCTCGCGCCGGGCGGGCGCCGGGCCGAGCGCCGGGGGCGTCATCAGCAGCACCCCTTCTCGTCGGCCTCGGCGCAGGTCCGGTCGGCGGCGACGGTGACGACCGCGGAGCGGAGGTCGTCCAGGGCGTGGCCGAGTCGGGCGTCGGCCAGCTCGTAGCGGGTGCGGCGGCCTTCGGGGACGGCGATCACGAGGCCGCAGTCGCGCAGGCAGGCGAGGTGGTTGGAGAGCCGGGTGCGGGAGATGCCCAGCTTGTCGGCGAGGTCGGACGGGTGCGCCGGGGCCTCGCGGATCTCGAGGAGCAGGCGGCAGCGGATCGGATCGGCCAGGGCGCGCCCGAAGCGCGCCAGGACCTCGATGTCTTCGGCGGTGTTCAGCACACCTCCACCGTACATCGATTCCTGAATTCAGGAAATCCTGAACTATGGGGATGGGCCGGCGGACCGGCGGCGACTACGGCCTCTCCGGACCCGGGACCCTCACGCCGATGCCGGTGCCGGACCCGCCGCCCCGCCGGGCCTTCAGTCCCGGATCTCCAGGACATCGGCGACGGGGCGACGCGGTGTACCGGGCCCCTGCGGGCCGTATCCCAGGCGCAGGACCATCTGGACGTGGCCCATCGCGTCGAGCGGATCGCGGGCCGTCCAGCGCAGTTCCGGCCATTCCAGGGGCTGCGAGGTCATCGAGGTGGCCAGGCCGTCGGCGGTCGCCTGGAGGAGCACGCGCTCCAGCGCCTGCCCGGCCCGCAGCCAGTCCGCCCGCGTGTCCGTCGGGGTGCCGAGCAGGGCGAGCTGGGGCCGTTCCTCGAAGACGGCCCAGCCGCGGTCCGCCATGGAGCGGTCCCGGCCGAAGTCCCGCACGGCGGAGGAGCCTGCGGAGCTGCGCGGGCCGAACACCTCGGCGGGCATGCCGTCGCGGCGTTCCCCGGACGTGGCGTGCGCGGGCGACACCCACGCGGCGGTCTCCGCCCGCACGAGCGGGTCGATGTCCTCCCGGTGTTCCGCGTCGCGCACCAGGCCGAGCAGGGTGTCCAGGTGCCAGTCGCCCGCTACGGTCAGCCGGCAGCCCTCCCAACGGGCCGCGCTGCGCAGGCCGTCCAGCAGAGCGTCCGGCACCGGCTCGTCACTGAACGGGAAGCGGCTGGTGTGCCGGCGTCGGAGAGCGGTGTGCAGTGCGGCCAGCTCCTGGTCCTCGCCGGGGACTCCGCCGATCGCCGCTGTCGCCAGCAGCCACGGCTGCGAATCGTCGGGCAGCAGGTGCACCCGGGCCCGAAGCCCGTGCCGGGCGGCGGAAACCCGCAGGTTGAACAGGGCCGCCGCACATCCGAGGTGCAGGGCCCGGTGATGCGGGTCGGCGCGGGTCATGGCACGTTCCGCGTCGCCGTGCACCTCCATGACGTCGTCCGCCCGGCGGAAGACGAACTTCCATGGCTGGGCGTTGTGCATGGACGGGGCGGTCACGGCGTCGCCGACGAGCCGGGCGACGATGTCGGGGTCGAGGCGTGCTGTGGTCATGGCGCGGTCCTGTGGGTGTGCGTGCTCGTACGGTCAGGTCGGCTCTCCCGGGTGCGGCACCCCTCACCACATCAGCGCATGGCCGGCGCGCCCGGCCGCACGAGTCGGCGTGTCGTCGGTGCGGGCCGTGACGTGGGACGCCACGGCGACGACCCCGTCGAGCTGTTCGACCAGGCGCAGGAGCACCGGGAGCTGGCTGCTGCGCTCGATGCGGCCTTCCAGCGTGACGATGCCGTCGACCACGTGGACGTCGATGTCGCCGAGCGGCACGTCCAACACCTGCGCGAGGACCTCCTCGGCGACCCGCCGGCGGATTTCGGAGTCCGGGCGCACGAAGAGGCGCAGCAGGTCCCTTCGGGTGACGATGCCGACCAGCCGGTCCTCCTCGTCCACCACGGGCAGCCGCTCGATGCCCCGGCGGGTCATCAGCCGGGCGGCGTCACCGGCCGTCTCGTCGGCGCGGACGGTGACGGCGGGGGCGGACATGACGTCGCGGGCCGTGGGCGGCTCTGCCGGTGCGCCGCCCTCCTGGAGAGGCTGTGAGGCCGATGCGGTGCGGGCGAGGAGGTCCGTCTGCGAGACGACACCCACGACGCGGTCCTCGTCGTCGAGGACGGGCAGCCCGGACACGCCGTACTGGGCGAGGAGCTTGGCGACGTCCTTGAAGGCGGTCTCCGGGGCCACCGAGACGACCTCGTCGGTCATCAGATCCGCCACCTTGATGTGCTGCATGACGTCCTCCTGCTCCGTCGTGTCACGCGGGGAACGTGCGTCCGCTTCGGGGTGTGTCCCCCCACCATCCGCCCGCACACGCCGGTCATCGAGGGCCGAACGGTCCCCTCCGGGGGCCGTAAGGGCCCTCAGGACACGGGCGGCCTGCGCACGCGGCGACACGCACGTGGCGACACCGGGGGGCCGCGGTCGGGGCCGGAGGTCACCTTCGCGGCGACACCGGCGGGCCGCGCGCAGCCTCCCGGCCGCCCGCCGGACGGCCGCGGTGTTCCGCGCAGTGCGCAGCGCCGGCACCGCGACCGCGACCACGGCCGCGACCAGCGCGTGCGCTGCTCGCGGGGCTCGGTACGGGAACCGGCCACCGGATCGGCCGACGGGCCCGAGACCGCTGCCGGCACTACCGTGGGGAGTGAGGTGGCCTCACCGATCCCGTCGGCCGGAGGTGGGACATGGGCGCGGACGACCGGCCCGCTCCCGGTGGCGTGCCGCGGCTGCGGCTGGACGAACTCCTCGACGAGCTCCAGGCGCGCATCGACGAGGTCCGGGGCACCCGGGACCGGCTGAACGGCCTCCTCGAGGCCGTCATGTCGGTCGGCCGCGAGCTCGACCTGCCCCAGGTCCTCAACGGCATCGTCGAGGCCGCCGTCGTCCTCGTGGACGCCGAGTACGGCGCGCTGGGCGTCATCGGGGACGACCGCAAGCTGGCAGAGTTCCTGCCCGTCGGCATCACCGACGAGATCCGCGCCCGGATCGGCGACCTGCCGTCCGGCCACGGCATCCTCGGCGAACTGATCCGCCACCCGGAACCCCTGCGGCTGTCCGAGCTGGCCGAGCACCCCGCCTCGTACGGCTTCCCGCCCCACCACCCGCCGATGCACTCCTTCCTCGGCGTCCCCATCCGCGTGCGGGAGGAGGTCTTCGGCAACCTCTACCTCACCGAGAAGCGCGGGGGAGCGGAGTTCGACGCCGAGGACGAGGCCGTCCTCTCCACGCTCGCGGTCGCCGCGGGCATCGCCATCGAGAACGCCCGCCTCTTCGAGGAGGTCCGCCTGCGCGAGCGCTGGCTGGAAGCGAGCTCGGACATCACCAGCGCCCTCCTCTCCGGCGTGCGTGAGGACGACGTCCTCGCGGGCATGCTGGAGCAGGCGAAGGACATCACCAGCGCCGACCTGGGCGTCATCTACCTCGTCGGCCCCGCCGGGGAGCTGCGCGGCTCGATCGCGCTGGGGCAGGGGGCCGAGGCCCACCGGGGCATCGTCCTGCCGAGCACCGACGGCACCCTCGCCGAGGCCGCCCTCGCCGGCGCCGGCCTGATCACGGTCGCGGACGTGTCGAGCGACGCGCGCGTCACCGTGCAGCCGGAGCGGTGGACGGGCTTCGGCCCGGCCGTGGGAGTCACCGTCGGCACCAAGGAGAGGCTCAGCGGCATTCTGATCCTGGCCCGGCGCCACGGCCGCCCGGCCTTCACCCCGGCCGAAGTCGTCTCCCTGCCCGGATTCGCCGATCAGGCCGCCCTCGCGCTCGAACTGGCCGACCGGCGCCGGGACGCCGAACAGATGAGCCTCCTCGAAGACCGCGACCGCATCGCCCGCGACCTGCACGACCTGGCCATCCAACGCCTCTTCGCCACCGGCATGACCCTGCAGAGCGCCCAGCGGTTCGTCGACCACCCGGAGGCCTCCGAACGCCTCGCCCGTGCCGTGGACGACCTCGACGCCACCATCAAGATCATCCGGTCCACCATCTTCGGGCTGCGGGACCGGCACGCACCCGGAACGGTTCCCACGCTGCGCTCCCGCACCGTCCAGGCCATGGACGAGGCCGCCGAGGGCCTTGGATTCGTGCCCGCCCTGCGGATGGAGGGGCTGATCGACACCGACGTGCCGCCCGCTGTCGCCGACGAGGTCCTCGCGGTCCTCGGAGAGGCCTTGGCCAACGTCGCCCGGCACGCCCGGGCCACGCGGGCGGAAGCGTCGGTCGTCGTGGCGGACGGCGTCCTGACCGTGACCGTGACGGACAACGGCGTCGGTATCCCGCAGGGCGGTCGGCGCAGCGGACTGCGCAACCTCGCCGAGCGTGCCGAGAGGCTCGGCGGCCGCATGGACGTCACCGCGCGGGCCGCCGGCGAGACCGGCACCCGCCTCGAATGGTGGGTGCCGCTCGTCTCACGACCGCGGTGACCGCCCCGTCACAGGTAGCTGCCGCTGCCGTAGGGCGCGTACAGGTCGAGCAGGCGGACCCGGGCGGCCTGCAGCCGATGGGCCAGGACCTGCCCGACCCAGTGGCCGAGGGCCGCGCCGAACGCGGTGTCGGCCTCCATCAGCTCGCGGACGCGCACCGCGTCGAACTCGTGGGCGCGGACCGGCGTCATGGCCTCCGCGCCCAGGCGCCACGTGTAGGGGCTGAACAGCCACGAGCAGCCCACCAGCTCGCCCGCGCCGAGCCGCTCGATGACCGCGGCACGCCGCCCCGGCACGTGCACGTCCAGGGTCACCGTGCCCGACCGGACGATCCAGAACCGGTCGGCGCGACCGCCCTCGCGGAAGAGATGCGCCCCCTCCTCGAAGTTGACCTCGGCGGCCATCTCCATCAGGCGGGTACGGACGTCGGCGGGCAGCGCCGTGGTGAAGCGGATGGAAGAGGTGGAATTCATCGCTAACGGCCCTCCTGGTTCACGTCCGACCCGATTCCGGACCGGCAGGTCAATGCCTCGGCGCAGCCTCGCCGTCGGGCCCCGCATGGTGGTCCTGGTCGTGCACCTGCGCGGCGATCACGGCTGCCTGGACCCGCCGTTCGACTCCGAGCTTGCCCAGCAGCCGCGAGATGTGGTTCTTGACGGTCTTCTCCGAGAGGTAGAGCCGCTTCGCGATCTGGCGGTTGGTGAGGCCCTCGCCGATCAGTCCGAGCACGGCACGCTCCCGCTCCGAGAGGGCGGCCAGGCGGGTGTCCTCGGGTGCCTTCTCCGCCTCCGGAGCGCGGAGGGAACGCATCAGGCGGGCGGTCGTGGCCGGGTCGAGCATGGACTGCCCCGTGGCGACCGTACGCACCGCGGAGACCAGGTCGGTCCCCTTGATCTGCTTCAGCACGTACCCGGCCGCCCCTGCCATGATCGCGTCCAGCAGGGCGTCCTCGTCGTCGAACGACGTCAGCATCAGGCAGGCCAGGCCGGGCATCCGGGAGCGCAGCTCCCGGCAGACCGCGATCCCGTCGCCGTCGGGCAGCCGGACGTCGAGGACGGCGACGTCCGGGCGGAGCGCCGGCCCCCGGGCCAGGGCCTGCTCGGCGGTGGCAGCCTCGCCCACCACGGTGATGTCCGCCTCGGCGTCGAGCAGATCCCGCAGCCCCCGCCGCACCACCTCGTGGTCGTCGAGAAGGAACACCGTGATGGGAGCCTCCACGGAGGCGCCCGGTACGTCGGACATGTTCGCCTCGCCTGCTCCGCGTGACGCCGTACCTGCTTCTCTCCGCATTGTCTCAGGAGGGGGGCGAGCCCACCCGCCGTCCGCTCCCGCGTACGCCGCCCCGGCGCGTCGCCGACCGGGCCGACGACGACACCCCGCCCCCCGGCACTCGGCGCCCACCGGCCCTCGGGGAGGGCCGGTCGGCCCTTTCCCGCACCGGCCCGGCCCGGGGAAGGTGAATGCGTGGCGCCCGGCCCTTCCCCCGGCCGGCGCCACCCATCACTGTCGACGACCCGGACGCCCCGCGCGTCAGTACGGAGGACAGACCTGTGAAGCGCACCCTCGTCGTAGGAGTCGACGGCTCCCCGGAGAGCAGGACCGCTGCCGACTGGGCCGCGCGGGAAGCCGTGCGCCGCGACCTGCGCGTGCACGTGGTCCACGCCTGGCTGTGGCAGCCCCTCGCCGTCCCCGTCGTCCAGGACCGCGCCGTCGAGGCCCGCCGGGCCCGGGAGATCCTGGAGGAGACGGAGGCCGAGCTCACCCGCCGCCACCCGACGCTCGCGCTCACCGCGGAAGTGGTGCCGGACGTCCCCGTTCCGGCCCTGCTGCGCGCCGCGAAGGAGGCGGAGATGCTGGTACTCGGCTCCCGCGGGTACGGCGCCGTCGCCGGCTTCCTGCTCGGCTCGTACGGACAGCAGCTGATCGCCGCCGCCGAGTGCCCCGTCGTCTCCGTCCGCGCCGGGCGGGGCGGGCCGGTGTCCGCGGCCGACGGCGCGGAGGTGGTCGTCGGCCAGCAGGGCGGCGTGGAGGAATCCGCCGACGTACTGCGCTTCGCCTTCGAGGCGGCCGCGGCGCACGGCGCTCCGCTCCGCGCGGTACGGGCCTGGAGCCTGCCCCCGGTCTACGGCTACAGCCCCGGCTCACTGTGGGTCGCCAACCAGCTCGGCGGGCTGGAACCCTTCGAGAAGGACGCGCTGGAACAGGCCCTGGAACCGTGGCGTTCGAGGTACCCCGAGGTGGACGTCGTCGCGCACGTCGAGCAGGGGAGCGCCGGCCACGCACTGCTGTCGGCGGCGTCGGACGCCCGGCTGCTCGTCGTCGGCCGGCGGGTCCGCGATTCCGTGCTGGGGACGCGCATCGGGTCGGTGGCCCATGCCGTCCTGCACCATGCGGCCTGCCCCGTGGCCGTCGTCCCGCACCGCTGAACCCCGGCGGGCGGCTCCCCCGGCTCCTGTTCCGCGGCGGGCACCGGGCGCTGCCCGGCCGGCACCCGGTGCCCGCCGCGGAAACCATGGCCGCCGCCCAGGGCAGGGGCGGTCGGCACCCCGGGAGGGCCGACCGGCACCCGGAAAGGGACCTTCGGCCCTGTCCCGAAGGCCTGCCGGGCCCTCCCGGTGGCCTGCGGCACCGGATGGACTGGGGGCACACGGGGAAACCGCGCGACTCCACGGAGCCGCACGCAGCGCGGAGGACGCCATGAGGACCACCCTGATCGACCTGAAGACCGTGGCGCGCGACGACCGCGGCCTGAGAATCGCCCTGGCCGGAGAGCTCGACTTCTACACGGTGGAGCACGTGGGGCCCCGCCTGCGTGAACTCGCCGAGTCGGGCCACCGCAACCTGATCCTGGACCTGCGCGGCCTCTCCTTCTGCGACAGCGCGGGCATAGATTTCTTCACCCGACTCAACCACCGCTCCCGCGCGGCCGGAACCCGGCTCCTCCTGTGCGACGTGCCGCCCCAGGTGATCAAGTCCATGCGGGTGCTCGCCGCCGATCGCGACCTGCAGTTCGTCGTCTCGTGATCGCGCAGCCGTCCCGGTCCGCAGGCCGACGACACATGCGGGAGCTGGACAGGGCCGAGTCCCTGAGGCTCCTCGCCACGGTGTCGCTGGGACGCATCGTCTTCACCCGGCACGCGCTGCCCGCCGTCCGACCGGTGAACCACCTCGTGGACGGCGAGGACATCATCATCCGGATCCACGAGGGCGGAGCCCTGGCCTCGCTGGCGGAGCCGGCCGAGGCCCCCGGGGTGGTCGTGGCCTACGAGGCGGACGTCATCGACCCGGACACGCACCTCGGCTGGAGCGTCGTCGTCACCGGCTACGCGTACCCGGTGGCCGACGCCGATGACGCCGACCGGTACGCCGGCCTGCTGCCGCCCTGGGTCGGCCCCGCGACGACCGGCGCGCTGCGGATCCGCCCCGACCTCGTCACCGGATTCCGGCTGGAGGCGCAAGCCCCGCGCCCCGCGCAGAGCGTGTGAACCGGGCCGGGCGCTCTCGCCGGCCGCCGCCGGGCAGCGGCGCCCCCGCCCTGAGGCTCCCGCCGGCCCGGGTGGCCCGGCCGTGGCGGGCGGCGTTGCCGAGGAGTTCGCCCAGCACCGCCGAGACGTGGTCGTTGATCCGCGCCGGTACGCCGCTGTCGAGCAGGCCCTCCGCGCCCAGGGGCGGCGGATGGCCGAGAGTGGTGGCCGCCTCGCCGACGGCACAGGCCGCCCGTGCCTGCAGCCCGGGGGCGTACGCGCGGGCCGGGGGCGTTCCCGCGGGCCGGGGGCGTTCCCGCAGGCCGGGGGCGTTCCCGCAGGCCGGGGCCGTGCTCGCGGTCCCCGGGGCGCTGCGCGAAGACCGCCGATCGGGTGATCCTGACGGTTCCGCCCAGGTCGTCGACAGCCCGGCCGACCCGTTCGGCAGGCTCCTTCGCGCTCGACGAGTCGCCGCGACGGTCAGGCGGTGACGCCGAGGCGGGCGGCGAGCCAGTCGAACACCCGCTGCTCGAACAGGGCCCGGCCCAGGGGCTCGCAGTGCTTGTCCGCGCCCTCCGCCGCCGTGAACTCCACGAACGCCTTCTCGCCCGGCAGGGCTTCGTAGAGCCGCCGCGGCTGGCCGGGCCAGAACTGCTCGCCCTCAGGCGAGGTCACCAACAGCGGCACCGTGATCCGGTCCAGCACCCCCGTCAGGTCGTACCGGCCCATCTCGGTCAGCAGATCGAACGGGGAGTCGATCCCGTACGGTTTGGCCCGCCACCGCCAGAAGGCGGCGAACTCCCCGTCCTCCGCGATGCCCTCGCGCATGACCCCGTCGAACGCGTCCCGGTCGCCCGAGTCGAACAGCTCGTGCAGCTCCGGCGGGAAGTTGTTCCACCAGGCATCCACGACGGACACGACACCCGGATCCGCGACGCCCGCCGCGATCCGGCGCTCGAACGCGAGCGCCCGGGGCACCCAGTAGCCGCCCTGGCTGATCCCGGCGAGCGCCAGCCGGCCGGGCGCGATGCCGTCGAGGCCCAGCAGGAAGTCCACCACCGGCGTGATCACGTTCTCCCAGTCCGGGCGGAACGGCACCCGGTGCTCGAACAGCATCGACTGCTGGCCCGGCCCGTCGAAGAGGAGGGCGTTCCAGCCGCGTGCCACCGCCGGCGCGCCGAGCATCGTCCACGCCGTGCTCACCGGACCGTCACTGCCGTTGTTCACGATCACCGTCGGTGCTTCCGCGTCGGCCGCGGCGGGCCGGAACAGGTAGCCGGGCAGCGCAGTGCCCCCCTCGTACGGCACAGCCACCCGCTCCGCGGCCGGCTCCCACGCCGCCGCGAACCGGTCGAAGCACTCACGGTGCTCCCGGAACACGGCGAGCAGACGGTTCTCGTCGCCCAGCGCGTCGGCGGCGACCAAGCCCATCCCGAAGTAGCCGGCGGCCCGCAGCCACGCGTCCCGTGCGCTCGTCCGCAGCCCGGCCGCGGCCGCCCGTTCACCGTCCGAGCGGACGCGCCGGCCCAGCTCCGTCCAGCCCTCGAACCACCCGCGGCCGTCCGCATCCCGCAGCGCCGAGGCCGTGGCCAGCACCTCGCCGGGGTCGGAGCCCTTCTGCCAGGCCGCCCCGAGGAGCGCCATCACCTCGAAGTCGAACTGGTCGTTCTCGCAGAACCGGTACGCCACGATGCCTCCCGGAACCGGAATACACCACCACGGTACGAGGACCCCCGGACGGCCGCACGCGCAGGGCCAGCAGGCGGTAGGAGCGGACCCGGTCCGCGTGGCCGTGCGTGATCGTGGGGATGACCAGCTCGTCCGCACCGGCGGCCTCCCGGAGACGTTCGAGGTGGCCGGCGACCGTGTGCGGCGAACCGACGAACCGCGTCTCCACCCGGTCGGCGACCAGCTCCCGGTCCGCGTCCGTCCAGGGCAGCGCGCGGCCTCGGCCCTGCGGATGCCGCGCACCCACGGCGCGTAGCCGACGGCCAGTCGGCCCCCTTGCCCGGGACGGCGTGCGCCTCCACGCCCTGCGGGCTGCGGTACTCACCGCGCAGCAGGGCGAGGACGTCGTCGATCTGCTCGGTGTCGGCGTGTACCCGTCCACGACCGGGGCGGGGGACGGGACGGCCGGCCCGGATTGCGCCGGCCGAGCGGCCCAGGCCCAGGTCCACTCGCCAGGCGGCCGGGTGTGCCCGCCGGCGCCGTCGAGCGCGACGGCGAGATGGATTTCGGACACGGAGGTCATCGCCTTCCTGATCGGCCGGACGAGAAGGGAAACCCATGCGGCATCGGACGAATTCCGGGTGGCGATGAACGCGGACACCAACCGATGCGGCAGCGCGAAGAGCAGCCTGTACGAAGACGCTGCGCCCGATACAGGTGCCATACAACGACAGGCGCATGAAGGGAGTTTGGCGGGTTTGTCTCGCGGATCAGGCGCCGCTCCGTACGCCGTCCGTCGCGCGGCGGCGGCCCGAAGGATGGGACTACGGCAGGCAGGGATCGATCCGCTGTGGTCAACGGGTGTGGCGGGTGCGGTGCAGAGCTCGCCGGCCGAGGGCAGCGCCGGTCAGACCCAGCAGCAGGGCCACATAGGCGCCGCCCAGTCCGTTGCCGGTGCCGAGTCCACCGCCGGCGGTGGCCGCGACCAGCACGCCCAGGGCCGTCGCGACCAGCCCCGCGCCCACGGCGGCCTTGGCCCCGAGCGACCCGCCGGCGACGGCGAGTCGACCGGCGGGCCGTCGCAGCGCCAGCACGGCGATCACCACGGCGGCCAGCCCCAGCAGCCCGCCGGTGGCGGCTCCGAGCCTGCCGAGGCTGAAGGCGGTGACGTCGGCGGCGAGCGGCGGGACCGGGGCGTGCGCCGCCGCGGGGGTTGCCATGACGAGCCCGGCGAGCAGGACGGTCGCGGAGGCGGCGAACAGGCGGCCGGCGGACGGACGGGCGGCCGGACGAACGGACAGACGGGCGGACTGACGGGCGGACAGGCGAGCGGACATCGGGGTGCTCCTTCTCTTCCTACTCTTCCCACGAGTGGATGTGGTTCGAGCATGGCGGCCGGGCCGTGGCCCGTCGTCCGGCAGGCGCAGGCACTTCGCACTACCACGGACGCGGCAGGTGCCGCGGAGCTACTGCGTGCGCAGTAGCCGGCAACTGGTCCGCGAGCGGGATCCGCCCGGCGCAGCCTCCGGCTACGGTGCGCGTATGGGCAAAGGACGGTTCCGGGTGCGGGCCGGTGTCAGGGACGGGCTGGTCGCCGTGGGCGTGGCGGGGGCGCTGCTGGTCACCGGGCTGTCCGGTCAGCACTCCGCCACGGGACCGGGCCTGCTCGGCTACGTGCTGTTGGCGGTGGGCGGGCTGGCGCTGGCCGCGGGCCGGCGGGCTCCGGTGGCCGTCCTGGCCGTCACCGGGCTGTGCGCGGTGGGGTACCAGGCGGCAGGGTTCGACGTGGCCGCCGTCGCGTTCCTCTTCGCGGTGTACGCGGCCATGCGGGCCGGACACCGCCTCGTCACGGTGGCGGTGAGCGTGGCCGTGCTGGCCGCGCTCCCTCTCGCGGCCCTCGCCTCGGGCCTGCACGACACGGGCGAGGCGTTCGCGCAGGCCCGGGGCGCCCTCCAGATCGCCTGGCTCGTCGCCGCCGCAGCGGCCGGGGAGGCCCTGCGGCAGGCCGAGCAGCGGGCGGACGAAGCCGAACGCACCCGGGAGGAGACCGCGCGGCGCCGCGCCGACGAGGAGCGGCTGCACATCGCGCGGGAACTGCACGATTCGCTCACCCACCAGATCTCGGTCATCAAGGTGCAGTCCGAAGCCGCCGTCCACGTGGCCCGCAAGCGCGGTGAACCGGTCCCGGAGGCCCTGCTGGCCATCCGGGAGGCCGGGCGGGAGGCGTCCCGGGAGCTCCGCGCCACCCTGGAGGCCCTGCGCGACGACGACACCACCCCGCCGCACGGCCTCGACCACCTGCCGGAACTGGTGGAGCGGGCCGGCGGGACGGGCCTTCGGGCCACGCTGACGATCGAAGGGCAGCGGCACGACGTCCCCGCCGCGGTGGGCCGGACCGTCTACCGCATCGTCCAGGAGTCCCTCACCAACATCGCCCGTCACGCGGACGCCACCACGGCATCGGTCCGCATCGACTACCACCCGCACGCCGTGGCCCTGCAGGTCGACGACAACGGCAGGGCCACGCCGGAAACCGCCCCCGTGCCCGGCATCGGCCTGCTCGGCATGCGGGAACGCGTCACCGCCCTCGGCGGCCGCCTCCGGGCGGCACCGCGTGACGAGGGCGGCTTCACCGTCCGTGCCGAACTCCCCGTGGAGCGTGCCTCGTGATCCGTGTCCTGCTGGTCGACGACCAGCCGCTCATCCGCAGCGGATTCCGCGCGTTCCTCGACCTCGAGGACGACATCCAGGTCGTGGCGGAAGCCGCCAACGGCCAGGAAGGCCTGGAACTCGCCGGAGAACACCTGCCCGACATCGCACTCATCGACATCCAGATGCCGGTCCTCGACGGCATCGAGACGACCCGGCGCATAGCAGCCGACCCGGCCCTCAGAGGCGTCCACGTCGTCATCCTCACCAACTACGGCCTGGACGCATACGTCTTCGACGCCTTGTGCGCAGGCGCCGCGGGATTCCTCGTCAAGGACATCGTGCCGGAGGACTTCCTGCACGCCGTACGCGTCGCCGCGCGCGGCGACGCCCTCCTCGCCCCCTCGATCACCCGCAAGCTGATCAACCGCTACGTCAGCCAGCCGCTCCCCAGCACCAAGGGGCCCGCGCTGGACGAACTCACCGGCCGCGAACGTGAAGCGGTCGTACTGGTCGCACAGGGCCTGTCCAACGACGAGATCGCGGACCGCATGGGCATCAGCCCACTGACCGCGAAGACCCACGTCAACCGCGCCATGACCAAGCTCCACGCCCGCGACCGCGCCCAACTCGTCATCCTCGCCTACGAATCCGGCCTGGTCACCCCGCAGAAGCCGGCCGGGCACACCGGTCCGCGATGACGCGGCGCTCCGTCGCGACAAGTCGAACGCGACCGTCCTGCCCCGGTACGTGGTCGCGCACTCGGGATCCCCGACACCCAGGGCACGGCACGGCACTGCGCATGCCGCTGAACCCGCGTCGCGGCATGCGCAGTGGGGGGCGTTGGCACGCTAGGGCCGACGACCCGTGGCGGAGGCGAAGCCGAGCCAGGTGTGGCGGTTGCCCCACCAGCACCATCCGACCTTCGGGGCGTTGCGCCGCTCGCGGCCGTCGCGTCCCGAGCCGTTGCTGATCCAGATGGCCGGGGTGCGGGCGTCCAACGCACCACCCGCCTTGCGAAGCCGGGAGCCGATGGTCATGAAGCAGTGGTTGCGCTCCAGCGCGTCCGGCTGCTGCAGCACCCAGTGGATGCCCTCGGTCAGCAGCAGGGGAGTGCGGTGCTCCTCGGTGAGGGCGGGCAGTGCTTCTTCGGGGCTCCAGTTGGCCATGTGGTCGCCGCGGTCGACGCCGGTGACGAGGTAGAGGGGCGCGTCCGGCAGATCGACGCCGTGGGGTGCGAAAAGGTCGACGTCGGGCATGTCGACGACGACGAAACCGGACTTGCCGTTGAGCTGAAGCAGCGGCGCGAGGGCCGATGCGGGCACGAGACCCGGATGCACGGCGAGCAGGGTGTTGCCGTCGGCGCCGCCGCCGTCTTCGGCGAAGGCACGCAGGTCCTCGGCGGTTGTCCCGGCGAGCTCGTGCACCCCGAGTTCGATCAGACGTTCTGCCTGAGAGGCGAGCGGGGGAAGGGCGATGTGGTGGGCGGACGCGCTGTCGGGCAAGGGACTCCTCACTTTGCAGTGTGTGACCTGGCGACCTGTCAACAGGGCGGGGGTGTCGACATATTCCCGGTGTGACGCCGGATCGGCCAACTTCCTTGCCTCGGGGCCATATGCGCGTCGGGATCGGCATGCTGAGGCCGGCGCGCAGGCACCCGCACGGGTGCAGGGTCGCGGGGGAGCGGTCGTTGCGGCCGTCCGTAGGTGCCACGGGCCCGGCCTGCGCCGTTGAGCAGCGCCTCCCGACTCGTAAACCAGCGCGGCGTGGTGGGGGAGTCGCCATGCTCGCCGTCGGCATCGTCTCCGAGGTCTTCGGCCCGTGAAGCTCGCGCTTCCGCTGTGCTCGATGCGCTGTCGGCCGCACGCGAGCGCGGCCCACTGGCCACAGCCCACTGGCACGGCTCACAGTTCGCGGCTCCTCGTGTCCGTGCCCGCGCGCTCGCTGCCGCCGGACTGTGGCTTCGCCCGCGGGCGTACCGGCCTCCCGGCCCCGCACCTGGTTGCGGTCGGGGCGCTAGGAATCCCGGCCGGCGCGGTCGGAGTCGCTGCGCAGGACGCAGAACTCGTTGCCTTCCGGATCGGCGAGGACGGCCCAGCCCGAGCCGTCGGGGTTGCGGTGATCGGCGACGAAGGTCGCACCGAGCCCCAGCAGGCGGTCCACCTCCGCGTCCCGCGAGGTCTCGGGGCGCAGGCACAGATGGATCCGGTTCTTGATCGTCTTGGGTTCGGGCACCTGGTTGAAGTACAGCGCAGGGCCCTGCGCCAGCGGGACCACGGTCTCCCGGTCGCCCGGTTTGACGTCCGGATGCATGGGCCGGCCCGTCACTCCGCTCCAGAATCGCGCCAGCTCATAGGCGTCCGCGCAGTCGATCGCCACGTTCTGCACCATCGAGACCATGCGCGCAAGCCTTCCTGATCTTGATGTCGAGCGCCAGCGAATTGCCGGGAACAACGCATGCTTGTTGACCGTTCATCTTCGTGTGGGGTGCGGGAGGGGAATGACGTCCCCGGGCCCGATCCGATGCCCGCGGTGCCTCCGCCGTGAGGCGACGCGATGCCCTTCCCGCCCCTGCCCCGAACGCCCCGGCCCGCCTCCCCCCGGCCGGCTGGGGCCGCCCCGATCGGCCACCCCCCCGGCCGGTCGGGGCCCACCCGTACGGGTGCGGGCCGCCGCTCCTATGAGAGGTGGAACCGGAAGCCGCTGCGGGGCAGCGTAGGGATCCGGGACAGCGGGATGGTCAGATCCTGATCGGGAACACCGATGTCGAGTCCGGCCAGCTCCGTGACGAGCGCCGCCAGCAGCGTGACCGTGATGTCCTCGCCCGGGCACCGGTGCCCCTCCGCCGGGTCGCCGCCGCCTTGGGGGACAAGATGGCGCAGGCTCTCACCGGTGCCGAAGCGGTGGGGATCGAACCGGTACGGGTGGTCCCACCACTGCGCGTCGTGATGCTGCCCGTACAGGTCCAACAGGAGCAGCGTGCCCTCCGGAACGCTCTCGCCGTGCCACTCGAGATCGCGGACGGCGATCCCGCCGACGAACGGCGCGAAGGGGTAGAAGCGTCGGACCTCGTGCGCGAACCCGGTCGCGAGGTGCCCCGACACGTCACCGCGCACCGGACCGCGGTGCTGCGGCCACCGGTGCAGCGCGTGCGCGGCAAACGTGGCGAACCACGCGATCGCGACCGTCGGCCGGATGATGTTCAGCAGTTCCACCGCCGCCAGACGCGGGTCCAGGAGGGTGCCGTCCGCGTCGCGGTGCCGGGCCACCACCTCCAGCGCACAGCCGTCGGGGGCCGTCTCCTGCCGCTCGCGGACGCGGACGACCAGCTGCGCCAGGGCCTGCTCCTGACGCTTACGGGCGTGGCGGGCGCGAAGATGCCGCGGCCCGGCCGTCGCGAAACCGTCGACCATGGCCACGCAGTCCCGTGCCAGCTGCTCGCCGTCCTCGGCGGTGAGCGCTACGCCGGTCCAGTCGCAGACCGCCAGAGCGAGGATCCGGGCCGTCTCGTCGAAGAGGACCACCCCCTCCTCAGGCGCGTCACCCCACCGGCCCACGGCCTCCCGCCAGCGCAGGAGGACGTGGTCCCGCAGGGCCTCGATGCCCCTCTCGTCCTTCAGCAGGCCCAGGAACATCGCTTTGCGTACGCGGTGGGCGCGGCCGTCGAGGGTGTGCACCGCGCCCTGCCCGAAGAGCGTGTCGAGCACCGGGTCCGGGAGCGCGGCCCGCCGCTGGACGTGCTGCTCGTCGTAGAAGAAGTCGACCGCTTCCGGACCGCGCAGCGCGACCGTCCGGCGGCCGAGGAGACGCGTGCGGACGATACCGTCCGGCGAAGCGCGCATGTGGTCGGGGAGCCAGGCGTAGCCGTGCGTCAGCAGCGACAGGGTGCCGTCGGTCCACACGGTCGGAGGGTGCTTGAGTGTCGGCATGGGATGCGGCTACCCGGGGCGGCCGCCCGCACACAACGCGCACAGCCGCCTTCACCCGGATACTGGAACGGGCCTGGAACAGGCCCACCCGGGCCCACCCGGGCCCTGGGCCTACCTGGCCGGCGGAGGGGTAGACGCCGCGGCAGCAGGTGCCTGCAGTGTCGTACGCGGCTTCGACCATCGGAGGACCGATGACCCGACGAGTGCACGAGGTGATGACGCGCAACCCGGTGGCCCTGGAGCGCGGGACGTCACTGGCGGAAGCGGCGCGGGTGATGCGGGACGCGGGCATCGGGGACGTACTGGTCGTCGACCAGGGCCGGCTCTGCGGCATCCTCACGGACCGGGACCTCGTCGTCCGCGGGATGGCGGAGGACCGCGACCCGGCCGAGACGAGCGTGCAGGCGATCTGCAGCGCCGAACCGGTCACGGTCGGACCCGACGACCACGTCGACGAGGCCGTCGACCTCATGCGCCGACACGCGCTGCGGCGGCTGCCCGTGCGGAACGGGAGCGGCGAGCTCGTCGGCATCGTCACCCTCGGCGATCTGGAAGTCGAACGTGACCCGGGTTCGCCCCTCGCCTCCATCGCTGCCGCGGAGGACGCCCGCAACCGGTGACGGCCACGGGCGCGGCAGCGGACCCGGCCAGCGGCGACGGTGGCACGTTGAACGGCAGTCCGGACAGGTAGTGCGAGCCCCCCCGATGCCCCGCACCAGTGCATGTGCAATCCGGCCGGCTGAGTGTCCTGCGTTGAGCCGGGACACGGTAGGCCTCGGGTCGGGTGTCGGAGGCATCGAGTTGGATGAGCGCGTGACTGTCTATGACGTGGCCCGCCGCCTCCCCTCCATCGCCGACCTGCGGGACCTGTGCCGTTCGCTGGCGATGCTCGATGCGATCCTGAGCCCGGACTGGGAAAGCCGGTACCACTCCTTCAACGCGGCTTGGGCCGACGGTGAGGAGATGGCCTCGATGCGCAACGGGTCGGGGGACGAGTATTCCATCGTGTTCTCGGCGGCCGGGGTCTATGTGCGCGGCTTCTGCCATGAGTCTCCGATGAGCCCATATGGCAACGATGGCGAGCCGTGGCCGGGAGTGATCGACGAGGTCCCCGAGCTCTTCAGGCCCTTCGTCGAGGAGGCGGCGTTCACCGACGAGGACGACGTACCGGTCGTGACAGCCTGCTTGTGGCGAGGAGCGACGGACGATCGGTGGCACCATGGCACGTTGGAGTTCCCCGAGGATGCTGTCGATCCCGATGGTGCGACGAGCCTGTTCGAGCTCCTGGTCGACCGTTCGCCGGAAGCGTTCCAGCGCTTTGCCGAGGACTATTACGAGGTCTCCGTGGACCTGGGGGCAGTGAGCCACGTGCTTGCCCTGCGGCCGCTGAGTCAGGAGCTTGTGTCCCTGCTGAACTCTGAGGTCAGCCTGACGGACCTGGCTCATGACATCTCCGAGATCGGCTATCCGCGGTCAAGCTAGGAGCCAGCCAGGACGGCAGTTGGCGGTACAGGCCTCGATTGCTGCGGACAAGTGGTTGGCGTGGGTGTCGAGCGTGCGCTTGAGAGCTGTGTAGCCGTGCTGCTTCGTGTGTGAGGTAGTGTCGCCCCGGTCACTCCGGGCTGCAGGTGGACAGGGGGCGAGTCGCTGCTCGCGTTTGGTGACCTGCGCCCAGACGTAGATTCCCGCTCCGTGGACCCCTCGCAGCCCCTCCGAAGCGTGATACGGAAAGCCGCGATCTCCCGCGATGGGCGCGGTCGCCCGCCCGGCCCACGGCGCAGCCTGGCTTTTCGCGAGCGGGCCGACATGAGTGGCGCCGGCGCGGACAAGCGGTGGGTATGACACGTCCACCGAAGCAAGGCCATGGCGGCGACCCCCGGCGTGCCGCCATAACCGACACCGAGCCCGGCCAGGACGCCGGGGCGGGCCCGGACGCCCTGGTCGAGGAGAGGGCTCCTGACCGGCCTGCCGAGCTGCCCGCCCGTGCCTGGAAGGCGGTCCTGCGAGGCACGGCGGAGGAGTTCCGCGACGACGAGCTGGCCGACCGGGCCGCGGCCCTGACCTACTACGGGGTGCTGGCGGTCTTCCCCGCCCTCCTGGTCCTCGTCTCGCTGCTGGGCCTGGCGGGCGAGGCGACGGCGGGGCGGGTGCTGGACAACCTCCAGCACCTGGCTCCCGACTCCGCCCAGGACGTGATCAGGGATGCCGTCGGACAGCTGCAGGGCCGCAGCGGCGTCGGGTCGCTGATTGCGGTCGTCGGCCTCGTCGTGGCGACCTGGTCGGCCTCCGGCTACGTCGCCGCGTTCATCCGGTCCGCGAACGCCGTTTACGACATTCCCGAAGGGCGCCCGGTGTGGAAGGTGCTGCCGTTGCGCCTGGCCCTTACCGTCACGCTGATGGTCCTCGCCTGTGCGGGCGCGCTGATCGTGGTGTTCACCGGCGGCCTGGCCCGGCAGGCAGGCGCGGCCCTGGGGATCGGCGACAGCGGCCTGACGCTGTGGTCGATCGCGAAATGGCCGGCTCTCGTCGTCCTCGTCACGGTCATGATCGCGCTGCTGTACTGGGCGGCGCCGAACGCCAAGGGCCGTGGGATGAAGTGGGTGACGCCGGGCAGCTTCCTGGCCCTGCTGATCTGGTCGCTCGCCTCGGCCGGTTTCGCGTTTTACGTCGCGAACTTCGGTTCGTACAACAAGACGTACGGTGCCGTCGCCGGGGTCGTCGTCTTCCTGGTCTGGCTGTGGATCACCAATCTCGCGATCCTCCTGGGGCTGGAGTTCGACGCGGAACTGTCCCGGCAGCGAGCGACGGCCGGGGGGTTGCCGGAGGGCGAGGAGCCCTACGTCCGGCCGCGCGACACCCGTGCCTGGAACGCGGAGGCCCGCCGGCGCATGGAGCGGTGACCGCGTGACCAGGTGACCGGGCGCACGAGCGGGTGCGGGGTCGAATCCCGGGTAGGCGCGCCTCGACAAGGCGTGCGCATCGTGAAGGGGATACTCGGCATGAGCACGATAGAGCGGCAGACCCACACGGCCGATGAATCCGTGAGCGTGCTCGTCTCGCGCGCTTCGCGACAGATCTCGGAACTGCTCCGGGAGGAGATGCACCTGGCGCGGGCGGAAATGACCCAGAAGGGCAAGCGCTTCGGCAAGGGCGGCGGCCTCTTCGGCGGGGCGGGCCTGCTCGGATTCCTGGCAGCCCAGGCGTTGACGGTGACCGGTATCGCAGCCCTCGCGCTGGTCCTCCCGCTGTGGGCCTCGGCCCTGATCGTCGCGGGGGTGCTGGCAGTCGTCGCCGCGGTGCTGGCCCTGGCGGGCAAGAAGCAGGTGGCCGACGCCGGCGCCCCCGTACCGGCGCGGACCATCGACAGTGTCAAGACCGACCTGGCCGTGATGAGGGAGAAGGCACACCGATGAACCGGCAATCCGACCAACCCGACGGACCCGACCGCCCCGACGAACCGCGACCCGAAGGCGGCACGCCCACCCCCGACGAGCTGCGCGCGCAGGTGGAGCGCACGCGTGACGAACTGGGGCAGACCATAGAGGCGCTGGCCGACAAGGCGGACGTCACGGCGCAGGCCAAGGAGAAGGCCGCGCACGTCGCCGACAGGATCCACGAGACGGCCGCGCACGCGGCCCAGCGGGTGAAGGACGCGACTCCGGACCCGGTGCTGGACAAGGCGGGGCAGGCTGCCACGGCGGCACGCGCCAACCCCAAGCCGCTGCTCATCGCCTGCTGCGCCGCCCTGGTCGTCTTCCTGCTGGCACGGCGCGGCTGCCGGCATCGGTGACAGGCCCGTGCGGTGACGGGCCCCTGACTGCGGTGCTCGCAGCCGAACGAGTAGAGCGCTGATCCCCCTCGCCGATCCGGCGGTGGCAGCCCGGTCGGCGCAGCGCCCGGCACCGGCACCCGCGCCCGTAGGCGGATCAGGATTCTGTGTCGCACGACGCGTAGCTGCCGGACGGCGACACAGGCGGCAGGACCGGCAGGGCCGGCAGGTCCGCAGAGCCCTGCCGGCCCTCGCGCCTACGGCGTGTCACCGGCGGGACGGGCAGAGGCCTGGCAGGACAGCGCCGGAAGTGCAAGGCGCGGCGTCAGCGGGGGCACGGCCTGCGGCCGAACCAGCTGCCGCGGCTTCGGGTGCGCCGACCGTCGACGGCCCCGTTGTCGGCCCGTGCGGCCGGTTACGGCGCGACCGCACCGCAAGCGGCGTCGCGATCCCGTCGAGCCCGTGCGCAACGCCGGACCGAACGCTGGCGGCGAGCACACCCCCAGAGTCGGGCCCGGGGCAGGAGATACCCCCGGGCGATGGGTGGGGCGCCGAGCCGGTGGCCCACAGGGTACGGCCGAAAGGGCGGCGCCGGACACGCCCGGCGCATGGCATCCCACCCGGCACGCGACGCGGCCACAGGCCCTGCCGGGGCGCGGGCCCTCCACCCCGCCACACTCCATCCCGTAGTCGAAATGATGCGGAAGGTGACTGCCTGTGTCAGCGTGGTGGAGGGAATCCTCGGAACCCTCACCCCGTCAGAAGGAGCCTGCCGTCATGGGCGGAATGAAGGACAAGCGCCAGGAACCGGCCAAGAGCCGCGAGGAGCAGCAGCGTCCTCGGCGCCCGGGACTGGACCCGGTGCATCCCGAGCCCCGCCGCCCGTCCCGTGGGCCGGGCCGCGAGGTCGAGCCCTCCGAAGAGGGCCTGCGCGGCGAAACCGTCTGACCCGGAGCGGCAGAGCATCCGCTCCCGAGCAACACCCCACGCACGCAGGGCCCGGCCGGAGCCTGTAGTCACCCCGGCCGGGCCCTGTCACATCCGCGTCGGCTCCGCCGAACGGGCGGCAGGACGAGGGAGGAACGAGCCAACCGCAGTCGGGCATCACTGCGCAGGGCCCGCCGTCCCTCGCGCGGAGCGGGCCCGCCGTGCGGTCAGACAGAGGACTCGGGGCAGTTCGAAGCCGGTCTTCGGCCCGGCGGGAAGCAGGCATCCATGACGGAGCGCCTCAAGGGATCGGGCCTGACCGGCGAGCTCTTCGCCGAGTTCACCGGCACCATGATCCTCATCCTGTTCGGCTGTGGTGTGGTGGCCCAGGTGGTCGCCGGCGGAGCCCTCACGGATCCGGCCGGGGGCCTCGGGAACCACGACAGCATCGCTTGGGCCTGGGGTCTCGGAGTGACTCTGGGCGTCTATGTCGCGGCGAGGCTGAGCGGTGCTCACCTCAATCCGGCGGTGACCGTCGCGCTGGCCGCGTTCAAGGGCTTCCCGTGGAAGAAGGTGGCACCCTACGCGCTGGCCCAGCTGGCCGGCGCGTTCGTGGCCGCCCTCATCGTCCGCTGGAACTACACCGAGGCGTTGGCCAAAGCCGACCCCGGCCACACCATCAAGACGCAGGGCGTCTTCTCGACGCTTCCGGCCAACGGGAACACGAACCTGCCGGTGACCGAGTGGGGCGCACTGCGCGACCAGATCATCGGCACCGCCATCCTGCTCCTGCTGATCTTCGCCGTGACGGACCTGCTGGGCACGCCGCCCGGCGCCAACCTCGCCCCGTTCATCGTCGGACTGATCGTCGTGGCGATCGGCATGGCGTGGGGCACCAACGCCGGCTACGCGATCAACCCGGCCCGTGACCTCGGCCCCCGCCTGGCAAGCTTCCTCACCGGATACGGCGGGGCGTGGCGAGACCAGTACGGGCAGCTCTACTTCTGGGTCCCGATCGTCGGGCCCTTCATCGGCGGTGTGCTCGGAGCGGGTCTCTACAAGGTGCTCATCGGCCGGTTCCTGCCGGACGCCGAAGCGGAGCCGCCCGGGCTCGTTCCGGAACCAGAACCGGAGCCGGAGAAGAGCTGACCCCGGACGGGACGGACCGGTCCGCCGACCGTCCCGACCGGAGCCCCGCCCGCGGCATCCCGGGGACGACCGCCGCCCGGGTCCCGCACCGGGCGCCGCGGTTCCCGGCCCCGTGACGCCGGGAGCGGATGCGATGTCGAGGAGCACCGTGCCGGCCGAGGGCCGGGGGATGACGTGGCTGCTCCTCGCGGAAACGCTCCTGGCGCGATCGCCGCCTGCCGACACGACCCTCCTCGTGGAGCAGTGCCGGGGAACGGCCCGAGCTGAGCCCGAGGTCTCCGCGCGGTACTTCGCTTCCTACGGGGAGCACCCGCACCAGGCTGCGGGTGCTCCCCGGGCTCGTGCTGACCGACGAAGAGTGCGGGCACCACACGTTCACCGCGCCCTGCCCCGCGATCGGTGCTGACGCTCGCGGAGGACTTCGACCGGTGCGCTCGTGACCTTCGAGACCTCGTCGTCGACGGCGGCAAGGAGTGCGTGCAGAAGCACCTCGCCGCTCCGCGAGCCGATCCGGGCACAGAGACGGAGGGCGTGACATGTGGGTCGTCCCGGCAGGCCGGCCGGCCTCGTCGTAGTTCCCACACCTGCGTCGATCTTCGACGCGGCGGCGCGCACGGGGACAGTCGCCCCCCGGCCCGGCATGCCGACGACCGTCGCCTTTTCCGATCCAGGACTCGACACCTTCGCCTGCCCCGAGTGGGAGTACGTCACTGAGTCGGAAGCTCGGAATTGCGCGGTGCCGACACCACCGCGCCCCCTGCCGCCCGCCCCCGGCACCGCGGGCGGCCCAGTATCGGCCGGACTGCCGTCCGAGCCGCCCCCGGCCCGCCCCACGGCACGGTTCTCCACCACCCAGCGGCGGCGGACCAGCCGCTGCCAGGACTCGGCACCCTTGCGCGCGATGCGGAGCCTGGGCCGGACACCGGAGGCCTCTGCCGCCACGTGCCGCCCGAGGCTGCCACGAAGATGATCGCTGTCAACGCCTCATCCCCCGACCGATGACGGCCCCCCACCCTCCGGAACCCTCACCGCGGCCGGTGGAACCACGCGCCGGCCCGATCGTCAAGTCCCGAGTCATCGGAACATGACCCCGCATTCCACGGTCGTGCCTACTTGAAGCACGAGCCGCACCGGAAAACCGGTGACCGAAAAGGCTCCTTCACGTAGGAGAAAAATATGAAGCGCAACCACGACAACCCCCAGGAAAAGCGTTCCTCGAAGCGCGGCCTCCGTCTCTCCATAGTCGCCGCCTCGGCCGTGGTGGTCGCCGGAGGTGTACTTCTTCCGGCCACCGGGGCGATGGCGGCCGGTATGCCCGAATCCTCAGCGGTGACGGTGGTCGCCCATCACGACAACCACCACAAGCACAAGCACAAGCACAAGCACCACAACCACCACAAGCACGACCACCACAAGCACTGCAAGCACGACCACCACAAGCACTGCAAGCACCACAACGAAGGCAAGGGGCACGAATCGAAGGGCGGGACCGGCGGCAACGGCGGTCCCGGCGGCAACGGCGGGGCCAAGGGCGGCAACGGCGGTCCCGGCGGCAACGGTGGTGAGACCGGCGGCACCGGCGGTCGCGGAGGCGACGGCGGAGTCGAGGGCGGTGACGGCGGTCGCGGTGGCGACGGCGGCACCGGCGGTCGCGGAGGCGACGGCAAAGTCGAGGGCGGCGACGGCGGTCGCGGTGGCAACGGTGGTGAGACCGGCGGCACCGGCGGTCGCGGTGGCGACGGCGGAGTCAAGGGCGGCGACGGCGGAGCCGGTGGCGATGCCTGACCCGGGCGACGGCAACGCCTGACAGCCGACGGCGGGGGGAAGGGCTGAGCCCCTTCACCCCCGCCGTTCCACCCCGTTGTCCTCGTCCACCGAGAGGCGCCCCATGTCCAAGAAGTTGCGGCACCGAGCGATCGCCCTGGCGGCGGCCGTGGCAGCCGCCGCTGCTGCCGCCGGCACCGCCCGTGCCCTGCCCGTCCACCCGCCTTCGTCCCTTCCCGCATCCGCGGCGTTCGGCCCCCTCGGCTCCCCTGAGTGCGGCTCGGGCGGCGAAGGCGGCAGAGGTGGCGACGGCGGACAGGACGGCAGCCCCGGCCGACCCGGTGAGCCCGGCAAGCCCGGCACCCATGAATGCACCCGGTACAGCGACCTGCCGGACAAACCCAAGGCGAAACTCACCGTGGCCGACAAGGTCCGCGTGGTGCTGGTCCTGATGAACGACGGTGCGACCGAGGCGCAAATCGCCGAGAAGTACAAGATGTCGCCGGACACGGTCAGGCTCTGGAAAAAGGCCTACCTGAAGCGTGACTGGCCCGTGCTGATGAATGATTCCTGAAGCTTCGAAACCCTCACCCTTCCCGCCCCTGTACTTCGGCACGATCGAAAGGCAATGGATTCTCATGAACGGCAACACCCGCAGGAAC
Organism: Streptomyces amritsarensis; assembly: GCF_001953875.1. Lineage (GTDB taxonomy): Bacteria > Actinomycetota > Actinomycetes > Streptomycetales > Streptomycetaceae > Streptomyces > Streptomyces amritsarensis. The sequence continues at coordinate 41,367 of NZ_MQUR01000027.1, forward strand.
TCCCTGGCTGCGGCAGCCGCCTCCGTCCTCCTCACCATGGGTGGTGTCCTCCTGCCGGCGGGTCCAGTCCTCGCAGCACCAGCGACGCACGCCCAGGTCGGCACGCACACCACGGAGAACGCCGACAGGCACTCCGGCCGCAAGCACGACGACCACAAGAAGCACAAGGACAAGAGCAGACATCGCCATGGGAAGCATCACGACCGGTGGCACGACGAGCACCGGCGCCACGGTGACAAGGACATGTGCCGGCGCGGGGACGGCGGCAACGGTGGTGACGGCGGCAACGGCACAGGCACCACCCCCGTCTGCACCGCCCCGGGCCAGAGCGGCACCGGTGGCGCGGGCGGACGCGGCGGCCGGGGAGCGTGCGGCGGCCGGAACGGCAACAGCGGGAGCAACGGCAGTGGTGGCGGTGGCGGTGGCAAGCCGTACTGCCCCGACCCCACCCCGTCGAACCCGGACCACAATGACCACAAGGACCACGGCGACAAGCCCTGGGAGCCGGACGAGCCCTCCACGCACGACTGGCCGGACGGCGACTCACCGGGCCGCGAACGGTCGGCGTCGGCCGACGACGGCTCCGCAGGCGTGATCGTCAAGTGAACCGCAGGACCCCGGTCCACCGCCGTGTCGCCCCACCCCCGCCTCCCCCCGGCTCCGGGTCGCCGCCGTAATCGCCCTCCGGCCGGCCGACGTGCGCCGATCAGTAACGGTGTCGGTGCGCGCCCCCACCGACGCCCGCGGCCTGCGGCCGCCGGCGCCGAGCCGTCGCGCCCGCCCGGCGGTCCCGCCCGCACTGCCCGGTGCGGGGCGCCCCTCGGCCCCGCGAGGCGGGGAGGGACGTCACAGACGTGGACCCTTATGGACTTCTTGCTCCGTATGTCACCCTGGCCGTCAACCGGGTCACCCACCTGCCGCTCGACCCGGGCGACCGACCCCCACGGATGCGCCCATGCCCCTGCCGTTCCCGCCCCGAGCCCTCCCCGTCGTTCTGGCCGGCGCCGTGACCGCCCTGGTGGCGGCCTGCGGGCCCTCGGCCGCGGCCGGCCCCACGGCCTCGCCCCGGACGGCGACGGCCCCCGCCGCCACCGTCCCCGCCACCGGCCCGGCGTCCGCCCCGCCCACCCCGTCCGCGGCCGCCTCCGCGCCCGCACCCGCGGCCACGCCCGCTCGCGACCCCGCCGACGCCCGCACCCGCGAGTCGACACTGTCCATACCCGCCGCCGGCGTGTCCGGGCTGCGCGTGGTGCCGTACGAGGGCACCACCGACGACGTGCCCGGCACCCGTATCCAGGACCGCGGGCACGCGGCCAGCCCTTACGGGAAACGGGGCGGGGTCGGACCCGGCCAGGTGGGGAACTTCCTGGTCACCGCGCACCGACTGTCGGCCGGCGGCCCGCTGCGGGACCTGCCCGCCGTCGGTGAGGGCGACACGGTGACCGTGGCGGTGGACGGGGTGCAGTACACCTACGAGATCACCGCGACCCGCAAGACGTCCTTCCGGTCGCAGCGCTCCCTCGACGAGCAGCGGGCGGCGGTACCCGGTTCGCCCGGTGCGCCCCCCACCCAGGCCATGATCACGATCTCCACGTGCGCCACGCCCGAAGACCACGCCGAGGGCAACTTCTGGAGCGACGCCCAAGGCAACCCCGAACACCGCATCGACAAGATCGGTGTCCTGCGCAGGACGACCACTGCGCCCTAACTCGCCCTCGCCCTGTCTGGAGACCGCGCCCCCTAGGGTGCGGCGCGGCGGATCCGGGCCAGAACCAGGACCGTGTCGTCGGTCGCCTCGGCGGGCAGCAGGTTCGCGATGATCCGGTCGGCGGCCTCATCCAACGACCCCGACACCGTGCGCAGTTGTTCGCGCAGCGCGTCCAGACCGGCTCCGATGTCCTGGCCCCGCGCCTCGATGAGGCCGTCGGTGTAGAGGGCGAGGACCGCCCCCTCGGGCAGGTCGATCGCCGAGGACCGGTAGGGGACGCCGCCCACCCCCAGCGGGATCCCCAGCCCCTCGCCGATGGTCTGGACGGTGCCGTCGGGGTGGCGCAGCAGGGGCGGTGGATGGCCGGCGTTCGCGATGCGGGCGCGGCCGGTGTGCGGGTCGTAGACGAGGTAGAGGCAGGTGGCCAGCTGGATCCCGGACTCGCGGGCGCACGTGTCGAGTTCGGTGAGCAGCGCCTCGGGGGTGCGGCTGTGTGCGGCCACGGCCTTGGCCGTGATGCGCAGCCGGCCCATCGACGCGGCGGCCGGCACCCCGTGCCCCATGACGTCCCCGACGACGAGCGCGACCCGGTCGCCGGGCAGGTTGATCACGTCGTACCAGTCGCCCCCGACCTCCGTGATCCGGCTGCCCGGCAGGTAGCGGTGGGCGACGCTCACGTGGGCGCCCGATGCCACGGCGCTGGGGAGCAGGGCGCGCTGGAGGGTCAGTGCGATGTCCTGGACGCGGCCGTACAGGCGTGCGTTGTCCAGGCACAGGGCGGCGCGCGAGGCCAGCTCGCCGGCGAGGGTGACGTCCTGTTCGGTGAAGGCCGGGCGGTCGGGGGAGCGGCCGAACATGGCGATGCCCTGGACCGTGCCCCGCGCGATGAGCGGGGCGAGGACGATGCCGTCCAGACCGCTTTCGAGCAGCAGGCGGGCCCGGTCCTGGTGGGCGGCCGTGCGGGTCGCGAAGGCCTCGTCGACGACGACGGAGAGCGGACGGCCGCTGCTCAGCATCTGGTGGATGCCGGAGCCCGGCGGGTAGGTGACCCGATCCAGGCCGCCGACCAGCTCGGGGGCGGGCGGCGGGAGGATCGTGTCGGCGGCGATCCGGCGGGTGGTCAGCGGCAGCGCGGGGTCGAACCGCTCGTCCTCGTACATCCACTCGACCATCTCCACGACGGCGCCGTCGCAGAAGTCGGGAATGACGGCGTCGATCAGTTCGCGGGCGGTGGTATCCAGGTCCAAGGTGGTTCCGACCTGGGCCGATGCCCGGTCCAGGAGGTCCAGCCGCTGGCGGGCCGCGGTCGCTTCGAGCAGGGCCTGTTCCCGGTCGGTCACGTCGACGAGCAGCCCGCCCACGCCGGGCCGGGTGTCGCCGGCGCCGCTCAGCGGGAAGAAGCTCACGGAGCGGACCTGGTCCCGGTCCGGTCGGCCCGGTGTCCGCAGCCCCACCAGCGCGCCGACGAGGGGTTCGCCCTTCTCGGCCACGGCGCGGAGCATGCGTTCGTACTCGCCCCCGTCGGACGTGATCATGATGTCGGTCATGCGCCGCCCGAGGTGCTCCACCACGGGGACCCCGTCCATGTCGGCCAGCACCTGGTTGAGGTGGACGTACCGCAGCCCCTCGTCGAGCATCACCAGCCCGATCGGGCAGGTCTCGAAGAGGGCGTCGAGGAAGACGAGGTTCGTCTTGACTCGGTCGAGCTCGTCACCCCTGCTGGCCAGGCCCATGACCACGGAGTCCCCCGCGGCCCCGGTCACCGGGAAAACGCGGAAGCCGCAGTCGAAGACCCCCGTCTCACGGTGCCGGGCGGGCATCCGGACCCGCCAGTAGCCGAGGCTGCGGCCGCGCTCCACCAGCTGCGCGGCCCCGCCGGGGGTTTCCGGCGCCGGGTCGGGGAAGAGGATCGAAGCCGGCCGGGACAGCACCTCTTCGGCCCGGTATCCGAACAGGTTCCGTGCGCCCGGGCCCCAGTAGCGGACCCGCTCCTCGTCGTCCAGGCCGAACACGGCGACCGGCACGTGCTCCAACAGGGACCCCGGCTCGGACCGGATCGGACCAGGAGTGTCGGCGTCCACACCCCCTGGCCGGTCCGATGGCATCGCCAGGCCCCCCTTCGATCGAGGTCTCACCTCATTGTGCCCGTCATCGGGCAGGCGGACCTCACAGCGCGTCCCGCGGCGGCCACCCTGCCGTACCGACCGGTAATTCAAGCCAAATATTGCCATGCACCTGACAGGCTCCTGACACTTGGAGATGGCTGTGGGACGCTCCCGGCACGCACTCCGCACCCCCTGAGAGGCCCAGCGCCTCGCCCACCCCCACCAGTACGTGGCATGGAGGAGCGACCTATGAGGCACACCCCGCCCATCCCCCGCACCACTCGACTCGCCCGCGCCGCCGGGATCGCGACACTCGTCGTCGTCGTCGCCGCCGGCCTGGCCGGTACCGGCACCGCCCTGGCGGCAGGCCGCGCAGCCCCCGCCGCCGAGCAGAAGGTCGACGGCGTGATGGCCGTCGCCGGCAACAGCTGTAGCTGGACCGACGCGAGCACCAGCGCCGCCGCCCCCAACGCCCTCACCGTCGACCGCACCACGATCAACACGCCGGGAGGCAACCTCGCCTGTGGCGGCGGCATCGCCGCCACCCTCAACAACAACCCCGCCTTCACGTTCGACGACACGGCGGGCACAGCCAGGACCGATCTGATCGACATCACCGGCAAGCAGAGCTTCATCTCCTGCCGCTACAAGGCGACGAACATCGTGTGGGACCGCGACGGCACGAGCCGGAAGTACGTCAACCGGGCCTTCACGGCGACCAAGGCCTCGGGCAGCTTCCTGTGCCCGGGCTCGGTGACCACCCCGGCCGGGGACGCGTCCATGCTGTTCCGCTGAGCCCGCTGAGCCCGCTGTTCCCCGGAGCCGCTGAGCCGCCGAGCCGTCCGCCCGGCGCCCGGTCCGCCTCCCGGTCCCGTACCGGGAGGCGGACGCGTTCCCCCGCCGGCCGGCCCGGGCGACGAGCGAGTCTCGCCGAAAGGGCCGGCCGCCGCATCACCCTAAGGTGAGCCCATGGATCTTCAGGGCGAACTGATCGAGCACCCCCACTCCGTCTACGACCGGCTGCGCGACACCGCGCCCGTCTGCCGCATCACCGGCACCGACGGCACACCGGCATGGCTGGTCACGCGGTACGACGACGTACGCGCCGCCCTCGCCGATCCCCGGCTCTCCCTGGACAAGTCCCATGCCACCGCGGGCGGTTACCGCGGGCTGTCGCTGCCGCCGGCCCTGGACGCCAATCTGCTCAACATGGACCCCCCTGACCACACCCGCATCCGCAGGCTCGTGAGCCGTGCCTTCACCCCGCGCCGCACCGAGCAGCTCCGCACGCCCATCCGCGCGACCGCGGACCGCCTCCTCGACGCCCTCGGCCCGGCCGGGACCGCCGACTTGGTGGCCGCGTACGCAGCCCCGCTGCCGATCGTCGTCATCTGCGACCTGCTGGGCGTCCCGGAGAACCGCCGCCTCGACTTCCGCACCTGGACGGACGCGCTGATCTCCCCGGACCCCGGCCGGCCCGGCGCCGCGAAGGAGGCGGTGGTGGCGATGCTCGGCTTCTTCACCGAGCTCATGGCGCACAAGCGCAGCCGGCCCGGCGACGACCTGTTGTCCGACCTGATAGCCGTCCGGGACGGCGAGGGCAGCGGGGGCAGCGGCGGCAACGGGGGCAGCGGCGGCGACCGGCTCAGTGAGGACGAGTTGATGTCGCTCGCCTTCCTCATCCTCTTCGCCGGGTACGAGAACACCGTCCAACTCATCGGCAACGCGATCCACACCCTCCTGGAGCACCCCGACGAGCTCGCGCGCCTGCGCAAGGACCCGGCCGGCCTCCCGGGCGCCGTCGAGGAACTCGCCCGGTACGAGGGCCCCGCGCCCCTCGCCATCCGCCGCTTCCCGACCGAGGACGTCACCATCGCGGGGGTGACCGTCCCGGCGGGGGAGACGGTCCTGCTCTCGCTCTCCGCGGCCAACCGCGACCCGGCCCGCTTCCCCCGCCCCGACCTCCTCGACCTGGACCGCGACACCTCGGGCCACCTCGCCCTCGGCCACGGCATTCACTACTGCCTCGGCGCCCCCCTGGCCCGCGCCGAGACCGAGATCGCCCTGGCCGCGCTCCTCGAGCGCTACCCCGTCCTCCAGCCCGCGAGCCCCGCTCCCCGCTGGCGGCCCTCCCTGCGTGCCCGCGGCCTGACGGAGCTTCCGGTCCACTACGACGCGGCGCCCGCCCCGCACTGATCGCGGACCGGCCCCATCCGGGACCGGCCTGATTCCGGACGGTCTGCACCCGGACCCGCCTGCGCCCGGACGGTCTGCGCCCGGACCGGGCCGGTCCGCGCCCGCCGCCTGTTGTGCCCCTCGCCGGACACCGCGTCCCGCACCGGGCGTCGCCATCCCACCCGTGACCCAGATCACTCGTGATCGAAAACCCGCAGGCCGAACCGGGCGTCTATCAGGCGTGAGATCAGTCAGGGCGGCGGCACCGCGCGAAGTGGACGAGGAACGCCTCGTCCGGCTCGTGGCGAAGGGCGACCGTGCCGCATTCGAGGAGTTGTACCGGCGCACGTCGCCGTGGCTGGCGGTGCGGCTGCGCCGCCGCTGCGCCGACGAACAGATCGTCGCCGAGGTGATGCAGGAGACGTACCTGGCGGTGTGGCGCGCGGCCGGCGCGTTCGCCGGGAGCGCCGCGGGCGGGACCGCCGTCGGCTGGGTGTGGACGATAGCGGCCCGCCGCCTCGTCGACGCCTTCCGGCGGCGGGCCCACCACGCCCAGCCGCCACCCGCCGCGGCCCCGCAACCGGCCGCGCCGGCCGCCGAGGAGGAGGCGCTCGCCGCGACCGTCGGCTCCGACGTCGGCGACGCGCTGCGGCGCCTCGCGCCCGAGCTCAGACAGGTACTGCAGTCGATGGTCCTCGACGGGCTGTCCGTCCGGGAGACCGCCGTGCTGCTCGGACTGCCCGAGGGCACGGTCAAGACCCGCGCCCGCCGGGCCCGGATCGCGATGAGGGAGGCGCTGTCATGAGCGTGGAACACGCTTCGGGGCGGACCGTCGACGCCTACGCGCGCGGCGACGAGGACATCGCCGCCGACGAGTTGTGGGCGCTGGAGGCCCACCTGGAGACATGCCGGGTCTGCCGTGACCGGCTGGCGGCCGCCGTCGCGGAACAGGCGCCGGCCGTGATGGCGCTGGTCGACACCGTGCGGTCCGGCCTCGAAGCCGAGCTGTCCGCCGCCCCCGCCGTGCCGCACGGGCGACGCCGTCGTGCGGCCGGCCGGACGGCCCGCCTGGCACGGCGGCTGTCGAGATCGCTGACGCCGACGGCGGCGCCCTGGCTGGCCATGATCGCGGCCGTGACGGTGCTCGCCCTCGTGCTCGACCTCGCGGGCCCCGGCGTCGCCACGGCCGCCGGCGAGGTGTCGCTCGTACTGCTGCTCGCCCCGGTCCTGCCCGTGCTCGGCGTCGCCGCGTCCTGGTCGCGCGGCCTGGACCCGGCGTACGAACTGACGGCCTCCGCGCCCAGAGCCGGGCTGCCCCTGGTGCTGCGGCGCACCACCGCCGTCCTCGCCGTGCTCCTCCCCGTACTGCTCGTCGCCGGATGGGCCACCGGCGTCATGATCGCGGTGTGGCTGCTGCCCTGCCTGGCCTTCACCTCCGCGACCCTGGCACTCGGCGGTGCCGTCGGCGTCACCCGCGCCGCCGTCGCCCTCGTGGCCGTGTGGGCCGCCGTGATCGTGGCACCGGCCCTGGCCGCCGGCCGCGCCCCCTTCGCCCTCCAGAGCGCCGCACTGCCCGCATGGGCCCTGGCCCTCGCCCTCGGCACCGCGGTCGTCATCGCCCGCAGGGGCGCCTACTGCGCACTCGGAGCCCATCGATGACCCACCGGAAGGACCACCACCCCATGCGCGCGGTGAACTCCGCCGACCTCGCCCCCACCGCCTACGCCTGGGAGGTCCAGGCCCGCGGACTCACGGTCGCGGCCGGCAGGAACCGTACGGCCGTCGACGGGCTCGACCTGTCGCTCGGCACCGGAGTGCACGGCCTGCTCGGCCCCAACGGAGCAGGCAAAACCACCCTCATCCGGGCGCTCGCCACCGTCCTGCGCCCCACCGCCGGCACCCTGGAACTGCTCGGCGAGTCCGTCGGCGGCCCCGGCGGACACCGCGCGCTGCGCCGCCGGATCGGCTACCTGCCGCAGGAGTTCGGCTACTACAAGCGCTTCACCGTGCGCGAGTTCGTCGAGTACATGGCATGGCTGAAGGAAGTGCCGGAAGCGGACATCCCCGACGCCGTGCAACGCGCCGTCGAGCGGGTCGGCCTCGCGGACCGGGCCGACCACCGGATGAAGACCCTCTCGGGCGGGATGGTCCGCCGGGTCGGCATCGCCCAGGCCATCGTCAACGATCCCGCGCTGCTCCTGCTCGACGAACCCACCGTCGGCCTCGACCCGGCACAGCGGCTGCGGCTGCGCCAACTGCTCCAGGAACTCGGCATGGACGCCTGCGTGGTCGTCTCCACCCACCTGGTCGAGGACGTCGCCGCGGCGTGCACGGACGTCGTGCTCTTCGCCGAGGGCCGGCTGGTCTTCCAGGGCACCCCCGACCGGCTCGCCGCCGCGGGCGGCCCCGAGCACGTCGGCGACAGTCCGCTGGAGCGCGGCTACTCGGCGCTCCTGCTCGATCCCCGTCAGCAGAGGGGGACTTGGTGAACCCCCGCGTCCTGCGCACCGAACTGCGGCGCTCCGTCGCCCCCTGGGCCGGTCTGGTGATCCTCGCGGCACCGCTGGCACTCCTCTACCTGATCCCCGGAACGTGGTGGACCGGCACCGCGCGGTGGACGGCCCAGTGGACCTCCCTGGCCCTGTGGACCCGTTCCCTGCTCATCCTGCTGTGGCCGGTCGCCGTGGGACTGGGGGCGCTCCAGGGACTGCGGGACCACCGCTCCGGCACCGCCGAACTCCTGGCGAGCACGCCGCGGCCCGCCCGCCACCGCGCCGCCGCGGTCGCCGGCGCCACGGCCCTCGCGCTCACTTCGGCCTTCGCGCTCGTCGTCCTCGTCGGAGCCGTCCAGGTGCTCGCCGACAGCGCCTACCCGCACTTCGGATGGCTGCCGATCTCGCTGGTGGGAGCGCTCTCCCTGGCCGCGGGCGCCGTCCTGGGCATGGGGGTCGGGCGGGCCGTGCCGTCCGTACTGACCCCGCCCGTACTGGCCGTGGGCGCACTGGTGTTCACCAACGTGCTGCGCGTCTCGGACGAGACGGCGGTACCGCAGGCCGCCGTCCCCAACCGGCTCTCGCTGCTGTCGCCGGCGGTGGCACAGGTACGCGAGGTGCTGTTCACCCTGTCCGCCTCCGTGCACGTCGGACAGACCCTGTGGCTCCTGGGGCTGGCCGCCACCGGACTCGCGCTGCTGGCCGCGGCGACCCCGCGCGCCCGGCTGCTCGCCCTGGCACCCGCCCTGGCGGGTGCGGTGCTCGCCCTGCTCGTCCTGCCCTCCGACCCCCGCCGGACCTACGTCGTCGACGAGGCGGCCGCCCGGCAGGTGTGCGACGGCCCCGTGTGCGTGACGAAGGCGCACCGGGCGCGACTCGCCGACCTGGCGGACCCCGGCAGGAAGGCCCTGGGCCTGCTGCGCGAGGCACTGGGCGACGGGGCTCCGGTCGTCATCCACGAGAGCGCCACGCCGCGGGAGCTCGGCGCCACCCCGGCACGGTACGACGGCGTCCTCGTGGTCGACTTCGACGACGGGACGATCGCCGACGCGCGCGGCGACGCCCTGGTCAGGGCCCTGGTCGCCCAGGGCATGGCCCCGGTCTGCCGCCCGCGCAGCGACCGCGAGGGCGGTCCGGCCGCGGAGAGCGCCGCGCAGAGCGTCGCGGCGGGCTGGGTCCTCGGCGACCTCCGGCCCCTCGACGGCAACGGCCACTCCGGGGCAGAACAGCTCGCCCTGGCCGAACCGGTGTGGCGGGAGCTCACGGCACTGCCGAGGCCCGAACAGCTCGCACGGGTCAACGCCATGCGCACGGCCGCACTCGGCTGCCAGGGCGACCCGCTGGGCGCGCTCGCGGGCACGGGCGAGTCGCCGTGAGGTGGCTGGTGCTGTACGCGCGTTCGCGTCAGGTGCCCGCGGCGCTCGCCGCCGCGGTGACCGGCGCACTGGTGGTGTGGGCGCTGGCCCGGGACGGCGGCGCCGCGCCCGGCGATCCGCGGCCGGCCGCGCTCGTCCTCACCGTCGCGGCCGCCGCGGCCTCGACCGGGCTCGGCGGACAGGACCCCGCCCTGGACCGGACCGCCGCGATCCGCTGGTGGACCCGCAGGACCGCGCACGTCCTGATCGCGGGCACCGTCGCCTGCGCGGTGCTCCTCGGGCTCCGGGCCGTGGGCGCGGACCAGGTACCCACCGCGCTCGTCGTCCGGGACGCCGCCGGGCTGATGGGACTCGCAGCCCTCGGGGCGGCCGTGTGCGGCGCGGCCCACGCCTGGACCCTGCCGGTCGGGTGGCTGGCCCTGTCGTCGTTCGCCCCACCCCTCACCGGCGTGCCGATGGAGGTCGTGACCTGGATGCTGCAACCGCCGGGTACGGCGGCGAGCACCTGGACCGCGCTGACCGTCACGGCGGCAGGGACGGCCGCCTACGCGGTGACCGGGCCGAGACGATGACAACGCCGGGGACGCCCCCCGGCGTTGTCGGTGCCTGCCGGTAGGTTGGCAGGGCCCGCAAGGTGACGTGCGGGCACCGACGCACCACGGGGGTACGACGCGATGGGTCCGAGCACCGCATGGAGGGCCGCCGGGGACCACGAGCTGACGCTCGACGTCCGCAGCGGGCCCGAGCCCGTGCTCCGCTGCCGTACGGCCGGGGGGCGCGAGCTGAAGAAGGTACCGCCCGCACTCAAGGCCGATCCGCTGGTGCAGGAACTGACCGCGCTGGCCGAATGGATCGGCGACCACGCCGGCCAGGCGCTCACGAGCGTCGAGCGGTGGATGACCCAATCCCTGCCGGTGCCGGCGGCGTTGATACGACAGGTGTGGCCCGACCCGTACTGGCGGCGGGCCCTGCACCATGCGGTGATCGCACCCTACGACGGCGGGGCGGGCGCCCCCGCCGACGGGCAGGAGGGGCAGGACGTGCGGCGCGCCGGAATACTCACCGGCATCGCCGCGGGCCCGGACGGTCCGCTGCTCGTGACGGGACTCGACGGGGAACACGAGCTGCACGACACCCTCGTCGCGGTCCCGCACCCGGTGCTCCTCGACCCGCGCGGCACCGGCCGGCTCGGCCGCTGGCGCGGGCTGCTGGACGCGTGGGGCGGGAAGCAGGGCATCGAGCAACTGCACCGCGCGGTGTACGTCCGCCCGGACTGCTCCCCGGCGCCCCCACCCCCGACAGCAGGAGGAACGGGCACCACCCGTGACGGCATCACCGCCTTCCACGGCGCCGCGTACGAGTCCGGCGCCCGGTTCGAGCGCCTGGTCGCGCGGTTCGGCGGACGCATCGCCGGTGAGCGCGCCCACTTCACGTTCCCGCACCGGGGGAGCACCTACGGCATGGTGGCCGACCTGCGCCACCAGGGCCCCGCGGCGCCGGTGAGCCTGTACGACTTCCGGTTCGCCGACGGCCGGGGACGCCACGGATCGGGGGCGTACGACGCGGTGCCCCGGCCCGTCTGGTCCGAGGGGATCAGAGCGCTCGCCGCCCTCCACGACGAGCGGGAGCCCGGCGAGGGGCGCCCGCTCGGCGCCCTGCCGGCCGACTCCTCCTCCGGCTACCAGTCCTTCCTCGTCGACTGCGCCGCGTACGCCGCGGCCGGCGCACCGCAGGCCGATTCCCCGAGACCGCGCCCACCGGCCGACGCACGCCGACTCCTGGACGCGGGCGCGGTCCTGGCCGGCGAACCCGCCGGACCGGGCGAGGAGCCGCTGACCGCGCGCCGCTACGGATCGCCGCTCCTGGAGGACGGCGAATGGTTCGTACGGCCCGTCGCGGCACGGGCGGTCGCGGCGCAGGACGCGGTGGCTCGCACCCTGGGCCTGGAACCGGACGCCGGCGGGGCCACACCGATCGGCAGGACATCGGTACGGCCCCTGGACTTCCTCACCAGGGTCTGCGGGCTCCACCCCGGGCTGGCCCGGCAGGCGATGGCGCTGCTCGCACCGTTGCGCACGTGCGCGACGACGGCCCGGACGAAGCCGGGCCGGGCCGCGACCCAACTCCGGGCGAATCTGGTGAAGCTGACCGCCGCTCACCCCGAGCTCCTGCCCCACGCCCTGGACGAGGGCGCACGGATCGTGGCCGCGGCGGGCAGCGTGGCCATGGCCAGGCCGCTCTACACGCAGGCACGGGCCGCGCAGAAGCGGCTGGGCGGTATCGACGAGTCCGCGCTGCGGGAGACCGTCTCGGAGTTCGGCGTGCTCGGTGTCGTCGACGCGAAGCTGCTCGGGCAGCACCGGGACGACATCGCCGCGCGCTCCTCGGCGGGCGAGGCCCACGAGGAACATCGCAGGCTCGTCCTGGCCTGGTGCCGCAGACAGAGCGGCCTTCCCGGGTCCCTCGTGCAGGACGGGATGACCCACACGCGGCCGCGGGGCCTTCCCGCGTCGTTCGCCGTCGACCTGGCGCAGGGAGCCGGCGGTGGCCCCCTGCCCGCCGACGACACCAACACGGAGATCTTCCACCTGCTGCTGCGGGGCGGCGGACTGGAGAAGGCCACGGCGCCCGTGTGGGAGGCCTGGGCGGCGCCGCTGGAGCGGGACCTGTCCGAGCACCCCGACACGGCCCGACACCTGCGGACCCACCTTCCCGAGCCCCGGGGCACCTCGGCCGCGGCGAAGACCGCGGCCGCCGAGGCATGGCTGGCGCTGCTGGCGCGCACGGGCCTGCTGGAGCCGTTCACCGGCGGGCCGGAAGCCGCCGCCGCCGAGTCCGCGAGGGCCGCGAACGACTGGCTGACGCTGTTCCTGCGGCGGTACGCCGGACTGCGGCTGCCGGCCGCGGGCCTGGAGCCGGTGGTCGCCTCGATCGCGGCACGCATGCGCGAGGCGGGCGAGCGGCGTGATCCCCTGCTCGGGCTGCAGAGCGACACGCTGGCGGGCGATTTCGGGGGCGTCGGTGTGGACCTCGGGCTGCTCGCCCTCATGAAGCGGGTCGACATGCCGATGGACGACCCGGCCGGAGGCGGGCGTCTGCGGGCGCTGCAGTGGATACAGCGGCGGGGGACCGACGGCGTCGAGCCCGTCCTGGCCGACCCCGCCTTCCGGGAGGCGATCCGCGCAGAACTGACCGCCGGCGTGCGGGGAAGCCTCGGATACACCGTCACCCGGCACCACCTCACGCCGTTCCCGAAGGTCACGAGGAAGGTGGCCGCGCTCGAAGCACTGCGGGAGCTGATGGCCGGGATCCTCGACGAGCGTGCGCTGCGCGTGGCGGCGGGCGGCGAGGACCGGCTGTTCGCCCTCCAGGACCTGCTGCTCCATGTGGAACCGTTCGTCGTCGCCGGGGCCGCGAAGCACTTCGATGCCCACGTCCGGCAGGCACTGGCCGTCGAACCGGCCGACCTGCTGGCGGACACCCTGCACGCCGGCTGTCTCGCCCACGGGCACGACGGCGACCGGACGGCCCCGTGCGGGTTGCGGGAAGTGACCGCCGACCACGCCCGGGACCTGCTGGAGTCGACGGACCCCGACGTACGCCACCGCCATGCGCAGGTGTTCGCCGTCGAGCCGGTCACCCGTCGCAGCCGGTACCTCGACCACCGTGAAGGGACCGCGTTCGCGCAGGACCTGCTGCCCGTCATCGAGAAGTCCCTGCCGCACATCGCGGACGGCTCCTGCAGGTCGCGTGCGCTCGGGCTCGTCCAGGGCGTGCTGTGGTGCGAGGCGTGGCAGACGACGCTCCGGCGGTCCCTCCGGTGAAGCGGGCCGCCCTCCGCCGCGGGAGGGACGTCTGGAAGGATCCGGAGGCGTGATCGCGCATCCCTCCGACGACCTGGCCACCGCCTTCGCCGGCCGCGCCCCCCGGTGCCGTCCGGACTACGAGGAGGCCCTCGCCGAGTCGGACCGGGTCCTGAAGACGTACCAGCACGCGACGAACGGAGAGGTGCCCATGCAGAGACGTCACGCGGTGGTGGCCGGGGCCGGTATCGGCGGCCTGACCGCCGCCATCGCACTGCACCGCCGCGGCTGGCGGGTCACCGTCTGCGAACGCGCCCCCGCACCGCCCACCACCGGCGCCGGCATCGGACTCGCCCCAACGCCCTGCGCGCCCTCGACACCCTCGGCGTGGCCGCCGCCCGGGCCGCCGGCAGCGCCGTACCCGCCACGATGGGCGTACGCCGCTCCGACGGCCTGTGGCTCACCCGCGCCGAGACCTCCCACATGGCCGCCCGCTACGGCATGGCGCCGATCGCCGTACCGCGGCCGGCCTTCACCGCGGCCCTCGCCGCCGCCCTGCCGCCGCAAGCCCTCCGCTACGGCACCACCGTGACCGGCGTCGACGACCCCGCCGGCCGCCCCACCGTCCGCACGGCCGAAGGCCCGGACCTCCCCGCCGACCTGGTCGTCGCCGCCGACGGGATCCACAGCCCCCTGCGCCGCGCCTGCTTTCCCGACCACCCCGGCCTGCACTACATCGGCGAGACGGCCTGGCGGACCCTCGTCGACGCCCCGGACCTGCGGATCCCGTCCATGAGCGAGACGTGGGGGCGAGGGGAACGCTTCGGCGTCACCCCGCTCGCCGACGGCCGGTACTACCTCTACGCCACCGCGGTCGTCCCGGCCGGCACCCGGCCGGCCGACGCCCGCGCGGAACTGAGCCGCCGCTTCGGCTCGTGGCACGACCCGATCCCCGCCCTACTGGACCGCGTCGGGCGCTTCGACCCCGCCGACGTCCTCCAGAACGACCTGTACGACCTGGCCGCCCCGCTACCCCGCCTGCACCACGGCCGGATCGCCTGGCTCGGCGACGCCGCCCACGCCATGGCCCCCAACCTCGGCCAGGGCGGATGCCAGGCCATCGAGGACGCGGTCATCCTCGCGCACCTGCTCCCGGCCGGAGCCATCGGCGCCGGCGTGGACACCGGCGACGCCGTCCCGGCCGCCCTCGCCGCGTACACCGCGGCCCGCCGCGACCGCACCGACGCCATCCGCCTCCGGGCCCGCCGCGTCGGCCGCCTGGGCGCCCTCCGCAACCCGCTCGCGGCGACGGCCCGGGACCTCGCGGTCCGTGCGACCCCGACCCGACTGGCCCTGCGCGGCATGGACGACCTCTTCAACGGCTTCCACCTGCCAGGCCCTGGAGCGAGCCCCCACGTGTATTGATCACGAGCGTGGCCAACGGTGCATGACCCCGTCCCACCACACCCGCGTGCACCGGGCGTGCCGGAACGTCCGACGACCGAACCACAAGCGGCGAACCGGACCGCCTTCCTGCACCTGGCAGCCGGGAGCCGTAGCAGGGGGATGGCGCACGGTCACCGCGAGCGGATCACCCCGGACGCACTCTCGACCGGCTGTGCGCATCGGTGTGGGGCGCCGGCCCCTGGGCCGTCCGGCGGGGGTGCGGCGTGCACGCGTGTCGCAGGGAGAGGGACGATGAGAGGGCTGGGAGGGTAGGGCCCCAGCCTGCGGCGGCCGGAAGGAGAGCCCGGAGATGGGAGCGAGCGAGCCCTCGCACGGCGATCCCGCACAGGCGCGCCCCGCCGCCTCCGGGCCGGGCGGCCTGCTCGACGTGCTGCGCGTGGCGGCCGTCCTCCTCGACTCCGAGGGCCGGATCGACCTGTGGAGCCCCCAGGCCGAGGAACTGTTCGGTTACACGGCGGACGAGGCGCTCGGGGAGTACGCGGGCCGTCTGCTGCTCCACGAGGAGCACCGCCCGGTCGTGCTGGACATGTTCGCCGAGGTCATGGAGCGCGGGGTCAGCTGGGTCGGCGTCTTCCCCATCCGGCACAAGGACGGCAGCACCCGCATGGTCGAGTTCCGCAACATGCGGCTGCTGGACTCCCAGCAGGAGTACTACGCCCTGGGCCTGGCCGCCGACCAGGCGACGGTGCGGCAGGTCGAACGCGACCTGGCCCTGTCCGCCCGGCTCGTGGACCAGTCGCCGGTCGGCCTCGGCGTCCTCGACACCGACCTGCGCTACGTCTCGGTCAATCCGGCGGAGGAACGCCTCAACGGGGTGCCCGCCGCCGAGCACGTCGGGCGGCACGTCCACGAGGTGCTGCCGGCCGTGGACCCGTCCTTCGAGGCCGCGATGCGCGAGGTGCTGGCCACCGGTGTCCCCATCGTGGACCAGTACACCGTCGGCCGTACCCCCGCCGACCCGGACCACGACCACGCCTGGTCGATCTCGTTCTACCGGCTCGAAGCCCCCAACGGGACCGTGCTGGGCGTGGCCACGGCCAGCGTGGACGTCACCGAGCGGCACCGCGCGGTCGAAGAGCAACGCAACACCGCACTCACCCTCCAGCGCAGCCTGCTGCCCCACACGCCGCCGCGGCGGCCGGGCCTGGAAGTCGCCACCCGGTACCGCCCGGCCCAGGCCACCATGGAGATCGGCGGCGACTGGTTCGACGTGATCCCGCTGAGCGGCGACAAGACCGCCCTGGTGGTCGGCGACGTCATGGGCAGCGGCGTCGGGGCCGCGGCCAGCATGGGCCAGCTCCGCACCGCCACCCGGACCCTGGCCGACCTCGACCTCGACCCCGCGCAGGTCCTGCACCACCTCGACCACGTCACCGAGGGCCTGGAAACCATCGCGACCTGCGTCTACGCCGTCTACGACCCGCGGGCGGCGCAGTGGCACCTCTCCCTCGCCGGGCACCTGCCGCCGGTACTGCTGCGGCAGGACGGCTCGCGCGAACTCCTCGACCTGCCCACCGGCGCGCCGCTCGGCGGTGTCGGTGTCGCCTTCCACACCGTCAGCATCTGCGTCGGGACCGGCGACCAGCTCGTCCTCTACACCGACGGCCTCGTCGAGACCCGCGACGATCCGATCGACGAGCGCCTCGACGTCCTCCTCCACGCCCTGGACGACCCCCGCCGCCCTCTGGACGAGACCTGCGACCTGCTGCTGGACACCATGCGCCATCCGGGAGTCCACGACGACGTGGCCCTCCTGATCGCCCGCGCCACCCCCACCTTCGAACAACCCTGCTGACCCCGGCCGCCCTCACACCACCTCCGCCCCGGCGGTGGTGGCCAGGCGCAGGGCCGCCACCAGTTCGCGGTAGAGCGCGTCCGTCTCCAGCAGCTCCCCATGGGTGCCGCGGGCGCGGATCCGGCCCGCCTCCATGACCACGATCAGGTCGGCGTCGACCACCGTCGAAAGCCGGTGCGCGACCGTGACCACCGCACCCGTCGCCGCCCGGCTGCGGATGCAGTCCTGTACCGCGGCCTCCGTCAGCCCGTCCAACTGCGCGGTCGCCTCGTCCAGCAGCAGGACCTCCGGAGTACGCAGCAGGGCGCGCGCGAGCGCGATGCGCTGGCGTTCGCCACCGGACATGTGCGCCGACGACAGCTGACCGTCCAGGCCCCCGTCGAGCGAGTCGACCTTCTCCGTCAGCCGTACGTCCCGCAGCACGCGGCGCAGTTCCTCCTCGGAGGCGTCCGGCCGGGCGAGCAGCAGGTTCTCGCGGAGGGTGCCGGGGACCACGGGGGTGTCCTGCTCGACGTACGCCAGCCGCGCCCGCACCTCGCAGTGGCTGTAGTCGCGGTACGGCCGCCCGTTGAGCAGCAGTTCGCCGTCGACCGGTTCCAGGAACCGCAGGACGAGCGAGAACAGGGTCGTCTTGCCGGCGCCCGACGGCCCGACGATCGCGGTGTGGCCGCGCCGGGGGACGGCCAGCCGTACGCCGGTGACGGCATGCGCGGCCCCGGGGCCGTACGCGGCGCTGACACCGCGCAGTTCGAGCACCGGCACCTCCGCCGGGTGGCCGGAGTCCGCGGTGCTGCCGGTCCTGTCGCCGTCCCGGCCCGGTGGGGTGGCGTCGCCCTCCGGCGTCAAGTCCGCCGTCTGCCGGATGCGTTCGGCCGCGGCCATGCCGGCCTGGAGGGAGGTGACGTTCTGGCTGAGCGTGCCGACCGGCTCCATCAGCGTGAACGCGTACAGCAGGAAGGCGATCAGGCTGGAGACCTCCAGGCTCCCCTCGCCGACCCGCCAGGCCCCGACGCCCAGGATCGCGATGATGGCCAGCTGGATGCCGGACCCGGCGACCGTCCAGGCCAGCGCCTCCTGGCGGACCGCCCGGATGCCCTGGTCGGCGGCGGCCCGGGCGTCGGCCACGATCCGTTCGGCGGCCCGTTCCTCGGCGCGGCTCACCTTCACGGTGCGGATGGCCCGCAGCGTGCCCTCCAGGAGGCCGCCGAGCCGGCCGACGTGCTCCTGGGCGCGCTGCTGCGCCTTGCCGATGCCCGGCATGAGGAGGGCGAAGAGCGCGGCGGTCACGGCCACGGCGGTCATGGTGGTGCCGAGCAGCACCACGTCGAGGACGCCCATCAGGACCAGGCTTCCCACGAGCATGACGGCGCCGTTGACCAGGCCGACGAACGACTGGGCGGTGGCCTCGCGCAGCAGGACGGTGTCCGAGGTCACCCGGGTGACGAGCTCACCGGTCGGACGCCGGGTGAGAGCGGGCACGGTGGCGTGCAGGAACCGTCGCACCATCGACTCGCGCGCCTCCAGCACGACGTGTTCGCCCACCGCGCCGAGCATGCACCACTGCCGGTACGACACGGCGGCGCCGACGACGAGGAGGGCGAACAGCGCGCTCACGGGGCCCATGAGGGAGGTGGAGGTGTTCAGGGCGTCCAGCACCCACTTGGTGATCATGGGCGTGGCCAGACCGAGGGCGGAGCCGACCAGGGCCAGGAACAGTCCCGCGGTCAGCGTGCGGCGGTGCGGGCGGGCGAAGGACCACAGGACACGCAGCCGGGGCGCGTCGAAGGCGGCGCGAATCGGTGATGGGGAGTCAGCCATGCAGAAATGGAACAGCGGTGTTCCGTTGTGGTCAAGTGAGTTTCATTGCGGGCGCGCTACCGTACGCCCATGGAGCATGACCACATCGCGACGGCACCCACCGAGACCGCCACCCGGGCCCGCACGCGGCGCGCGATCCTCGACGCCGCCGTCACCGTCCTGTCGGCCAACCACGGGGCGTCCCTCGCGGACGTCGCCGAGGCCGCCGGCGTCGGCCGCACCACCGTCCACCGCTACTTCGCCGAACGCTCGGACCTGGTGGCCGCGCTCGGAGCGGACGTACGGGAGCGGCTGCAGGAGGCGACCGTGCGGGCACGGGTGGACGAGGGGCCGGCACCGAAGGCGCTGGAGCGGCTCTGCCTGGAGTACTTCGAGCTGGGCGACCGGCTCATGCTGCTGTTCGACGTTCCGCAGTTCCTGAGCTGGGCGGGCTTCGAGGAGGAGACCGACTCCGACCGCGTCCTGGTCCGCCTCATCGAGCGCGGCCAGGCCGAGGGCACGGTGGACGCCGAGGCGGACGCCGAGTGGCTGCAGAACGTGCTGTGGTCCCTGCTGTACGCGGCCTGGATGCAGGCACGCGACTACGGCACGCCCCGCCACACGGCCCTGACGTCGTGCCTGCACACCGTGCGGAAGGCCATGGCGGCCTCCTGAACGAGCGGGCGTGCGCCGACGCTACGGGGTCGTGCGGGCCGGGAACGCGAAGTGGTAGCCCTGTGCGGTGAGCCAGGGCAGGTACTGCCCCAGCGCCGCCACGGTCTCGCTGCGGTCGCCGCCACCGTCGTGGAAGAGGACGGTCGGCTGCTGGGGGAGCTTGTCCTCAAGGGCGGAGATGATCGACGGCAGGCCCGGACGGCTCCAGTCCTTCGGGTCCACGCTCCAGCCCAGCGGCCGCATCCCGCTCGCCGCGGCGATCGCCCGGCTGTCAGGGGTGAAGGCACCGCCCGGTGCGCGGTAGTAGCCGACCGGAACCCCGGGAGCGGCCTTCTCGATCATGGCCTTGCCCTCGAGGATCTGCTGCTTCTGGTAGGCGACGGGCTTGTGGTCCATGGTCACGTCGTGGTCGACGGAGTGGTTGCACAGGAGGTGCCCGTCGGCCGCGACCGCGCGCACGAGCTCCGGGTATTTCTGCGCCTTGGTACCGATCATGCAGAACGTTGCCTTGACATGGTTCTTCCGCAGCACGTCCAGGACCTGGGGCGTCCAGCGGGGGTCGGGTCCGTCGTCGATGGTGATCGCGACGGTCCGGCCCGGGCCCTGCGCCAGCCGGGAGATCGTCGGCGGTATCCCCGCGGCGCTGCGTGCGGATCCCGTGCTCCCGGCCGACGCGGCGGAACCGGAGGCCTCCCCCGCCGCGGGCTTGTCCGCCGGGGCGGCCGCGGGCTTCTTCGCCGCGTCTGCCGCGGGCTTGTCCGCAGCGTCTGCGGCGGGCTTGTCCGCCGAGCCGTCCGCCGCGGCGAGGGCCGGGCTACCGGAAACGGCCAGGATGCCGAGGACGACAGCCGTGGCGGCGGATCCCGCACGGCGGACGCGGCGAGCGGAACTGCTGGTGATGCCCATGGACGCGCTCTTCCTTTGCGCTCGGCCCCCCGATCTCGCGTTGCCGATCCAGGCTAGGTCATCCGCCCGGGGGCCCCACTCGGCCGATCGGCCGGTCCGGAGCCCCGTACAGCGGGCCCCGACGGGGCCTTTCGGGCTCGGGGCGTTCCGTCACGTGTGAGGAGTCTCACCGGCGGTCGGGGCCCGCCGTGACACGTCGGCGCCGGCCGATCGCCGTGTGCACCAGCCGGCCGCCCGCCGGGCCGTCCACGTGCCGGAACAGGTCCGGCGCGTTGTAAGGAGGCACGGTGTACAGCGCGTCCCCGCCGCACTCGGCCACCGTCGGGGGCGTCGGGACCGGACCGCCACCGGATCCGGGTACGAGGGCCCCGGGCCGATCCTGCCGGATCCGGTCCACCCGCGGGGCCGCGCCCTGCCGTCCGGTACCCCTCCCGCCTGGAGCGGGCCGAGCTCACCGGCCCCCGCGGCCGGAGGTCACGGCAGCCGTGGCCCCGGAGGCGCAGGCCGGGCCGACCGCCTGAGTTCCAGCCAGACGGCCAGCCGGACATCGGGATCGTCGAGGTCGAGGGCGAACAACTCCCGTGCACGCCGCAGGCGGTGCCTCAGCGTGTTCGGGTGCACCCGCAGCAGGCTCGCAGCCGTGGCGATGTCGCCCAGCTCGTCCAGCCAGGCCGCGATCGAGGCCCCGTAGGCGGTGCCGTGTTCGGCGTCGTGGGCGGCCAACTCGTCGATGCCCGAAAGGCGCAGCCACGGGTCGCGCTCCAGCTCGTCCCCGAGCCGGTCGAGCAGGATCCGGTGGCGGACCTGCTCGACCGTCGCCGCCGCAGCCCCGGCCGGAGCGTCCACCGTGGCCCGCAGAACCGCCTCGGCCTCCCTGCGCAGGGAGGCCGAGGCGCCCGCGTCCCGGCACGGCCGGCTCAGCGCGGCCCGCATGCCCGCCGAGACCGAACGCCGCAGCGCCGCCAGCGCGGCCTCGGCGAACCGCCCCCCGTCCGCGTCCTGCGCCGCGTACGGGAGCAGCACGAAGACGATCCCGCCGGTTGTGGCGACGGTGACGTCGGGGCGGTGCGCCGCGGCCTGCCGGGCGAGTTCGGACTCCGCGTGCTCCAGGACGGTCGCCAGCGCGGCGGCCGCGACCGGGAACGCCTCACCGCCCGCCGCCGTCCCGGGCGGCGCGAAGGCCAGCAGCCGGAACGGCACCCCGGGCCGGATCCCGAGGAGCGAGCAGGCCTCCTGCGGGGCCGGCCCCGCGTCCAGCAGCGTGAGGAACGTCTCCCGGCGCAGCCGCCGTTCGGCCTCGGGCAGGTTCAAAAGCCGCAGCAGGTGCGGTGCGACGAGGCGCGCGGTCTCCGCGAGCGCGGCCATGCCCTCCTCGCAGATGCCGTCCTCCGGTTCGATCACCCACAACGTGCCCAACGGCAGCGTGCCGGCCCGCACCGCGACGGCGGCCCGCGGCAGTTCCGCACCGATCGCCGGGAACCGCACCACCGTCTGCGAGGACAGCACCCGCTGGTACTGCCGCCGTTGCTCGGGCAGCTCCGGCAGGTCCTCTATACGGCGCTGCAGGATGCCCCGTTCGCGGGGCGCGTCGATCCGGACCCCCGGGACGCTCGAATAGGCGATGACACGCCGGGCCAGGTCCTCCACCACGGCCGCGCCGCCGACCACCGCGGCCAGATGGTCCGCCAGGGCGTACAACTCGCCGCCCATGGGGACGGCCCCGGGCACGGTCGCCGTGCCGGCACCGGTGAGCGCGCAGCTCAGTACGGCGTCGATGTTCCGCCACGGGAGGTCGTCCTCGGCGGCCAGCACGGCGACCCCGTGCCGTTCGGCCTCGCCGAGGAACGGCGCCGCCGCCTGCCCCCGCCGCTTGACCACGACGACGGTGCAGCCGCGGGCGGCCGCCTGCCCCGGCAGCGCCAGGGCACGGGGATCGGACGGATCGACGCCGACCAGCAGCAGGAGCCCGCCGGGAGACTCCGCGATCCGGTCCCCGGCGTCGTAGATGACCGTGCCCCGCACGGGCACCCCCAGACCGGCCGGGGCGGTGAGCAGACGGATGCCCGCGGGACCGGCACCGTCCAGCACCCCGCCGAGGGTGGCCGAATCGTCCAAGGCGATGGTGAGATCGGACAATGCACAACTCGTTTCGTAGGCCGATCGGCAGCGGCGCATCCGCCGAAGCGTTGCCAGGATAGCCACAGGAGACCACCCGCCGAACCGAACGGAAACGCGTTCCCATGCTCATCGACCGACCTGCGGCCACCACCGGGGACGACCTGCTGGACCTCTTCCCGGAAGGCTCCCACCTGGACGGACGCGGCCACCTCCGGGTCGGCGGATGCAGCCTCGCCGAAGTCGCCGAACGCTTCGGGACCCCGGCCCTCGTCGTCGACGAGACGGCCTTGCGCAACCGGGCGCGGGACTACCGAGACGCCCTCGGCCGCCATTGGCCGAACAGCCAAACGGTCTTCGCCTCGAAGTCCTTCCCCTGCACCGAAGTGGTCCGCACGCTGGTGGAGGAAGGCCTCGGCGTCGATGTCGCCGGAGGCGGCGAACTCGTCACCGCACTGGCCGCCGGAGCCGACCCCGAGCACATCGTCATGCACGGCAACGCCAAGACCGACGAAGAGCTCGCCATGGCCGTCGCCGCGGGCGTGGGCACCGTCGTGATCGACAACCTGCGCGACCTGGAACGCCTGGAGAAGCTCGTCACGGACGGCCGGCAGGCCGTGCTGCTGCGCGTCATCCCGGAGGTCGACGCCGACACCCACGCCGCCATGATGACCGGGCACCGCGGCTCCAAGTTCGGCCTCACGGCCGACCAGGCCGCCGAAGCCGCCGCCCGCGTGCGGCGCAGCCCCCGCCTGCGCCTCGACGGCCTGCACGTGCACGTCGGATCGCAGCTCATGGAGACAGCCCCCTTCCGCCGCGCCGTGGAAGCCGTCGCCGCACTGCCCGGTCTCGGCCGCCACCCGGTGTACGACCTCGGCGGCGGGCTGGGCGTCCGCTACACGTACACCGACCGGCCCCCCACCATCGAGGAGTACGTGAAGGCCCTCACCGACGCCGCCCGGGACCACCTGCCCGGCGACGCCCGGCTGATCGTCGAACCGGGGCGCTCGCTGGTCGGCCCGACCGCCGTGACCCTCTACCGCGTGGTCACCGTCAAGCCGGGCGGGCACCGGCCGCTCGTCGCGGTCGACGGGGGCATGGCCGACAACCTCGAACCGATGCTGTACGGCCAGCGGTTCGAGGCGACCTTGGTGGACCGGGTCGGCGGGGGAGAGGCATGCGACCTGGTCGGCCGCCACTGCGAGTCGGGCGACACGCTCATCCGCGACGTCCCGCTGAGCTCCCCGCGCGCCGGCGACATCGTCGCCGTCCCCGCGACCGGCGCCTACTGCCACTCGCTCGCGAACAACTACAACGGCGCGCGCAGGCCCCCGGTCGTCTTCTGCCGGGACGGGGAGGCGTGGGAGGCGGTCCGCCGGGAAACCTACGCGGACATGCTGCGCCGCGACACGCGCGCCGGCCACCCCCGCGCCCTGCCCTTCCTCCTGGCCGACGCCTGACCGCGCCCGCGCAACCCGCCACCGCGCCACACCCGCGCCGTGCCACGGCAACGCGCCACCGCGCCGTGCCCAGCACCACCGCAACCCGGCCCGCGCACCCGCGCCGTGCCACCGCCACCCGCCACCGCGCCGCGCCGACGCACCCCGCACCCGATCCCCGTCACCGTCCTCCCGACCCGGAGCCGCCATGTCCACCACAGCCCACGCGCCCGGCACGCCCTCCGCACCCGACGCCTCCGCGACCGACCTGGCCGTGCACGCCGCCGAAGCGCGCAGCGCGCACAACTACCGCCCCCTCCCCGTCGTCATCGCCTCCGCCGAGGGAGCCTGGACCACCGACATCGAGGGCAGGCGCAGCCTCGACCTGCTCGCCGGGTACTCGGCCCTCAACTTCGGCCACCGCAACCCCCGGCTGATCGCCGCCGCCAAGGCCCAGCTCGACCGGCTCACCCTCACCTCCCGCGCCTTCCACCACGACCGGTTCGCCGACTTCTGCGCCGGCCTGGCGGACCTGTGCGGGATGGAGACCGTCCTGCCGATGAACACCGGCGCCGAAGCCGTCGAGACAGCCGTCAAGGTCGCCCGCAAATGGGGCTACCGGATCAAGGGCGTGCCCCCCGGCCGTGCGCGGATCGTCGTCGCCGCCGGCAATTTCCACGGCCGCACCACCACGGTCGTCTCCTTCTCCACCGACCCCGATGCCCGGGCCGACTTCGGCCCCTTCACCCCGGGCTTCGACACCGTGCCCTTCGGCGACGCCGCCGCGCTGGAGGCCGCCCTCACCGACGAGACCGTCGCCGTCCTGATCGAACCCGTCCAGGGCGAGGCCGGCGTGCTGGTGCCGCCGCCCGGTTACCTCGCCCGCGTCCGAGAGCTCACCGCCGGACGCGGCGTCCTCTTCATCGCCGACGAGATCCAGTCCGGACTGGCCCGCACCGGCCGGACCTTCGCCTGCGACCACGAAGACGTCACCCCCGACATGTACCTGCTCGGCAAGGCACTCGGCGGAGGACTCGTCCCCGTCTCCGCCGTGGTGTCCTCCCGGGCCGTGCTCGGCGTACTGCGCCCTGGCCAGCACGGCTCCACCTTCGGCGGCAATCCCCTGGCCTGCGCCGTCGCGCTCGAAGTCATCGCCATGCTGCGCACGGGTGAGTTCCAGCAGCGGTCCGCGGAGCTCGGAGCGCACCTGCACGCACGGCTGCACGAGATGACCGGTGCGGGCCTGATCGAAGGCAGCCGCGGCCGGGGACTGTGGGCGGGCGTGGACGTCCCGCCCCGCCACGGCAGCGGCAGCGCGGTCGCGCGCCGCCTGCTGGAGCGCGGAGTCCTGGTGAAGGACACCCACGGCACGACGATCCGACTGGCCCCGCCCCTGGTCATCGACCGGAGCGACCTGGACTGGGGCCTCGACCGCCTGACGGAGGTCCTCACCCGGTCGGCCTGACCCCCGCTCAGGCGCCCGCAGCCGGTGGCGCAGGGCCGGTCCCCGTGATGGCGCGATGGCGCCGATCAAGAACTCCCCACTCACCTCCGCCCGCGCACACGACCCGAGCGCCGGGGCCGGCGTTCGCGTGCGCCGACCCCTCGGGGGCGGGGCCGCGAGGTCGGGCGTCGGCGGCGACGACGCGCGCCGCCGCCGCGGCCTCAGGCGTTCGCGATCACCAGGAGGGTGCGGGCGGGGGCCGGGCCCGACAAGCGGCAGCGGTGGGGGACTTCGCCGCGGTGGTGGGCGCTCTGGCCCGCCCGCAGGGTCAGCGGCTCCTCGCCCTCGACCTCCAGGACCACCTCGCCCTCCAGCACGTAGAGGAAGTCCTCGCCCGGGTGCTCGAACCAGCCGCGCTCACCCTGGCCGGGCTCGAAGTGGTGCTCGTACGCCTCCATCAGCGCGCTGCGCCCGCCGGGGATGAGCACCTGCGCGACCTGCCCCGCGGACTCCTCCACCCGGATCACCTGTGGGTCGCTCTCGTGGCTGACCGCACCCGGTCGCGCGGGCGGCCGCAGGAAGGCGCCCGGGCTCATGTCCAGGGCCTCCGCGATCCGGTAGATCGAGCTGAGGCTGGGCGTGGTGAGGCCGCGTTCGAGCTGGCTGAGGAACGGCTGGGAGAGGCCTGAGCGGGCGGCGAGGACGGCCATGGAGACGCCGCTTCGCTTGCGGCAGCTCCGGATCACCCGTCCGACCTCGATCGCCTCGGGCGTGGGTTCGGGTCGAGACACGCTGGTGAACGTACCTCATCTGCGATCAAGGGCCGGAAGCCCCGGAGAGGTTTCGCACTGCTGCAACACTCCCGTCATAAGCGTGGTCAATTATTGACCTCACTTATCGACGACCGAGGAGCCGCTCCGTGCACGCCACCCCTTCACCGCCCGGCCGGGCCCTCGGCCGACTGGGCCCGGCCCTGGGCGCGGCAGCCGCCGTGCTCGCGCTCTGGTACCTGCTCGCCCGGTCCGGCGTGGTGGCCCCGGCGCTCCTTCCCACCCCCGCCGAAACCCTGGCCGCGCTCGCGGACAGTGCCCGCAGCGGCATCCTGACCGCCGATCTCGGCGCCAGCCTGACCCGCGCCGGACAGGGCTTCGCACTGGGCGCCCTCATCGGCAGCGCCCTCGGCTTCGCCACCGGCTACCTGCCGAAGCTCTCCGCCGCCGTCACCCCCGTCGTCTCCTTCCTGCGCCCGATACCGGCCATCGCCCTGGTGCCGCTCGCGACCGCCTGGTTCGGCATCGGGGAAACCGCCAAGCGCCTCCTCATCGCCTACGCCGTCCTGCTCGCCGTATGGCTGTACGTCCACGACGGCGTGTCCCGCGTCCCGGTCTCCCACCTGCGGGCCGCCCGGACGCTCGGCGCCCCGCTGCGCCGCCGGTTCGTCGAGGTACTGCTGCCCGCCGCCGCACCCGCCGTACTCGCGGCACTGCGCTACGGGGCCTCGGTGGCCCTGCTCGCCCTGGTGGCCGCCGAACTGGGCGGAGCGGACAGCGGTCTGGCGTACCGGCTCCAGGTGGACGGCCAGTTCCTGCGCGTGGACCGGATGTTCGCCGGGCTGCTCGTGCTCGGGCTGCTCGGCGTGGCCGTGGACCTCGTACTGGCCGCGATCGGCCGCCGCTTCGTCCACTGGAGCACCTCATGAGCCTGGCCGTACGACTGGAAGGGCTGTCCGTACGCTACGCAGCCGCCCCCGTCCTGGAGCAGACCGACCTGGAACTGCCCGCAGGGTCGTTCACCGCCCTGCTCGGTCCGAGCGGATGTGGCAAGTCGACGGTCCTCGGCGCCGTGGCCGGCTTCGTGACGCCCGCCACGGGTCGGGTGACGGCGGGCTCCCGGCCCGTGCGCGGACCCGGACCGGACCGGGGCGTGGTCTTCCAGCACTACGCGCTCTTCCCCTGGCGCACCGCACGCGGCAACGTCGAGTTCGCGCTCAAACGGCTCGGGCTGCCGCGCGCGGAACGCCGCCGGCGCGCCCTGGAGGCCCTCGCCGAGGTCGGGCTGGCGGACGGCACCGACAAGTACCCGGCGCAACTGTCGGGCGGCATGCAGCAACGCGTCGCCCTGGCCCGCGCCCTGGCCGCCGAGCCCGAGGTGCTCCTGATGGACGAGCCGTTCGGGGCACTGGACACCCTGACCCGCACCCGCATGCAGCGCCTGCTGCGGGAGCTGTGGCAACGCCGCGGCACCACCGTCCTGTTCGTCACCCACGACATCGACGAGGCCCTGGCCCTCGCCCAGCGGGTCGTCGTCCTCGGCGGCGCCCCCGGCAGGGTGCTCGCCGACCACACCGTCCCCGACGGACCTCCGGACCCGGACCTGCGCTCGCTCATCGCACGCCACCTCGGCTCCGACTGAACCCCTACCCCACCCCCCGTTTCCATCCGCTTCACGGAAGGCCCTTTCGATGCCCAGACCCCGCGCAGCCGCCGCCCTGCTCATGGCGGCCCTGCTCACCACGCTCGCCTCGGCCTGCGCCGACGGCTCCGACCCCGCGAACGGCAACGGGAGGAGCGGCCGCCCGGCCGTCTCCGTCGTCGGCAGCGACCTCCTCGGCGGCGCACCCGTCCACGTCGCCCAGGAACACGGACTGTGGTCCGCCGAAGGCATCGACGTCACCGTCACCACCCAGCCCACCGGCCGTGACGCCCTCAACGCCGTCCTCGGCGGACAGGCGCAGCTCGGCGTCGTCGGAGACCTGCCCGCCGTGACGGCGGCGCTCGGCGGACGAGACCTGCGGATCGTCGCCGACCTGTCCCGCTTCTCCGACTGGCGCCTCCTCACCCGGACCGACCGGGCCGTCACCGGCTTCGCCTCCCTCAAGGGTCGCAAGGTCGGAGTGCCGCAGGGCACGAACGTCGAGTACGCCCTCTCGCGGATGCTCGCCTCCGCACAGCTGACGGCCGCCGACGTGACCGTCGTCAACCTCGCCCCGAACCAGGTCACTTCGGCGCTCGCCCGAGGCGACATCGACGCCGGCGTCACTTTCCCCAGCTTCTACGAGGCCGCCCGCACCGCGCTCGGCGAGCGCTACGCCGAGCTTCCCTTCACCGGATACACCGCACGAACCCTGCTCGTCGCGGGC
This sequence comes from Streptomyces amritsarensis, assembly GCF_001953875.1. GTDB lineage: Bacteria > Actinomycetota > Actinomycetes > Streptomycetales > Streptomycetaceae > Streptomyces > Streptomyces amritsarensis. The sequence goes on from NZ_MQUR01000027.1 coordinate 69,803, forward strand.
CCGAGGACGAGCGACGAGGCCACCGCCGCCGTACTGCGCACCGTCCTGCGCGCCCAGCGCGAGATCGGAGCGGACCCGGCCCGCGCACGGCAGGCCGTCGTGGCCCAGTCCAAGGGCGCGCTCCAGACCGCCTACGTCGAGGCCTACCAGACCCGCTACACCTACGGCGCGACCCTCTCACCCGAGCTGCTGACCCAGCTGGAGGAGGAAGCCGCCTGGGCCAAGGCCGCCCAAGGCCTGCCCGGCGCCGCCGACCGCGCAGCACTCCAGCGGTACCTGCACCCGGAGCCCCTGACGTCCGTCGACCGGGCCGCCGTCACGGTCCGCTGAACCACACCCCGCACAACCGCACCACACCCACCCCCACCCCACGCACCCACCCACCGCACCCCGCCACGAGGAGACACCTCCCCATGACCGTCGACCAGAACACCCTGCGCCGCCGCGGCGTCGGCCTGATCGCCCACGACCCCGAGCGCAGCCACGGCGGCTACACCCTGTACACCCCGATCACCAGCGCCGGCGAGATCCACCTCGTCGACATCGAGGGACGGACCGCGCACACCTGGAACTCCCCGCACCCGCCCGGCCGCCAGGCGCAGCTCCTCCCGAACGGCAACCTCTTCTACGCCGCCAAGGACACCGACAGCCCGACCCTCTTCCCCATCTGGGACGTCTACCACGGCGGCATCTTCCAGGAACTGGCCCCGGACTCCACGGTCGTCCGCGAAGTCCGCCACCCCTTCCACCACCACGACGCCTCACTGCTGCGCAACGGCAACCTCGTCATCACCGTCGTCGAACCCCTCGCCCCGGCCGACGCGGCCCGCATCCGAGGCGGCATCCCCGGCTCCGAAGCCCCGGGCGGGGTCATCTACGGCGACGTCGTGTACGAACTGACCTGGGACGGCGAGGAAGTGTGGCGCTGGGCCGCCATCGACCACCTCGACCCGGAGGACTTCCCGCTCAACCCGCACTTCGCCCGCGAGCACTGGCCCATGGCCAACACCGTGAACGAGAGCGCCGACGGCTCCATCGTCCTGGGCTTCCGCAGCGCCTCCTCCGCCGTGGCCGTCGACCGCGCGGACGGGCACGTCCTCTGGCACATCGGCCCCGACGTCCTGGCGCAGCAGCACCATCCGCACGAGCTGGCGAGCGGCAACATCCTCGTCTTCGACAACGGCACCTACCGCGACACCACCTCCGTCCCCTACTCGCGGGTCCTGGAGCTGGACCCGTGCACCGGCAAGGAGGTGTGGTCCTACCAGGACAACCCGCCGCAGAACTTCTACAGCCCGTACATGTCCAGCGCCCAACGCCTGCCCAACGGCAACACCTTCATCGCCGAGGGCTCCTTCGGGCGGCTCTTCGAAGTCACACCCGAAGGCCAGGTGGTGTGGGAGTTCGTGGTTCCGCAGTTCCGCTCGTTCGGCGACGGCGTGGGCCTGGAGTCGTCGGCGGGCGCCCAGAACTCCGTCTTCCGCGCCCACCGCTACTCCGCCGACCAGATCCCCTGGCTGGACACGACGGCCTGACCCCCAGGGCGGCCCGCCGGCCGCCGGGCCCGACGACGGCGCCGCCCTGCACCACGGCCGCCAGGGGTCCCCGGCCCCCGGCGGCCGTCCGCCGCGCCGGGGGCCGCCTCCTCAGCTCCCGAGCGTCTTCACGGCCGCGCCGGTATCCGGACCGGCGCCGGCGCCGGCCTCCGTGTCCGTGCGCGGTGAGGGTCGCGGCCAGTCCACGATCCGCACGGCCGCACCGGCAGCCTCCCGGCCCCGGCAGTGGGCGTGGTGGCGGCGTGCGATGCCGTCCAGGTCGAGGTGCGGCCCGAAAGCGGGATGGGCCGCCAGCCGTCGCGCGTACGACCACAGACGGGGGTGGTCGGTGATCCGGTACACGGTCGCCGCGTCAAGGTGCCAGCGGTGGACCGTGTCCAACTGCACCAGAGTCACCCACAACTGCACGTCGGCGGCGGTGAGATGCTCGCCCAGCAGGTGGTCGGAGGAGGCCAGCCGCCGCTCCAGCACACCCAGCCCGCGCAACAGCGCGGCGAGCGCGGCGTCGCGGCCGGCGGCGTCGGCACCGTACTGGCCGGCCCGCTGTGCCGCGACGTCGATGCCTTGCTCGCAGAGTCGGCCGACCTCCTCGATGCGCGCGTCGGCGCCGTCCGGGTACAGGCGCGGACCGGAGGCCCCGAACCGCCGCGTCAGGTCCTGCACGATGTCGGGCGCATGGGTGCTGACGATCCGCCCGGTCCAGTCGTCGCTGAGGACGGGCGCCAGTGCCGGCCCGGGGTACAGGTGGGAACTGGCCTCGTACAGCGGGCGCAGGGCCGGGTACCCGTTGCCGTCGGACGCGTCGGGAACGGCGGGCAGCAACGTCACCGGGAGGACGTCGTGCAGGCCCAGGAGGCTGTGCGTGACGGCGATCCGCAGACAGCTCGGACAGGACGGCGTCAGGTGGAGCCGGTAGCGGTGTGCGACGGCGGGGAAGCCGCTGCGCGCGTCACGGCCGATCCTGCTCTGGAAGGACGGAACGGCTTTCGGGTACGTGGCGGACATGCGTCTCCCTGGGATGGCTCGGGCACGGGCATACGCGACGACGGACCGCAGCCGCCCCGCCGCGGCCGGCAGCAGGTGGGTGACTGCGCGGTGGGTGTGTACGCGACGGGGTCAGGAGCGGTGGGCGGGCACGGGGCCGCCGTGGTGCAGGGGACTCGCCGCACTGCACACGCGAAGCAGGTCGATGTGGCGGCGGGAGGTCAGCAGCGGCCGAGGCAGGGAGACGGCGGCGGCAGCGGCGGCACGCACGCCGTCCGTCCCGCGGCCCAGCCCTGAACGCCCCATGATTTCCTACCAGTTCACCAGGATTCGCCGAACTGGAGTCTCGATCCGCGTCCGGGCCCTGTCAAGAGGGCCTGCTGCCTTCCGCGGCCACGCGGAAGCCGATGGTGCCGGTGGAGCTGCCGGGTGTGTCGGGTGTGCCGGAGCCGCGGGCCGCGAGAGCTGCGTCAGCTCTTGACCAGGAGGCCGCGGCTGCGCAGGACGTACCNNACGGCCGGCGGCACCCACGCCACCGACGGCAGGGACTGCAGGCCGGCCAGGATGGGGCCGATCGCGGCGCGCACGAACGTCACCCGGGCGACGAGCAGGCCGAGCGGGGTGCCGATGGCCAGGGCCAGCAGGAAGCCCAGCAGACCGCGGGAGACGGAGGTCCAGATGACCTCCAGCAGGGTCCCCTTGATCCACATGTCGGACAGGCTGTCCCACACCGCGGTCAGCGGGGGCAGCTTGTTCTCCTCGGTGACCCCCGCGGAGACGAGGAGCTGCCAGACGGCGAGTACGAGGGCGACGGCGAGGACCGGCGGTAGGGCCTTCTTGACGAGGACCTCGCGGACCGGTGTGCGGCGGACGTCGACGGCGTCCAGGGCGTCGAGTCCGGCCTCCAACCCTGCGAGGTCGTCCGTTGTCGCCTTCGTTTCAGTGCTGGCCAT
>NZ_MQUR01000089.1 GCF_001953875.1 Streptomyces amritsarensis
CGCGGCGGGGGTGCCCGCACCCTCCGCCGTACGGCCCCTGGAACGGACGTCCGCGGACAGCGGCGCACCCCGCGCCGCGACCTTCGACACCGCGCCCGCGCGGGCCGCCCTGCAGCGGCTGCTCCCGCGGCACGCCCGGCAGTTCACCCTGGTGCCCGAACCGGCCGCCGGAGCCGACACCTTCACCGTCTCCGGGACCGCCGGCGCGATCACCGTGCGCGGCAACACGGGAGCCACCCTGCTCACGGGCGTCGGCTGGTACCTCCAGCACGTCGCCGGGGCCGACATCGGCTGGCCCGGCGACAGCCTCGGCATGCTGCCGGCCCGGCTGCCGGCCGTTGCGGCACCGGTCACCCGCAGCGCACAGGTCCCGCACCGGTACGCCCTCAACGACACCGACGACGGGTACTCGGGCCCGTACCGCACCTTCGAGGAACACCAGCGGCAGGTCGACCTGCTCGCCCTGCACGGCATCAACGAGGTGTTCGTGCAGGTCGGCGCGGAGTACCCGTACTACCGGGCGCTCCAGCGGTTCGGGTACTCCGCCGAGGAGCTGCGGCAGTGGATCCCCGGCCCCGGCCACCAGAGCTGGTGGCTGCTGCAGAACCTGAGCGGCTTCGGCGGCCCGGTCTCCGAGCGGCTGATGCGCCGACGCGCGGAGCTCGGCGGCCGGATCGCGGAGCAGTTGCGCGGGCTCGGCATGACCCCGGTGCTGCCCGGCTACTTCGGCACCGTGCCGCCCGGCTTCGCCGCCCGCAACGCCGGCGCGGCCACGGTCGCGCAGGGCGACTGGGCGGGCTTCGACCGCCCGGACTGGCTGGATCCCACCTCCCCGGTCTTCGCGAAGCTGGCCGCCGCCTACTACGCGGAGCAGCGCGCGGTGTTCGGGGACAGCGCGATGTACCGGATGAGCCCGCTGCACGAGGGCGGCCGGACCGGCTCGGTCGACGTCAGGGCGGCGGCGGGCGCAGTCCAGAAGGCCCTGCACGCCGCCCACCCCGGTGCCCTGTGGGCCGTACTGGGCTGGCAGGACGATCCGACCGCGGAGCTGCTGGCCGGGGTGGACACCTCCAAGCTGCTGATCCTGGACGGGCTGTCGGACCGGTACAACCGGCTGGACCGCGAGAAGCGCTGGGGCGGCGCCCCGTACGCGATGGGCACCATCTACAACTTCGGCGGGCACACCACGATCGGCGCCAACACCTCGGTGTGGCTGGAACGCTTCGGCCCCTGGCGTGCCAAGAGCAACAGCGCGCTGACCGGCATCGCCTACCTGCCGGAGGCCACCGGCACCAACCCGGCGGCCTTCGACCTGTTCACCGACCTCGCCTGGGATTCCGGGCCGGTCGACCAGCGTGCGTGGTTCGCCGGTTTCGCGGCCCGCCGCTACGGCCGGCCCGACGCCGAGGCCGCCGCCGCCTGGGAGGAGCTCCGCAAGGGCCCGTACAGCACCTCCTCGGGGCTGTGGTCGGAGTCGCAGGACAGCCTGTTCAGCGCCCGGCCGAGCCTGTCGGCGGCGGCGGCCGCGTACTGGAGCCCCAAGTCGATGCGCTATCCGGCCGGTTCGGTGCGCCGGGCCCTGGACCACCTCCTGAGGGTGGACCCGGCGCTGCGCGGCTCCAGCGCCTACCGCTTCGACCTCGTGGACACCGCCCGGCAGGCCCTGGCCAACCACTCGCGGGTCCTGCTGCCGCAGATCAAGGCGGCCCACGACGCCAAGGACCTGACCCGCTTCCGCGCCCTGACGGCCGAATGGCTGCACGGGATGCGGCTGTTGGACCAGGTGACCGGAGCCGACCCGAACCTCCTGCTGGGGACGTGGCTCTCCCGGGCCCGCTCCTGGGGCGCCGACCGGGCCGAGCAGGACCGGTACGAATACGACGCCCGCACGCTGCTGAGCGTGTGGGGCCGGCGCAGCACGAGCGAGGGCGGCTTCCTGCACGACTACGCGAACCGCGAATGGAGCGGCCTGATCTCGGAGTTGTACGCCCCTCGCTGGGCGGCCCACTTCGCCGCACTGGACGAGGCGCTGGTCACCGGGGCCGCACCGCGGGAGATCGACTGGCACGCCTTCGAGGAGGAGTGGGCCGGGAAGACCACCCGGCATCCGGACCGGCCGAGCGGTGACCCGTACCGGCTGGCCGCGGCGGTCGCGGCGGCCCTCCCGCCGGCGGCGGCCACGGGCTGACCAGGGCACGGCCTACACCACCTGGAGCGGAGATGATCGCCCGATTCCGGGATGATCACCCGCCAGGAGGAAACTCGGCGCTCGTGCGGGGGAGATGGCGGGCTGCGGTTCGCCGCGCGGGGACGGCAGTCGGTTGACTGTCCGGGAGAAGAACCAAGGGGCGGCCACCGGAGCGATCCGGTGGCCGCCCCTTGCCGATGCCACGAGGCGCGACGCGACCAGGAGAACACCCGAGCATGTCCCAGACCGAACACGACCAGTCCGCGTACCGGCGGGAACAGGAGCGGCAGCACCAGGAGCGGCAGCACCAGGAGCGGCCGGCGGGCGCCGGTTCCGCCACCGCGTCCCTGGAACTGCTGACGCTGCTCGCCGCGGGGGTGGCCGACCTGGCCCTCGACCAGCTGCGGCAGACCGCCGACCGCGCACAGGACGCACTGCGCCGCGCCGACCTGCGCGAACTGCTCACCGACGGGGTGGTGGAGCTGCGCAAGCGCGGCGAACTGGCCACCCGCCGGGCGGGCATGGGAAACGAGAACTACCTGGAGACCATGGCCCGCCGCGCCGCGGAGCAGACCGCCACCGCCGAGGGCCGCCCCTGTGCATGACCACACCGGCTTCAAGGAGCGCATCGACGAGGTGCTGGTCCGGCTGGCCGACGACGAGGAGCGGGCCCTGCTCGGCCTGCACGCCGAACTCACGCCGCTGTCGGAGCAGTTGCGCCGCTCACTGGCGCAGGGCAAGCGCATCCGGGCCGCATTCCTGTACTGGGGGTGGCGGGCGGCGGGCCAGCCGGACTGCGAGGGGGTGATCCGGGCGGCGGCCGCCATGGAGCTCGTCCACGCGGCGGCCTGCACCCACGACGACATCATCGACGACAGCCGGATGCGGCACGGGCAGCTCACCGCGCACGCCGCCTTCGCCGCCAACGGGCAGCGCTCCACCGCCCTCGCGATGATCCTCGGCGACCTGCTGATGGGGTACGCCGGGCACGTCTTCACCTCCTGCGGGCTGCCCGGCGCGTACCTGGCCCGGACCGTCCCCCTCTGGTCCACGCTGCTCCGCGAGACGATGGCGGGCGAGTTCCTGGAGGTGCTGCGCACCGAGGCGGGAGGGGACCGGCAACCGCTGGTGGCGGAGTCCCTGGAGGTCGCCCGTTTCAAGACGGCCAAGTACACGGTGGAGCGGCCCCTGCACCTCGGCGCCACCCTGGGCGGCGGCTCCACCGCCCTGCTGGAGGCCTTCTCGGGCTACGGCCTCCCGCTCGGCGAGGCCTTCCAGCTGCGCGACGACCTGCTGGGGACGTTCGGGGACCCCGCACGGACCGGCAAGTCGAACCTGGACGACCTGCGGGACGCCAAACCCACGGCCCTGCTCGCCCTGACCGTGGCGGCGGCCCGACCCGACGACCGCCGGCTGCTCGCGAAGCTGGTCGGCAACCCGGAGCTGGGCGAGGAAGAGGCAGCGTCGGTGCGCGAGCTGATGGAGCGGTGCGGGGCCAGACAGCGGGTGGAGGACATGATCCGCGAGCGCATCGGCCGGGCCCAGGCCGCGCTGGACCTCGCCGCGATGCCCGCGGAGGCCCGGTCCGCCCTGTGCGGGCTGGCCGCGACCGCAGCCGACCGCTCCCTGTAACCCCCGGCGCACCCCTCCCCGCAGCCACGCACCCGCAGAAGACGACAAGGACGACCGACGTGAACGCCAACGCCCCCCAGAGCGCCCCGGCGCGCCCCCGTTACGACCACGCCGCCCTCGACGCCCTGAGCACGCAGGGCGATCCGCTCGCCGACGAGACCGTCGCCGAGATGTTCCGCCGCAAGGAGGTCGGCGACCTCAACACCCTCATGCGGTTCTTCACCACCGCCGGCGACAAGCTCCCCGAGCAGCTCCCGCAGTCCGCGCGCGCCTACTTCGAGGCGACCGCCATGCCCCCGACCTGGGTGGACTGGGACGTGATGGAGCAGGCCAGGCTGTTCTTCATGGACAACGCGGCCCACATCAACACCGGCCTGTCCTTCGCGGCCATGCCCGCGACCTACGCCATCCCCCGGCTCTCGCGGCTGCTGGCCTCGACGCACTCCATGGCGTACCCCTCGCGCCGGATGGCCAACACCGGGCAGTTCGTCACCTACCTGATGCAGACCAACTCCTTCGCCGAGGGCAGCAAGTTCATCCCCGCCGCGCAGAAGGTGCGGCTGCTGCACGCGGCGGTCCGCCACCACCTGCGCCACGGCGGCCACTGGGACGTCGAGAAGGACGGCGTGCCCATCTGCCAGGAGGACATGATCGGGGGGCAGATCTGCTTCTCGCTGCTGGTCCTCGACGCCATGCACCGGCTCGGCATCCACATGAGCGAGGACGGCGCCGAGGCCTACTTCTACGCCTGGCGGGTCGTCGGCGCCATGCTGGGCTGTGACATGTCGGCGGTGCCGCAGACCCTCACCGAGGCCCGCGACTACTGCGACCTCTACCTCCTGCGCAACCTCGGCCCCTCGCCCGAGGGGGTGCGCCTCAACGCCCAGCTGATGCGCATGTACGAGGACGTGGTCCCGGGCACCCTCTTCGACCCGATGGTCCCCGCCACCGTCCGGTTCCTCGTCGGCGACACCATCGGCGACTGGCTGGAGATCCCGCGCACCGCCTGGGACACCGCGGCCAAGGCGGTGCCGGTGTTCCTCGGGCTGCTGGAGACCATCGAGGACAGCAGCCCGTACGCGGAGTGGGCGCTCGACAAGGCCGGCTCGCTGCTCTCCGGCTTCGAGCTGGCCTCCCTGACCCGGGGCAGGGTGATGCACCACGCCATCCCCGCGGAGCTGAAGGACGACTACGGGGTGAAGGCGCCGCGCACCGGGCGCTGGGTGCCGCCGGCGCCCGTGCACTGACGGGCCCGCTCCCCCGTGGCGGCGGCGCGCCGTGCCGGTGCCGGGGGCAGACTGGCGGTGTGAGGGCAGACCGAAGCGGCTCCCGCCGGCCGCGGCGAGCGGTGGGCGCCGCCTGCGGCGCCGTCGCCGCGTTCGCCGGACTCGCCGTGGCGGAGCTGGTCGCGGCGGCGGTCCGGCCCGAGGCCTCCCCGGTGACCGCCGTCGGCGGGGCCGCCGTCGACCTGACGCCGACGGCCGTCCGGGAGTGGGCCATCGCCGTGTTCGGCACCGCCGACAAGGCGGTGCTGACGCTCGGCATCGTCGCCGTCCTCGCCGCGGTCGCGGCCGGCGCCGGGCTGCTCGCCCTGCGCAGTCCGCCCGCCGGGAGCGCGGTCGCGGGAGGTTTCGGGCTGCTGGGGGCGGCGGCGGCGCTCAGCCGTCCGGAGGCCGCCTGGCAGGACGCCCTGCCGTCGCTCGCCGGCGGCCTGACGGCGGCCGTCGTGCTGTGGCTGCTGGTCACGGCGGCCACCCGGCCCCGGCCGGCGGGGGCGCCGGCCGGCGGCGCCTGGGCGATGGACCGGCGCGGCTTCGGCCGGCTGGTCGTCGGTGTCCTGGCGCTGTCGTCCGCGGCCGGTATCGCCGGACGGCGCCTGGGCGCCCACGGCTCCGCCGGGGCGACCGCCTCCAGGGCCCGCCTCGTCCTGCCCCCGCCCGCCGTGCCCGCCCCGCCGGTGCCGGCCGGCGCGGACCTGCGGGTGCCCGGGCTCGGACCGTTCCTGACCCCCGCCCGCGACTTCTACCGGGTGGACACCGCGCTGGTCGTGCCCCGCGTGGACGCCGACACCTGGCGGCTGCGCATCCACGGCGAGGGGGTCTCGCGGCCGGTCACCCTCGGCCTGCGGGAGCTGCTCGCCCGTCCCCTGGTCGAGCACGACGTCACCCTCACCTGCGTGTCGAACGAGGTCGGGGGCCCGTACGCGGGCAACGCCCGCTGGCTCGGCGTGCGCCTCGCGGACCTGCTCCGCGAAGCCGGGGTGCGGCCCCCGTCCCGGGGCGGCCCGGCCGACCAGCTCGTGGCCCGGTCCGTCGACGGAATGACGCTGGGCACGCCCGTCGAGACGGTCATGGACGGGCGGGCCGCACTGCTGGCCGTGGGGATGAACGGCGCGCCGCTGCCCTTCGCGCACGGCTTCCCCGTGCGGATGGTCGTACCGGGCCTGTACGGGTACGTCTCCGCCTGCAAATGGCTGAGCGAGCTGCGGCTGACCACCTTCGCCGCGTACGACGCGTACTGGGTGCGCAGGTCCTGGGCGCAGCAGGCCCCGGTGAAGACCCAGTCGAGGATCGACACCCCGCGCCCGTACGCGGCCCTGCGGGCGGGCCGGGTGGCGGTGGCGGGCGTGGCCTGGGCGCAGCACCGGGGGATCCGCCGGGTGGAGGTACGGGTGGACGGCGGCCCCTGGCAGGAGGCCCGGCTCGGGGCGGCGGACGGCGTGGACACGTGGCGGCAGTGGGTGTGGACGTGGGAGGCGACGGCCGGGCTGCACACGCTGGAGGTCCGGGCGGTGGACGGGACGGGCGCCGTGCAGACCGGGGTCCGCGCCGGGACCGTGCCGGACGGGGCGACCGGTTGGCACGCGGTGGAGGTCCGCGTCCGGGATCTCGGCTGACCCTGCGCTCCTGCTCCTGCTTCTGCTCCTGCTTCTGCTTCTGCTTCTGCTCCTGGCGGGCGGCCCGGAGGCGCTGTCGGCGGCGTCACCCGTGGAGTGCCTCCCGCATGCGACGGCTGGGGCCGCCGGTTAGCCTGCCGGGACCAGGCCTGCGATCGCTTGGGCGTGGCTCTCTCTCCGGTCCTGTCGGTCGAAGCCCGTGGCGTCCGCGGTGCCGGGAGCACGGGCCCGGCAGGATCCGGAGGGCCCCCGCCCCGGGCGGGGGCCCTTGGCCTTCGACCCGCAAGGGAGGCACGCCGTGCGACGCTACCGGACCTTCACCGCCGCCTGTCTGGGCAGCCTGCTGCTGGGCGCTTCACTGGCGGGCGGCTGGACGGCCGTCCGCTCCGGGAGCGCCGCCGCGCCGTGCCCCTCCGGCCAGGTCTCCCGGGGCGGGACCTGCCTGCCGGACGACACGGAGGAGTTCGTCGCGCGGCAGGTCGCGGACGCGCTGAAGACGTACCGGCTCACGGCGGCGATGGCCGGGGTGTGGGTCGGCGGCGAGCGGGTTTCGGCCGCCGCGGCCGGGGAGACGATGACGGGCTTCCCCGCGACGACGGACATGCGGTTCCGCATCGGATCGGTCGCGATCCCGCTGATGACGACCGAGCTGCTCAGACTGGTCGACGCGGGCAGGCTCACGCTCGACGACAAGCTCTCCCGCTGGCGCCCGGACCTCCCGCACGCGGACGAGATCACGCTGAAGATGCTGGCGTCCGCGTCCTCCGGGTACGCGGACTACGTCACCGACAAGGCCTTCATCGCCGCCCTCTACAAGAATCCGTTCCGGCACTGGACCGGGGAGGAACTGGTGCGGATCGCGATGTCCCGGCCCATGGCCCGGCCGCCCGGTTCGGGCTTCGCCTACTCGCACGCCAACTGGGTGCTCCTGGGCGACATCATCGCCAGGGTCGAACGACGGCCCCTCGGCGAGGTGATGCGCGAGAACGTCCTGGAACCGATGGGACTGACCCGGACCGACATCTCCTCCAGGGCCGAGATCCCCGCGCCGGTGCTGCACGGCTTCGACAACGAGCGGGGCGTGTTCGAGGACTCCACCTACTGGGACCCCTCGTGGACGGTGGCGGAGGGGGCGGTGATGACCTCGACGCTCGAAGACATGGCGAAGTCCTTCGCGGCCATCGGCGAGGGGAAGCTGCTGACCCCCGAGTCGAGCAGGCTCCAGGTCACGCCCGTCGTGAAGATCAAGGGGAACGCCTGGTTCGCCCTGGGTCTGCCGGTGGAGAACACCTGGATCGTCCAGAACCCGTCGTTCGCGGGCTACGCCGGCACGGTCGCCTACCTGCCGTCCCGGAAGCTGGCCATCGCGACGGTGGCGACGCAGGGCCTCGGCAGCACCGTACAGAACGCCAGCTCCAACGTCCTCCAGGCGATCGCCGCCCACCTGGCCCCGGAGCGCCCCCTCACCCTGGGCTGACCGGCGAACCTGCTGCCCGCCGGGACCGGGTCGCGGCGGGCGGCGGGAGGTCAGCGGCGGTGCAGGCGGACCGGGAGCGTCTCGACGCTGTTGCCGATGAAGCTGCGCTGGTGCGGGAGTTCGGCGTCGGGGGTGGCGAGGTCGAGGTCGGGGAAGCGGGTGAACAGCCGCTCCAGGGCGGTGGTGGCCTCCAGGCGGGCGAGCGGGGCGCCCACGCAGTAGTGCGCGCCGTGCCCGAAGGAGAGGCTGCGGGCTGCCGTGGGGCGGGTGATGTCGAAGCGGTCGGCGTCCGGGCCGTGGAAGTCCTCGTCGCGGCCGGCCGCGGTGTAGCCGGCGAGGACCGGGGTGCCCCGCGGGATGACGGTGCCGCCCACGGTCAGGTCGCTCACGGGGTAGCGGAAGGGGAACCAGCTGACGGGGCCGTCCCAGCGCAGCGTCTCGTCCACGACGTCCGACCAGGTCGCCTTGCCCTCCAGGACGAGGGAGAGCTGGTCGCGGTGCGTGCACAGGGCGCGGACGGCGTTGCTGATGAGGTTGAGGGTGGTTTCGTGGCCCGCGACGAGCATCAGCCGCATGCTGCCGATGAGTTCGGCCTCGCTGAGCCGGTCGCCGTCGTCCTCCCGGGCGGCGATCAGGGCGCTGGTCAGGTCGTCGCCCGGGTCCGCCCGGCGGGTCGCGGCGATCGTGCCCATGAGCTCGACGAGCTCGCGTACGGCGGCCATCGCCTCGGCCGGGGCGGTGTCGGTCGCGATGATCACCTTGTGGGACAGGTGGTGCAGGCGTCCCCGGTGCTCCGGGTCCACCCCGAGGAGTTCGCAGATGACGCTCATCGGCAGCGGGAGCGCGAAGTGTTCGCGCAGGTCGGCGACTCCCTCGGGGGAGGCGGCCGCGGCCCGGTCCAGGTCGTCGAGGAGTTCGGCGGTGAGTTCCTCGACGCGCGGGCGCAGGCGTTCCGCCCGGCGGGCCGTGAAGGCCCGGCCGACCAGCGCGCGGAGCCGGCGGTGGTCGTCCTCGTCGGCGGTATGCATGCCCTGGGCGTTCGCGAAGGCCCGCAGGGGCCAGTCGCGGGGGATGCTGCCGTCGTGCAGGGCGGTGAAGTGCCGTGCGTCCTTGGCCGCTTCGGGGTGGGCGAGGAACTCCTTCAGCGCGTCGTGTCCCAGCACGACCGCTCCGGAAACACCGCCGGGGAGCACGACCCGCGCGACCGCGCCGTGCTCGGCGCGCAGCCGGGCGTTGAGGGCGTGGGGGCAGCCGCCGGCGGGATCGATCACGTACGGGGTGTCCGGGCCGGGCAGGGTCTGCGGGACGGGTGCGGTGTGCGACGACAAGCCGGTTCTCCTGACCTGGTGGACGAGGCTCGGTCAACAGTGCGGCCAGGACGCCTGGTTGGACAAGGCCGCAGCCGATGCCGGCGGCCGGGATGCGCACGACCGGACTGGCGGTGCTCCAGACGGCGCCGACCCGGTGCCGGGGGGGGCGGTCTGCCGCTGTGCCTGCCTGCGATCTCCGTGTTGGGCGGCTCCGGGCGGGCGGCCCGTCGTAGGGTCGTGGCATGACTCTCGAAGGTACCGAAGGCCTCGAAGGCAGGGTGGCGCTCGTCGCGGGGGCGACGCGTGGCGCGGGCCGGGGCATCGCGGTCGAACTGGGCGCTCGGGGCGCGACCGTGTACGTCTCGGGGCGCAGCAGCCGGGGGCGGCGTTCGGAGTACGACCGGCCCGAGACGATCGAGGAGACCGCCGAGCTGGTCACCGCGGCGGGCGGGCGCGGGATCGCGGTCGTCGCCGACCATCTGGTGCCGGACGAGGTGGAGGCGCTGGTCCGGCGGATCGACACCGAACAGGGCCGCCTCGACGTGCTGGTCAACGACATCTGGGGCGGGGAGCTGCTCTTCGAGTGGGACAGCACGGTGTGGGAGCACGATCTGGACAAGGGGCTGCGGCTGTTGCGGCTGGCGGTCGAGACGCACGCCATCACCAGCCACTTCGCGGTGCCGTTGCTGCTGCGCGAGCCGGGCGGTCTGGTGGTGGAGGTGACGGACGGCACCGCCGACTACAACGCCTCCCACTACCGGGTCTCCTTCTTCTACGACATCGCCAAGTCCTCGGTGCTGCGCATGGCGTTCGCGCTCGGGCACGAGCTGGGCCCGCGCGGGGCGACGGCGGTGGCCCTGACGCCGGGCTGGCTGCGCTCGGAGATGATGCTCGACGCCTACGGCGTGACGGAGGAGACCTGGCGTGACGCCCTGGCCGAGGTCCCGCACTTCGCGATCTCCGAGACCCCCGCGTACGTGGGCCGCGCGGTCGCGGCCCTCGCCGCGGACCCCGAGGTCTCCCGCTGGAACGGCCAGTCCCTCTCCAGCGGGCGGCTGGCACAGGTCTACGGCTTCACGGACCTGGACGGCAGCCGCCCGGACGCCTGGCGCTACCTGGTCGAGGTACAGGACCCCGGCCGCCCGGCGGACACCACCGGCTACCGCTAGCGGCATCGGGCCCGGTGGCGGCCCGCCCGCCTCCGCTACGGGGCCGGGCGGGAGGCGAGGCGGTGGGTGAGGCCGTCCAGGACGCATCGGAGGCCGAAGGCCCAGATCGTCCCGGGGTGGTAGCCGCCGACCGCGGCGCCGACCCGGCCGGCGAGCGGGTAGCGGTCGGGGTCCAGGGCGCGTTCCAGCAGCGGGGCACTGACGGCCCACCAGTCCTCCTGGCTCCGGCGGCGGTTGTGGTCGGCGTCGTCGGCCGCGGCCAGCGCGTTGGCGTGGACGAAGCCGAGCAGGTGCGTCAGGGCGGCGTCCATCTCGGTGTCGGTGAGCCCGATCCCCTCGAAGGCGGCCAGCTCGTACTCGTACTTCCCGATCACCCCGGGACCCAGCGGGGGCCGGGTGACGGCCAGGTCTGCGATCCAGGGGTGGCGGAGCATCAGGTCCCGGTTGTCCTCGGCGATCCGGGCCACGCGGACCTGCCAGGGCTCCTGCCGATCCGCGGGCCGGCGTTCCATGTGGAGGTAGGCGTCGTCGAGCATCAGGTCGAGCAGCTCGGCCTTGCCGGGGACGTAGGTGTAGACGGTCATCGGCGTCACGCCGAGCCGCTGGGCCAGGGCCCGCATGGTCAGCGCGGCGAGCCCCTCCTCGTCGGCGAGCGCGGTCGCGGCGCGGACGACGGCGTCCACGCTGAGGCCCTGCCGCGGGCCGCGCCGGCCCGGCTGCGCCGGCTGTCCGGGCTCGCGCCACAGCAGCTCCAGCGTGCGCACGGGGTCTCCGGCCCCGCTGCGGTCCTTCACCATGTCCGGCCTCCGAGCATGCGCCATCAATTCACTACACCGTATAGAGTACAACGTATAGAGTAACGCGCAGTGAGTAAGCCGAGACGCCGCACCTCGAGGAGTTCCGTGCACATCGCCGCCGACAACCACCAGGTCATCCAGGTCCGGGGAGCCCGGGAGAACAACCTCGCCGACATCTCTCTGGACATCCCCAAGCGTCGCCTCACGGTCTTCACCGGGGTCTCCGGCTCCGGTAAGTCCTCCCTCGTCTTCGGCACCATCGCCGCCGAGTCGCAGCGGATGATCAACGAGACGTACACCGCCTTCATCCAGTCCTTCATGCCGAGCCTCGGCCGGCCGGACGTGGACGGACTGCACAACCTGAGCGCCGCCATCGTGGTCGACCAGGAGCGGATGGGCGCGGGTTCCCGCTCCACCGTGGGCACCGCAACCGACGCGTACACCATGCTGCGGATCATCTTCTCCCGCATCGGCATACCTCACATCGGCACGTCCAGCGCGTTCAGCTTCAACAACCCCGACGGGATGTGCCCGCGCTGCGAGGGCGTCGGCGAGGTCTCCGACATCGACGTGGACCAGCTGGTCGACCGCGAACTCTCCCTCAACGAGGGCGCGATCACCGTTCCCGGCTTCGCCGTGGACTCCTGGTACTGGCAGAACATGGCCAACTCCGGCTTCTACTCCCCCGACACGAAGCTCAAGGACTTCACCGACCAGGAGTGGGCCGACTTCCTCCACAAGAGCGCGGTGAAGGTGAAGGCCGGCTCGAACGGCTTCACCTACGAGGGCCTGATCACCAAGATCACTCGCCTCCACCTGGGCAAGGACCGCGAGTCGATGCAACCCCACATCCGCGCCTTCGTGGAACGCGCGGTGATCTTCACCGCGTGCCCGGACTGCGGGGGCACCCGTCTCTCGGCGGCCGCGCTGTCCTCGCGCATCCACGGCGTGAACATCGCCGAGTGCGCGTCGATGCAGATCAGCGAACTGGCCGGGTTCGTCCGCCGGATCGACGATCCCGCCGTCGCCCCGATGCTGGCCAACCTCCGCAGCCTGCTCGACTCGCTCGTCGAGATCGGCCTGGGCTACCTCAGCCTGGACCGCCCCTCGGGCACGCTGTCCGGCGGGGAGGCCCAGCGCGTGAAGATGGTCCGGCACCTGGGCTCCTCCCTCACCGACGTCACGTACGTCTTCGACGAGCCCACCACCGGCCTGCACCCGCACGACATCCAGCGCATGAACGACCTGCTGCTGCGGCTGCGCGACAAGGGCAACACCGTGCTGGTCGTGGAGCACAAGCCCGAGGTCATCGCCATCGCCGACCACGTCGTCGACCTCGGACCGGGCGCCGGCACCGCCGGCGGCCAACTCTGCTACAGCGGGGACGTGGCCGGGCTGCGCGCCTCCGGCACCCTCACCGGCCGCCACCTCGGACACCGGGCGCGGCTTCGGGAAACGGTGCGCACGCCCCGCGGCCACCTGTCGGTGAAGGGCGCCGACCTGCACAACCTCAAGGACGTCAGCGTGGAGGTGCCGCTCGGCGTGCTCACGGTGGTGACCGGTGTCGCGGGATCGGGGAAGAGCTCGCTGATCCACGGCTACCTGTCCGGACGCGAGGGGGTGGTGGTGGCCGACCAGTCGCCGATCCGCGGTTCGCGCCGGTCCAACCCGGCCACCTACACCGGGCTGCTGGGGCCGATCCGGACGGCCTTCGCCAAGGCCAACGGTGTCAAGGCGGCCCTGTTCAGCGCGAATTCGGAAGGCGCCTGCCCCAAGTGCAACGGCCTCGGGCTCGTCTACACGGACCTGGCGACGATGGCCGCAGTGGCCACGGTGTGCGAGGAGTGCGAGGGCAAGCGCTTCACCCCCGAGGTGCTCACGTACCGGCTGCGCGGCAAGAACATCAGCGAAGTGCTGAACATGCCGGTGGCGGAGGCGTACGAGTTCTTCCCCACCGGGCAGGCACGGGCCGTCCTGGGGCGCCTGTCCGACGTGGGCCTGTCGTACGTGCGGCTCGGCCAGCCGCTCAACACCCTGTCGGGCGGCGAGCGGCAGCGCCTGAAGCTCGCGATCAGCATGGCGGAGAAGTCCTCGACGTACATCCTGGACGAGCCGACGACCGGTCTGCACCTGGCCGACGTGGACAAGCTGCTGGCCCTGCTGGACCGGCTCGTCGACGACGGCAATTCGGTGATCGTCATCGAGCACCACCAGGCCGTCATGGCGCACGCCGACTGGCTGATCGACATCGGCCCCGGCGGCGGGCACTCCGGCGGCCGGGTCGTCTTCGAGGGCACCCCGGCCTCCCTGGTGGCCGAGGGCGACACCCTGACCGCCCGCCACCTGCGTGAGTACGTCGGCGCCGACTCCTAGGCCCGGGTCCGGTACGGCGCGGGGCGCCCGACCGTGATCCGCCGGACGGCGACCGGCCCGGCGCCACGCGTCGGCGGGCTCGGCGCGCGGCGCGGGACGTCGGAGCTTCGGGCCGGCCCCCGACCGGGGCTACGGCAGGCGCAGTTCGCGGTCCTCGCCGAGCGGGGCGAAGAACCGCTCGACGTCGGCTGCGGTGACCTCGGCCGGCGTCGCCGGGGTCCAGCGCGGGCTGCGGTCCTTGTCGACGACCTGCGCCCGGATGCCCTCCACCAGGTCGGGTGAGGTCAGCGCGTTGCAGGAGACGCGGTACTCCTGGGCCAAGGCCTCCTCCAGCGTGCCGAGGGCGGCGGCCCGGCGCACCGCCGCGAGGGTGACCTTCAGCGCGGTCGGGGACTTGGCCAGGATCGTCTCGGCGGCCTCCTTCGCCGCGGGCCCGCCCTGGCCGAGCAGCCTCTCCACGATCTCCTCGACCGTGTCGGCCGCGTAGCACTGGTCGATCCAGGAGCGTGCGCCGGCGAGCACCCCGGGCTCGGGCGTGGCGGCGTACCGCGGAAGGACCTCGCCGGCGGGGGCCGTGGCGAGCGCGGCGGTGAGCTCCGGGAGGCGTTCGGCGGGTACGAAGTGGTCGGCGAGCCCGCACAGCAGCGCGTCCGCGGCGCCGACCGCGCTGCCGGTGAGCGCGAGATGAGTGCCGAGCCGGCCCGGGGCGCGGCCCAGCAGCCAGGTCCCGCCGACGTCCGGGACGAAGCCGATTCCGGTCTCGGGCATGGCGACGCGGGAGCGTTCGGTGACGACGCGGACGCTGCCGTGGGAGGAGAGGCCCACGCCGCCGCCCATGACGATGCCGTCCATGAGGGCGACGTACGGCTTGGGGTAGCGCGCGATGCGGGCGTTGAGCCGGTACTCGTCGCGCCAGAAGCCGGCGGAGGCGGTGTTCCCGGCCTTCGCGTCGTCGTGGATGGCCCGGATGTCGCCGCCCGCGCACAGTCCGCGCTCGCCGGCCCCGCGGATCAGGACCTGTCCGACGGCGGGGTCGTCCGCCCAGGCGTCGAGGGCCTCGGCGATCCGCAGCACCATGGGGTGGGTGAGGGCGTTGAGGGCCCTGGGGCGGTTGAGGGTGACCACACCGGTCCGTCCGTCGACGTGGAAGAGGACGGTGTCGTCGTCGGAGGGGGCCTTGGCGTCGGTCTCGGGTTCGGTCTTCACGGCCATCAGTATGTCCGTGACCCCGGCGCGCGCCGCGGGCGCCCGTGGACAGCGCCCGGCGCGGCCCGGGCCGGATGCGCCGTGGCCCGACGGTCCTGCCCGGCCCTCAGCTGGGCCCTGCCCGGCCAGGCGGCTACGTCTCGGGACTGCCGAGGGATCGGCACCACGGGCATTCGTGGGGGTCGCTCACCGCACTCGCCGCATTCGCCGGAGGAGGCGGGGGCAGCGAGAAGCCCGACCTGTAGGCGTCCCGGAGCTGCGGCATCGAGCTCATCCCCGTGCCGGGCGGGGCGGTTGCGCCGGCCGTGCCTGCGTCAGCCAGGCGGCGGACCACCCTTAAGGCCGCCGCCCGCACCGCATCCCGGAGCAGTGGACCTGCGCGAAGCGCCCGCCCGAAGCGGAGGAGGACCCTCACAGCGACAGGCCGATGGTCATCTTTTCGGTTCAGAAACTTTCGCCTTCCCCTCGGCGCTCGGACCGGAATGCATCGAGCGCGAACAAGATCGGCCGCGAGTGTTTCGACATAACCCATTCGACGGCGAGAGAGTAGCAAAGCGCGAATTCCCGGGGTATCCGTCCGCCCATCGGTGCGCAAATTGCCGGGGTTTTCACCCCACTCCGAGGATGTACGAATTGCCGGGGTTTTTCGGTGACGTCACCCCTCCCTTTCCATCGGGCCGGCACCTTCCGGCGGCCTTGCCGGAACCGGCATGTGACGAGGCCGGAGGCGACGCGAGCGGTCCACCTTCAGGGCTGCAGCGGTCCAGCCGGTGGAGCCGCGCGCCGGCACACATGCGCCTCGCCGTAGGACGGATGACCCACATGGCTCATGAAGGATCCGGGTGCGCGGACGCCGGCCGGCTCCTCCACCGGCCATACGGGCGCCGCGGCTTCCCCGCGGGACAGCCGGGTGGCGTCCACATGCAGGGACAGAACCTGCTTGAAGCGTCGCCGGCGCCTCAGCTCCAGGGAGTCCACCACCCAGAGGCGGCCGGCCCCCGAGGAGCTCAAAGCGGTGAAAACCGTGCCCAGGGCGGTAGAAATCAGCACGATCCACAGGAGGATGCCTCCCACAGCTGGTCCTTTCGAAGGTTGTCGAGGCGAGGACCGCCCGGACCGGGGCCGCGGCGATCGACGGGCATAACGCAGCGGCATATGCCTGGTTGCGCTCCGTCCCCCGATTGCAGCCAAGCGCGGCGGCGGCCGGCTTTACATCTCGAACTATGTGCAGATGATCAGTCGCGGCCCGCGGACCGCACGCCTGGGGGCCGGGCGGGACCCGGGCGGCCGGGAGGGCGGGAGGGGTGGGAGAGCGGGAGGGGCGGGAGGGCAGCCGCATGGATGTCCACGCATCGCCTGCCCGAATAACGGGCAAGGCGGCGGCGGAATAACGTTCCAGCGTTTTGTTGAAATCGATATGACAGGGCCCGGCACTTGCCCATCGGCCACCATCACCCGGATGGCGCATACCCTGACCAACATCGACAGCGTTTATGGAATATGACAACAGCAAAGCTCCCCGCCCTCTTCCGCGGGATTACGGAAGAAGACGGACAGGAAGACAGTTCCCATTCGGGTGCGATCCGGATCGGGAAGTGGCTTTTCATTCCGGGCTCGGCCGACTGTGGCGTGACCCGGAACGCAACACTGGAGCACGAGAGTCTGGAGATCGATCTGAGTGCCTCGTCGACGATCTTCGAGGACTTCCTCCATACGATGAGCCTGATCCAGACCGACTTCGGCAGGCGGTTGGGGAGCACGGCGGCGTCCGCCACGGCGGTCGGCGAGGGTGGAGGTGGCGGCTCCCGTGTATGAGCCGTACGGGTACCCGGACATCCCGGGGGTCCGCCCCCCGTCGGAGACCTCGGCGTTCTGGGGCTGGCCGGACCACGTACCGAACGCCTCTCCCGGGCGGCCGCTCGGCGGACCCGGCGAGGCGCATCGGCCATGGGATCCGGCGGAGGAGCTCGCCGGCCTACTCCAGGAGAGCGCTGCGCACGCGCAGCGGGAGCCCCTCGCCCGAGGCGGCTTCGACTGTGGCGCTGACGCGGCCGGCACCCTCGGCCTCGTCGCAGGGCTGGAGAACCCCGCTGTCGGGCATCCGCCCGAAGAGGCCTCCAGGGGGCGCCGACGGAACCTGCCGAAATCGCCGGTCGCGCCCCTGCTGCAAACGGGCAGTCTGTTCGCCGCCGCGCTGGTGGGCGGCATCGCCGCAGTGGTGAGCATCCTCAGTGGACTGGCCATCTGCGACACCCTGCGCCACAGCGCCGGACCCCACACGGACCGCGCAGTGGTCAGCTGGTGGCCCCTGCTGATCTACGGCCCCTGGTTGGTCGCCTCCCTGTCCATCGTCAGATCGGCGCTGCACCAGCGCCGGGCGCTTCACTCCTGGTCGATCGTCCTGCTGTTCTCCACCCTGGCCACGCTCCTGTGCGTGGCCCAGGCACCCAGGACGATCGCCGCCGGGGCGGCATCCGCTCTTCCCGCCGTCGCGGCGCTGGCCTGCTTCCAACAGCTGGTCCGCCAGATCACGCTCACGCGACCGCCTCGCCAGGCCGCGCCGCGGCACCGCAACCCGACGGCCTCCGTGGCCGCCGCGCTCAGGCAGTCGGCCTCCGCCGGACGCGGGCCGGGCGGTGGGCCTCCCGGCTACCCCGCGGCCGACAGCAGTGCGGTCCACCCGCCTTCCCACGGGCACAGATTCGGACAGGGCGGATGACGGTCGTACGCGTGCGGCGCACAAGGGCCGATCACCCCCCGGGCGGCGAACGCGAGGAGCGAAGGCGGTGGCAGCTGCCGACTCCTCCCTGGCCAACCCGGTCCTTCCCACACGTCAAAGGGGTGTTCGCCTGCACCTTTGAAACGAAGATCGAAACCGATGGTCACGGGCCGGACCCAGACTCCGTCCGACGGTTTACCCGCTCGTG
Source organism: Streptomyces amritsarensis (assembly GCF_001953875.1). GTDB lineage: Bacteria > Actinomycetota > Actinomycetes > Streptomycetales > Streptomycetaceae > Streptomyces > Streptomyces amritsarensis. The sequence continues at coordinate 17,976 of NZ_MQUR01000089.1, forward strand.
GCTCCCTTCGCGGGGCGAGCCCGAGCCGTGCACCGCGATGCGGTCCGGCCCACTCCCCGCCCGGCATCGGCGAGCCGCACTCCGCTGAACCGCATGCACCACGCGCTCGGCGCCTCGCCTCCACACCCCTCACGAGAGACGGCAACATGTACGAATTGACCTACACAGAGCGAATCCAGTACAAGCGGCGTCAGGACAGCGCCTACCAGGCCGGCCACGATGCCGTCACCAACCTTCAGGCGGCGCTCGCGCTCGCTGACCTGACCCTGCCCTCACTGAGCAACGACGGGCCCGTGGCCGGCCACGGCTTCGTCCGGCTCGGCGGGTGCAACGCGGCCTTCGCCAACCGGCTCGCCGAAGTCGTTGCCGCCGGCGCCCACGCTCTGCGGTGTCAGCAGAAGGCCGCCGACACAGCGGAACAGCCTCAGGTGAGGCCGCAGCAACATCCCGCCGCCCCCGGCGTCCACGGCGTCCACGGCATCCACGGCGTCCACGGCATCCACGGCGTCCACGGCGTCCAGGTCGACGGCTACCGGATCCTGCGCGCGGAAGCTCCGGCCGCCGCACCGGACCCCGTCGTCGCGTTCCTCCTCGCCGTCCGCGGCACCACCAGGCATCCGGCCCGCGTGGACCGGCGGCCGATGCCGGCCCACTGAAGCCGTACCGGCTCACGGGCCACTGCCGCACCAGCCCGCCCCCGCGCCGCCGCCCGCCCGGCGTCAGGCGCGCGGGCGGGCCCGGTGGGCCTGCCAGGCGGCCAGGGCATCGGTGCGGGCGCCGCCGGGGTGGCGGGCGTGCCAGTCGCGCAGGAAGCGGTTGAACTCGAACTGGGCGCCGACCTGCTGGGGTTCGGCCGCCCGCGCCCGGGTCGCGTACCAGTGCTCGACGGCCTCGGCGAGGGTGTGTCCCGCATGCGCGGCGACGTACTCCCGCATGAAGGCGTCGAAGTGGAAGCCGGGGCCGATCTCCCGGACGAAGTACTCCCGCAGCACCTGGCTGCAGCGCTGCCCGTGCGGGATCACCGTCGCCCCGTCGACGGGGGCGGCGAGCTGCCGCCCGGCGCGGCGGGGTGCGGCGGGCGCCGCGGCCGCGGGCTCGGGCAGGCCGTCCAGGGCGGCGGCGAGCCGGGCGGTGACGGCGGCCTTCCCACCGCGGGCCGGCAGCCCCATCCGCCGCGCCAGTTCGGTCAGTTCGGCCAGGGTCCAGTACCAGCGCCGCAGCTCCGCGCCGGTCAGCGCCGTCGACAGGAGGGGACGCACCTCCCCCACATTCGTACTCATGTTCGCATTCTAGGTGGTTCGGGGGCTGCCCGACATGCCGCGGCGATCAGCGGGCGGCGCGGCCGCCTCTGACAGGCTTTCACCTCGTACCGAACGCCCGTGGCGGCCCCACCGCACCGGCTTCGAAGGAGCGCGCATGCCCGCCGACACCAACGCCCTCGCCCTCGCCCTCGCCCTCGGCGAGGACACCGCCCTGGTCCTCATCGACCTGCAGACCGGCATCCTGGCCCTGCCCACCACCAGACCCGCCACCGAGGTCCTGGCGCGGGGTGTCGCGCTCGCCGAGGCGTTCCGCGCCCGCCGGCTGCCCGTGGTCCTGGTCAAGGTGGCCTGGTCGCCGGACGGCGGGGACCTTCCGACCGCCAACGTGGACCGCCCGGGTCCGGCCGCCGCCCCGCCCGCCGCGTTCTCCGAGATCCCCGCCGAACTCGCCGCCCTCGGGGACGTGGTCGTCACCAAGCGCCACTGGGGCGCCTTCACCGGCACCGAGCTGGACCTCCAGCTCCGGCGCCGCGGCATCCACCGCATCGTCCTGGCCGGGATCTCCACCAGCGTCGGCGTCGAGTCCACCGCCCGTACGGCATGGGAGCTCAGCTACGACCTGGTCTTCCCGGAGGACGCCACCGCCGACACCGACGCCGACTCCCACGCGCACACCTTCGGCAAGATCTTCCCGCGCATCGGCAGGGTGAGCACCACCGGCGAGGTCATCGCCGCCCTGGGCCGCTGACCCGGCCCCGGTTCCCGTCTCGGAGGGGTGCCGGGCTCCGAGGGCAGGCGGGCGTGGAGGCCGGTTCAGGCCGTAACCGGGAGGGCTCCCGCCGGTTAGCAGCTCGGAAGACGAGGGAGTACGCATGGCACAGCAGCACACGACGCCGACGTCTCTGCGGCTGCGCCTGCGGTACCGGTTCGACAACCTGGTGGCGGGGGGAACCACGCCGCTCATCGGGTGGCTGGCGCTGGCCTGCCTGGCCGTCGTCGTCCCGGCCAGCGCGGTGCTGGTCTGGGCCGACCGGGCGGCCCCGCCCACCCTCTCGGGACGGCTCACGGCCGTATGGGTCAGCGTCGGGCAGACCCTCAAGCTGGGGGGTGCGGTCGGCTCACCCCTCTACGTACTGGCCTCGGTGACGCTCGCCCTGGTGGCCCTGCTGTTCGTGTCGACGCTGGTCAGTCTGATCACCACCGGCATCAACCGGCGCATCATGTCGCTGCGCCGCGGGCACTCCACGGTGCTGGAGGCGGGGCACACCGTCGTCCTGGGCTGGTCCGACCAGATCTTCCCGGTGGTCTCGGAGCTCGTCGCGGCCAACGCCAACCAGCGCCGGTCCGCCATCGCCGTCCTGGCCCCGAGGGACAAGGTGGACATGGAGGACGAGGTCGCCACCGGCCTCGGGGGGCCGGGAGGCCGCACGGGCACGGGCGCCACCCGCATCATCTGCCGCAGCGGCCCCACCACCGACCCGGCGGCGCTGGCCAGGGTGAGCCCGCAGACGTCGAAGGCGGTCCTCGTGCTGCCCCCCGACGGGGACGCGGGCGACGCCCACGTGGTCAAGACCCTGCTCGCCCTCGACGCCGCGCTCCCCCGCCCGCGCGGCACGGTGGTGGTCGCCGCGGTACGCGACTCCCGCAACCACCTCACCGCGAAGCTGGCGGCCGGGCCCGGCGGGCACGTGCTGTGCGCCGACGAGATCATCGCCCGGCTTCTCGTCCAGACCGCCCGCCAGCCCGGACTCTCCCTCGTCTACCAGGACCTGCTGGACTTCGACGGCGACGAGTTCTACACCGCCGACGCACGGGACCTCCTCGGACACGCCTTCGGCGAGGCCCTTCTGGCGTTCACCACCTCCGCGGTGGTCGGCCTGCTGCACGAGGACGGCCGTGTCGTGCTCAATCCGGATCCGGGCACGGAGATCGGCGCGGGCGACCGGATCATCCTGATCTCCGAGGACGACGACACGGCCGTACCGGAGCCGGCGGGCCCCTGGGTCGACGAGGACGCGATCGTCACCGCCCGCCCCGGGTCCCGCCGCGCCGAACGCCTGCTCCTCCTCGGATGGAACCGGCGCGCACCGCTCGTCGTCGAGCAGCTCGACGAGTTCGTGAGCCCCGGCACGACCCTGGACGTCGTGGCCCTCGGCGACGGGACGGCTCCGCGGACCGCCGCCGAGGTCGCCGCGGCGCACCGCAGCCGTCTCGAAGTGGCCTTCCACAGCGGGGACATCACCGACCCGGAGGTCCTCGCCAAACTGGATGTGCCCTCCTACGACAGCGTGATCGTCATCGGCGAGACGGACCGCGGGACCGCGCCCCCGCCCTCACTCGCCCTCACGCCCGCACCCGCGGCGCCCGACACGGCGCCGCCGGCCTTCGCCCCGGAGCCCGCGGGCGGCACGGACGACCGGACCCTGGTGACGCTGCTGCACCTGCGGGCGATCGGCGAGGCGGCGGGCCGCGAGCTCCCGCTCACCACGGAGATGTCCGACGACGGCAACCGGCTGCTCGCGCCCGCCCGGGCCGGCGCCGACTTCATCGTCAGCGGGCGTCTGATCAGCCTCCTGATGACGCAGATCTCGGAGAGCGGACATCTCGCCGACGTCTTCGAGGAGTTGTTCAAGGCGGAGGGCAGCGAGTTCTATCTGAGGCCGGCGGCGGACTACGTCCGGACCGACCGGGAGGTGGCGTTCGCGACGGTGGTCGAGTCGGCGCGCCGCCGCCGGCAGTGCGCGGTCGGGTACCGGCTGCGCGCACAGGCCGCCACGGCTCCCTCGTACGGGGTGCGGCTCAATCCCGACAAGCGCCGGCCGGTCCGTTTCGGCGAGCACGACTGGGTGGTCGTGCTCGCCGAGAGCTGAGCCGCGGGCCTGCGGCCGCCCGTCACGCCGAGGTGTGGACCTCCAAGGCGGTGCGCACCGCGGATTCCAGGGCTCCTTCGATCCACGCCGGCTTGATGGAGGTGTGGCAGCCCGCGAAGTGCAGGTTCCCCTCCGCCGTGCGGACGTGCGGGAAGAGCTCGGTGTGCTGGCCGGGCAGCAGCACGGAGGCCTCGCCGTAGGCGTACGGGTCGCGCATCCAGGACTGGGTGCGTCCGACGCCGGTGTAGAACACCTCGATCCGCTGCCCGAACACCTCCTGGACGCCGGCCAGGGCGCGCGGGTAGCGCTCGGCGTCGTCCAGGGAGTCCCACTTCAGGGCGTCGTCCGACCAGCTGTAGGAGGCGAGCACGACCCCGCCGCGGCTGCCCTCGACGGGGTAGGAGGGCTGGAACATGAACCGGTTGGGGTTGTCGGTGGCCGAGCCGCCGCCGATGACCCCGGCGGCCTCGGGCTGGTCGCGGGTGCGGCTGCGGCAGGCCGCGTAGTGGGCGCGCTGGGCGGCGGAGATGCCGCTGCGCGATACGGAGGAGTGGGCGCCCAGCAGCGTGCCGTCCTCCGGGGTCTGCCCGAGCTGGTACTTGCGGTACAGGCCGGGCTGCACGGCTTCCAGTTCGCGCTTCCAGTCGGCCTCGTCGAACTCCCACCAGCGCCGGCTGAACTCCAGCAGCACCTTCGTGGCCGCGTCGTAGTGCAGCTCGGTGATGGCGCGCCGCTTGCCGTAGGAGAGGGCGGGGGTGACGGGGATGTGGCGCAGGCCGGAGAAGGGCACGGTGATGATGGCGGTGTCGCCGGTGAAGGTCTCGCGCTGCACGGGTCGCCCGTCGCGGCCCTCGGAGACGGTGTCGACGGTGACCCGGCCCTCCCCGTGGGTGATCCGCGTGGCGCGGCGGTCGAGCCGCACGATGTCCTCGACCCGGGCGTAGAGGGCGTCGGCCAGGGTCGCGGTACCGCCGGGCAGTTCGAAGAAGGCGGTGTCGGGGCTGATGAGGGAGGCCCCGATGAAGCTGTGCACGAAGGCGAGGTGGAGGCGGGAGGTGAGGTTCTCGACGGTTCCGATCAGGTCGATGGTGCGCTCGTCGAGTTTCGCCTCCTCGGTGAGGTAGCGGTACATCGACATGTGGCCGTAGCGCTGGATGATGCGGGCCCAGCCTTCGACGAGTGCCCTGTCCTTCCTGCCCTCGATCTCCTTGCGCACCGGGGCGAAGGCGTTGCGGACGATCTGCGCGGCGGGGATCCCCTCGTACGCCGCGGGCACCCCGAAGGAGCGGTTCAGGGTCTGCGGGGCGCGCGCGTAGTCGGCGCGGCGGACGCGGACGCCGTTGACGAAGATCCAGGTGCGGTACGCGGGACGGCCGGAGCCGTCGACGTCGACGAGGTGGAAGCGCCGGCGCTTCAGGCCGAGACTGTCGATCAGGCCGGTGACCAGGGGGTGGCTGTCGGGGATCCGCATCGCGCCGGCCTCGGCGTACTGCTTGGGGTCGGCGAAGGCCGCGGAGGACTTCTCGTGGCCGCCGGTGCGGAAGGTCTTGATCCGGCCGCCGACGCGGTTGCCGTTGGCCTCGATGACGGTGACCTCGTGGCCGGCCTCGCGCAGCAGGTGGGCGGCGGTCAGGCCGGCCGGTCCGGCGCCGACCACCAGCACGTTCCTGCGGGGCATGCGGGAGCGCGGCAGGCCGTTCTTGAGGAGGATGTCCGCGTAACCGGGTACCAGGGGCTGGTCGTCGTCGCCCCGGACGAGGACGGCGCGGGCGATGGTGAGGCAGGTCTCCCAGTCCGGGCGCGCGGAGCCGGCGGGCGCCTGCGGGGTGCCGGCGGACGCGCTGGCGACCGTGAGGGCGCCGCCTCCGGCGACCACGGCGGCGCCGGCGATGAGTGTGCGGCGGGAGGGGCGCCGGGCGGTGTCCGCGGCGGAGTCGGAGCCGGGGGCGGGGTCGGAGCCGGGGGTCGGGGAAGAGTCGGTGATCATGAGCCAACTCTCCAGGGCCGGGGGTGCCTTGATCGCTGAAAGCCGTCCCGGCGGGGAACAATCACCCGGACGTGCGGCCTCGTCCGCACGGGGCTGACGAACGGGGTTTCGCACGCCGGCGTGCGCTGAGCGCATCGGCGTGCGCTCAGCGGACCGGCATGGGCTCAGCGGACCAGGCGCACGCGCTGGCTGGTGAGTTCGTAGCGGGCCCCCACGACGGCCAGCGCCCCGGCGGCGATCTTGGCGGCCATCTCGGGCTCCGCGGCCAGCCGCCTTCCCACCAGCCGTACGTTGGCGGTGATCGCGGCGTCGACCCGCGCGGCCCCGCGGAGCCCGCGGTCGATGGCGGGGCGGATCTGGTCGACCAGGTACTGCATGTGGCCCGGGAGCAGCGGCCCGCCCTCCGCGGCCCGTACGGCCGCGGCGACGGCACCGCAGGACTGGTGTCCGAGGATGACGACGAGCGGGATGCGCAGCTCCAGGACCCCGTAGGCGATGCTCCCGAGGACCGCCTCGTCCAGGACCTCCCCCGCCGAGCGCACGGTGAGCAGGTCGCCGAGGCCCTGGTCGAAGACCAGCTCCGGCGGGACGCGGGAGTCGACGCAGCCGAGGACGACGGCGAACGGGTGCTGTCCGGCGACCAGCGTGCGCCGCACGGTGCGCGTCTGGTCGGGGTGGCGCTCGTGGTAGGTGCGCCAGCGCCCGTTCCCCGCGACCAGTTCGCGCAGCGCCGACTCCGGTGTGGTGGGGCGTGATCCGGCGCCGCCCCCGGTCGGGGCGGCCATGGGCACGCGGGCGGAGCCGGCCACCAGCCCGGCGCCCAATGCGGCCACGCCCGTCAGTACCGCCCGGGCCAGCCTGCGCCGCCCCGGGACCTCTTGACCTTCACCTTCGACGCTCACATCGGGACAAGCTATTCATCTTCGCCCCTCCGGCTCCGCAGGACACGGCCCCGGTTCAGCGGAGTTCGAAGCGCGCACGGGTGACGGTGTCGGCAGCGGTGGGGGTCTCGTGGAGGAAACCGCCCGACTGGTGCTTCCACAGCTTCGCGTAGGCGCCTTCGGTGGCGAGGAGCTCCTGGTGCGAGCCCTGCTCCACGATCCGCCCGCGGTCGAGGACGACGAGCCGGTCCATGGTGGCGACCGTGCTCAGCCGGTGCGCGACGACGAGGGCCGTCCGGCCCTCCATGAGCCGCCACAGCGCCTCCTGTACGAGGATCTCGCTCTCGGAGTCCAGGGCGCTGGTCGCCTCGTCGAGCAGCAGGATCGGCGCGTCGCGCAGGATGGCCCGGGCGAGGGCGACCCGCTGGCGCTGTCCGCCGGACAGCTTGACGCCGCGCTCGCCGACCATGGTGTCGAATCCGTCCGGCAGGGCGTCGGCGAACTCCGTGACGTGCGCGGCCTCGGCGGCGCGGCGGATCTCGGCCTCGGTGGCGCCCGGCCGGGCGAACGCGATGTTCTCCCGCAGTGTGCGGTGGAACATCGCCGGGTCCTGCGGCACGTAGGCGAGCCGGCTGCGCAGGTCCGCCTGCCGCAGCCGGCTGATGTCCTGGCCGCCGATCAGGATCCTGCCGCCGTCGACGTCCGTCATCCGCAGCAGCAGCCGGGTGAGCGTGGTCTTGCCGCCGCCGGACCGGCCGACCAGGCCGATTTTCGACCCGCTGGGCACGTCCAGGTCGAGGCCCTCGAAGAGCGGCTGCGCTCCGGCGTGGGAGAAGTTCACCCGCTCGAACCGGACGTCGGCGCTCTCGGTCCGCAGCGGCTCCGGCGTCTGCGGGTCGAGGACGGTGGGCGGTTGCAGCAGCAGTTCGGTGAACTGCGCGGCCTCCGTCATCGAGCTCTCCAGACGGCGGTAGATCTGGTTGAACTCGAACATGATGCGGGTCGCGTTGGCGTAGTAGGTGAAGGTGACGATGATCGCCTCCACGCCGTGCTCCCCCGCGCCGAGGGCGACGGCGAGCAGCAGGCCCAGCACGTTGGTCAGCACGGAGAGCGGTGCGACCAGCGTGTCGATGCGCAGGTTGCCGTAGTCCCACGAACGGAGCGTCAGCCGGCGCGACTGCGCCACGCGGGACTGGTGCTCGGCGGCCTCGCGGTCCTCGGCGGCGAACGCCCGGACCGTGTCCATGTTCATCAGGCTGTCGGCGACATGGCCCGAGACCCGGGCGATCGCCTCCTCGCGCTGGGCGACGAGGATCTGTCGGCGGCGGATGAGCGGGGTGACGCAGACGGCCGCCAGGGTGATCAGCGCGAGGAGGCCGAGCACGAGCATCGGTTCGTACTGCCACAGCACCACGGACGCGAAGAGCAGCGGCACGAAACTGCCCATGACGGAGAACGTCAGCGTGTCGACGAACTCCTCGAAGCGGGAGGCGAAACTCAGGACCCGCTTGGTCAGCGAGCCGGCGAAGTTGTCGTGGAAGAAGGCCGCGTCCTTCGCGAACAGCTCGTCCATGCCGATGACGTAGAGGTGCTCGATGCCGCGCGCGTCGAGGCGGTTGAGGCAGTGCAGCCCGATGCGCCACAGCGTCTCGGCGAGCAGCAGGACCCCGGCGAATCCGAGGACGTAGGGCAGCATCGCGTCGATGCCGGCGGCGGCGCCGTCGGCGACCTCGCCGACCAGCTTGGCGACGATCAGCGGCGCGACGTAGAAGATGCCGATGTTGCCCAGCGCCGGGAGCAGCATGGCCGGAGCGGTCAGCAGGCGCAGGCGCGCCAACTCCCGTCCGTAGTAGCGAAGTGCGAGGAGGACCGAGCCCCTGCTCGGCGTACTGTCGGGCGATTTTGGTGAACCCATCCCAAACCCTGTGTTGTCGGACCAGCAGGACAGGAGTCGGAGTGTCCCGCACGGACGCCGGGGCGGTCCACGCGTTTTCCCGGCGCCTAAGGGCTGTCGCAGAGGGTGGCGGGGGTGGGGCCGGCCGGGCGGACGGTGAGGCCGAAGGAGGCCTTGGCCGGGACGGAGTGGAAGTGCGGGACGTGGGCGGGCAGCAGGTGTTCGAGGAGGACGGTCGACTCCCGGAGGGCGAACTGCAGGCCCAGGCAGGCCCGGGGGCCCAGGCCGAAAGGGGCGTAGCTGCCGGGGCGGGTGGGCCGTCGGCCGGGGGTGAGGAAGCGGTCCGGGTCGAAGCGGCCGGGGTCCTCCCAGGTCCCGGGGTCCCGGTGGGTGAGGTAGGGGCAGACGATGACGTCGGTGCCGGCCTCGATCGCGTACCCCCCGGCGAGGACGTCGTCGCCGGTCGCGTGGCGGGGCAGGATCCAGGCGGACGGGTAGAGGCGCAGCGTCTCGTGGACGAGGGCCTGCACCGCCCGGCGCCGTTCGGGAGAGCCCTGCGGTCCGGCGGCGAGGGTGCGCTCCCGTGCGTGCGGGTGGCGGTCGAGCAGGAGGTGGAGCCAGGTCAGGGTGGTCGCGGTGGTCTCGTGGCCGGCGACCAGCAGGGTGACGAGCTCGTCACGGATCAGCCGGTCGGTGTACTCGGGGGAGGTTTCGGCCGCCTCCAGCAGCACGTGCAGCAGACCCGGGCCGTGGGGGCCCGCCCCGGCGGAGCGGGCGGCGGCGATGGCCCGGCTCGACAGGGCGTCGATGCGGGCCAGTTCGGCGGCCACCGCCCCCTGGGCGGCGACGCCGTCGGCGGGCAGGCTGGGCAGCGCGGCCACCACGGTCTGCACGGCGGCCAGTTCGCGTGCGGTGTCGGGATCCAGCGGGTGTCCGGTCAGCGACCGCCAGATGGTGTCCAGGGCGAAGAGGCGCATCTCCTCGCCCACGTCGAGGGCCTGTCCGTCGCGGGCGTACGCCGCCCAGCGCGCCGCGGTGGTCCGCGCGGCCTCGGAGATCCGCTGCTCGTGGCGGAGCATCCCGCGGCCGGTGAACTGGGCCTGGAGCAACCTGCGTTGGCGCTGCCAGGCCTCGCCGGTCGCGGCCAGGACCCCGTCGCCGATCAGCAGCCGGGCCCGGTGCGAGCGCTTCACGTACAGGTCGGGCCGCAGCGCGAGGACGTGCTGGACGGCTTCGGGTGCGGTGACCAGGACGGTGGGGCGCGGGCCGAGCCGGAGTGCGGCGACACCGCCGAGCCGCGCGCGGGCCTCGGCGAACTGATCGATGAGCTCCCCGCCGCCGGCCTGCCGGTCCTGTACGAGGGCGGGGTCGGGCTCGTCGGCCGGGCGGGCGGCCGGGGAGGGGATCGGGAGGGGGCCGGGGCGGGCGTGGGTGGCCACGGATCTGCTCCTGTTCGGGCGGCTGCGCGTCGGCACGGACCGGTTTCGGCATCACGCACTGTAAGGGAGCGCACGCGGCGCGCGACAGGCCGCCTCCGGCGAGGTAGGCGGATCCGGCCGCGGCACGGGCAGAGCCGGAGCCGGCAGGGGCCGGGCCGGCCGCGGTGCGGGCAGCCGCCGCCGCGGTACGGGCAGCGCCGACCCGATGCAGGCGGAGCCCCGCCGCCGTACGGGCAGGACCGGTCCCGGGGCAGGCGGAGCCCCCGCCGTACGGGCAGGACCGGTCCCGGGGCAGGCGGAGCCCCCGCCGTACGGGCAGGCCCAGCCCGTCGCGGGGTGGGTGGTCAGGGGCCGAGCTTGTCGGCGCGGTGCCAGACGGTGAGTCCGTGGGCGCCCAGGCTCTCCGGGAGGTCTGCCAGGGCGGGCAGTTGCTCGATGTGGTGAACCCCCACAGGCAGCGCTCCGGTGAGCAGTGCCCGGGTGGCGTACGCCGCGGCCAGGGCGGTCATGCGGCTCTGCTCCCGTCCGGTGACGGCGCAGGCCGCGTGGAGGTCACCGCGCCGGGCGTCGGCCCGGACGGCGAAGCCGTCGCCTCCCAGGTGGATCCGGCTGAAGGCGGCGGTCAGGGCCCGCCGCACGGCCGGTCGGCGGGCGGCCGCCCGCAGCCCGAACAGCGCGGTGGTCAGCGGCTTCGAGTCCAGGCACAGCCGGGTGGTCACCTGTTCCACGCCGAGCGTGCGGGGCAGCGTGTGCTGGTCGGAGAACGGGAACGGGTGCGCGGTGCGCCTGCCGTGGCCGGGCAGGGTCGTCCTCAGCGGGGCTTCGGCCACCGGTCCGGCCAGCCCCTCGACGGTCCAGCGCACGGCGTCGGCGCCGTGCCGCTCCCCGGCGCCCAGCAGCACCGTGAGGTCGATGCGCTCGGCGCCGCCCACGGCCTCGTGCACCCGGCGGGCGAGGAGGTTGGTCAGGCCGGGGGCGACGCCCACGCTGAGTACGGCCGTGGCCCCGGCCCCGGCGGCGAGGTCGTGCAGGTCCGCCACCCCGTCGAGCAGCCGCCGTGTCGCACCGATGTCGACGAGGTGCACGCCGCGTTCCAGGCAGACGCGCGCGACGCCGGTGTCGGGCGGCTCGACGCACAGCACGACGGCCGCCACGTCGCCCAGTTCCTCCAGCGTCCGCCGGAATCCGTCCGGGTCGGCCACGTCGGCGCGTACGCCGCCGAGTAGGCGTGCCCTCGCCTCGTCGCGCCCGGCGACGACGACCCGTCCCGGGAACCATCCTTCGAGTGTGGCGGCGACCGTAGCGCCCACGGCGCCGTAGCCTCCGACCACGACGATCCTGTCCGATTTCACTTGTGCCCTACCCCCTGGGGAATGAACGACGTCGAAGCGACCGGGCCGTGCGGGCCCTGCGGGCCCCGGGGGCCGGGGCGGGAGCGCTCGTGCGCGCCCGCCCCCGCC
>NZ_MQUR01000156.1 GCF_001953875.1 Streptomyces amritsarensis
GTGGCCGCGACCGGACCTCCGTCCCGGTCGCGGCCACGCCGCGTTCAAGGTCGCTCACCTCAGCAGCCGCCGGAGGAGGTGGGGGCGGCGCCGATGGTGAGGGTGGCCGGGGCGCCGCAGCACCCGCCGCCGGTCTCCTCGGCGGCGGCGGGCTCGTCGAAGAGGCCCGCGCCGCCGCAGACTCCCGTCTCGGGGAGGGTGAGTTCGACGCGCTCGGCGGCTTCGTGGTCGCCGGCGAGGTGGGCGGCGATGGAGCGGACCTGCTCGTAGCCGGTCATGGCGAGGAAGGTGGGGGCGCGGCCGTAGGACTTCATGCCGACGAGGTAGACGTCCTTCTCCGGGTGGGAGAGCTCGCGCACGCCGTGCGGGTAGACCGTGCCGCAGGAGTGCTGGTTGGGGTCGATGAGCGGCGCCAGCTCGACCGGGGCCTGGAGGCGCTCGTCGAGGGAGAGGCGGAGTTCGTCCAGGAACGACAGGTCGGGGCGCAGGCCGGTGAGGACGATGACCTCGTCCACCGGGTCCAGGCGGCGGCCGTCCTCGCCGGAGAGGATCACACGTCCGTCTTCGGTGCGCTCGAAGGCGCCGGTGCGGAAGCCGGTGACCGCGTCGGCGTGGCCGCTGTCGACGGCGGCCTTCGCGGCGAGGCCGAGGGCGCCGCGCGCGGGCAGCTGGTCGGCCTCGCCGCCGCCGAAGGTGGAGCCGGAGATCCCGCGGCGCAGGATCCATACCGCGTGCGTGCCGGGGCCGTCCGGGGACGTGGCGAGGTCGGCCAGGTAGGCGAGGGCGGTGAAGGCGGAGGCGCCGGAGCCGATGACCGCGGTGCGCCTGCCCGCGTACCGGGCGCGAGTGGCGGGATCCTTCAGGTCCGGGACGCGGTAGGCGACGCGGTCCGCGGCGGCCTTCTCACCGAGGGCGGCGAGTCCGCTGCCGCCGGCGGGACTGGGGGTGGACCATGTGCCGGAGGCGTCGATGACCGCGCGGGCCCGTACTCGCTGCTCGCGGCCGTCGGTGCTCTCGTAGTGGACGACGAGGGGCTGGGTCTCGCGGTCGGCGTCGACGATGCGGTCGCGGCCGGTGCGGGAGACGCCGGTGACGCGGGCGTCGTAGCGGACCCGCTCACCCAGGGCGTGAGCCAGCGGCTGGAGGTAGAGGTCGGCCCAGTCCCCGCCGGAGGGGTAGGTGTCCTCGTCGGGCTTGACCCAGCCGGTCGGGGCGAGGAGTTTCTCGGCGGCCGGGTCGACGACCTCGCCCCAGCGGGAGAACAGCCGCACGTGGGCCCACTCGCGGACGGCGAAGCCGGCGGTGGTCCCGGCTTCCAGGACGAGGGGTTCGAGGCCCCGGTCGAGGAGGTGGGCGGCGGCCGCGAGTCCGGCGGGGCCGGCTCCGATGACGACGACGGGCAGCTCGGTGGTGGTCTCGCTCATGACGTGTCTCCGGGTCTTGATGCAGGCAGTCGGGGTGGGCGGGGATCGAGTGGTCAGCAGCAGCCGGCGCGGGCGGCGACGGCCGCGCGCCGGGACTGCGGGTCGCAGCAGGCTCCGGCGGCGTCCGCGCCCTCGCGGGTGCCGCAACACGGCGAGGACTCGGCGGGATGCACTTCTGCGGTGGGCGCGGCCGAGACGGGGCCGCAGCAGGAAGCCACGGTCTCGGCGGACTTCGGGCTGGGGGCGAGCGGGTCGTTCATGACGACTCCCTGATGTTTCGACGTTTGTCTATGCCGACGCGATCAGCATGGCACCTGTATCGACAGACGTCAACATAGACAGACGTCGAAATGGTGGGGTCGTCGCTGAGCACAGGCCGTCGGCAGTGGGAGTGGCCCTGGAGGCGTCGGGCCGGCCGGTCCGCCGCTCGGCGGCCCACTCGGCCCGCGCGTGAAACACCTCCGCCAGCCTGGTTCGACATGTGTCAACATAGACGTATGTCGAATGCGAAGGTACTGCCGCTCCTGGAGCCCGAGCCCGTCGCGCCTTGCTGCCCCCCGCTGACCGAGCGCCCCATGTCCGCGGACGAGGCCGAGGTCGCGGCGAGGATGTTCAAGGCCCTCGGCGACCCCGTGCGCCTGCGCCTGTTCTCCGCCGTCGCCTCCCACGAGGGCGGCGAGGCCTGCGTGTGTGACATCTCCGATGTCGGCGTCTCCCAGCCCACCGTCTCCCACCACCTCAAGAAGCTGAAGGAAGCCGGGCTGCTCTCCTCCGAGCGCCGCGGCACGTGGGTCTACTACCGGGTCGAGCCGTCCGTGCTCGCCGCCATGGGCGCGCTGCTGGCCGGCGCCGCGAAGGCGGCGTGAGCGGAATGCGGGTCGAGGAACTCCGCCCGGAGCATGCCGAGCAGGTGCTGGCCATCTACCGGGCTGGGATCGACGAAGGCCACGCGACGTTCGAGACGGAGGCCCCCGGCTGGGCTGCGTTCGACAAGGCCAGGCTGCCCGGCCACCGCTTCGTCGCCCTCGATGACGACGGCGGCCGGGTGCTGGGCTGGGTCGCGGCGAGCGCGGTCTCCGACCGGTGCGCGTACGCCGGCGTGGTCGAGCACTCCGTGTACGTCCACCCCGACGCCCGCGGCCGCGGCGTCGCCCGAGCCCTCTTGGATGCGCTGATCGCTTCCACGGAGGCGGCGGGGATCTGGACGATCCAGTCCGGGATCTTCCCCGAGAACACCGCCAGCCTCGCCCTGCACGCGCGGGCCGGGTTCCGCATCATCGGCACACGTGAACGGATCGGCCGACACCACGGGATCTGGCGGGACGTGGTCCTGCTGGAGCGCCGCAGCCCCGTCCTGACGTAGGCCACCACCTCACTCCGGCACGGGTTCGCCAGGCATCGGCCGGGGCGGCGCGACCGGGCCCCCCGACCCGGCCGTGGCCAGAGGCTCGGCGACCAGCCAGGGGGCGACGCCGGTGGGGGTGTCGGCGGCGAGCCCGGACCGGCCGCCGCAGATCACCACCGTGTCGGCGCGCCGCGTCACGCCGCGGGCGTCCCGGAGTCCGTCCTGCCGCGCATGAAGATGACCGCCACCAACGCCAGGCCCGCTGCGGCACCGATCAGCTGCATGGCGATGAAGCCGGGCACCGACGCCGGGGCGATGCCCGCGAACGTGTCGGTGAAGGCGCGGCCGATCGTCACCGCCGGGTTGGCGAAGGAGGTGGAGGAGGTGAACCAGTACGCGGCGCCGATGTACGAGGCGACCGCGACGGGGGCGAAGCGCAGCCTGTCCGTGCGGGCGAGGCCGAAGATCAGCAGGATCAGGCCCGCGGTGGCGACGACCTCGCCGAGGAGGAGGTTGCCGGCGGAGCGGTCGTGCTGCGACCACTTCACCAGCGGCTCCCCGAACATCGCGTCCGCGAGGATCGCACCGGCGATCGCGCCGGCGATCTGCGAGGGCACATGGACGGCGAGCTCGCGGGAGCTGACGCCGGCGCCGCCGCGGCGGGCGGTCCACCACTCGGCCAGCGTGACGGCCGGGTTGAAGTGGGCGCCGGAGACCGGACCGAGGAGGGCGATCAAGACACCGAGGCCGAAGACGGTGGCGGTGGAGTTGGCCAGCAGTTGGAGGGCGACGTCGTCGGTGAGCTCGGTGGCCTGGATGCCGGAGCCGACGACGATCGCGACCAGGGCGGCGGTGCCGACCAGCTCGGCGGCCGCCCGGGCGATCAGGGGGGTACGGGGCGCAGTCGCGCCGGGCGCGGGCTGCGGCGACGTGTCCGCGGGGGTTATGGCGCCGCTCGCGACGGGCTCGGTGGCGGTCAAGGCAGGTTCTCCTCGGGCAGGTGAGGCACAACGCGGAAGGCTACGGGCAGGACCGCTTGAGGTTCGCTTCGGCGGTGGCTCGCGCGGTCCGGGCGAGGTCGGCGAACTGACCGGCGAGGGCTTCGATGACTTCCGGACGCAGGCGGTAGTAGACGTACCTGCCGCACGGCTCCGTCTCCACGACCCCCGCCTCGCGCAGCACCTTCATGTGGTTGGAGAGGTTCGTCTGCTTCGCGCCCGTCTCTTCCACGAGGTGGCTGGTGCACAGCGTCTCGCGGGCGAGGAGGGTCACGATCTGGAGCCTGAGCGGGTCGGCCAGAACCCGGATCAGATCAGTGTCGACTGACGTCATCATCCGCTGATACTGTCACATCACCGAGGGCTGATACCAGCCTTGGCTGATCCGTCTCGCCGGTTGACGGTGGTGACGTAGCCGTTGCCTGACACCACAAGGAAGAGCCGATGCCCGCGAACCCGCTCGCGTCCGTCCTGTTCGTCTGCATCCACAACGCGGGCCGATCCCAGATGGCGGCCGGGTTCCTGCGCCACCTCGCGGGCGACCGCGTCGAGGTACGCTCCGCCGGGTCCATGCCGGGCGACCGGATCAACCCGTCCGCGGTGGCCGCCATGGCCGAGCTGGGCATCGACATCTCCGACCAGCAGCCGAAGGTCCTCACGCCCGAGGCCGCCCAGGCCTCCGACTACATCATCACGATGGGCTGCGGCGACGCCTGCCCGTACTTCCCCGGCAAGACCTACCTCGACTGGCGGCTCGAAGACCCCGCCGGCCAGGGCGTCGAGGCCGTCCGCCCCATCCGCGACGAGATCAAGGGGCTCGTCGAGGGCCTCATCGCCGAGATCGACGCCGCGTCGCAGGCCTGAGGCGCCCGACGTGACCGGGACGGCCCGCTTCCCCGCCTGCTCCGGCACGCGCTCGTCTCGGGCGGCTACGGCCTCGCCGCGTGCATGCCCGTGGTGATCTCGTCGTCGAGGTGGGCCAGGAGGAGGTTGGGGTCCTTCGCCGTGATGTACGCGGCACTCAGGACGTAGGCGGTGTCGCCGCGCAGGGCGATGGAGGTGGGGTTCTGCAGGCCGTCGGCGGCGGTCAGGACGGTGGAGTGGGTGCCGTCGGACCGGACGAGGGCGACCTCGCCGGGGCCGTTGAGGGCGGCCAGCATCTGGTCTCCGTGGCCGGTGAAGGCGAAGTCGTCGATCCCGGCCAGACCGGTGGCCCGGATCTGGACCGGCCCCGCGCGACCGTCCCGCAGAACCGGTATGCGCAGGACGGTGCCCCGGTCGAGGTTGCTGACCCACAGCGCCCCGCCCCGGATCTTCAGCCCGTTGGCGCCGAGGAACCCGGCGGGGGCCAGTTCGGGGGCGGTGGACCAGG
The DNA here is from genome assembly GCF_001953875.1 of Streptomyces amritsarensis. GTDB lineage: Bacteria > Actinomycetota > Actinomycetes > Streptomycetales > Streptomycetaceae > Streptomyces > Streptomyces amritsarensis. Next base: position 5,140 of record NZ_MQUR01000156.1, read on the forward strand.
TGCTCGGGGTGCCGCCGGTGACGGGCAGGCTCGTGACCGTGCCGAGGACGGAGTCGGTGATGTACAGGGTCTGCGTGCGCGGGTCCAGGGCCAGGCCGTTGGGCAGCCCGTCCGCGGGCAGCGCCGCGATGCGCTGCGGTGTGCCGCCGGGGCGCAGGCGCCACAGGCCGGTCAGGTCGGCGGTGCCGGTGGCGTACAGGAAGTACAGGGTGCCGTCGTGCGCGCGGACGATGCCGGTGGTCAGGGCGAAGCCCAGGACCGGGGTGTGGATGCCGCCGTCGGCGGGGGCGGGCAGGGTCGCCAGGATCCGGGTGGATCCTCGGGGGGTTGTACGGGCGATCTGGCGGGCGGCGGCGAAGGTGACGTAGGCGCTGCCGTCGGGAGCCAGCGCGATGTTCTCGGGCGTCTGGTGGCGGGCTAGGTCGAAGTGCGCGGCCACGCGGACGCAGCTCAGCGGGGCGGAGACGGCGGACGCGACGCCGGGGGTGGCCGCCACGACCGCTGCGGCGGTCAGGGCGACGGCTGCCGTGGCGATCCTGATCCTGGGCGACGTGCTCTTGCCCAACGTGTTCTTGAACATGGTTCCTTCCTGTTTTCGGGCATGCGGCAGCGGTACGCCGACGCGCGTAGGTGGGGTGGGGAGCTTCGGGGACGACCGGTGGCCGCCCCTACCCGGGCGTGTGCCGGGTCAGCCGGAACCGGCCCGGACCGTCGGCCGTGCCGGGCCGTGCTGCGGGGTGACCTGGTCGAGCAGGGCCAGTGTGGTCCGGGCGGGCGAGTCGGCCTCGGTGGTGGCGACCACGATGTTCTGCCCCAGGCTCGGGTCCTGGCTCAGGGTTTGCTGGGTGACCGTCAGCGGGCCGACCAGCGGATGCCGCATGCGGTAGGTCGCGACGGTGCACGCCATGACGCGGTGGTCGGCCCACATCGAGGCGAAGTCGGCGCTCTTCGCGCTCAGTTCACCGACCAGGGCGTGCAGGGCGGTGTCGTCCGGGTGCCGGCCCGCCACCAGGCGGAGATGTCCCACCACGGCCCTGGCCTTCGCGGGCCAGTCGGCGTACAGGTCGCGGGTGTGGGCGTCGAGGAACACCAGCCGGGCCATGTTGGGCCGCTGTGCCGGCCGCTCCGGGGCGCCGGGGTCCAGGTGTCCGGCGAACAGCGCATGGCCCAGCCGGTTCCATGCCAGGACGTCACTGCGGCGGCCCGTCAGGATCGCCGGGACGTGGGCCAGCGCCTCCAGCAGCTGGCGGGTCGCCTCAGTCACCCGCTCCGGCGCGGGGCTGCGGCGCCGCCCCGGGTCCGCGGCCGAGGACCGGGCCAGGTTGTGCAGGTGCAGGCGCTCGGCCTCCTCCAGCCTCAGGGCCCGGGCGATGGCGTCCAGCACCTGCGGTGAGGCGTTCAGGGACTGCCCCTGTTCCAGCCGGGTGTAGTAGGAGACGCTGACGCCCGCCAGCGACGCCAGCTCCTCGCGCCGAAGACCCGGCACACGACGCCGTTCCCCGTAGTCGGGTATCCCGAGATCCTCCGGTCGCAGCTGGGAGCGCCGTGTCAGCAGGAACTCCCCGAGCCGCACTTTTGCGTTCATGGATCCGAGTATGGGGCGGGCCCGACCGCACAGCCTGACCCTGGCGCGGGTAGGCACCGGCGGGTCTGGCTCCCCGTCCGGACCGGTGGTGACGTGGGCCTCGCCGACACGGCACCGGCCCGCCCCTCAACCGTCCAGGAGGACGCCTTGAACACCACCGCCAGCGCCCACGACCTCTTCGAGGCCCTGAACCCATCGGAGTTCGCCTTCACCCGGCGTGCCTGGGTCGATGCCGCGCCCAGCCGCGTCTACGACCTGATCAGTGACGTCTCCGGCATCGGGCGCTGGAGCCCCGACGCGAGCGATGTCGCCTTCGACCCGGGCGCCGGGCCCTGGGTCGGAGCCTGGTTCAGCGGCCGCAACCACAGGGACGGCCGGCAGTGGAGCACCCGCTCCCAGATCGTCCGGGCCGACCCGGGCGCCGCCTTCGCCTTCGTGGTCGGCGGCGCCGAGGACGGCATCGTGCGGTGGGGCTGGACCTGCCGCCCGCAAGGACGCGGAACCGTCGTCGAGCAGTCCTGGCAACTCCTGCGCCTGGACGCCGTACTCGGTACCACCCGCGGCGACCTCGACGCGCTGCGGGACCACATGGCGGGCAGCGCCGAAACCACCCTGCTCTCCCTCGCCCGGTGGATCGCCGAAACACCGCCCGCGTGAACGACGCCGCGGATCAGTGCAGCCGAGCGGTCAGCAGGAGGTCCGGGCGGTCGGCGTCTCTCAGCCGAGCATCGCGGACGCCTGCTGAAGGGGGGTGAGAAGGCGCGCGGGCGCGGCGGCCCGGGGACTGCCGTGGCAGGTGAACCCGAGCTGGGTCATGGCCCGGACGACTTCGCCGGCGCTGAAGTCGCGGCGGTCCTGGCGGGTGATGACCTGGCCGACCTGCTTGACGGGGTAGGTGCGGCGGCCGACGGTCACGGACTCGCCGAGGACCGGCTCGGGTTTGATGCCCTTCATCGATTGCAGGACACCGCTCTTGGTGAGATCGAACGGGAAACGGGCGATGACGCAGCGCATGGGACCTCGCAGGGAGAAGGAGCGGGACGGTCGTGCCGCGGGGGGAGGGAGAAGGCGCTCAGCCCGCGAGGGCGTGGACGCCGGCAGCGCTGCCCTGTCCGTCGGCGACGGGGAGGGCGCCACGTCGGCGGTGGCGCATCCCGGCCCCGGCCGGCACCGCCCCGGGGGAGGTGGCCGGGGCGCGGTCACCGAGGACGTCGCGGAGCCGGACCCGGTCCGTGTACGCGTCACCGTCACGGACGGCGGCGAGCTGGGCGGGGGTCACCAGGCCGGTGCACAGGCCGTCGTCGTCACAGACCAGCAGGTGTCGTGCGCGGGCGCTGGCCATGACGGACAGGGCCACTTCCACCGTCATGTCGTCGGAGACCTGGGGGGAGGCGGTCTCCGGGGCAACGTCCGCCGTCCGGTGCCCGGAATCGGCGACGGCCGGCCGGGGTTGCATCTGGACCAGCGTCAATAGGTGCCTCCTGCAGAGATGGGTCAGCGTTCGGATCACGTGGGGTCAGGCCGCCGCGCCGCTGGGGCTGCGGCGACCGCCGACGCGCCGGGCGGCCGAGGCGGAGCCGCGCCGGCCGCGGGAGGCGGTGCCACGCCGGGGCCGGTCGGACGCCGGGGCGGTGATGACCACGGGGACACCTGAGGGGGCCTGGGCTCCGGTGATCCTGCTCAGCTCCGCCTCACCGGAGCGGACCTGGGTGGTCTGCGGGGTGATGCCGGCAGCGGCCATGAGGCGGGTCATGTCACGGCGCTGGTTCGGGGTGACGAGGGTGACGACGCTGCCGGACTCCCCCGCGCGGGCGGTGCGGCCGCCGCGGTGGAGGTAGTCCTTGTGGTCGGTCGGCGGGTCCACGTTGACGACGAGGTCGAGGTTGTCGACGTGGATGCCGCGGGCGGCGACGTTCGTGGCGACCAGGACGGTGACGTGTCCCGCCTTGAAATGGGCCAGCGTGCGGGTGCGCTGAGGCTGCGACTTGCCGCCGTGCAGGCCGGCCGCGCGTACTCCGCTGCCGAGGAGGTCCTGGGTGAGGCGGTCCACGGCGTGCTTGGTGTCCAGGAACATGATCACCCGGCCGTCGCGTGCCGCGATCTCCGTCGTCATCCGGTGCTTGTCGGCGCCGTGGACGTGCAGTACGTGGTGTTCCATCGTCGTGACCGCGCCCTGGGAGGGGTCCACGGAGTGGACCACGGGGTCGGAGAGGTAGCGACGGACCAGCAGGTCGACATTGCGGTCGAGGGTGGCGGAGAAGAGCATCCGCTGGCCCTCGGGGCGGACCTGGTCCAGGAGGGCGGTGACCTGGGGCATGAAGCCCATGTCGGCCATCTGGTCGGCCTCGTCCAGGACGGTGATCGCGACCTGGTTCAGCCCGCAGTCGCCGCGGTCGATGAGGTCCTTGAGCCGGCCGGGGGTGGCGACGACGACCTCGGCGCCGCCCCGCAGCGCACTCGCCTGCCGGCCGATCGGCATGCCGCCGACGACGGTGGCCATACGCAGCTTGACCGCACGGGCGTAGGGGGCGAGGGCGTCGGTGACCTGCTGGGCGAGTTCACGGGTCGGGACCAGGACCAGGGCCAGCGGTCGGCGGGGCTCGGCGCGCTGCCCGGCGGTGCCGGCCAGCAGCGCAAGGCCGAAGGCCAGCGTCTTGCCGGATCCGGTTCGGCCGCGGCCCAGGACGTCACGGCCCGCCAGGGTGTTCGGGAGGGTCGCGCCCTGGATCGGGAACGGGACGCTGACCCCTTGAGCGGTGAGCGCGGCGAGGAGCTCGGCGGGCATGTCGAGGTGCGCGAACTCCTCGACGGGCGGCAGAGCGGGAGTGATCGTCTTCGGCGGGGCGAACTCACCCTGTACCGGGGCGGACCGCCGGCCGGAGCCGCCCGAACGGCTCGGACCTCCCGAACGGCTCGGGGTGGACGAACCGGAGCGACTGCCCCGGGCCGAGCCGGTGCCATACGCGAAACCTGTGCCGCCGGTGCGGCTTCGGTTGCGGGACGAACGATTGTTGCTGCGTGTGGGGTTCATTCAGAACCTTCCTTGATACGGCACGCATCAAGGAATTTCCACGCGGAAGAACTTCACGGGGAATCGCAAGAACGGACCGAATGGAATGCGGGATCGAGCCTGGGCTGCTGAGAACGTGCCTCGACACGGGCACGGAGGGAGATGCCCTCAGGCAGATACAAGCCGCAGGTGAACAGCTGCGGACGGGCGTCCGCAGCTGGGGCCCGCACCCCGAGGGATGCGGGCCCCAGCTACACATGGTGCGTGAGTGTCAGGCGAGAACGATGTTCTCGGCCGTCGGGCCCTTCGGGCCCTGCGCGACCTCGAAGGTGACCTTCTGGCCTTCAGCCAGCTCACGGAAGCCTTGTGCGGCGATGTTCGAGAAGTGGGCGAACACGTCGGCGCCGCCACCATCCTGCTCGATGAAGCCGAAACCCTTGGCCGCGTTGAACCACTTGACGGTACCGGATGCCATGTCAAATCTCCTTTGGGGCAGTACACCGGCATCCGCAATGGACGGACGCCGTGTCGCCGCGATGATGCCCCGGCCGGAAATCAACCCGGAATACGAATTTGGGAACCACAACTGCAACCGAGATCGACAATAGCACGCCGTAGCGGGCCGTGTACGTGAAATCAATTCACCCCGGCCACCGCACCAAAAAGCCTCTCCGCCTGGACCGCAAAATCCTCGCCCCGCCGCGACAGATATCAGCAGCGCGCGGGCGCAGGCACCGCCGGGACCGGCGGGCCGGCGGGC
>NZ_MQUR01000069.1 GCF_001953875.1 Streptomyces amritsarensis
TGCACGGGCTCCGCGACCCCCTGGGCGCGGAGCCCGTGCACGTTCGCATGCGTGCGCAGCGGCGCACGCCTCGCGCACCGGCCGCCCTACGATGTCCGCATGAGTTCAGGCACGCGCCCGACAGGTGCGCAGGATGCGCAGGTGCGGGGCGACCGGCTGGAGGTCGCCGCGGCCGTTCTGGCCCTGCTGGCGGACCGTACGCGCCTGGCGCTGATGGAGCGGCTCGGACGGGGCGAGGCCGACGTCACCACGCTCACGCAGGCGTGCGGGGCGGCCCGTCCCTCCGTGAGCCAGCACCTGGCCAAGCTCCGTCTCGCCGGTCTGGTCACCACCCGCAAGGACGGGCGCCGCGTCGTCTACGCCCTGCGCCACGGGCACCTGCGCCGGCTGGTGGACGAAGCCATGAACGTCGCCGACCACGAGATCGGCTCGCTCCCTCCGCACGACTGAACCCGTCCGATCGGACCGCGGCGGATGCGTGCATAGGTACGCACATGTTGGCTACGCTGGAGTGGCGTCATCGATCCGCCGACCGGAACGGGGCCGCCGTTGCCGTCCTCTCCTTCCGCGCCCTCCGCACCGGCCGCGCCGGCCGTGCTGTCGGTTCTGCGCAACGGCACCTACCGCCGCCTGTTCACCGCCCAGGTCGTCGCCCTGGTCGGCACCGGGCTCGCCACCGTCGCGTTGAGCCTGCTCGCGTACGACCTCGCCGGCGACGGCGCCCCGGCGGTCCTCGGCACCGCCCTGGCGATCAAGATGATCGCCTACGTGACCGTGGCACCGCTGGTCACGGCCGTCGCCGACCGGGTGCCCCGGCGCGTCCTCATGGCGGCGACGGACCTGACCCGCGCCGCCGCGGCACTGGTCCTCCCCTTCGTCACCGAGGTGTGGCAGGTCCACCTCCTGGTCTTCCTGCTGCAGGCGGCTTCGGCGACCTTCACCCCTGCCTTCCAGGCCACGATCCCCGAGGTCCTGCCCGACGAACAGGACTACACCCGGGCGCTGTCGATGAGCCGGCTCGCCTACGACCTGGAGAGCCTGTTCAGCCCGGTCCTGGCCGCGGCGCTGCTCACCGTGGTCTCCTACGACCGGCTCTTCGCCGGCACCGCGGTCGGTTTCCTCGCCTCCGCCGCGCTCGTCACCGCCACGGTGCTGCCCCGACCCGCTCCCGTCCGGCGGACCGGCAAGATCCACGCCAAGGCCGCTTTCGGCACCCGCCTGTTCCGGGCGACTCCGCGGCTGCGGGCCCTGCTCGCCCTCGACCTGGCGGTCGCCGCCGCCGGAGCCGTCGTCTTCGTGGACACCGTCGCGGCCGTCCGCGGCCACCTCGACCTCCCCGCCGGCGCGGTCTCGGTGGCGCTCGGCGCGTACGGGGCCGGGTCCGTGCTCACCGCGCTCGCCCTGCCGCGGCTCCTGCGGCGCGCCACCGACCGAGCCGTGATGCTCCGCGCCGCCGCCACCCTCCCGGTGGTCCTCGCCGCGGTGGCCGTGCTCACCGCGACCACCCCGGGCGCCTGGTCCTGGCCCGCGCTCCTGGTGGCGTGGGCGGCGATCGGAGCGGCCTGCTCCGCCGTCCTGACGCCCGGCGGGCGCGTGGTCCGCCGCTCCACCGCGGATGCGGACCTGCCCGCCGCCTTCGCCGCCCGGTTCTCCCTCTCCCACGCCTGCTGGCTCCTGACCTACCCGCTCGCCGGGTGGCTCGCCCCGTGGGCCGGCCTGCCGGTGACCGCCGCGGCCCTGGGCGCCGTCGCCCTGGGCGCGACCGCCGCCGCGGCGGCGCTCTGGCCGGTCCGCGACCCGGACCGGCTGGACCACGTACACCCGGACCTGCCGCCCGGCCATCCGCACCTCGCCGACGCCCGTCCGGCCGGCGGCGGTTGGCTGCACGGCCACCACTACGTCATCGACCGGCACCACCACCACTGGCCCGGTCCGAACCGCGCCGACCGGAAAACCCCTCGCCGGTCGCGGCAGGGATCGCTACGATCACCGCGATGACCACCACCCGTTCCGCTCACGGATCGGAGGTCCCCACCGCGCAAGGTGAGTGCTGATGCTCACTCGGACCGCGAACAGGGACTCCCGCCTCGCCCTCTGGCTCCGCGTACGCGAGTACGCCGTGCCGGCGTCCATGATCGAGACTGCGACCGCCCGCCGGCACGCCGGCGACTGGTCCGCGGCGTGCGCCGCCGCAGGCTTCGACGTCGATTTCAACCTGCGTTGCCTGGCCCGCTCGCACGGCCGCGACCTCGCGGACCGGATCCGGGCCGACCTGCGCCACCTGGCTCCCGACCTGCTGCGCTGGCACATGCCCCGCGTCGCTCCGGACGGGCTGCTGCGCCCGGGCCTGACCCTCACCCTGGCCCGCTACGACACCGCCGCGACCGGGGACACCGCGCCCCCGGTGCACCTCGTGGCCCGCACCCCGCCCGCCTGGGCGGACGGCGGGCAGCGCATCAGCCTCGCGCTGTGGGACGGTGCCCGCTCCGGGTCCGGGGCCGTCGGCGCCGATCCCCGCCGCGGGCCCCGCCCCGACCGGCGCTTCCGCCTCGACCTGCACCGCCACCTGTGGGACGCGCGCAGGGCGGCCGAGCTGCGGGCCCGCTCCGGGGCCGACCGGCCGCCCTGCGACGACCCGCCCGGACCGGATCGGGAACTCGCCCGAGCCCTGCCGCCGGAGCACCGCTGCGCCGTCGGCCGGTGGGCCGCCGAGGCCGGGATCGTGCTCCGGGCCGAGGGACGGGACACCGGCAGCGTCACGGTCCGGCTCGGCGCGCGGCGCCGGCTGGTCCTGGACCTGGTCGCGGACGGGCACGGTGACGGGCACGGGCCCGGCGCCGGGACGCCGTCGCTGCGGATCGGGGCCGCCCCCGCGGACGGCAGCGCCCACGCGCTGCCCGTCCTGCCGGACGCGGCCGCCCGGGTGCTCCCCGACCTGGAACTGCTCCGCACCGGCTCCCTCACGGCCGACCGGCTGCACCCGCTGGTCGCCGCCGCCCTGGCACCGGAGCATGCGCCGGCCGCGCCGTCGCGGAGCCCGGACCCGGCACCGGGTCCCGGCCGGCCTGGCCTCGTCGAATGCCGCGGAGCCCGCCATCGCATCGGCCTCGTCGACGGGGTGCTGACACCGCTGGACCACGACCCGGCAGAGGTGCGGCGCGAGGAACTGCTGGCGGCCCTGTCCGGGACTCCCCTGCCCTGCCTCCGGGCCATCGACGCGGCCCACCGCCGACCGGACTGCCTCACCGGCGTCCGCGAACGCCTGGACCACGGAGACATCGCCGGGGCGCTGGCCGTCGTCGAAGGCCTCCTGGGCCCGGCCGCGCTGGTGCGCCCCGGTGCCCTGCTGGACGAACTGGAGGCGGCCGCCCGACGGCGGATCACCTACGGGCTGTTCCGCGCGGGCCTGGCCGGACCGGGTCCCGACCGCCTCCCCCCGAAGCCCCGCCGCTCCCGGCACGACCGCCGGGCCGCCTGAGCCCCCGGGACTCCGCACGTCGGCCGGAGCCCGCCCCACCGCCGCGCGCCACGCCGCGCCGCGCCCGCACCCTTCTTCCGCACCCTTGACGAACCCCACAGGTGACCACACATGCCCATGGACCTGCCCGCCCCCTCCCAGCTCTCCCAGCTCGACGTCGCCGGCGAGCTGCTGGCCCTGCTCGGCGCGACCACCACCGAGCCGCGCCCCGACAGCCAGCTCGAAGCCCTCACCCTGGCCGTCGCCGCGGACCTGCCCGTCCTGCTGTGGGGCGAGCCGGGGATCGGCAAGACCGCTGCCCTGACCCAGCTCGCCACCACCCTGGACCTGCCGCTGACCACGGTCATCGCCAGCGTGCACGAGCCGTCCGACTTCTCCGGGCTGCCCGTCGTCGGCGACGACCCCGCCGAGCAGGGCGTCCCCATGGCCCCGCCGGACTGGGCGGTGCGCCTGGTACGGGCCGGGCGCGGACTGCTCTTCCTCGACGAGTTGTCCACCGCACCCCCGGCCGTGCAGGCCGCACTGCTGCGCCTCGTACTGGAGCGGCGGATCGGCGCCCTGCAACTGCCGCCCGGCGTGCGGATCGTGGCGGCCGCCAACCCGCGGTCCTCGGCGGCCGACGGCTGGGAACTGAGCCCGCCGCTGGCGAACCGGTTCGTCCACCTCCAGTGGACCCACGACCACGAGGTCGTCGTACGGGGGCTCGGCGGGACCTGGCCGCGGGCCACCCTGCCGCGCCTCGACGCGCAGGCGCTGCCGGCCGCCGTGGACCACGCCCGCCGTGCGGTGTGCGGGTTCCTCACCACCCGGCCCCCGCTCGTGCACCGCCTGCCCTCCGGTGAGTCGCGGCGCGGCGGTGCCTGGCCGTCGCCCCGCAGCTGGGACATGACGCTGCGCCTGATCGCCTTCGCCACCGCGGCCGGCGCGTCCAGGGAGGTGCTCTCCATGCTGGTCAGGGGAACCGTCGGGGACGGTCCGGCGCTGGAACTGCTCGCCGCGCTGGACCGGATGGAACTCCCGGACCCCGAGGTGCTGCTCGCCGACCCGGACGGCGCCGACCTGCCCGAGCGGGGCGACCAGCGCCAGGCCGTACTGGACGGGATCGTGGCGGCTGTCAACCGGCGTCCGGAGAAGGCCCGCTGGGACGCGGCGTGGGCGATCATGGTCCGGGCGCTGGAGACGGGCGCTCCGGACCTGGTGGTCGTCCCCGCGACCTCGCTGGCCGCACTGCGCCGGGAGGAGTGGGACGTGCCGGCCGCGATCGAGCGGCTCGCCGGGGTGGTGGACCTGTCCCGGCGCGCGGATCGGGCGGCGGAGCGGACCGCGGTCCGTACGGGCGTCCCCGCGGGGGCCCGCCGGTGAGCGCCGGGGCGCCGGGGGCGCTGGACCTCGACAAGCTCTACACCGCGCGGCTGCACGCCGCGCGGGTCCGGCCGTACCTCGCGACGGCCCTGTTCGCCCTGCACACCGTGGAGTCGCGGCAGGTGCCGACGATGGCCGTCGACCGGTACTGGCGGGTCTACGTCTGCGCGGGGTTCGTGGACCGGACGCCGGTGGAGGAACTGGCCGGGGTGTGGGTCCACGAGGTGTCGCACCTGCTGCGCGACCACCACGGGCGCGGTGACCGGGCCGCGCGGCTGCAGGGTCTGGAAGGCCCCGGGGCACGGCTGCGGATGAACATCGCCGCGGACCTGGAGATCAACGACGACGTGTTCGGCGACGGGCTGCTCCGGCCCGCGGGCGCCGTCACCCCGCAGGACCTGGGCCTGTCCGGGGGCGAGCTGATGGAGGACTACCTGCGCCGGTTCGGGCTCGGACCGCGGACGGACGGCCTGGTGTGGCTGGACTGCGGCAGCGGCGCCGACGGGATGGAGCGCGAGTGGGACCTCGGGCCGGACGGCGCGCACGGCCTCAGCGAGCAGGAGCAGGACGGGATCCGGTTCCGGGTGGCGCAGGGCATCGACGGACGGCCGGGGACCGTCCCGAAGGGATGGAAGCGGTGGGCGCAGGAGGCATTCCACCCGCCGCAGCCGTGGCGGGAGTTGCTCGGAGCGGCCGTCCGGTCCGCGGCGTCCGGCACGGGCGCCGGGGAGGACTACGGCTACGGCCGTCCCTCCCGGCGCTCGGCCGGACTGCCCGGTGTCGTCCTGCCGAGTCTGCGGCGCAGGCCACCGCGGGTCTGCGTGGTGATCGACACGTCCGGGTCGGTCAGCGACTCCGAACTGGGCAGCGCGCTCCTGGAGGTCACCGCGATCTCCCAGGCCGTGGGCGGCCGCCGCGACCTGGTCACGGTCGTGCCGTGCGACGCGGCGGCCCGGATCGTGCACCCGCTGTGCCAGGGCGAGGGCATTCCGCTGCTGGGTGGCGGCGGTACGGATCTGCGCGCGGGTTTCGCCAGGGCACTGCGGTCGGGTCCCCCGCCCGACGTCATCGTGGTCCTGACGGACGGGCACACGGCCTGGCCCGCCGTCCGGCCGCCCTGCCGGGTGGTGGTGGGCCGCTTCTCCCGTGCCCGGGCCCCCCGGTGGGACGAGGACGATCCGCACTACCGGCCGGACCGGACGCCGTCCTGGGCCCGAGTGGTGGAGATCGGATCGCCCGCCGGCCGGTGAGCCGCGCCTACCCGGCCGGCTCCGCACGCCCGTCCGGCTCCGCACTGCCGGCGGGCGTTGCCGGGCTGCGGCGTCGGACGCCGTGGGCGGTGGCGAGCTTCGCGATCAGCAGGCAGTACGCCGGTGCGGCGACGAGTTCGAGGACGAGCGCCTGCCACGGGGCGTCCGCCGCGTTCCCCGATTCCGCCAGTTGCCCCAGGGCGGCGGTGATGGCGTAGGCGGTCATGTTGTTCGCCACGTGCACCGCGATGACGGCCTCGAGGCCGCCGGTGCGGACGGTCAGCCACCCCCACCACATGGCGGAGTAGAAGAGCAGGGCGAAGCCCGACCACTCGCCGAAGCCGTGGGCGGCGGCGAAGAGGGCGGAGGCGATGACGGTGCCGGGCCAGGGGGACCTGAGGAACCCGCCGAAGAACTGGGCGAGCCAGCCCCGGAAGACGAACTCCTCGGCCGCGGCCTGAAAGGGGATCAGCGCCCACAGCACGACGAGTGCGAGCGCGAAGCCGGACCAGCCGGGGAAGTCGCCGGCGAGCGACTCCTCGCCGTCGCTGAGATAGCCCCACAGTGCCAGCCCGCCCATCTGGAGCACGATCAGCGGGAAGGCCACCGCCGCGCAGCGTGCCAGCCAGCCCCAGCGCAGCCGGCCCACGACGGAGGCCGCGGTGCCGGCGGGGCGGCTGCCGCACCAGCGGACGGCGAGCAGCACGACGGGTATGCCGGTGGCTATGGAGAGCAGGGCGAGTGCCTCGTCGGCGAGCGGGTCCGCCAGGATCCGGTCGCCGTCCTCGGGGGCGAAGTCCAGCCCCAGCACGTACCAGGCGAGGGCGCCGAACGCGACGACGACCAGCGGCACGGCCAGGTTCCCCACGACGACGAGGAGGAACTCCCCCAGGCGCTGCGGCGCCTTCTGCCGTCCGTTGCGGGCCTGTTCGTGGTAGTCGCTGCCGGGCGGCGCGGTCTCGGTCGGCGGTCGCGGGGGCCCGGCGGCGTACGGGGGACCGCCCTGGGCGGGCGGCCATCCCTGCGCCGGGACCGGCCGTCGCGGAGCGCCCGCGGGCGGCGCGGCCCACACGTTCGGCGGGGGCGTATCTGACACAGCGGGACCCTTTCCGTCACGGCCGTTCACCCGCCCATTCGATCACGCGGCCGCCGCGGGGCTCAGTCCGTTTTCGCGCGGGGGTCCGTTCTCGCGCAAGGATCCGCTGTCGCGCGGGGATTGGTTGTCGCGCGGGGGTCCGCCGGCCTCCCGCAGGCCGCGCCTTCGGCCGGCCGGTCCGAGGGGGGTGCGGGGCGTGGGGCGGGCAGGGGCAGCGAGAACCAGACGGCTTTGCCCTCGGCCGTGGGGAGGGTTCCCCACGAGGCGGCGAGGGAGTCGACGAGGAGCAGCCCCCGGCCGGACTCGGCGTCGGGGGCGGCGAAGCGGGCCTGCGGCAGGACCGGGCTGCCGTCGCAGACCTCGACGCTGAGTTCACGGCCGGCCTGGCGCAGGCGGAGCCGGACGGGTCCGCAGCTGTGGTTCACGGCGTTGGAGAGCAGCTCGGAGGTGAGCAGGCAGGCCGTGTCGCGGAGTTGGTCGTCGTCCTTGCCCCACAGGGCGAGGGTGGAGCGCAGGAACCGCCGCCCCGCGCCGACGCTGCTCGGGTCCGCGGCGAGGAGCATGCTCTGCGAGGTCACCGGGGTGTCGGGAATGCGGACCAGCAGGAGGGTCACGTCGTCGGGGTTCTCGTCGACCTCCGGCAGCAGTTCGCCCAGCAGCCGGTCGGCGGCCGCCTCCAGGCTGTCCGTCGTCGCGACGGCCTTCTCCAACGCGGCCGCGAGACCGTCGACCTGGCCCTCGATGTCGCTGTCCGGCGTCTCGACCAGGCCGTCCGTGTAGAGCGCGAGCACCGATCCGGGCTCGACGGTGTGCCGGGTCTCGTGGTGGGGCACCTCCCCCACCCCGAGCGGCACGCTCACCTCGACGGGCAGCCGGGTGACCTCCCCGCACGGGGCGACGAGCAGGACCGGCAGGTGTCCGGCCGAGCACATGGTGATCTCGGCGGAATCGGCGTCGACGACGAGGTAGCAGCAGGTGACGAACTGGTCCGGCAGTTCGCTGACGACGGCGTCCAGGGCGCGCATGAGCTGCCAGGGCGGCATCCCGGTCTTGGCCAGGGCGTGGGAGGCGGATCTGAGCTGGCCCATGACGGCGGCGGCGTCCAGGCCGCGCCCCATCACGTCGCCGACCATCACGCCGACCCGGCCGCCGCCCAGCGGGATCAGGTCGAACCAGTCGCCGCCCACCCCCGCCCCCTGCCGGGCCGGGAAGTACCGGCTCGCCGTGGGCATCCCCGGTACGTCCGGCGGGGATCCCATGAGGCTGCGCTGGAGGGTGAGCGCGACGTGGCGCTGCTGCTCGTAGAGCTTGGCGAGCATCTCCTCCGCCGACTTGCGTTCGGTGACGTCGCGGATGGCGGCGGAGACCAGGGTGCCGTCGGGGGTCTCCAGCGGGCTCAGGCTGATCTCGACCGGGAACTCGCCGCCGTCGCGGCGCAGTCCGTACAGCTCCAGGCCCGCGCCCATGGGGCGGGTCTTGCGGTTGACGAAGTAGCCGTGGCGGAAGTCGGAGTGGTGCCCGCGGAACCGTGCCGGTACGAGTACCTCGACGGGTCTTCCCAGGAGGTCCTCCCGGGCGTATCCGAAGAGGGCCTCGGTCTGCGCGTTGACGAGCTGGATCGCGCCGCGCTCGTCGACGATCACCATCGCGTCGGGTGCCGCCTCCAGCAGGGCCCGGAAGCGTTCCTCGGCGGCCCTGCGCTCGCTCACGTCGCGGACGGCGGCCGAGATCAGCAGGCCTTCGGGGGTCTCCAGCGGGCTCAGGCTGATCTCCACGGGGAACTCGCGTCCGTCCCGGCGCAGCCCGTACAGCTCCAGGCCCGCGCCCATCGGGCGGACCTGGCGGCTGGCCGCGTAGCCGACGCGGTGGCCCGGGTGCTGGCCGCGGAACCGCTCGGGGACCAGGATCTCGATGTGGCGGCCCAGGAGTTCCCGCCGGGGATGGCCGAAGAGGGCTTCGGTCTGTGCGTTCACCAGCCGGATCACCCCGGAGTCGTCCACGATCACCATCGCGTCCGGTGCCGCTTCCAACAGAGCCCTGAACGGCTCTTCAGTCGTCGCTGCCACGCTGCGCCTCGCACTCGTCGAATCCCGCAGAAGCAGACATCCGACCACGTGGCCGAATCTCGCGCTTCCGGTTGATCGCATGCGGCGCCAATTGACCGTTTCTGCGCACGGGCGGGGCGGGCGGCGTCTGCGCGGTCGACGTCCCCGTACGGAGGCGGCGCCGCGGCGGGGGCGCTGATCTATGGTGGCGGGAGGACTGGCCGGGCGGACGCGAGGCGAGGAGATCCGGTGCGTGACGCAGAGTTCTTCCGGAACTGGATGGCGGCCGCCGCGGCCGTCGTGGAGCGTGAGGCGGACCGGCTCACCGAGCTCGACTCCCCCATCGGGGACGCCGACCACGGGAGCAATCTGCTGAGGGGGTTCACGGCGGTGCGCACCGCTCTGGACGCGGAGGGCCCGGCAGCACCGGGCGCGGTGCTCCAGCTCGCCGGGCGGACGCTGATCTCGACGGTCGGCGGCGCGTCGGGACCGCTGTACGGGATGCTGCTGCGCCGTACCGGCAAGGAGCTCGGGGAGGCGCCCGAGGTGTCCGACGAGGAGCTGCGCGAGGCCCTGGACAAGGGGGTCGGCGCGGTGGCGCAGCTGGGCGGGGCGGCGCCGGGCGACAAGACGATGCTGGACGCGCTGCTGCCGGGCGTGGCCGCGCTGGCCACGTCGTACCGGGCGGCGGCGGACGCGGCGCAGGACGGGGCCCTCGCCACCGTACCGATGCAGGCCCGCAAGGGGCGGGCCAGCTACCTGGGCGAGCGCAGCATCGGACACCAGGATCCGGGCGCGACCTCGTCGGCGTTGCTGATGGGTGCGCTCGCGGACGCGGCGGAGCGGGTGGAGGGCGCACGGTGACGGGTGGACATGGCGACGGCGGTACGCTGCCGGCCCTGGTGGGGGTGGTGCTGGTCTCGCACAGCGCGCCGGTCGCCGAGTCGGTGGCGGAGTTGGCGCGGGGCCTGGCGGCGGGCGGACCGGTGGCTCCGGTGGCAGCCGCCGGCGGGACGGCCGCAGGCGGCCTCGGCACGAGCGCGGAGCGGGTCGTGGCGGCCGCGCGCGAGGTCGACCGGGGGGCCGGGGTGGCGCTGATCGCGGACCTCGGGAGTTCGGTGCTGACGGTGAAGGCGCTGCTGCTGGAGGACGAACTCCCGCCGGATGCGCGGCTGGTGGACGCCCCGTTCGTGGAGGGCGCGGTGGCGGCGTTGGTCGCCGCGTCCGCGGGCGCCCCGCTGGCACAGGTCGCGGAGGCCGCCGCCGAGGCGTACGCCTACCGCAAGGTCTGAGCCGCCCTTCCTCCGGGGCCACCGTCCGAAGACCGCTCCGCGAGAGTCAACAGGACGACCGGCCGACCGCACCGCGCCCGAGACGGGCGGCCGGGACGGGCGGCCGGGGCGAGCGGCCGGGACGGGCGGCCAAGGCGAGCGGCCAGGGCGAGCGGCCCAGACGAGCGGCCAGGGCGAGCGGCCCAGACGAGCGGCCAGGGCGAGCGGCCCAGACGAGCGGCCGGGGACCGGCGACCGAGACGGACGCCCAGGACCGGCGGCCCAGAAGGGCGACCGAAACCGGGGGCCCAGACAGCCAGGAGGGGCGGGCCAGAGGCCGGCCGGAACGGCTGGCGAAGGCGCGACGCGTCCTGAGTACACCGGCGTGGGCCCGGTTTTCCGAAGCCGTCGGCGACCGATGAGCGCCCCGACCTCGCCGCCGGCGACCCGGGCGACGCTGCCGCGGGCCACAAGGGGCCGCCATGCGCCCGTACAGCCGGACGACACGCGGCACACTCCCAGGCCGCCACGGGCCGGTACAGCCGGACGGCGCGCGGCCCCTGCAGCGTGCGGGCCGTGCGGCGCACCCCTGGGCCGCCATGCGCCCGTACAGCCGGACGACACGCGGCACACTCCCAGGCCGCCATGGGCCGGTGCAGCCGGACGGCGCGCGGCCCGTGCAGCGCGCGGCCCGTGCAGCCGGACGACGTGCCGCCCCTGCGGCGTGCGGCCCGGGCGGCCCCCCCCTGGGCCGCCATGGGCCCATGCATTCGGACGACGTGCGGCGCACTCCCGGGCCGCCATGGGCCCATGCATTCGGACGACGCGCGGCACACTCCCAGGCCGCCGCGGGCCTGTGCAGCCGGAGGGCGCGCGGCCCCTGCGGCGTGCGGGCCGTGCGGCGCACTCCTGGGCCGCCATGCGCCCGTACAGCCGGACGACGCGCGGCTCGCTCCTGCGGCTGCCACGGACCCTTGCGGCCGGACGGCGCGGTGCAGTCCTGCGATCGGGGGCGGCGCCGCTGCCATCGGGCCGCAGGGCTTGCCCTCGGATCGGCGGGCCCGGCCGAACCCCCGGGGCGCCGCGGGCCCGGCGGGCGTCAGCGTCCGCGCAGCGACTGGATCTCGCGGCGGTCGCGCTTCGTGGGGCGGCCCGTGCCCCGGTCGCGGATGCCGACGACCGCGGCCTCCACCGGGGTCGGCGGCGGCGGGCTCTTGTCGATCAGGCACTCGGCGGCGACGGGCGCACCCACCCGCTTGGACACGGGCCGCTTGACCACGACGATCCGCTCGCGCCCGGCATGGAAGAGCCGTACCTCGTCCCCCGCCCGGATCGCCTGCGCCGGCTTGGCGCGCTCCCCGTTGACCTTCACGTGGCCCGCCCGGCAGGCCGTCGCCGCGATCGAGCGGGTCTTGGTCAGACGCACGGACCAGATCCACGCGTCGACCCGCACCGTGCCCGTTTCCGTCCCCGATACCTCATCTGCCATGCCCCGACTCTAGCGATCCCGCCCCCGCGGGACGGAACGACTTTTCCCGCGCCTTTGGCAGATGCACCAACGCCCTTGGCACCTACCATGGTGATCCCCCCAAGAGAATTGCAAATGCGCCACACGTGCGCCTACCGTGTCGCACATGCAGTCCTACACCATCGGACAGGCTGCGCGGCTGCTGGGCGTCAGCCCGGACACCGCGCGGCGCTGGGCCGACGCCGGCCGGGTCGTGACCCATCGCGACGAGGTCGGCCGGCGGCTGGTCAACGGCCGTGATCTGGCCGCCTTCTCCGTGGAGGTCGGGCAGGGCGCCCACGCCGAGGACGCAGAGCCGTACACCTCGGCGCGCAACGCCTTCCCGGGCATCGTCACGGCCGTCCGGCTCGGCGACGTCTGCGCCCAGGTCGACATCCAGGCGGGTCCGCACCGCCTGGTGTCCCTGCTCACCCGCGAGGCCGCCGAGGAGCTCGGGCTGGAGGTCGGCATGCGGGCCACCGCCCGCGTGAAGTCCACGAGCGTGCACGTCGACCGCGCCTGAACCACAGACGCCCGCCCGCGACCCACACCGCCGCCCAGCACCATCGAACCGTCCCCACCCGCTCCGCCCGTCACCGGCGCGGGTCACCACCGAGCGGATCCGGCACCGGGCCGGCCGCCGACCCGACCGAGGAGCCTGCGCCCATGCCCCCGACGCCGATCCGCCGCCGCACCGCCGCCGCTGCCGCCCTGTCCGCCGCCCTGCTCGCCGCCCTGACCGGCTGCGGCAGCGGCGACGACAAGCCCGCCGCCTCCGACTCCGGCTCGGCGGCCCCGTCGGCGTCCGCCGCGTCGCGGGCCGACCTCACCGTCCTGGCCGCCTCCTCGCTCACCGACGTCTTCAAGGCCGCGGGCGAGGCGTACCAGAAGTCCCACCCCGGCACGAAGGTGACCTTCTCCTTCGCCGGTTCGCAGGAGCTCGCGGCGCAGGTCAAGCAGGGCGCCCCGGCCGACGCGCTGGTCACCGCCGACACCAGGACCATGGACGGGCTGAAGGCCGAGACCGGCGACGCCAAGATCATCGCGAAGAACCGCCTGGTCATCGCGGCCGGCAAGGGCAACCCGTTCAAGATCGACGAGCTCAGGGACCTCGCCGGCCCCAAGGTCAAGGTCGTGCTCGCCGCGCCCGAGGTGCCGGTCGGCCGCTACAGCAAGCAGATCCTCCACGCCCAGAGGATCGAGGTGAAGCCGGTCTCCCAGGAGCCCAACGTCCGTGCCGTCCTGAGCAAGGTCGAGCTGGGGGAGGCGGACGCCGGCCTCGTCTACAGGACGGACTCCGCCAAGGCGGGCGACAAGGTCGTCACCGTGGAGATCCCCGACGAGCAGAACGCCGTGGCCTCCTACCCCGCCGCCACGCTGAAGCAGTCCAAGAACGCCGACGCCGCGGCCGCGTTCGTGGCCTGGCTGAGCACCCCCGAGGCGCAGAAGATCCTCCAGGACGCGGGCTTCCAGCAGCCGTAGCCGGCGACGCCTGCCCCGAAGAGGCGCGGGGGCTGTCCGGTCCGGGGGGAGGGACAGCCCCTCCGCGCATGCCGCCCCGCCCGCGCGTACCCGCCCCGCCCGCGCGTACCCGCCCCGCCCCACGCGTGTGCCCGCCCCGCCCGCGCGTACCCGCGTCCGCCTCCCGGCCCGTCATACGCTGCACCCCTGCGCCGCCCGCCCCTTTCCCCGGCCCACCACGCCGTCCCAGCCAGGAAGTCCCGTGAGCAGACTCCGTACCCGCACCCGGCCCCCGGTGGCCCTGGCGCTGCCCGCGCTGCTCGCCGTGGCGTTCCTGCTGCTGCCGCTGATCGGGGTCCTCGTCCGCACTCCGTGGGGCGACCTCGGAGAACACCTCGGCAGCCCGGGCGTGGTCGAGGCCCTGAAGCTGTCGCTCCTGGTCTCCCTGTGGGCGCTGGGCCTCTCCCTCCTCCTCGGCGTGCCGCTGGCCTGGCTGCTGGCCCGGGTGCGGTTCAAGGGCAAGGCGCTGGTCCGCTCGCTGGTGCTGCTCCCCATGGTGCTGCCGCCGACGGTGGGCGGTGTCGCCCTGCTCCTCGGCTTCGGCCGCCGCGGACTGCTGGGGCCCTGGCTGGAGGACTCCTTCGGGCTCACCCTGCCCTTCCACACCTCGGGCGCCGTCGTCGCGGCGACCTTCGTCGCCATGCCGTTCCTGGTCATCAGCCTGGAGGGCGCCCTCGGCGGCCTCAAGCAGAGCTACGAGGAGACCGCGGCCTCCCTCGGCGCGTCGCCGGTCCGCGTGTTCTTCACGGTGACCCTGCCGATGGTGGCGCCCGGTCTGGTCGCCGGCGCCGCCCTCACCTGGGCCCGGGCCCTGGGCGAGTTCGGCGCGACCATCACCTTCGCCGGGAACCTGCCGGGCACCACCCAGACCCTGCCGCTCCAGGTGTACCTGCTGCTCCAGGACCGGCCCGAGGCCGCGACCTCGGTCTCGCTGCTCCTCCTGGCGATCGCGATGGCCGTGCTGATCGCGCTGCGCGGCCGCTGGACGGGCGCCCCGGTCGGCCGCGGGGCGGTCACCGTGTCGCGGCCGGCCCCCGATGAGGCACCCTCCCCCGCCGCGGAGCCGGTCGGGGACACCGCCTCGGCCGGCCTCCCGCCGACGGAGTCCGCGGGTCACGCCGCACAGCCGGTACAGCACTGGCCCCTGCACGCCACCGTCACCGGCTTCAACCGCCTCACCCTGGAGGCCGAACCGGGCACCACCATCGCCGTCGTCGGCGAGAACGGCGCCGGTAAGACCACCCTGCTGCGGGCCCTGCTCGGCCTCACCCCGCGGGCCCACGCCGACCTGCGGCTCGGCGACGCCGACGTCACCGCCCTGCCGCCGCACAAGCGGCAGGTGGCCTGGGTCCCGCAGGACGGTGCGCTGTTCCCGCATCTGAGCGCGCTGGCGAACACCGCGTACGGGCTGCGCGCGCGCCGGGTGCCGCGCGCCGACGCCCGCCGCGAGGCCCAGGCCTGGCTGGACCGGTTGGGCGTCGGCCACCTCGCCCACCGCAAGCCGTCCCAGCTCTCCGGCGGCCAGGCCCAGCGGGTCGCCCTCGCCCGGGCCCTGGCCGCCCGCCCGCGGCTCCTGCTGCTGGACGAGCCGCTGGCGGCCCTCGACCAGACCACCCGGGCCCGCGTACGGCACACCCTGCGCACGCACCTGGCCGGCTTCGGCGGGGTCTGCCTCATCGTGACCCACGACCCCGTCGAGGCGGTGTCGCTGGCCGACCGGGTCCTCGTACTGGCCGACGGCCGGGCCCTCCAGGACGCGCCGCCCGCCGAGGTCTCCCGGCACCCGCGGTCCCCGTGGGTCGCCCGCATGCTCGGCCGCAACGCCTGGCCGGGCATCGCCTCGGGCGGCGGCCTCGCCCTCGCGGCGGGCGGCCGCCTGGTGGTCGCCGAGGCACTGCCCGACGGGGCCGAGGCCTTGGCGATCATCGCCCCGGAGGCGGTGTCGGTGCACCGGGACCGCCCGGGCGGCAGCCCCCGCAACGTGTGGCCGGGCACCGTCCGGGAGATCACCGCGGTGGGCAGCCGGCTGCGCGTGCTGATCGCGTCGCCCGAGGCGCCCGACCTGGTCGCCGAGATCACCCCGGACGCGGCGGCCGAGCTGGGCCTGGCCGACGGCTGCGCGGTATGGACGAGCGTGAAGGCCACCGAGGTCACCCTGGTACGCCTGTAGGCCCCCGGGGGCGGCCGGCGGCATCGGCTGCGTCCCGCAGCGCGCGGCCGTGTCCACCGCCGGACCCCCGGGCCGGCGGCACGGCCGATTCCCCGGCCCGAGCCCTCCCAGGACCCCGCCCCGACGGCCCCGTCGCCTGTGGGACCCCCGCTCGGGCCACCGGTCGCAGGTCCCGGACGGCCCGTCGCCTACGGGACGCCGCTCGGGCCCCCGGACGCGGTTCCCCCGCGTACGCCGGCCTCACCCGGGCCCGTGTCCACCGCGGTACGGCCCCGGGCGAATCGCCGGGCGGGCCCTGGGCCGTCTCGTGCGGAGCGTCACGAGCCCGCGCGAGACGACCCGGCTCCGCCGGCGGGCAAGGAGCTGCGCTCCCGCCGTGCGCCGCGGGCGACGCGGCCGTGCCCGTACGCAACGACCTCTGGACGCGGACGCCCCCTCAGGACGGCTCGCCGGTGCTCTGCTCGGCATCCACGACGAACTCGCACCACACGCACTTGCCGCCGCCCCGCGGCTCCACGCCCCACTCGTCCGCGAGCTGCTCCACCAGCATCAGGCCGCGCCCCGACACCGCCCAGTCGTCCGCGTCGCGCCGCCTCGGGAGGGCGCTGCTGGAATCCTCGACCTCGACCCGGATCCGGCCCTCCGCAGTGGTCCGCATGCTGATGTGGCCGCCGCCGTCCGTGTGGACCAGGGCGTTCGTCATCAGCTCGTCGGCCGCCAGCTCGATCTCGTCGGCCCGGTCACGCGCGCCCCAGGCGGCGGCCGCCGCCCTGACGAGGTGCCGGGCCAGCGCCGGGGCCTCGGCGTCGCCCGGTTCCAGGCGGTGGCTCAGCGGCCCGCCGCCGCGCCCGGGGGGCGTACCCCGGCGGCGCAGGACGAGCAGGGCCATGTCGTCCCCGCCGCCCGAGTCCCCGACGAGGTCGCACAGCACGTCGGCGAGTTCCTCGACGTCCGCGGGGCCGCTGTGGATCGCCTCCATGAGTTCGCGCATGCCGGTGTCGGGGTCGGCTCCGGGTCGTTCGACCAGACCGTCCGTGCACAGCACCAGGGTGTCTCCGGGGTGTAGTTCCAGGCTGGTGACGGGATAGCCGGAGCCTGCCGCCGCGGTCGGTTCGCGGGGCGGGAGGCCGAGCGGCAGGCCGCCCGCCACCCGGATCCGGTGGCAGCTGCCGTCACCGCGCCGGACGACCGGGTCGAGGTGGCCGGCGCGGACCATCTGGAGCATTCCGCTGGTGAGGTCGATCTCGGCGTAGGTGCACGTGGCGAAGCGTTCGGTCTCCAGTTCGCGCAGGAAGGAGGAGGCGCGGGCCATCGCCGCGCCGGGTGTGTGGCCCTCGACCACGTACGCGCGCATCACGATGCGCAACTGCCCCATGACGGCGGCCGCGTCCGTGTCGTGCCCCTCGACGTCACCGATCATCACCCCGACCCGGCCGCCGCCGAGCGGGACCACGTCGTACCAGTCGCCGCCGATGTCCCGCCCCATCCGGGCGGATCGGTAGCGCACGGCGATCATCGCGCCCGGCACCGCCGGAATCCGGCGGGGCAGCATGGCCCGCTGGAGACCCTCGGCGAGGTCGTGCTCCTGCTCGAAGAGGATGGCGCGCTGGAGGCTCTGGGCGACGCCGCTGCCGAGCGCCATCAGCAGGTTGCGTTCCTCGGCGGTGAAGTCGCCCTCGCGCCGGTAGAGCAGCCCCAGGGCGCCGATGGGCCGGCCCTGGGCGATGAGCGGCAGGTAGACCCCGCTGTGGACGGCCAGCGGCTCGATGTAGGGCCACAGTTCCGGGTAGGAGTCCTGGAACTCCTGCCGGGAGAGGATGAAGACCGGCTGCATGGTGCGTACGGCCACGCTCATCGGGAACCGCTCGTCGATCCGGGTGTACTCGATCTCGGGGACGTACGTGCCGAGCTGGCCCTCCGCGACCAGGTGGATGCGGCCCCCGTCGACGACGCCCAGCATCACGCTGACCGCGCCGAGGTGGCCGAGGGCCTGGGGGTCCTTGAGGATGTCGGTCACGTCGTTGACGGTGCGGGCGTGGGCGAGGATGGCGGTGGTCCGCTCGACGACTCCGGTCATCCGGCGGCGTCCCTCGTCCTGCTCCCCGGCGGCTCCGGGCTCGCCCGGGTCGTGGGCGGCGTCGCGGAGGATGCCGATGACGCGGTACGGGCGGCCGCCCGGGTCCCGCAGGATGTGCCCCTGAATGTGGGTCCATGCCGGTGACCCGTCGCGGCGGCGGCTGCGAACGTAGGCCCCGTAGTGGCTCCGACCGTCCTTGATCGCCTGGGCGACCCGGGAGTCGAGCCGGGCCTCCTCGGCGGGTGCGATGCGCGCGCGGAGCCCGGCGGGAGTGCCGCTGTACTCGTCCGGGCGCAGGTCGAGGACCTCGAGGGCGGTGCGATCCAGGTGCATCCGCCCGCTGTCGAGGTCCCAGTCGAACGTGCCCATGCGGTTGAGCGCAAGGCTCGTGTCCGGCCGCGCGGGCCAGTCGACCTCGGGAACGTCTCCCCTACGGGCCATGCAGCCAGGGTCTCACTGTCCCCCGCCGGTGTCCCTGCGGGACGGCCGGCGGGGTGGCTGCGGCGCACCGGGACACGGCACTGTGCGGCCCGTCGCGCGGGCCGCACAGCGTGTGCCGGTGTCAGCAGTCGCCGTGGCCTCCGCCACGGTAGTCGTCGTCATCGTCGTCGTACCAGCCGTGGTGGCCGCCCTTGTCGTGGTCCCAGCCTCCGCCGCCGCTGACGTAGGAGACGGGCTGGGTGGGGGTGGCCGCCGAGGCGGTGCCTGCGGCTCCCAGGGCTCCGCCGGCCATCAGAACGCCGATGGCGGACGCCGCGAAGAGACGCTTGACTCTCATTGCTCGCATGGTTGAGAACCCTTCTCGTTGCTATGGCACGAAAATTTGTTCTTCCTCCTCGGCAAAGGGACGTACACGGCTGCACCTGTGGCCGTACAGATCTTTTGAATTGCGCGCATTCCCGGTCAACGCGGCCTCGTTGGGCCACGGACCCTGTGGGCGGGTGCGATATGCCGCACGCCTCGCGCTCCGGCGTATTCACCGCGGGTAAAGGGTGCGATTCCCGCAGTTGCCACAGCTACCTACAGATGATACTAATCACGGCTCCGCCGATCGGCATCTTGAACGCACGCGCGCACCCGGCCGGAATCCCCACAATTCCGTTGCATGGACCATCCATTCGGGTCGCCCGCCCGGTCACCGGGACGGACCAGGCTCGGTCCGGCACCCGAGGGGCGGCGCGACGACCGCGGAGTGAGCCTCGGCGAGCTGCGGTGTCGTGAGGGCGGCGCGCCACGGGGGCGATGCCGCACAACCCGCCCTCGACGGGCCCGAGTCGGAGCAGCACCGGCCGACGTCACCGTCGCCCTGCCGTACCCGCTGCCGCCGTACGGAACGGCCCGCCCGAAACCGGGTCCGGGGTGTGCGCGGCGGTCACCGGCGCCGCCCCGCACGGCAGTTGGGCCGTCCAGGGGCGCAAGGCGTCGTCCGGCGGGACGACCTGAACGGCCACCGCCTCCTTCTCCGCCGCGCTGGGCAAGGACGGGGGCGGCGGCGCCGGGGCCCCGGGCCGCGCGTACACGGCGCGCCCCTACGGCTCTGCCGGGGCAGTGGCACCGTCCAGTGCACCGGCCGCGCCATCACCGGCACGGGCCGACAGCGGCTCTTCCTCGTCGTGGCCCAACACGGCTGTCTCGACGCGGTTGCCGAGGCCCGGACGGCCGCCCTCGGCGCGGCGGTGGGCGCGACGGGGGAGGCACTCACCCGCCGCGCCCGGAGCTGACCGGCTACCGGTTCCCGCCGTTTCCGCCGTCTCCGCCGTTTCCGCCCCCGTCCTCGCGGGGCTGGTCCGCCGGCGGCGGACCATCGGGCTGCGGCGCCACCGGTGACTGCGGGGCCGGAGGCCTGCCCGGCAGGGAAGGCGTGCGGTCGGTCGGCGGCGGGGTCCGCGACGGCAGCGGGGGCGTGCGGTCGGTCGGCTGGGGCGAACGCGCCTCAGAGCGCGACGGCGACGGCTTGGTCGAGGGCGATGCCGCCGGGGACCCCGAGGGGGAACCCGACGGCGTCGGCGGTTCCGACGGTGACCCCGAAGG
The DNA here is from genome assembly GCF_001953875.1 of Streptomyces amritsarensis. Classification (GTDB taxonomy): domain Bacteria; phylum Actinomycetota; class Actinomycetes; order Streptomycetales; family Streptomycetaceae; genus Streptomyces; species Streptomyces amritsarensis. The sequence goes on from NZ_MQUR01000069.1 coordinate 19,809, forward strand.
GGGCTTGGACGGGGTGGGCGACCCCGAGGCCGTCGGTGTGGGTGAGCCCGACGCGGACGGCGTCGGCGAGGGCTTCGGCGAGACCGACGGGGATCCGGAGGGCGACTTCGACGGGGTCGGCGAACCCGAGGGCGACTTCGACGGGGACGGCGAACCCGAGGGCGTCGGCGAACCCGAGGGCGTCTTCGACGGGGACGGCGAACCCGAGGGCGTCGGCGAACCCGAGGGCGTCTTCGACGGGGACTTCGACGGCGACTGCGACCCCGTGTGCGTGGGGGACTTCGACGGGGACTTCGACCCCGTGGGCGTGGGCGACTTCGACGGCGACCCGGTCGGCGGCGTCGGCCCGGTGCGCGTCGGCGTGACCGGGCTCGGCGTGGTCGGCGGCGTCGGGACCACGGGCGGCGGGATCGGCCGGTCGGGCTTCCTCTCCTGTTGGTAGCCCTTGTCGCGCTCGAACCAGTGCCGGTTCTGGTGGTCGTAGATCACGATCTTCTTCACGGGCTGGACGGCCGGCGCGATGACGACCACCTTCGCCGGCTGGTACGAGGGCCACGTCTGCCCGTAGCGCTTCGGCGCGGCCTTGAGCGGTACCGGCGGACCGAGCGGGTTCCCGCACGCGCAGCGCACCCGGGGCACGCCCCGGTCGTCCACGAGCACGGCCGTCCCGGCCTGCAGCACGGCCTGGTAGCTGGTGACCTTGCCGTTCTGGAAGCCGTGGTTCGTGACCCGGGTGTCCAGCCGCAGCTGCACCGGGGTCAGTGACCGCAGGTACGCGGGCACCGCCGCCGGCCGGATGCCGAGCGTCGTCGCGAAGGCCTCGTTCGTGGCGGGCTCCGCGGCCAGTACCCTGATCTGCTTCTCGACGTCGCAGCTCGCCACGTCCTGGGTGCCCCCGTACACGCCCGGGGCGGAGCCGCTGACGCTCCTGGTGCCCGTGGCGGCGCCCTGGGTGGTGGGTGCGGCGCCGGGCTCGGTCGGGGACGGCGCCGGGCTCTCCGGCGGCGGCGCGTCCTCCTTCACGACGGTGGACTCGGTGAAGGGGTCCGGGCCTGCCGCGGCAGCCGGCTGGAGGAACACCTCGGCCCCGGCGCTCGGGGGGCCGCCGGGCCGGGTGAGCACCACCGCCAGGGCCACGGCCGCCACCACCGCGACGAGCGCGGTGGCGAGCCGTGGAACGGACCGCCACCAAGGACCCTTGCCCCGCCCCGGACCGCCGGGGCCTGCCGGACCACCGGCCGGACCACCGGGCGGCCCGGTCGGCGGCCCGGTAGGCGGCGGGGGCGGAGGCACCTGCTGCCCGCCCGACAGCGGCCCGGAAGGCGGCCCGGTAGGTCGCTCTGACGACGGCTGCCTGCCGGAGGGATGTGTGCTCACGGGCTCTTCTTCCCAGGAGGAGGAGTTCCCATCGGACCATTGTGTGCGCCATCCGGGTGGTGCCCGCAAGCCGGGAGTGCCACGGTTGCAGGGTGAGCCAGACATCGGGAACGGCATCGTCCGGGGGCTCCGCGAGGGCTTGGCGCGACGCCCTCGTCAGCGTCGTGGCCGGCTTCGCGGCGATGATCGCGGTCGCCGCGGCCGGGCTGGCGTGCGCGGGCGCGGGCGACCTTCCGGAGGGGGCGTTCCCCCGGGTGCTCGCCGCGGTCGTCGTGATGGCGGCCGGCGGCACGGTGGAGGTGTCCGGCGACGCCGGTCTGCTGGCCGGCGTCGACGCGAGCCTGTCGGTGCTCCCGCTCTCGGTGAGCCTGGCGGGCGCCCTCGCGGCCGGCTGGTGCTTCCTGCGCCCGCTGCACAACCGGGCCGTCGCCGGCCCCCGGGAACTCCTCGGCCGGGCCGTCCCGCTGGTCGTGCTGTGGCTGCTCGCCCTGACCGGGGCGGCGGCCGTGGCCCGACAGGATTTCGGCATCTCCACCGGCGACTCCGCGCTCGGGGTGATCGGCGAACTCCTCGACGCCGAGCCGAAGGTGGGCTTCCGCGCCGATGTGCCCGCCACCCTCCTGCTCGGACTGGTGTGGATCCTGGGCCTGTTGCTGATCGCGCTGCTGGTGTCCCGGCGCGCGCCGCTCCCGGCGGGACTGGTCCGCTTCCACACGGCGGTACGCCCGGCCGCCTTCGCCACGACTCTGCTGCTCCTCGCCTACGTGGTGATCGGCGTCGTCGTCGGCCTGGTGGTGGCCGCGACCCAGGGGCACGCCGGCCGGACCCTCGCCGTGGTCCTGCTCGGGCTGCCGAACCTCGTCTGGATCGCGCTCACCCTGGGCTTCGGCGGCGCCTGGGAGGCCCGGGTCGAAGGGGCCTTCGGGCTGCCGGTGCCGCGGTTGCTGGACGAGGTGCTGCGCGACGCCGACGGGGCCCCGGTGGACGTGGCGACGCTCGCCGCGCGGGATCCGCGGGCGTGGTGGCTGGTGGTGGCGGCCGCGGTCCTGCTGCTGGGCACGGGCGTGCTGGCGGCCGTACGGTCCCCCGCGCACGTCCGGCCCTGGCAGCACGCGCTCCACCTGGGCGCGGCCCTCGCGCTGGCCACCCTGGCGGTCTGCCTGCTGGCCCGGATCCACGCCGTGTACGGGCTGTCCCTGCTGGGCATCGGCGATGTGGACGCCCTCGGCGGGCAGGTCCTGCTGGACCCCGTGCTGTGGCGGACGGTCGGCCTCGGCCTGCTCTGGGGTGCGGTGGCCGGCTTCCTCGGCGGCGTCCTGGCCCGCCCGCTGCACCGCCGCGGGCGGGTCGACGAGCCCGCCGCGAAGCGCGGCTGAAGCCGGCACCCTCCTTCCGGCTCACTCCGGGCCGGCTCACTCCGGGCCGGCTCACTCCGGTTCGGGGGCCGGTTCACTCCAGTTCGGGGTCGTGCGTGTCCACGATGCGGGTCGGGGTGGCCCGGTCGGCGCCGCCCGCCTCGGGGCCGGCGGGCGGCGCGTCCGGCCCCGCGCCCGCCCTGCCGGCGTCGTCCGGGCCCGCCTGGGGGGACCCGTGCCCGGGTGCGGTCCCGAGGGCATCGGTCACCGCGTAGGTCGCGAGGCGGGTCCCGTCGCCGTACATCCACCGTCCGGAGGACTCGTCGTAGAGCCAGACCGACTCGCCGTCGACGACGACGCCCACCCGCAGCCCGCGCAGGGACCGCCGGAAGGCGTCGGTGTCGGCCCGGCCGGAGGCGAGCTCGTCCACGGCGTGCCGGTAGCGCTCCAGGGCGTGGGCGCCGCGCTCCAGCAGCGGCCTCGGGTCCTCGGCGCGTACGGACGGCCGCTCGCCCGCGGTCGGCGGCGGCTGCGGGACCGCGACGAGGAGCCGCCCGTCGACCCAGGCGCTCCATCCGTTGGCGCACAGGATCTCCCCCCACTCCCCGCGCCGCGACAGCAGTTGCACGGGCAGGAAGGCGTCCAGGGAAGCGGTCGGCCGGGAGACGTCGGGCGCCTCCCAGGCGGAGAGCCCCGGCGGCGGCACCACGTGGGTGGGCCGGAAGTCCGCCACGGCGATCCCGGGATCCATCGAGCTCATGAGGCCTACTTCCGCATGATCACGGGCTCGTGCCGGCGCAGCAGCCTCGCGACCAGCAGCCCGAACAGGACGGACAGGACCACCAGCATGCCCAGGTTCAGCAGCCACACCGCGGGACGGTGGGCGAACAGCGGGTCGTCGGTGAGCGCGCCGGGCACGATCGCGCCGAGGTCGATGGTGCCGGCCATGGCGCCCAGGGCCCAGCGCGAGGGGACCAGCCAGGCCAGCTGCCCGATGACGGGCACGCCGTCCAGTTCCAGCAGGGCGCCGCAGAAGACCACCTGCACGATGGCGAGGAGGACCAGCAGCGGCATGGTGACCTCCTCCTTGCGGACCAGCGCGGAGACCAGCAGGCCGAGCATCATGGCACTGAACGCCAGGAGGGCCACCGCGATGGTGATCTCCACGAGGGGGTCCAGGAGCACGCCGTGGCCGCCCGGTGCGTTCAGGTCCACGCCGTACAGCGCCACCAGGGTCAGCACCACCGCCTGGGTGACCGTGACGGCGCCCAGCACCACCACCTTGGACATGAGGTAGGCGGAGCGGGAGAGCCCCACCGCCCGTTCCCTCCGGTAGATGACCCGTTCCTTGACCAGTTCGCGCACGGCGTTCGCGGCGCCGGTCAGGACGCCTCCGACGGACAGGATGAGCAGGGCGTTGATCGCGGTCTCCTGGGTGAGCCTGCTGCCGGCCAGGGCGCGGGCCATGGCGCCCATGACGAACGGCAGCGCGATCATGATGGCGAGGAAGGTCCGGTCCGCGGCGAGCGCCGCCGCGTAGCGCCGTACGAGGGTGGACAGCTGGGAGCCCCAGCTCTGCGCCTTGGGCGGCGGGGGGACGGAGTCGGGCGCGGCGGCGGCCCCGGCGGCCGCCGGGTACTCGCCGTACCAGGGCTGGCGGGCCGCGCCGAGGACGTACGTGCGGTGGGCGGCCGAGGCCGCGTACTCCGCGGCCCAGTCGCGGCCGCGCTGGTTCTCGAAGGCCTCGAAGGCCTCGGGCCACTGGGAGAAGCCGAAGAACTTGAGGGTCTGGGCGGGCGGCCCGTAGTAGGCGATGCGTCCGCCCGGGGCGAGGACCAGCAGGCGGTCGCACACGTCGAGGCTGAGGACGCTGTGGGTGACCACGATGACGGTGCGGCCGTCGTCGGCGAGGCCGCGCAGCATGTGCATCACCGAGCGGTCCATGCCCGGGTCGAGGCCGGAGGTGGGCTCGTCCAGGAAGAGCAGGGAGGGTTTGGTGAGGAGCTCCAGGGCGACGGACACCCGTTTGCGCTGACCGCCGGAGAGGCTGTGGATGGGCTGGTCGGCGCGCTGTTCGAGGCCGAGTTCGCCGATCACCTCGTCCACCCGCCGCCGGCGTTCGGCCTTCGCGGTGTCCTGCGGGAAGCGCAGCTCGGCGGCGTACAGGAGGGCGCGCCGGACGGTGAGCTGGGAGTGGAGGATGTCGTCCTGGGGCACGAGGCCGATGCGGCTGCGCAGTTCGGCGTAGTCGCGGTAGAGGTCGCGGCCGTCGTAGAGGACGGTCCCGTGGTCGGCCGGTCGCAGGCCGGTGAGGGCGCCGAGCAGGGTGGACTTGCCGGCTCCGCTGGGGCCGATGACGGCGAGCAGGCATTTGGCGCCCACGGGGAAGGACACCTGGTCGAGGAGGGTCTTGCGGCCTCGGTCGACGGCGACGGTGAGGCCTTGGACGTCGAGGGTTACCTCGCCCGTGTCCTCGTACTCCTGGAGCCGGTCGCCGACGAGGCAGAAGGCCAGGTGGCCGATGCCGACGATGTCGCCCTCGGTGAGGGGGGCCGTGCCCGTGACGGGGGCGCCGTTGAGGTAGGTGCCGTTGTGGCTGCCGAGGTCGGCGATCTCGTAGCCGCCGCCGGCGAGGGCCCGCAGTTCGGCGTGCCGGCGCGACACGTCGAGCTCGTCGATGACGAGGTCGTTGTCGGTGGCGCGGCCGATGCGCACGGTGGTGCGGGCGGGCAGCGGGAGTACGGCGCTGGGCTGTCGGAAGGTGGTGGTCATCGACGGGTCGGCGACCCCGGACGGCCGTCCTCCGGCCGCCTCGGGGGCGGGGCCGGGAGCGAGGAGGACGGCCCGGGGGCCGTCCTGGGCGTCGCCGAAGCGCAGTTCGCTGCCGGCGCCGACGCTCCACTCGTGGACGCGGTGGCCGTCGGCCCAGGTGCCGTTGGTGCTGTCCTCGTCCTCGACCGTCCAGTGGTCGCCGTCGGGGCGCAGGACCGCGTGGTGCCAGGAGACGCGGCCGTCCTCGAAGCAGACCTCGCAGAGCGGGTCCCTGCCGACGCGGTAGGTCCGGCCCGGGCTCATCGGTGTGGAGCCCGTGGCGGTTTCCAGGACGAGCTCGGGCGCGGTCGGCACACCGGGGCGCTGGACCATGAGCAGATTTTCCCACGATCGCACCGGCCCGGCAGCGGTCCATTGAAAGCGCAGGTCAGGGGCCTCTTATAGGGAATGACAACGGTCCCCGTTGCAGCCTTTGCCCATCTCGCCGGGGTGCGCTTCACTTCACGCGACGGGAACCGAACACACGGCTGCCGCGACGAGACGGGGGATGCCATGACGGGGCACGACCACGGGCACGACGACCACGGGCACGGGCACAGCCACGGCCACGGCCACGACGGCCACGGCCACGGGCCCGGGGGCCACAGCCACGGTGTGGCGGCCGACGCCGACCGCCGCTGGCTGGCCGTCGCGCTCGGCCTGATCGGCGGGTTCATGGCCGTCGAGGTGGTCATCGGCGTCATGGCGCACTCGCTGGCCCTGATCTCCGACGCGGCCCACATGCTGACGGACGCCGTCTCGATCGTCCTGGCACTGATCGCGATGCGGCTTGCGGCCCGCCCGGCCCGCGGCGGTTTCACCTACGGCCTCAAGCGGGCGGAGATACTCTCCGCCCAGGCCAACGGCCTGACGCTGCTCCTCCTGGCGGTGTGGCTGGCGTACGAGGCGGTGCGCAGGCTGATGGACCCGCCGCCGGTGGAAGGCGGGCTGGTCCTGGTGACGGCGCTCGCCGGCATCGTCGTCAACGTGGCCGCCGCCTGGTGCATATCGCGGGCGAACCGGTCCTCGCTGGCGGTCGAGGGCGCCTACCAGCACGTCCTGAACGACCTGTTCGCCTTCATAGGGACGGCCGTCGCCGGTCTGATCGTCATGACGACCGGGTTCCGGCAGGCCGACGCGATCGCCACGCTCGTGGTCGTGGTGCTGATGGTCAGGGCGGGGTACGGGCTGGTCCGCGACTCCGGGCGGATCTTCCTGGAGGCCGCGCCGGCCCACGTGGACCCCGACGCGGTCGGCGACCGGCTCGTCGGGCACCCGCCGGTCACCGAGGTGCACGACCTGCACATCTGGACGATCACCTCGGGGCAGGCCGCGCTCTCCGCGCACGTGCTGGTGGAACCGGCGGGCGACTGCCACGCCGTACGCCGGGAGCTGGAGCAGCTGCTGGAGAAGGAGTACGGGATCACGCACACCACCCTCCAGGTGGACCACGTGCAGGACGCCCTCCTCTCGGTCGGACGGCACGGCGAGGCCCCGTTCGACCCGCACTGCGCGGACGCGCACGGACCGGTCCACCGGGAGGGACCGCACGACCACTGACCGGCGCCGGTACGGGGCATGTATGGGCCCATGACGTACAAGCGCAGCGCCGGACTGCTCCTCTTCCGGCGGACGGAGCCCGGGATCGAGGTCCTGCTCGGGCACATGGGCGGCCCGCTGTGGTCGGGGCGGACCTCCGGTGACTGGGCCATCCCCAAGGGGGAGTACGGGCCGGAGGAGACACCGCGTGACGCGGCCCGCCGGGAGTTCACCGAGGAGATCGGCCTGCCCCCGCCGGAGGGCGAGTACCTGCCGCTGGGCGAGGTAAGGCTCTCCAGCGGGAAGCTGGTCACGATCTGGGCGGTGGAGGCGGACCTCGATCCGGCGCTCATGGTGCCGGGGACCTTCACCCTGGAGTGGCCCCCGCATTCGGGGAACGAACAGGAGTTCCCCGAGCTGGACCGGGTGGCCTGGTGCACTCCCGAGATGGCTCAAAGCATGCTGATCCCCTCGCAACTTCCCTTCCTGGAGCGACTGTTGGTGCTGCTGAAGGCTTGACCAGAGCTCGTACTTGCCAAGGTCCGCGGCTGCCTGGACATTGCACGTATGACGAACGTCGTGCTGGTGGGAACCCTGGACACCAAGGGTGTGGAGTACGGCTGGCTGCGCGAGAGGCTGCTGCGCGCCGGCGTCGAAGTGGTACTGGTCGACACAGGAATCATGGGCGAACCCCGGGTGGCCGCGGACGTGTCGCGCGCCGCGGTGGCCCGGGCCGCGGGAACCGAACTGTCCCTTCTGCGCTCGGCCGCCGACCGGGGCGCGGCCGTGACCACGATGGCCCGGGGCGCCGAGGCGACGCTGCTGCGCCTGCACGCCGAGGGCCGGCTGCACGGCGTGCTCGCGATCGGCGGCAGCGGCGGCACCTCCATCGCCACCCGGGCGATGCGCGCCCTGCCGCTGGGCGTCCCCAAACTGATGGTCTCGTCCATGGCGTCCGGGGACACCGCCCCGTACGTCGGCTCCTCGGACATCACGATGATGTACAGCGTCGTGGACATCGCGGGGATCAACAGCGTCTCCGCGCCGATCCTGGCGAACGCCGTGGCCGCCATCGCCGGGATGGCCGGATCCTTCGCCCGCGCCTCGGCGGAACACCCGCCGCGGCTGGGGGCGGGCCCCCGTCCGCTGGTCGCGGCGAGCATGGCGGGCGTGACCACGTCCGGGGTGGACGCGGCGCGCGAGCGGCTGACCGAGCTCGGCTACGAGGTGCTCGTCTTCCACGTGAGCGGTACCGGAGGCCGCACGCTGGAGACCCTCGCCGCCCAGGGGATCTTCGCCGGAGTCCTCGACCTGACGCTCAGCGAGCTCGCCGACGACCTGTGCGGGGGCATCCTGACCGCGGGCCCCGACCGGCTCAGCGCGGCCGGGCAGGCCGGGGTGCCGCAGGTGGTGAGCCTGGGCGCGCTGGACATGGTGAAGTTCGGCCCGCTGGAGTCGCTGCCCCAGCGGGTCCTGGACCGGGGCGTCCACGTGCACAACCCGTCGATCACGGTGATCCGTACGAGCGAGGCCGAGTGCGCGGAGCTCGGCCGCCGGGTCGCCGCCAAACTCCGCGCGGCGACCGGGCCCACGGCCGTCTGCGTCCCGCTCCGTGGACTGTCCACGCTCGGCGCGCCGGGCGGCCCGTACCATGACCCCCGCGCGGACCGGGCGTTGTTCTCGGCGCTGCGCGAGGGCTTGCGCGGCAGCGCCGCGCGGCTCTACGACTACGACACGCACATCAACGACCCGGCTTTCGGGCGGGCGGCCGCGGACCGGCTGCACGCCATGATCGCCGCGGTGCCGGCCGCGGCCTGAGACACCGGCCGCGGCGGGAACCAGCCGTGGCGCACACCACGTCCCAAGGGGAGTCCGGTCCGGGCCGGCCGGTGAGCGGCCGGCCCGGACCGGCCGCTGACATGGACGATTCGGCGCCACACGGCAGGCAGCAGGCAGGGGGCAGGAACGATGGACGACACGCGGGCGGCATGGTCGGTCCCCGGTTACACGGAGGTCCGCGAGCTCGGCTCGGGCGGCAGCGGCCGGGTGGTGCTCGCCGTCCACGACGCCACGGGCACGGCGGTCGCCGTCAAGTACCTCAGCGACCGGCTGCGCGAGGACCCCGCCTTCGTGGGGGAGTTCCGGGCCGAGGCCCGGCTCCTCGGCGGGCTGGAATCCCCGTACGTGGTGCGCCTGTACGAGTACGTGGAGGCGCCCGGCGGCGCGGCCATCGTGATGGAGCTGGTCGACGGCATCTCCCTGCGCGCGCTGCTGAAGCAGTCCGGACGCGCCGACGCCGAGGCGGCGCTGGTGGTCCTGAAGGGGTCCCTGCTCGGCCTGGCGTCGGCGCACCGGGCGGGTGTGGTCCACCGCGACTACAAGCCGGAGAACGTGCTGGTCGCGGCCGACGGCTCGTCGAAACTGGTGGACTTCGGGATCGCGGCGAACCGCGGCAGTACGCCCGGTGTCGCCGGCACCCCCGCCTACATGGCGCCCGAGCAGTGGCAGGGCCGGCCGGCGTCGCCCGCCGCCGACGTGTACGCGGCGACGGCGACCTTCTTCGAGTGCCTCACCGGGCGCAAGCCGTATGACGGGGAGAACTTCGCGGAGCTCGCGGTCCAGCACATCGAGGCCCCGGTGCCGGAGACCGAGGCCCCGGAGCCCGTACGTCCGCTGATCAGGCGCGGCCTCGCCAAGGCGCCCGAGCAGCGGCCGGAGAACGCCGAGGCGTTCGTGGCCGAGCTGGAGGACGTGGCGCTGGCCGCGTACGGGCCCGAATGGGAGGAGCGCGGGCAGCGCAAGCTGGCGGCGCTGGCCGCGCTGCTGCCGCTGCTGTTCCCGTCGGCGGGCGCGCCTGCGGCGGGCACCACCGCGGTGGCCACGACGAAGCTGGACGGCGGATCGGGCTGGGCTCCGGGCCGGCGCGGCTGGATCGCGGCGGGGGCGTCCCTGATCCTGGGGGCGGTCCTGGTGTTCACGACGGACGCGATCGGCGCGGCTCCGGGCGGGGCGTCGGCGCTGAGTGCCTTCGCCACGACGAGTGCGACCCCTGCCGGGTCGGCCTCCCCCACGCCCGATGCTTCCGCTTCGGCTTCCGCTTCGCCGTCGCCGAGTCCGAGCGCCTCGGCCTCGCCGAGTCCTTCGCCGTCCGCGTCCGCCTCCCCGTCGGAGTCGGTCTGGCCGTCACCGTCGCCGAGCCCCACCACCCCGACGCCGACGCCGACGGTGAGCCGGTCTCCGACGCCGAGCCCCACGCCGACGCTGCCCCTGCGGGTCACGAACGTCGCCGTGTCCCTCAAGACGAGCGTGTACCGGGGGGACGCGGCCATCACGGTCTCCTCCCAGGGCACCGGGCCGGTGACCGTGGTGGTGGAGTGGTTCCTGGGCGGCTCTCAGGGATCCTTCTCGGTGCCCGACGGCACCGAGTCGTTCACGGTCCAGGCCGGCTCGACCGTCACCGCGACCAGGCAGCACACCTTCAGCCGCGACCGCGGCTGCTACGGCGGGGTCCGGGTGACGACCAACCCGGCCGCCGGCAACAAGTCCGCTTCTGCCTCGCAGTACCTGCCGCGCTGCGTGGAGGTACCACGATGAGCGATTCCCGCGCCCCCGAGGGCGACGACTACAGCGCGACCGTCCTCGGGAGCCACTGGTTCAGCGGCCCGCCCGCGCCGGCCGGTCCGGTGGAACCCGACCGCGTCGAAGGGTCCGTGCTCCGCTTCGGGCCAGGGGTCACCGCCGCCATGCCCGCGCCGTTCCCGCTGGACGCGGCCGTTGCGGTGGCCGCCGCGCCCCGTCGGCGGCGGGGTGCCGGACTGCGCCGGTACGCGCTCGCCGCGGTCGTGCTGGCCGCGGTCCTCGCCTACCTCGGATGGCAGCGGTTCGGTCCGGGGATCGAGGTCCGCGACGTGGCCGTGAGCACCGACCCGGCCGGCCCGGGGTGCGACGCGACCGCCGACGTGGTGGCCGTCGTGGGCACCGACGGCCGGCCGGGGACGCTCACCTACCGCTGGGTCCGCAGTGACGGCACCAAGTCCGAGGAGCTGACCGAGCGGGTCCCGCGCGGGCAGCGCGAAGCCCGACTGCACCTGCTGTGGACGTTCCAGGGCACGGGCAACTACCAGGCGAAGGCCGAGCTCCAGCTGCTGTCGCCGGCGCAGCGCACGGCGTCCGTGAACTTCACCTACCGCTGCTCCCGCCAGCGGGGAGCCGGATGACGGCCCGTCCGCCGTCAAGGTCCACCCGGGGGCGGGCCGGGGCGCCGCCATCCTCGTCGTCGCGCATGGGCAGGACGCTCTGAAGCCGACCCGGCCGTTGCCGACCCGGCCGTTGCCGACCCGCCCGCCCGGCCCCTGGCGGGGGGCCGGGCACCGGCGTTGGTCCCGTCCCCCGCCGCAACCGGGGGACGGAGTTCAAAAGCGCGCGTGCGCGGTGATGTCCGCCTCGAACTCGCCCGTCATCGCCGGGGTCACCGTCGGCCGGCACTGGTGGACGGCCTCCAGGTAGTCCTGCGTGGTCGCGCCGAGCTGCGCGGCCGCCGCGCCGCGTGCGCCCACCGCCTCCAGGTCCCGTTCGAAGGACACCTGTGCCGCGATCCGCGCCGCGTGCTCGATGTCGGCCGGGGTGAACAGCTCGGTCGCCGCGACCAGGGCGCTCACGTCGACATCGGCGCGGCCCGCCGTGTAGCGGGCCCAGATCGCGGCGCGGGCCCCGGCGTCGGGGGTGCCGATCGGGATGAGGTAGTCGAAGCGGCCGGGCCGCAGGAAGGCCGGGTCGAGGGAGCGGATGGAGTTGGTGGCGCAGACGAGTAGCCTCTCGTCGCCCTCCCGGAAGCCGGGTATCAGCTTCAGCAGCTCGTTCGTGACGCCGTGGATGCCGCCGGGCTGGGCGGGCTCGGTGCGCACCGGGGCGATCTCCTCCACCTCGTCGATGAAGACGAGGACGCGCTCCAGTTCCGCGATCCGGGCGAAGGCGTCGCGCAGCGCCGCGGCCAGGTTGCCCTCGTCGGCGAGGCGCGAGGGCAGCAGTTCCACGAAGGGCCAGCCGAGCCGGGAGGCGATGGCCCGGGCGAAGGTGGTCTTCCCGGTGCCGGGCGGGCCGAAGAGGGTGATGGCGCGCGGCGGTCGCACTCCGTGCGCGGCGGCCCGCTCGGGCTCGGCGAGCGGCAGCACCACACGCCGCTCGATGAGGTCCTTCTCCTTCTCCATGCCGGCGACCTTCGACCACAGGCCGTTCGGCAGGAAGCGGCCGCCGAGGTCGTCGAGGAGGCCGGCGGCCGGTCCGTGGAGCGGCTCGGTCTTCTCGAAGTAGGCGACGGCGGGCTGCCGGGTGTAGCCGGCGTTGAGGAGGCCCTCGCCGAGCAGGTCCTCCTCGGGCAGGACGTAGGCGATGCGGCCGACACGGGCGGCGATGAGCCGTCGTTCCAGCTCGACGAGGAGGGCGCTGGCCAGGCCCCGGCCGCGCCAGCCGGCGGCGATCGCGATGCGCATGACCCAGGCGCGTTCCCCGGTGACGCAGGCGAGGGCCGCGCCGATCGGGACGCCCTGGTGGACGGCGACGACGCAGGGCTGCCGGCCGGTCAGTGCACTGATGCACTCGGCGAGCGAGAAGACGGACTCCTGGCCGAGTTCGGCCGTGGTGTCGATCAGGTGGACCACCGCTGCGAGATCGCTCTCGCGGTAGTCGTGGATGAGCCAGTTCACCGGGTACCGCCCCTCGTTCGTACTCCTTGCGGCGAGGCTAGGGGCGGGTGGGCCCGGCGATCTCGCTCCGCGGTGCACAACAGGCGGTCGGGAAACCCTCCGTGGCGTCCATAGACTGTGGTTTCCGCCCGAACGCCAGACCGAGGAACCCAGCACCTTCATGCGTTGCCACATACCCGCGGCCCGACGCGGGCCCCTCCTCTGTCTCGTGCCGTTCCTGTGGACCCTGGCGCTCGGCCTGTGGGGGCTCTCGCGGCAGGACAGCGTGTGGCGCGACGAGGCGGCGACCTGGCAGGTGGCCGGGCGGCCGGCGGGCGAGATCTGGCGGATGCTCGGGAACGTCGACGCCGTCCACGGGCTCTACTACCTGCTGATGCACGGCCTCTTCGAGGTGTTCGGGACGAGTACGACGACCCTGCGGATGCCCTCCGTGCTGGCGGTCGCGTGCGCCGCGGTGTGCGTGGCCCTGATCGGGCGGCGTGTGGCGGGCTTCTGGGCGGGCCTCGGGGGCGCCCTGGCGCTCGGCCTGCTGCCGGCCGTGCAGTTCTACCTCCAGGAGGGCAGGCCCTACGCGCTGGTCGCGGCCGGGGCCGGGCTGTCGGCCCTGCTGCTGGTGTCGCTCCTCCAGGACCGGTCCGGGCGGCGGACGTGGCCGCGCTGGACGGCGTACGGGGCGGTCGTGCTGGTGTGCGCGCTCCTGAACTGGCTCTCGCTGCTGGCCTTGCCCGCGCACGCGGCGACCCTGTGGTGGGTGCGGGCGGGGCGCGGGGTGTGGCTGCGCTGGGCGGCGTACGGATCCGGGGCGGTGGCGGGGGCGCTGCCGCTGATCCTGTTCAGCCGGGGCCAGTCCGACCAGGTGTCCTGGATACCGCCGTTGACCTGGCACATGCTGATCGGCCCGGGGATCCTGCTGGCGATCGGCGCGCTGGGGGCGTGGGCGGACCGGCCGGACCGGTCCCGGGTCTCGGCGGCGGCGGTGGGGCTGCCGCTGCTGGCGGTGCCCCAGCTCGGGCTGATCGCCCTGTCGCTGGTCCAGCCGCTGTTCCTGGACCGGTACGTGCTGTTCGCCATGGTGGGTCTGGCGCTGCTGATCGGCGCGGCCCTGGGGGCTGCCGTACGGGCCTGCGCACCCCGGTTCCCGAAGGCGTCGGCCCTGCTGGTGCCGGGGGCGGTCGGTGTCTCGGTGCTGGCCCTGCTGCCGGTGGAGCTGGGCAGGCGGGCCCCGGCCAGCCGGGTCGACGACGTGCTGGCGGTGGCCGGCGAGGTGGCCCGGCTCAAGCGGGACGGGGACGCGGTGCTGTTCGTGCCGGCCGCGCGGCGGGACACGGCGCTGGTCTCCCCCGGCGCCTTCACGGGCCTGACGGACCTGGCGCTGGCCGAGAGCCCGGTGGCCTCGGCGACCCTCAAGGGCGAGGAGGCGCAGCCGGCCCGTATCCGGGAGGCGCTGCTGGAGCAGCGGCGGGTGCTGCTGGTGACGGACTCGGCGAAGGTCGCGAAGGCTCCTTCCGCGGAGCGGGACAAGGCGAAGGCGGAGGTGCTGCGGGAGCGGTTCACGGTGGTGGAGGACCGGCAGGTGCGGGGGCGCCGGGTGACGGTGTACGAGCGCCGGGGGTGACCCCCTGCGGCCTCGCGCCGCCCGGGCGTGTCGTCCGGCACTGTGCCGTTCGGGACGGTCTCGTCCGGGCATGGCCGGGGTTTCACACCGGGTTCACGGGATTCACAGCGGATTCATACGGAACTCCGCCCTCCGGTCATAGGTTCGGCGGGCAGGGTGGCAGGCATGATCCACGACGTGCTCCCCCGAACGGCCCGGCGCTCCCGTGCGCGGCGGGCATCACGGATCCTCCTCGCGCTGACCGCGACGGCCGCGCTGCTCGGCGTGGACGCACCCGACACCGTGGCCGGACCGCCGCTGGGGGTCACCGCGTGGGCCCCGCCCGGCGCCGCCGCCGACCGGGTCGGCGCGCTGTTCGCGCAGGGGCTGGACGGCGGGCACTTCTGCACCGCGGCCGTGGTGCGCAGCGACGACCGCGACGTGATCGCGACCGCCGCGCACTGCCTGGAGAGCCCGGACACGACCGTCTTCGCGCCGGGATACCGGGACGGGAGGGCTCCGTACGGGCTGTGGCGGCTGACCGGCGTGTACGTGGCCCCGGAGTGGACCGAGGGGCAGGACCCGGACGCCGACATCGCCTTCGCGACGGTGGCCCCGGTGGACGGCGGGCGGACCGGCCGCGTCGAGGACCTCGTGGGCGGCTTCCCGGTCGCGGCCGAGCAGCCCGCCGGGGCCAGGGTGACGGTCATCGGCTATCCGCGGACGCTGGAGGCCCCGCTGCGCTGCGCCAACAGCACCGGCCTGCTCTCGCCGACCCAGCGCCGGATCGGCTGCCCCGACCTCAGCGGCGGCACCAGCGGCAGCCCCTGGCTGGTGGACGGCGCCCTGGCCGGCGTGCTCGGCGGCCACGAGGGCGGGGGGACCGTGCCGGAGATCTCCTACAGCGCGGTGATGGGCGACCGGGCGGTGGAGCTGTACCGGCGGGCCGCGGTCGACGGCTGAGGCAGGTTTCGACCGGACCTGCGTGCCGGCCGTACCCGCCGTGCTGCCGTACCTGCCGTTGCTGCCGTTGCTGCCGTGCCTGCCGTTGCTGCCGTGCCTGCCGTGCTTTCAGGAGCGGCCGGCCGGGACGCGTTCCGCCTCCCGGGCGGAGGGCTGGGCGGGGATCCGGCCCAGCGGGGCCCGGCGCGGGGTCCCGCAGCGAATGTCCTGCACCCCGCGCCGCAGGCCGTCACACAGCAGTCGGCCCAGCGGGCGTTCGACGAGCCGGTGGACCAGCCAGGCGAGGACCACCATGAGGGCGGTCACGCCGATCACCAGCGGCACGGGCGCGATGTCGCGGCGGAAGTGGTGGATGAGGGTCAGCCCGGCCATCATGTGGATCAGGTAGAGCGGGTAGGTGAGGGCTCCGGCGTGCCGGAGCCAGGGCCACCGGACGCGGTCGAGGGCGCCGAGGGCGACGGCCGCCATGACGGCGAATCCGAGCACGATGACGGCGTGGGCCGGCCAGGCGGGCGTCTGCTCGGTGGCCTTGCGGCCGAGGCTGGAGATCATGCGGGCGTGCACGTGGTGCTGCGCCAGGAGGAACTGCACGCCGACCACCGCCCACAGGACGGCGTTCGGCCGGAAGCGGCGCATCAGGTGGAAGGCGATGCCGGCGATGAAGTAGGGGGACGCGGACGGCACCGCGAAGAAGGACAGCAGGCCGTTGTCGGCGCTCGGGGCCACGACGCCGGCCAGGGTCCAGACACCGCAGAAGAGCACGCAGTTGCGGTAGGTCACGCCGCTCATGACGACGGCGGCGAACAGCACGTAGAACTTGAGCTCGACGAACAGCGTCCAGTACGCGTCGTCCAGGTGGGGGACGCCGATCCCGCCCTGGAGCATCGAGAGGTTCACCACGACGTCGCTGAACGACTCGACCCTGCGCACCTCGGGCCACGTGAACAGCACGAGTGAGGTGAAGGCCACGGCCGCCCAGTAGGCGGGGAAGAGCCGGGAGACCCGGGAGACCGCGAAGTCGCCCACGGTGCGGCCCCAGGCGCTCATGCAGATCACGAAGCCGCTGACCAGGAAGAAGATCTCGACGCCGAGCCAGCCGTAGACCGCCAGTGCGTGAGCGGCCGGGAAGACGTCCTCGGCTGGCTTCCCCCAGGCGCTGTCCAGGGCCGCGTAGTGGTAGAAGAGCACGGAGAGCGCGGCGAGGACCCGGACGGCGTCGAGGGCCGCGAGGCGCGGGCCCGGTGCTCCGGCGGGCGGTGCCGCGGCGCTCGCGCGCCCGCCCGCCCTCGGTATCCCTGCCGTTCCTCCCGGGCTCATCCCTCGATCGCTCCCCGCATACGTGACGGCCCGATGAACTCCGTCGGGTCAGCGGAACCATACAGGCCGCCCGCCGGGGGTCCGTCCGGGGCGGCGGTCGTGCTCATCGCAGGGCGGCCTGGTCGGCGGTCTCGGCGGGGACCTCGAACCAGGTGGCTTCGTCGCGCAGGGCCCGGTGGATCCGGTCCAGGGCGAAGGGCTCCAGCGGAGGCAGCGCGTCCACACCGAACCAGGCCACCTCGAGGGACTCGTGGTCGTTGGCCCGCGCCTCGCCGCCGGTGGCGCGGCAGCGGAAGGTGATGTCCTGGAACTGGCAGACATCGCCGTTGGGGTAGGTGATGGGTTCGAGCATCTGGACGAGGACCACACGCTCGGGCACGCAGCGTACGGCCGTCTCCTCGTACACCTCGCGCACGGCGGTCTCGGCGGGCTGCTCACCCGGCTCGGCGATGCCGCCGACCACGGACCAGCGCCCGGTGTCGGAGCGCCGGCCGAGCAGGACCCTGCCCAGGTCGTCGACGACGATGGCCGTGACCCCGGGCAGGAGGAGCAGCTGGTGGCCGGCGGACTCACGGATGCGCCGGATGAAATCAGGTGTGGTCATCCCCCGACCCTACGAGGCGGTGGGCCGGTCCGTCTCAGGCGGCGCGGCGGGCGCGGATGCGGCGGGCGGCGAGTACGCCGAGCCCGCCCGCGGCGAGCAGCACCAGGACGTACTCGGGGAGCGGCCCGAGCACGGTGGCGGGGGTGCGGCTCGAGCGCAGCGGGATCTCGGCGACGAGCGCGTCCGCGGTGAACATCTTCGTCTCCGAGACGATCCGGCCGTCGGGTCGGATGACGGCGCTGACCCCGCTGGTGACGGGGACGAGGACGGTGCGGCTGTGCTCGACGGCGCGGACCCGGTCCATGGCGAGCTGCTGGTAGGTCATCTGTGTGCGGCCGAAGGTGGCGTTGTTGCTCGGTACGGCGATCACCTGGGCGCCGTCCTGGACGGTGGAGCGGACGGCGTCGTCGAAGGCGGCCTCGAAGCAGGTGACCATGCCGACGCCGCTGCCGGCCATGTCGAAGACGCCGGGGTCCTTGCCGGGGCCGAAGTCGCGGCGCACCCGGTCCACGTCGGAGCTGAAGAGCCGGACGAAGGAGCGCATCGGGATGCGCTCGCCGAAGGGCTGGATCTTGCGCTTGTCGTAGGTCGCGGTGGGGCCCGCGACGGGGTCCCAGAGGATCATCGTGTTGCGCAGCGGGCCCGTCTCGGGGGCGACGACCGCGCCGATGGCCACGGGCACGCCGATGGCCTTGACGGCCTTGTCGATGACGGCGTGGGCGTCGGGTTCGGCGTACGGGTCGAGGTCGGAGGAGTTCTCGGGCCAGACGACGAAGTCGGGCGCGGGGACCCGGCCGGCTTTGACGTCCTCGGCGAGCTGGATGGTGCGCTTGGCGTGGTTGTCGAGGACGGCGCGGCGCTGGGAGTTGAAGTCGAGGCCGAGGCGGGGCACGTTGCCCTGGATGACGGCGGCCACGACGGTGCCGTCCTCGGCCGCGTCGGAGACCAGGGGGCGGGCGGCGAGGGCGGTGGCGACGGGGGCGGCGACGGTGAGCGCGGTCAGCGCGGCGGTGGTGCGGCCGGGGTGGCGGCGGGCGACGCGCAGGGCTTCGTAGAGGCCGAATCCGCAGAGGGCGACGCCGAAGGAGAGCAGGGGTGTGCCGCCGAGGGCGGCGAGCGGGGTGAAGACGCCGTCGGCCTGTCCGAAGGCGAGCTTGCCCCAGGGGAACCCGCCGAACGGCGCCCGGGCGCGCAGTGCCTCTCCCGCGACCCAGACGGCGGCGGCGAACAGCGGCCAGGCCGGGAGCCGGCTGACGAGGGCGATGCCGAGGCCGGTCAGGCCGATGAAGAGGGCTTCGAGGGAGGCCAGGGCCAGCCAGGGCACGGGGCCGACCTCCTCACCGGTCCACACCAGGAGCGGCAGCAGGTAGCCGAGGCCTGCGAGGGTGCCGAGCCCGAAGCCCGCGCGCGGACGGCGGCCGTGGAGGCAGCCGGCGAGCAGGGCGAGGGCGAGCGGGGCCAGCCACCACAGGGGGCGGGGCGGGAAGCTGAGGTAGAGCAGCACGCCGGACAGCGCGGCGAGCCCGCAGCGGACCAGGCGGGCGCCGCTGCGTCGCGGCGCGGCCGTCGCGGCGGGGCCGACGGGGGGCGTCGCGGAGGGCGTCCTGGGCTCGGCCGGTCCGTCGGCGGGCCGCGAGGGCTCGTTCGAGGCGGCCTCGCGCGTCACACTGCTGCTCATCTGGCGGAGTGTACGTCCCCGTGCCGTCGGATCCGGTAAGCGCCTCGGTTCGCCGGCGGTCTCATCCGGCGTGGGTGTGCAGGTGGGCGCGGATGACGCGGACGGCGTTCTCGGCGTCGTCGACGGTCACCGTGAAGAGCTGGCCGTCGACCAGCCTCAGCTCGATGCCCTCGCCGCCCCGGACGATCACCGCTGTGCCCTTCTCGGGGCGCCAGCGGCAGCCCCAGCCGCCCCAGTTCTGCGGGGTGATTCGGGGCAGGAACTCGGCCGCGGCCACGTCCGCGAGCTCGATCCTGCGGCGCGGGAGCCCGATGTGGCCGCAGCGCACCACCAGGGCCTGGGCGTCGACGGTGACGGCGACGTGCACGAAGGCGACCGTGCCGTAGACCATGAGCAGCCCGGCGGCGAGGCAGCCGGTCACCGCCATGAGGAGCGGGACGAAGCCGGAGGTCCACGCGTTGTCGACGGCCAGCTCGATGCCGAGCGCCACGCAGGCCGCACCGGCCGCCGCGAGCAGCCACTGGAAGGGGTTGGTGGCCCGGCCCGTCCAGAGCGGACCAGGGGGGTGACCCGTCATACCCAGCAGCGTACCCACGTTCCGCAAGGACACCAGCGCCGCCCGCCCGAACGCCCGAACGCCCGGCCGGGCGCCTCCGACCTCACAGGCTCCGGCCTCACAGGCTCCGACCTCACAGGCTCCGACCTCACAGGGGCGATACACCTGGCCGGCGCGCCACGCGGTAGCGGAGGTGGACGACCTTCGAGGCGAAGGTGCGGGTCTCGACGAGTTCGAGGTCCACCCGGCGGCCGTGGTGGGGGAAGAAGGGGATGCCCCCGCCGACCAGGACCGGGTGGACCACGACCCGGTACTCGTCGATCAGGTCCAGTGCGGCGGCCTCGGCGGCGAGCGTCGCGCCGCCGATCGCGATGTCGCCGTCCCCCGGCTCGGCCCGCCACCGCTCGATCTCCTCGGCCAGGCTGCCGGAGGCCAGCCGGGCGTTGCCCTGCACCGCCGCCAGGGTCGTGGAGAACACCACCTTCGGGAGCGGATTCCAGACCGAGATCCATTCGAGTGACGCGGCGTCGAGCGAGGGGTCCTGTTCGGCGGTCTCCCAGTACAGCATCGTCTCGTACAGCCGCCGCCCCAACAGGTGGACGCCGAGCTCGCGGGTCTCGTCGATCCAGAAGCGGAAGACCTCGTCGAGGGGCTCCGTCCAGTCGAAGCCGCCGTCCGGTCCGACGATGAAGCCGTCGAGCGATACACCCATGGCGTAGGTCACGCGTCGCATCAGGAGTCCTCCCTCGGTGAGGATCCGACACTACGGCCGCCGGTCGCCGCGGAGATCGCCGCGACGCGCGCGAGCCGCGGCCGGGGGCCGCGCCCGGGGCCTCAGCCGGGGGCCTCAGCCGGGGAGCACGCGCAGGAGCGCGTCCCGCATCGCGGGGCGGCGGGCGGTCATGAACCGGTGCAGGTTCCGGGAGGCGAAGGCGACGCGCTGGGCGCGGCGGCGGCGCTCGGCGTCGTACGCGCGAAGGGCTGCGGGCAGCCCTTCGGGCCGGGCGGCGGCGACGGCACGGGTGAGGGCCTCGGCGTCGAGCAGGGCGGTGCAGGCGCCCTGTCCGAGGTTGGGTGTCATGGCGTGGGCGGCGTCGCCGACGAGGGCGACCCGGCCGCCTGCGACGAAGCGGGGCAGCGTGGGGTGGAGGTGGCGCATCTCGTACCGGATCCACGTCGCCGGGTCGGTCGCGGCCAGGACGCGCGGGACGGGGTCGTGCCAGTCGGCGAAGGCTTCCCGTACCTCGCGTGCGGTGGTGGCGGCGGGCACGGTGGCGTACCAGTTGGTGCGGCCGGGCTCCACGGGGGTCATGCCGAAGAAGCTGCCCGCGCCCCAGGTCTCGCCGTACAGCCCGGTCTCGAATCCGGCGATGCCGATCCAGGCGGCGGTGCCGATCGGGCGGGGGCCGCTGCGGCTGCCGAAGTAAGCCGTGCGCACCGCGCTGTTGATGCCGTCCGCGCCGACGAGCAGGTCGGCGTCGAGTGCGCCGGGGTCCGTCAGGGGACTCCCGTACACGATCTGCGTACCGCCGAGCCGGTCGAGCTCGGCCAGCAGTGCCTCGATCAGGTACGGCCGGGATATGAGCAGTTCCGGTCGGCCCGCCCTGCGCTCGATCCGCTCGAGCGGGAGGGCCGCCAGGACCGTGCCGTCGGGGCGCCGGATGCGGGCGTCCCGGTACGGGACGGCGCGCGCCCGCAGCGCGTCGCCGAGGCCGAGGCGGTCGAGCGCGGTCTGCGCGGTCGGGTGGATGCCGAAGGCCGTTCCGTAGCGTTCGAGGGCGGCCCGGCGCTCCAAAACGGTCACCGTCCAGCCCGCCCGGCGCAGGCCGACGGCGGTGGCGAGCCCGCCGATCCCGGCACCGGCCACGACGGCCGTGCCCCTCCGGCGCCCGCTCGGAGCACCCGTCTTCCCGTACGTGGTCCCGCCGCTCATGACTCACCCCTCCGCCCACACCGACCACTACAAGCGTGGTACTACATCCGTGGTACCACGATTGTGGTTATGCTGGCAACGTGAATCAGGACCGGAGGGACCGGCTGCGGGACGCGGCCATCACCGTGCTGGCGGAGTCGGGCGGGCGGGGGCTGACCCACCGGGCCGTCGACGCGGCCGCCGCCGTGCCGACGGGCACGGCCAAGAACTACTTCCCCACGCGGGACGCACTGCTGCGAGCGGTGGCCGGGCGCTGCGTGGAGCAGTACCGGGCGCTCGCCGCGTCCCTGGCGGGGGCCGGACCGGGGCCCGCCGACGCCGAGCAGCTCGCCGCGCTGCTCGCCGGGCTGCTGCGGGACGTGGCGGGGCCCGGGCGCACCCGCGTCCTGGCCTACCTGGAGCTCCAGACCGAGGGGGCGCGCCGGCCGTGGCTGGCCGCACTGCTGGACCCGATCGCGGCGGGGGACTTCGCCGCGCACGGGCACCTGCTGCGCACGGCCGGGCTGCTGGGCGGACCGGAGCGGGCCCGGGCCCTGACCCTCGCCCTGCACGGCGCCGTCCCCCACCTGCTCACCGGCACCCCGGCCACCCTGGCCGCCGCCGGCCTGGACGACCTGGACCGGTTCACCCGCGGCCTGCTGGCCTCCGTGTGCGCGCAGGAGGCACGGTGACCGCGCCCACCCGGCTCGACCGGGCCGTGGGAGCCGTGCTCGGGTCGGCTGCGGGGGACGCGCTGGGCGCGCCGTACGAGTTCGGGCCGGCAGGGCAGTTGAGCGCGCAGGGCCGGGAGATGCGCGGGGGCGGCGGCTGGGATCCGGGCGAGGCGACGGACGACACGCAGATGGCCGTCCTGGTCGCCGAGTCGCTGCTGGAGCACGGCGGCCTCGAACTCCCCGACGTCTTCGCCCGGTTCCAGCGGTGGGCGGCCGGGGACCCGAAGGACATCGGCCTGCAGACGCAGGACGTGCTCACCAACGGCGAGCCCTGGGACCTCGCTGCGGCCCTGCACTTCCAGGTCAACGCCCGGGCGGCCGGCAACGGCTCCCTGATGCGGGCGGCCGGCTCGGCCGTGTACTTCTCGGCCGCCGGGCGGGAGGCGACCATGGACGCCGCGCGGCGGATCGCGGCGCTGACCCACGGCGACCGGGCAGCGTGGGAGGGGACCGCGATCCTGCACGAGCTCGTCCGCGTCGCCCTGGACGGCGCCGATCCGCTCGCGGCGGTCCCGTCCGTGCTCGACGCGGTGCACCCGGACCACCGCGAGCGGTACGGCCGGGTGCTCGCCCCCGACTGGCACCCGGGCCTGGCCACCGAGTTCAACGGGGCGGTGTGGCCCTGCCTCGGCTCGGCGGTGTGGGCGCTGCGGACCACGACCGGGTTCGCGGAGGCCGTTCGGGCCGCCGTGGACCTCGGCGGGGACACGGACACGGTGGCCGCGGTGACGGGCGCCCTGGCCGGCGCGCGGTACGGGCAGGGCGCGGTGCCCGCGCACTGGTCGGCCGCGCTCCACGTGCCGCTGCCCGGCTTCGGCGAGCGGGTCCTGGACGCGGACGACCTGCGCGCCCTGGCTCAGCGTCTCGCGGCGGCCGGCTCCCGCTGAAGTTCCAGGCGGCGGCCGCGGAAGCCCGCGCGCAGCCGCCGGTCGTGCGTGACCACCACCAGGGTGCCGCCGAAGTGGGCCAGGGCCGCCTCCAGTTCCTCCACCACGGCCGGGGCGAGGTGGTTCGTCGGTTCGTCCAGCAGGAGCAGGTCCAGGGGCCGCGCCACCAGCCGGGCCAGCTCGAGCTTCCGGCGCTGCCCGGCCGAGAGGGTGCGTACCGGCCGGGCGAGGTCGGCCGGGTTCAGCAGGCCGAGCCCGGCGACGAACCGGTCGGCGTGCTCCGGCCCGAACAGCTCTACGGCGGAGCGCCGTTCGGCCGCCCAGGGGTCGTCCTGCCGCAGCAGCCCTACGCGTGCCGGGGTCCGTACGACGCCCTGCACGGGCGGCAGTTCGCCGGCGAGCAGATGCAACAGGGTGGATTTTCCTGCGCCGTTGGGTCCGGTGACCAGCAGCCTTTCCCCCGGCGCGAGTTCCAGTGTGACCGGTTCGAGCCGGCCCGGCACCGCCGCGCCGGCCAGTTCCACGGCCCCGGCGGCGCCTTCGGTGAACCGCCCGGTGAAGGTGAGCGGCCGCGGGGGCGGCGGGACCGGGTTCTCGGTCAGCCGGTGCAGGCGTTCGCGGGCGGTGCGGATGCGGCTCGCGGCGCCGTGGGTGCGCGACCGGGCGCGGAAGGCGCCGGCTCCGCTGAAGCCGCGCGGCAGCTTGCGCGGGATCGCCGCGAACCGCCCGATGTTGGTGTCCGCGAGCCGCTCGGCGCTGCGCACCTCCTCGCGCCACTCCTCGTAATCCCTTTCCCGGCGGGCCCGTTCGGCGGCGCGGCCGGCCAGGAAACCGCCGTAGCCGTTGCCGAAGCGGCGTACCGTGCGGCGGTCCGCGTCGACCTCCAGGACGGCGGTCGTGACCCGGTCGAGGAAGAGCCGGTCGTGGGTGACGGCCACGAGGGTTCCGCGGCGGGCCCGCAGGTGCTCCTCCAGCCAGGCGACGGCCTCGTCGTCGAGGTCGTTGGTCGGCTCGTCGAGCAGGAGCAGTTCCGGCTCGGCCGCGAGGGCGGCGGCGAGGGCGAGCCGGGAGCGCTGGCCGCCGGACAGCGTGCCGAGCCGGCGGTCGGGGTCGATGTCGGTGCGTTCGCCGAGACGGCGCAGGGTGGTGGCGACCCGTCGGCGGGCGTCGCGGCCGCCGCGCGCCTCGTAGGCGGCGAGGAGGTCCCCGTAGGCGGCGAGTTCCTCGGGCCCGGCCCGGTGCAGGAGGGCTTCGGCGGCGCGGATCCGGTGTTCGAGGGCGCACAGGTCGGCGAGGGCGAGGTCGACGGCCTCGCCGACGCGGGCGTCCGGGGGGAGGTCGAGGGTCTGCGCGAGGTGCCCCGTGCCGCCGGGGGCGGTGACGGTGACCTCGCCGTGGTCGGGGTGCTCCCGTCCGGCGAGGAGCCGGAGCAGGGTGGACTTGCCGGAGCCGTTGTCACCGACGACACCGACCCGCTCGCCGGGCCGGACCGTGCAGCTGACGCGGTCCAGGACGACGCGGGTGTCGTAGCTCTTGGTGACCTCGGACAGGACGATCTGGGTGGAGGCGAGTGGAGCGCGCAAGGGCGGTTCCTTCCGAAGAGGATCAGGGAGACGAGACGGTCCGTCTTGTCATAGGTAGAAACCTAACCCACGTCCGGGCGTTGCGCAAGACGGTTCGTCTCGTCGGCTGGGTGGGCGTGCATGCGGGCCGCCCGGCGGGGGTTCGGCGGCGCGGACTCCGCGCCCTGGGCCCGCCCCGCCGGGGGCCACGACCGGCGTCGCCGGGCGGGCGGGCCCGGCACGCCGCAGCCGGGCGGAGCGGGCGCGGCACGCCGGAGCGGGCGCGGCACGCCGCGGCTCCGGCGGCTGCCCGTCGGCTTCGCCCGCCCCGCGGAAGGCGTGGGCGGGCGGGTGGTCCGAGGGAACGGGGG